>JACTUB010000012.1 GCA_015660885.1 Methanoregulaceae archaeon | reverse complement strand
TCGATAACCGGCTGGTCACGCGTCACCGAGATAAGTTTACCCATCCACTTGCTCCAGAAGAATACGGTTGCGGAACCACCGAATGCAAGGATCGCGATAAAGATTAAACCGACCGGTGCCGTTATGAATGCCTCGATCGCTGCCCATTTGGAGATGACCATACCAAACGGTGCAAGGAACATACCTGCCATGCCAATGAACATCATGATGGCGATCTTCGGCATCCGGACGATGAGGCCACTCATATCCTCGATGTCCCTGCTGCCAATCCGATTCTCGACGGTCCCGACGCAGAGGAACAGGAGCGACTTTGCAATCGCGTGGAAGACAAGCAGGAGGATCGCCACCCACATCAGGTTATAGGTACCGACACCGGCACAGGCAACGATGAGTCCCAGATTGGCGATGGTCGAATAGGCGAGCACTTTCTTCGCATTATTCTGGGAAATCGCCATAAATGATGCAAGGGCAAAGGTAGTGCCACCAACAAGTGCAATAATAAGACCTTCAGTAGTCCCGGAAAGTACCGGTGCGAATCTTATGATAATATAAACACCGGCCTTGACCATCGTACTCGAGTGGAGAAGAGCAGAAACCGGGGTCGGTGCGACCATGGCGCCGACAAGCCAGGAGGAAAAGGGCATAAGGGCGGCTTTGGTGATACCGGCAAAGCATATCAGGACTGCAGGCACTAACGCAATTGCTTTGCCGGAACTGATGAGGTGGTTCAGGCCAAGGAGTTGTCCGGTGGGATCAACGATGGCAAGGTAGATTAACGCCGCCATGAACGCGACCCCGCCCAGCAGATTCATGGAAAGGGCAAGGAACGAGTTATTGGTCGCCTCTTCTGACTGGGAATACCCGATTAACAGGAATGAACAGATCGTTGTGATCTCCCAGAAGAAGAAGACCCAGAGCAGGTTATTGGAAAAGACCAGCCCGAACATGGCCGAGATGAAAATAAACAGAATTCCAAAAAAGAGGTTCCTCCGATCCTTGATTTCTTTATAGTGGTAATGGTACGTTTCCATATATCCCACTGCATAGACACAGATCAGACTACCGATTATTCCGGAAATCAACGCCATGATGATAGAGAACTGGTCAAGGAATAAGTTGTTCCCGATATGCAGGTTTCTCGAAAAACCCAGCTCAAAATAGAGAAGTAGACAAGCTTGGAAAAGGATCAGGAACACTGTTAATAATTTCCGGTGCCGGATGCCAAGATAGAGAATGTACCCTGCAAGGACAAGCTCGATGAAGAACATAATCTGGCTGACCGGTTCGGAATTCACTGAAAAGATCAGCGTTCCTTTGTCATAACCAAAAATGAGCACCAGCAACGATACAATCCCGATTGCGACAGCGG
Organism: Methanoregulaceae archaeon; assembly: GCA_015660885.1. Taxonomy (GTDB): domain Archaea; phylum Halobacteriota; class Methanomicrobia; order Methanomicrobiales; family Methanospirillaceae; genus Methanoregula. The sequence goes on along the minus strand of JACTUB010000012.1, from coordinate 87,144 downwards.
AGACCTGAACGATCGCTTTGCGTCCGGAATCCTTTCGTGCGACCAGCATGAAAAGTGCCGTGATCAGCGGAAAAAGGATGAGATACAGCAAGAGTTGAAGTATAGACACCAGATTCTCTCCCTCCCGGATTATTCGTATTTTTCATTATTAATCATATTGAATTGTATACGAGCGTATAGTCCAAGATAGAAAATATACCAATTTTTGTAAACTTTATAGATACAAAAGAACCTGCTCTAAAGAAAAATTACACGAATCAAATAAATTTGACCCTTCCCTGGTGGAGAGAGACAACAACGGAACAAAGGCATTTCGGCAGGAATAAAAGTTTAATGTTTTAAAAATCCACTAATGATCTCTTAGGACGGGTTGTGGAAGTATTCAGGGGTATCCCCGGAGCGATTGCACCCTCCTTTGGTTCATGTGGGCAGATTGTTGCCAAATACCAATATCACCTGATGTGTTGGTCCGGGTATTCTCACAAATGATGCTATTCAGATGGTTCATGTGCATTGTTCGCATCACAAGAAGAATTCCGGGCAACCTTGCAGGGAGGTCAAGGAATGTTTGAACTCGTCATAGTAGTTGGAATAAGTATTCTCGCATTGATCCTCGCAGGAATCCTCGCGCGTAGTGTCCTCTCCCAGGATGAGGGAACGCCGAAGATGCGCGAGGTCTCTGACGCGATCCGGGTGGGTGCGGAAGCATTCATCAAACGACAGTACTCGACTATCGCCATCCTCGCAATCGTGCTTTCCGTTGTCATCTTTGGGGTATATTTCCTCACGGGACAAAAAGGTCTTGCAACCTACACGGCACTTGCGTTCGTTGTCGGTGCGTTCTGCAGTGCGCTTGCCGGTATCATCGGAATGTCTGTAGCCGTCAGGACAAATATCCGCACGGCTGCAGCGGCCCAGACCAGCTCGGGAAAAGCTCTTGACATCTCGTTCAGGGGCGGTGCAGTCTCTGGTCTTATCATTACTGCGATGTCGCTCCTGGGTGTTTCGCTTACCTACTACGCGCTCGGTGCAGACCCGCGGACCACGCCCTTCATCATTGTCGGGTTCGCTTTTGGCGCATCGTTTGTCGCGCTCTTCGCCCAGCTCGGTGGCGGTATCTATACCAAAGCCGCCGATGTCGGCGCAGATCTTGTCGGTAAAGTCGAAGCCGGCATCCCTGAGGATGACGTCAGGAACCCTGCTACCATCGCTGACCTTGTCGGGGACAATGTCGGGGACTGTGCCGGTCGTGGCGCCGACCTTTTCGAATCCACTGCAGCCGAGAACATCGGTGCGATGATCCTCGGTGTCGCCCTTTTCCCGGTTTTTGGTGCCAGCGGTATACTCTTCCCGCTCGTTATGTGTGCGCTGGGTCTCCTTGCCAGCATGATAGGTATCATCACTGTCCGCGGAAAAGATGATAAAGACCCGATGGATGCCATGAACTTAGGGTACTACATCACCGCAGTCATCTCGGCTGTGTTCTTCTATATCGGAACCATGTGGCTGCTCGGGAACATCTGGTTTTTCTATGCAGGTCTCGTCGGTATCGTGTTATCCGTCGCATTCCTCCGGGTGACTCTCTATTATACCGACCACCACTACCGCCCGGTGCAGGAAATTGCCGATGCATCAGAGACAGGACCGGCGACCAACATCATTACCGGTTTCTCGGTCGCTCTTGAGACCACTGCAATTCCGGCAATATTGATCGGAGCTTCCTTACTTCTCTCTTTCGGGCTCGGATCCCGGAGTGGTATTGCTTTTGGCGGCCTTTACGGGACCGCTGCAGCAACCATCGGTATGCTGATGGTCTGTGCCTACGTGCTTGCCATGGACTCGTTCGGCCCCATTGCCGACAATGCCGGCGGTATCGTGGAGATGAGCCAGGCGCCCGAATCCGTCCGCAAGCGGATGGACCGGCTCGACTCTGCCGGCAACACAACCAAAGCCCTGACAAAGGGGTATGCTATCGGCAGTGCATCGCTCGCAGTCTTCCTGCTCTTCAATGCCTATATGTCCGATATCGGCCGCCTTATCGGCAAGTCCTTTGAGGTTGTCAACATTGCAGCAGTTCCGGTATTTGTGGGCGCACTGCTCGGTGCTATGCTGATCTTCATCTTTGCAGGATTCGCCATCCGTGCTGTCTCCAAGACCGCACAGTATGTGATTGAAGAAGTTCGTGTCCAGTTTAAGGACCCGGCAATCATGGCAGGGACAAAGAAACCTGACTATGCACGGGTGATCGACATCACCACGCTCGGAGCACTCAAGAACATGGTACTGCCTGGCGCTGTTGCAATCGCTTTCCCCATCTTCATTGGTGTCACCCTGAAATATGAAGCCCTTGCAGGTTTCCTGATGGTTGGCACGATCACCGGTATCCTGATGGCACTGATCCTCAACAATGGAGGTGGTGCATGGGACAATGCCAAGAAATTTATTGAGTCCGGTGCTCACGGCGGTAAAGGCAGCCCAGCTCATAAGGCAGCGGTCATCGGTGACACGCTCGGTGATCCATTCAAGGACACTGCCGGCCCGTCACTCCACGTTCTTATCAAGCTGCTTGCCACGCTCTCACTCGTACTTGCACCGCTGTTTATCTAAACACTTTTTTACTTTATTTTGTAGAATTGCAATAGATAGGGAGTCCGGTCCGATTCCTTATCCTTTCTTTATCAGGAAAAAAGAGGGGAGATCTTTGCGATACTGTACCACGTTCAGCACGAAGCCCCACCGGGTTCAATATCGAGATTACATGCAATTCTAGTATACTTCTTGGGATTGTCATCAAACTTTTTTTTGCAGTAATTCGTACAGAAATAATACTTTTGATCTTTGTAGGTGCTGGTGAATCGGGCGTCTTCATCATCAACTATTGCAAAACAGACGGGATCGGTAGTCATTGTTCAACCTCACATTATTACAATTGATTCACGTATGTGACTAAAAAAATTTTGCTCAATTCTGATAGATCATAGCGATGATAAAAAAAGCACAACTATACTTTCATTGAATAGCAAGAGTACATCCGCAATAATGGAACCATCAAAATTATTGGGCCATTGTTATTTTGTGCGATTTTTAAATTGACTAGTGATGAATATTCCATGACTTCAACGATATAACAGGAGTTTTGGAATACACGATAGATACGATGTGGAGGTAGTTGAAAAGATCAGTTTTATAAATCTTTCCAGAGTTTTGTGAGGGGTTGGCTCAATAAACGATGCTGAATATCTCGGCCATTGATTTTACTTGCTACCAAACCCGCATCCCTTATCACACCCACGCAACCAACCATTTACCATGGATCCGGTCATCGCCCGCATCAGAAAAGAACTCAAGAACAGCGCAGATCCCGCCACCCGGAAGACATTCCAGCGGTTTTTTAAAGAGGAGATACAGTATTATGGTGTCAAAGTGCCGACAGTCAGTAAGATTGCCCGGAAGTACTGGAAAGAGATCAAAGTAAGGGACAAGAAGGAGATTTTCTCGCTTTGCGAAGAACTTTTCAGATCGAACTATTGTGAAGAAGCCTTCATCGTTTCCAGCTGGGCTCATCTCCTCGCGACCAGGTACGAGAAAAAGGATCTGCCCGTATTCCGTCACTGGATAGACTCATATATCACCAACTGGGCGACATGTGACAGTTTTTGCAATCATACGATGGGCAGTTTCATAGAAAAATACCCGGAATATCTTGATGAACTAAAACACTGGACACAATCCAACAACCGCTGGATGAGAAGGGCGGCGGCAGTCTCGCTTATTATTCCGGCAAAACAGGGGAAATATCTCGATACTGCGCTGGAAATTGCAGACCTGCTGCTGACCGACCGGGATGACATGGTGCGAAAAGGATACGGGTGGCTCTTAAAAGAGGCCAGCCGCAAACACCGGAAAGAAGTCTTTGATTATGTCCTGAGGAACAAGAAATCAATGCCCCGGACAGCGTTGCGTTATGCAATCGAGCTCATGCCAGAAGATCTCAGGGAAGAAGCGATGAAGAAGAATTGGTAGTTTTAGGAAAATGAAGAGGGCTCTGAAGGAGGCGATGCCGAAGCCCATTCCGGGAAGGTCTATTTGGTTTTGCAGGAATCTCTCAGGCTTTTCGTATCTGAATCCACGGGAGTATCCTTTAGATTGAGAACCACCCTCCGTCTGCTACCCGCCCGGTAAATGGTGATACCCTTTAGTTTCAGCTGCCATGCCATCAGGAGTGCTTCTGCACAATCCTCCTTCGTCGCGGTGTTCGGCATGTTAATTGTCTTACTGATAGAGGCGTGGATATGTTTCTGGAATGCGGCCTGCATCAGGATGTGATCCTTCCAGTGGATATCGAGTGCAGTCTTGAAAAGGGCCCGGAATTCCTTTGGGAGCCAATCCAGGTCCTGGATAGTTCCGGTTTCGTGAACATGGCAAATAGCTTCTTCTACTCGTTTTATCTGCTCTTTTTTTGAAAAGCCCCTTTCTGAAAGATTTTTTTCAAGCATCGCCCGGAAGATCGGATTGACAATAACAAATGACTTTCCGACCGTGTTCATCCGCGTGTAGGCAAAAGAAAAGAGCGGTTCGATACCGCTTGAGCAACCGGCCAGCAGGGATAATGTTCCGGTGGGAGCTATAGATGTTAGAGTTGCATTCCTCAACGGCAATCCTTTCCATATACTGTCTTCCCATGCAGGAAATGGTCCGAGTTGTTCTGCGCGAATGTGCGATTCATCTACTGCGGTATCGGTTACATACTTCATGATGCGTTCACACCATGTTCTTCCTTCGGGAGAATCGTATGCCAGACCCATCATGAGAAGGGCATCATGGACACCCATAAGTCCTAGACCTATTTTCCGGGTTTTTCTTGTTGCCTCCTCTATCTCGGGGATAGGGTAGATATTTTTTTCAATGACTTTATCAAGAAAACACACCGCGGTTCGAACTGCATGGTTCAGTTCACGTTCATTGAAATTCCCATTCTGGACGAAAGAAGCAAGATTGATGCTGCCAAGAACACAACTCTCGAACGGCAGCAACGGCTGTTCCCCGCAGGGATTTGTTGCATCAATATCGCCGAGCCGGGGTGTTGGATTGAACCTGTTTATTTCATCATGGAAAAGTAATCCTGGCTCCCCATTTATCCAGATACCCTCCACAATAGCCGACCATATTCGGCCGACCGTTATCACTTCAGCTGAACAGGGATGGATGACCCGGACCGCATCGTACATCTTCCGGGAAACAAGCTCCATGAATTTGTCATCGACCATGACAGAGATATTAAAGTTAGAGAGAGTCCCTTCCCGTGATTTTGCCGTGATAAATGAAAGTATATCAGGATGCCAGACGTTCAGGATCCCCATGTTGGCTCCTCGTCGACGACCCCCCTGTTTTATGACATCGGTTGCTGCATTAAAGATACCCATGAAGGATACCGGACCCGAAGCAACGCCGTCCGTAGATTGCACGGGGGATCCTTTCGGTCTGATATGCGAGAAATTATATCCTGTTCCTCCACCCGTCTTATGAATGATCGCACCATTTTTCATGGCATCGAATATCCCGTTTATAGAATCAGGGACTGGCAGAACGAAACATGCAGATAACTGACCAAGATTCGTTCCGGCGTTCATGAGCGTTGGGGAATTCGGGAGAAAACGCAGGGTGACCATGATATCATAAAATTTTGTAGCCTCAGCATTGTTATCTGCAACTGCATATGCAACGCGATGGCAGATATCCCCGAACGTTTTTTCACCTTCCCGTAGGTAGCGTGCCGATAGGATGCTGTCAACAAGTTGCGCTGAATTCATGAATCAGCCTGTGATATTTTTTCAAAGGATCATAATGACAACGCAAGTATTAAACATACCTTGTATCATTTGGTCCAGTAATTTCCATAGAGTATAATTCTGGAAGATAAACTATGCATTCCTTACAAAGAGAGCCTAGAAAAGATACGATATAAACCACCCGGACGGTTGTTAGCTTCTTGTTTATTCGAGATAATGGAAAAGCCTGTCGTAGAGCATATACACTATGGGATATAGTATTACACGCTTTAAAGAGTGTTACAATACGAGATTTTTACACTGGTATCAAGTAATCTTTCAGATACCCTGCATCCGTAAAAACCGCTCATGTAACCGGGTATCCCCACCAAGTTCCGGGTGGAATGAAAATGCCATGTGCTTTCCCTTCTCCACAGCAACGATACCCTGATCTATCCGGGCAAGCACCTCCACATCAAAACCAGTGGACGTTGCTACTGGAGCACGGATGAAAATCGCATGGAACGGTCCTCCATCTATCCCGCGGACGGAGATATCAGCTTCAAAGGATTCCCGCTGTCTTCCAAATGCGTTCCGGTCAACAGCCATTTCTATCAGTCCAAGTGTGCGGATGCGGGGATCGGCAACATCGGTCGCCATGAGAACCATACCTGCACAGGTTGCAAAAATACCCCCGGTAAAATTACATAGTGGTTCATGAAGATGGTTTTTTTCGATAAGCCGGGAGATGGTAGTGGATTCTCCTCCGGGAATAGCAAGTGCGTTACATCCCGCAAGGTCCGCGGGGCATCTGACTTCAAAAACTTCAGATGCACCCTTTTTCTTTACTCGTTCAATAGCCAGGCAGAAAGCGTCAATGTGTTCGCTCACATTTCCCTGGAGCGCGAGTACGCCGATCTTAGCGTCCACGAGTCTGCAGCACCTCATCGTCCCTGAGTGTGTGCACATCAAGTCCCGGCATTGCATCCCCGAGACCTTTACTTACCCGGGCGATCACGTCTGCATCGTTAAAGTGATTGACTGCTTCAACAATTGCCTTGGCCATTCGTTCAGGGTTTGAAGATTTGAAAATACCGGATCCAACAAAAACACCGTCGGCTCCCAACTGCATCATCATCGCTGCATCAGAGGGCGTTGCTATACCCCCGGCTGAAAAATTTACAACAGGTAACCTTCCGCGTTCAGAACATTCAAAGACCAGTTCTGCAGGAGCTTCGATCTCCCGGGCAAAATCGATCATTTCCTGACGATTCATACCTTTCAGCATTCGTATCTTTCCCATGATATTACGCATATGGCGAACTGCCTCGACTACATTTCCGGTCCCTGCCTCACCTTTGGTCCGGATCATCGCCGCACCCTCGTTTATCCTGCGGAGCGCCTCTCCAAGATCCCGCGCCCCGCAGACGAAGGGGACTTTGAACAGTTTCTTATCGATATGGTATTGCTCGTCTGCCGGGGTGAGCACTTCACTCTCGTCGATCATGTCCACGCCAAGCGATTCGAGAACCTGCGCTTCAACGAAGTGCCCGATCCTGACCTTGCCCATCACCGGGATTGAGACCGCATCGATGATCTCAAGGACCTTTTCCGGGTCTGCCATCCGGGCAACGCCCCCCATTTTACGGATATCAGATGGCACCCGCTCCAGCGACATAACGGCGACAGCACCGGCCTCTTCGGCAATCCTGGCCTGGCTGGCATCGATCACATCCATGATCACGCCCCCTTTCTGCATGGATGCAAAGCCCCGTTTGAGGAGCTCAGTCCCGAACCGGAGCTCTTCCATCTTAAAACGCCCGGGTTCCGGACCACTCTTTTTTATGCCCACGCGCTTCACCCGCTGGTTCTTCATATGCCTATATTATTGATCAATGATCCCAATAAAAACAGAGTACCCCCGGCCAGAGCTGCAAAGGCAAGGGTAACAAATCGGCTTGCACGGAGGATATCAGGACCAGCCCCATCCAATGTTCTTTCACCATCGCCAATAGTATAAACTCCCGGCTTTTCGAACCGTATTCCGATTCCTCCTGCCATAGCTGCCATCACAATGCCCCCATTAAAGCCGGGACGTTTATGGCTATCACGACGTATAACACGCACTGTGCTTGAAAACCTTCCCTTGATGGAAAAATAAAGGAGAAGAAACAGTACCGTCAGCCTCGCAGGAAGGAAATTGAGTATGTCATCCATGCGTGCCGAACACCAGCCTAATTGTATCCGTTCATCACGATATCCAAGCATTGCATCCATCGTATTTGCCGCACGATAGACTGCCGCACCAGCTAGCCCGAACAGGGAAAAATAAAAAAGCGGGGAGATAATACTGTCCGTAATATTTTCCGTCATCGACTCATAGCCGGCTGAAAGAATTTGTTCCCGTCCAAGATTCGCCGTTTCTCGCGATACCATCATTTTTACCTGTGTCCGCCCGTTTTCCACTCCATCCTTCAACGCGGTGACAACAGCAAGCGTATGTTCTTCGAGAGCGCGCCAGGCAAAACAGCTTTTGAGCAGGAATGGCCCTGCAACCAGGTAGATGTACCATGGTGAAACCGCTGCAAAACAATAAAACGGCAGGGCGAACAGGGCTACAGTGACAACCCAGAAAATGATGCCGACAAAATGCTGAATTCCGGGAGAATACCGTTCCGGTCTACCCCAAAACCCTATGAACCTGCCAAGGATAGCTACAGGATGCCAAAGGGAATGTGGATCACCAATAAGACGATCAACGATAAGAGCGGCAAATAATACGAGTACTCCTGCTTCTATGTTTGTCGGTACCATGTGTAAAGAGCACCAACGATAAGGATAATAAATGACGCAGTATTGAGAAATTCAATTTGTGTATAGAGTGATGCGCTGAAGAGAATGAGGGCAATACCCATCATGATCATTAGAGGATGAGGGCGCCCATGGGCAACCGGCTGAAGCGGGGGTTCTCCCCTTGCTGCCGGTTTCTGGTGGTCCACTCCTTGAATGACATCAACGTGAAGGAATAGTTTTACACCCCCGTAACCTGTGATAATCTCAAGATCGAAAAAACCTTCCCGACCGTCTTTACGCAGAGGAATCGGTAGGACTGCTTCATCAACGATATACATATTTTCGTGGAAGAAATCGGTATACATTCCGGAATTCGGGGATGAAATTGTGATATGGGTGGGTGCTCCACGGTTTTTAAAAATTAATCGCAGAGTGCTTCCGATCTCCCCCCAGATATTTTCCTTCGGACCCTCAATTTCATTAATTCCTAACCGGTTGAGATAAAATTCAAAAGAAGTATCGTGCGAAATCTGACCCGCGGCAGTCAGTAGAGTGAATGACAACGGGAAATTCATCCTTCTCCTTTTTTTCTTTATTTTATAATGGGTGTCTGGGGGAGAAGATTGGGAATACCCTCATGAATTGGATACTTTACTTTGCATACAGTGCAGAGCAATTCACCCTCCAGGATTTCGTTTTCATCCTCCTTTTCAACATTGAGTGCAAGATCCCCTTTACATACCGGGCAGCATAGAATATCCATGAGTGACCTTCTCATACCAGCTCATTCCTCAAATCGATGATCTGGGTCATCTCGGGACCGGTGGATATTAGGGTGATGGGACTGCCAATATCATCCTCGGCAATCTTTAAAAAGTTCTTAGCCTTCTTCGTCAGTTTCCTATACTCAGTTACACCAAAACAGGTTTTATCCACATGATCGATGCCGGTAATCGCAGCCTGGGTACATCCATTGATCATTGCGGAGTACCGAGCCATATCTCCGTCCCAGCCACCAATACGTCGCTTCCGGTGAGTGACAGTCCCAAATTCCTGGATGCCCATCGAATCTGATTTTTCAAAAGTCATTTCGGTGCTGAATGGTCCTTCCCCAACACGGGTGGGATATGCCTTGAAAACTACAATAACATCATCAATTTTAGTCGGTCCTACTCCATTATCAGCTGCAATCTGGGACGCCGATGTGTCTTTACTTGTAACAAAGGGATAAGTACCATAATAGAGAGATATTCCAAAACCCTGCGTTCCTTCAAGCAGCACCGTGCTACCTTGTTTCAGCTCGTCATCAATCGCTTTGGGGACATCAAGCAGATATTCGGCGAGCTCGGGAACATCTTTTGCCTGTGGAGAAAGCCTCATCACGCGATCCGAGTTTGCGGGTCCGCATCCCGATCCAGTACTCCCGATCTTCTTCGACAGATGGGCGCTTCCTTTATCACGTCTGATGTGATCTTCGGTAATTATGCCGCAGCGTTTATCAACAAATATTCGCCCTTTCACGTCGAGCTCCTCAACTTCCTGTTTCAGAACGCGAGGGTCGACAAGTACACCACTGCCTATACAGAGTTTCGCTTCCTTGTAAACAAAACCGGAAGGAACCATCCGGACGCCATATTCACGGTCTCCGATCTGAACAGTGTGCCCGGCATTCGGCCCCACACCGCCGCGGGAGATGATTACAGGTTTGTCATTACATGCAATATGGGCGACAATCTTACCTTTTCCCTCATCCCCAAAAAATCCACCAACGATGATTGTACAGCTCATTGTAATATCAAGTAGTATTGATCGAGTTGCAAAATAAAGTATCCTCAGATCTGGATTCTCTAATACAATTGATTAAATCGGGGTCAGATGGATTACTATTTCCGCATATATCAGAGACTGCTGAGGAAGGTTTCTATTCGCGTAAGAGCTTCAGTAAGTTGCTTCCTGGAGACCGCATATGCACAGCGGAGATGGAACTCTCCCCCTGCACCAAAGACACTCCCTGGTACCACAGCTACCCGCTGCTCTTTTAATAGTCGTTCGGCAAACTCCGTATCCGAAAGCCCGGTACCTTTCATAGACGGAAATGCATAGAATGCACCCTCCGGAATATGTGTGGAGAGGCCGATGCGATTTAATCCTGCTACAAACATATTACGCCTCAAACGGTACTCATTCACCATGCTATTCTTATCTTCTTCTGCAGATCGGATCGCTTCAAGCGCACCGACCTGTCCCATAACGGGGGCGCAAAGCATTACGTACTGATGGATCTTAAGAGCGATTTCACAGAGATCTTTTGGAGCGCAGAGATACCCGACACGCCATCCCGTCATCGCGTAGGCCTTGGAAAAACCATTGAGCGTAATTGTCCGCTGCCAGAGATCGCTCACCGTACCGGCGGCAATATGGCTTCCCTCGTAAGTAAGTTCCGCATATACTTCGTCGGTTATAAGCAGAAGATCATTATCGATTACAATATCGGCAATTGCTTCAAGATCTTTCCGGGACATCACTGCCCCCGTTGGATTGTTCGGGAAATTAATCATGAGTGCTTTCGTCTTTCTTGTAATCTTTTCCTGAAGGGTATCGGGATTGAGTTTGAATTTATCAGCTTCGGTACATTCAACAGGAACCGGCATGCCTCCTGCCAGTGTCACACAGGGAGCATAAGAGACATAGCTTGGCTGTGTGACAAGCACTTCATCGCCAGGATCCACTATTGCACGGATTGCGATATCAAGGGCTTCTGATACACCACTCGTAATGATAATTTCACTATCACTGTTATAGGTAAGATTGTAATGTTGTTTCAGATAGCTGGAGAGAACTTCACGGAGTGCCGGCAGACCTTTGTTGGGAGTATAGGATGTCACACCCTGCTCAATGGAGTAAATGCTTGATTCGCAGATATTCCAGGGGGTACGAAAATCCGGCTCACCGACACCAAGGGATATAACATCCTCCATCGTGAGAGCGAGGTCGAAGAATTTCCTTATTCCCGATGACGGTATGCTCTGTGCACGTTCAGAAATAAAATTCCGCATACTCACACCTTAGAATGAGTAAGGGAGGCGTTCTGCTTCCTGTTGTTCAAAAAGCATGTTGCCATTTTCCTTGTATGACTTCATGATGATATGAGTCGCAGTTTCGCGAATCCTATCCATCGGTGCTACATGTTCAGACACAAAACGGGAAACTTCCTGCATGTTCTTACCAGTTACCAGGAGCTGGAGATCATAGGTTCCGGTCATCAGACGCAAAGTTTTTACCTGCCTGAACCGGGAAAGCCGTTCTGCTATCCGGTCGTAACCATAGTCGCGCTCGGGGTTCACCTTGACTTCGATGATGGAAGAGACCTCCCCATTGCCCGCCATCTCCCAGTTGATCACAGTGGTATATTTGCGGATTACTCCCGCAGCCTCGAGTGCATGAATCCGTGCCTCGGTTTCTGCGGGAGTAAGGCAGGTCATCCTTCCAATTTCCTGCGCGGAAAGCCGGCTGTTATCCTCGAGAATACGGAGGAGTTCGAGATCTTTTTCATCCATACCTCATCACCTGAACCATGTCTTCAACCATTTTGATTCCATTTGTTTCACGTCAAGGTCTTTTAACCCGTTCAGTCGCGGATCCTTAAGCACAACCTCACGGATCTTTCCCGTGTTCGAGTCAAACCACATCTCTTTTGTTCTGCCATACCGACCACGACTTACCACGCGGGTGTTTATTACACCGAGCATGTTCAACTCGGAGATAAGATCGGTAATGCGGCGATGCGTGAGTACGTCAAGTTCAATGCTCGGGGCTATATCCTGATAAATACGTGATACTTCCCCGCTCGTAAAGATATTCTGTCCCAGTTGTTCGAGTATGAGCATGGAGAAGAGGATCAGTTTGCTCTGGGTGGGAAGTGTCGCAATGCATTCAATCATACTATCAGTCTCGATCTTCGCCTGAGCCTGTTTTACATGTTCTTCTGTTACCTGAGTTGATTCGTCGCGATCGGCAAGCTCACCGGAAATTCTTAATAGATCAAGGGCACGGCGGGCATCTCCGTGCTCCTGCGCGGCAAGAGCTGAGCATAGGGGGATAACACCTTCTGCTATGGCACCCGCCACGAATGCAGCATCTGACCTTTGCGCAAGAATGTCAACAAGCTGAGGGGCATTATAGGGTGGGAAAACAATCTCTTCCTCAGAAAGAGACGACAGAACACGGGGATCGAGAAAATCTTTAAAACTCAGATCGTTTGAAATACCAATAATACTTACCTTGGAGTTTTTAAGGTCGGAATTTATCCGCGTAAGATTATAGAGTGTATCATCACCGCTCTTTTTTACGAGCTTGTCAATCTCATCAAGCACGATCACAAGCACACCGCCGCCGGCTTCAAGCTGATTTTTTAGCTCGGCATACACCTGGTCAGTTGGCCATCCTGTCATAGGAATATGCGTACGGGTTTTATCGCTGCCAATTTCATCTATTCCATCAAGGTTCTTTGCTATCTGGGCAAGTACCCTGTATTGGGTATCGATTACTTCGCAATTTAAATGGACAATCCGACAGATAGTGCCCATCTTACTGCTTGCCTTTTCAAGCTCGTAACCAACATATCGTACACAGGCTGTCTTGCCGGTCCCGGTCTTTCCATAAATCAGGATGTTTGATGGGGTTTCATTGCGCAAAGAAGGTGCCAGTATTGAGGCTACGTTATCTATCTGGGGCTTGCGATGGGGGAGTATCTGAGGCCGGTACGAGTGTCTGAGCACTTCACGGTCACGGAATATCTTGTTATTTGCAAGGTATTTTTTAAATAACCCGGTGGATGGATCTTCTGTTTCAGGCATGGTTACACTAAGGATCTGAAACTTAGTGACTCAAGACTAAAAAACGATCGGTTTATCTTGTTTATAAACCCCTTCTTTTCCAGTGGAGCTCGCTCAAATTATAAATAGAATTGATAACAAAGCTCAGAAAATTTTAATTTAATACTTATTATTTAATGGATTAAACAATTTCATTGATCTGTTAAAACATTTTGGATTCTAATCAAATAATTTTTTGGGGAGACCCCCCTTCGTTTCTTGTCGAAATCATTAAAATATTTGAGCAATATTTAAAATATTAATAAAATAAGGCTATTTTAAATTTAAATTTTAAAGTATATAAAAATTTGGTGCAATTGATTTTCAATTAAAAAAAATTAATTTCCATTTGGATAAAATTTTAATAATTTTCCACTGGAAACAAAGGGGTCTCTTAAAAGATCTTTTGCGGTACTTATTCTGGATAAATCAGGGAATCTTGGGAATCCAAGATTATTAATTTTTGAAGAACGATCATCATTTAAGATGAATCAGAAACATATCAAACCAATACGAATTTCTGCGGCAGTTATTACAGTTTCGAGTACACGGACAGAGGAAAACGACACAAGTGGACAAACTATCTGCGATATTTTAAAAAAAGCAGGTATTATTGTTGAACACTATGCGATAGTTCCAGATCAGATCGAATCAATTCGTGCTGAGCTATATCGAGCATTAATAAAATCCAATTGTATAATTCTCAATGGCGGGACAGGCCTTACTCATGATGATTGTACAATAGAGGCCGTTCTGCCTCTGCTCGAAAAAATAATTGACGGGTTCGGTGAACTTTTCAGGATGAAAAGTTGTCAGGAGATTGGTACTGCATCAATGTTGTCCCGTGCACTGGCAGGCATTTGTCATAGTAAGGCAGTTTTCTGTATTCCCGGTTCTCCTTCCGCAGTATCACTTGCAACAAAAGAACTTATTATCCCTGAGATTACGCATATTCTTTCTCATGCAATTAAATGATTTATGAGGCTGTTCTCTTTATCTCCTCATAAAAGGGATTTATCACCAAATTGAAATACTCCATTTTTTATTATCCATCCAATTTAAATCAGGAATTCCCGTTCTTAATCAAACGATATGTCAGATCCAAAGATTCGTTAACGATTAACTTCGAGAAGAGCTATGCGTTCTCGAACAAGATCTTTGATCCTCTCTGTGCCAACCAACTCAAGTTCCTCCTGAGAGATACCGAACAAGGATTTTATTCTGATCTCCTTGTCTGGAGTAATTTCCTCCCATGTCTCCTCAACAAAGTGCATATACTTTGAAAGATCCTCCCATACGCACTCATTTATTGGATAGGAACAGACAAATATTTCATTTTCCTGCTCGTGAATTCCGAACAAGGCTGCCACATTGCACTGTCGAGATCCCGCGGCGAATAGTAACGCCTCCATCTCAAAAGAATTGGAAATTGCTTTCCCGGAAAAAAAAGATCGCCGAGCATATTGTATTGCTACCTCAGCATGTCTACGTCCTGTCATGTTATTCGCGTCAAAGCATACAAGATGGGTTGAATTACGCCGTGCAATCTCTTGTATTATTCTAAGGAATTCATCACGGTTCTCAACAAATAACCTTGCCTGCCGGATCTCGTAGCCCTCGCTTGGTATTCCCATTCACTCACCCAAAACGATTGAGGGTTGACTGACCCGGTGATGAGATTGGCTGGGCTTCACTCCCGGGAGCGTCTCTTTTTTTTCGCTGAAGCTGATCGAAAATCTGCTCTGCAACACCCAGACCAAGTAGTTTTATCACCTCATCAATTCCGTGCTCAAGGATCTCATCCGGCGTTTTCATCCTGTTGTTGAACAGTCTTCTTGCACGAACCCTGCCAACCCCACGTAGCCGTAGGAGTGGAAGAAGTTCTCGCCGGGCGCCGTTTTTCATACAAATCTCATACTCTCTCACTTTAAAATGAAAAGCCGATACAAATATCCTCGCAAGTTCCGCACTTGCGTGCAGAAGCCAGGTTACACTCTCAACCATCCCATAAATATCACCAGGACCGACGGAATATCTTTCGCAGATTTTTGTATCAGAGAGTTCATTAGTCCAGTCAGACAGAAGCATCGCGGTTTTTAGTGCGCGATAAAATGCCTCTGTAGATTCATCATCACCCGGCAGAGACAGCCAAAGATCCTCTGTATGTGTATCCATCATTCGTGATAACGCGGCAATGTCTGAATTCCGGACATAGAGTTTGGGCATATCCGGAGTACTACAAATTACCTGAAGGAGGCCGAGATCGGAATAAATTTCCTTTTCCCGCAGTACACTGATTATCATAGCTGCACTTCGTGGATCGATATACAATCTTGATACAAGAGCACCAAACTCAGTTGGTCCGAGATGATCTCCAAACTCAACCACCATCTCAGAATTAACCAGAAAGACGAGTGCTGCATTTACCGCCTGCTGTATGAGGCGTCCTTGCCGGTGTTCATGGACGTAAAATGTCCGATTCATGAATGAGGTGAGTTCATTACGGTTTTTTGCAAAACCTGATGAGATTAATGATAGCACATGGGTGTAAAGTGCCGTAGGTTCTGCAATTTTCGAGTGGACCTCCTCCGGTGGTGCATCAATATACCATTCGAACAGTTCCTCTACCTGCCCCTCATCCTTGGCAATAAGCACCGCTTCACCATACGGATCAAGATGTGGACGTCCGGCCCTTCCTGCCATCTGGTGATACTCGCTCACCGGAATCGGCTGCATTCCTTCCCCCGCTGCGAACCGGTGGTAATCTCGGATGATAACCCGCCGTGCGGGAAGGTTTAATCCTGCAGCGAGCGTGGGTGTTGATGATATGCATTTTATCAGACCCTTCCGGAACCCTTCCTCAACAATTGAACGTTCCGGGCGACCCAGACCGGCATGATGAAACGCAGAACCCTTAGCGACACATGCGGCAAGTGTCTTTCCCATTTCAGTTTCTGCATTTTTCTGGATACGTTCTGCATATACAGCAAGTGCAGGGTCCTCGCTTTTTATGGCAGCAGCTGCGCGTTTTGCGAAAGCTTCAGCATTGCGCCGTGACGAAACAAAAACAAGACATTGGCCTCTTTCGGAAATTGTGTCAAGGCAAAGGTTAAGATCATCATAATTCTTTGAGATCTCCTTTACGGCGCGTGTTCCCCCCCGGAAATGGATCCGGTTGTTGAAAAAGACACCCTGCCTGAGGTCAACAGGGCGCCATGCGCTTATCACAAGTTCCGCATTGAGCCAACCGGCAAGTTTATCGGGGTTCCCGATAGTCGCCGAGAGACCGATAACCTGCATGGAAGGATTCCGGAACAGCATCTTGGCAATTACCATCTCTAATGTCGGCCCCCTCCCCTGCGAATCAATCAGATGGATTTCATCGATTACAACAAGGGTGATATCTGAAATCCACTTTGCGTTATTGCGCAGAAGAGAATCCACTTTTTCACTTGTAGCGACAATGATATCATTTTTTCCGAGCATATCATCGCGGCGGTCAAAATCACCAGTAGCAATACCAACCCGTATCTCTTTATTGCAAAACTCCTCAAATTTTTCATTCGCAAGTGCCTTGAGGGGGACGATATAAAGGCATTTTCCACCATTTGTTATTGTATGGTGCATAGCCATTTCGGCTATCAGTGTTTTTCCACTGGCTGTAGGAATAGCAACAAGCATGTTTTTCCCCTCCAGTATGCCTTTATCCACGCATTCAGCCTGGGGTGGGTAAAGCTCAGAAATCCCAGCCTCGGTGTATCGTTGCTTGAGATTAGTGGGGATGGCGAGGTCCTGGATGAGCATGGTAAATCTATATTAATCCGGTAATTCAAATTAAAATTAAATGAATCGCGTCTTTTTTCAGAACTTTGCTTGTATTAACAATTTAGCTCTCATGGAAATATAACGATACTTTTATTGAACCTGTGAATTGATTACTTTCCAGGTGTCAGTAATAATAACTTATCATATCCTGTTTTGCCTCTTTCTTTTTCTTATCGAGGAATGCAAAAACATTCTCATGGGGCACTCCCTCAATGAGCATATCTATAGCCGCCCGAGCTGTTTTAATCTGCTCCGGATAACCGATAAGAGCTATTGTTTTTCCAAAAACTGAGATCTCGACATCGGTCATATCTTCAATCTGCTCCCGTGCACGACCGTCTTTTCCAATTATCCTCCCACGGAGCCGATCGAGTTGACGCGGACCTTCTGCCATACCGGAGAGATCAATAACATCAAGAAGCAGATCTTCATCCTCAATCATTTCAAAAGCCCGTTCTGGTGAAAATCCCCGGTTTATTGCGTTAATAATCTCCACAGCCCGCAGGAGGGATACGGTGTTCTCCTCAGAACTTTCAACCTTTACAAGTCCCTCTTTACTATCGACAGAAATTGCAGTGTGGGTCTTTACTTCGAGTTCTTTTTTTGTTACGCCGCCTTTTCCAATCAGCACACCCACTCGGCTTCCGGCGATCTTTACCTCTTGCATCATTTTTCATTTCACCTCAAATTCAGGATACAATCTTACACTTCACAGCGCTGTTTTGTTATATATGTTAATGTAGTCTGGGGTTATCATGGTTCAACCGTATCAAGCCCTGTTATCGCATTGAAAATTTCAACATCATTACGAACTTCGCAACGATTTTTAAAAAACCTGTTGATATTGCGGATGTCCCGCATCAGAAACTGATAAGCACGGGGATGATCACGGGTCACCGATTGACCCATATCAATGAAATAAGGTTGGTCTCCGAATAATATATTGAACTCGCTCAGGTCCCCATGCACAAGTTCAGCCTTCTTGTAGAGGATATCAATATAGTTCACGATTGTTGCGTAGGTTCCGGCCGGGTCCTTAATATCAGCATGTTTAAGCTGGGGATAAGGAATCTCATGCTCACCTAAATATGACATTATAAGAATATTACGGTCCCATACGAGTGGTTCGGGAACAGGTATACCTGCTTCCCTGGCGCGTGCCAGATTGGAGAATTCTTTTCTTGTCCAGGCAAAAACCAGCTCCTTGCGGGATTTCTTCACGCGGGAAAATCTTCGGTCACCGATGATGTAAGAGCTCATCGTTGTAAAATTTGCCGTGCGGATCCGGTAAATCTTAATAGCGATCCCAACGCCATCCCTTTCACCATAAAACACATTCGCTTCTTTTCCTGTACTTATCGATCCACCAATTACCGACAACCATTTTTTATGAACAAGCTTATAGAGTGCCAGGAGTGTGACATCGTCAAAAACATCTTCTGAGACCTTGAACTGGTCGGCATCCCTGATGCGTATACCCATCTCTTCCAGTTTCTTATCGAATTGATCCAGTCGTTTTTCCAAACTCACAGGGAGTCACCAACAATCATCAGGTTATTTCACACCTTACCGTATATATTCCCGTACCGGGGCAAGTATCTCCACAAGTGATACGCCGCAGGATTTCTTGAGATCAAGGGGGTGTATCTCCCCCTTTCCATATGAAAATTCAAGATCCGAATAGCTCGAAAAAGTCCGGTCACCCCCAAATTTTTCCGCTCTTTTGATGGTAATTTCCGGCAGACGGGGGAATATATGGTACTGGAATATCTGAAGGACCGGATTCTCCTTAATCTCCGGGGGACAAAATGCTTTCTTGCTTTTTTTCAAAATCTCATCTTCCGTGTCAGCTACCGAGATGTAATTTCCCTGAGAAGACGACATCTTTTTACCGTCAAGCCCGTTAAGGATTGGAGTATGAACACAAACCGGAGCGTGGTATCCGAAGTTGACCAAGTGCTCACGTGCAAGCATGTGGATCTTCCTCTGATCAATACCCCCAACTGCAGCATCAACACCGAGCATTGCAATATCTGCCATCTGCATGATCGGGTATACCATCTGTGAAACAGTCGGATGGTCCATTTGTCTTCCCACTTCATCCATGCTCCGCGTCGCACGGTTTAAGGTAATCTGCTGGGAAAGCTGGAGTATGAGCAATTCGTACTCACGATCAAGCTGGAGATCTGATCCAAGTACGTACCTGACATTCGTGAGGCCGAGGCCCTCAAAGCAACGCCGGTTATACTCAGCAAGCTCTTGGACTTTTTCCATCGTCCCTTTACGATTAAGGAACGCATGGAGATCGGCAAGCAGCACAATGACATCAAAACCAGCAGCCTGGAGATCTACAAGCTTGTTAATAGTAACGAGATGGCCGAGATGTATTTCTCCGCTGGGTTCGTACCCGGCATAGACCTTTTTGTGCGGTTGTGCAAGAAGTGCACGGAGATCCTCTCCCGTGATGACTTCGACTGTATTTCGGGTTGCCAGCTCGTACGCATCCATCAAAAATAATAGGTTATAATGGGTGTTAATGGTTATTCTGGATGGGGGAAAAACCGAGAGCTTCGTTGGTAGTTATTATTGATTTCAGCGCATCCTTCTCAAGACCCATCATTGCACGGATTGCGTCTATGTTCTCGACAACGACGTCGGCCTCCTGATGAATCGCTTGGAAAAGACAAAGCTCATTTTTATTGGCGTAAATTGATTCTTCGAAGATACAGTTTTCAAAGAGGTCAGAGCGCTGCCTTCCGAGATCCATGGCAAACTCCTTGAGTTCAGCTGTACTTTTTATTCCCAACGTTTTTTTAATAAGTCCGAGACGGGGGTGGTTTTTGATAAGCTCGACAACTCTCTCTCGGTTCACAGGTTTTTTGGTAGTAATCTGGAGAGCATGCATGTGCATCATGGTTGTTGGTACTATCATTGCCATCGTGGTGATTGAAATATGGGGAAGTACCGTTTGAAGATCAGGACCGTGGTGACTTGGCACACTCACAGGATCGAGAACTACGGCGTCGATGGGTCCTTTTTTGATCTCCCCGGGATCCGATCCCCGCCGGACCATGATTGCATGGACATGTGTAACGCCATACTCCTTATCAATTTCATGAATTATCCTGCAAAGGCCTGTTGTGTTGCACGAAACTACCCTTAGAAACTGCCTGCCAATCGCATCCTTATAGTTGCAGGATGAGTTAAAAGAGAAGCCAGCTATCTCATGCTCTTCGCCGCCTTGCCAAAGTGCCTTTTTCCCAAGCTTTTCATAAAGCGGCTTATTCGTCGCCCCCACATCACCTGGTGTTGCATCGACAATAACATCAGCCAGTTTACACATATCTTCGACGGATCCGGCAACGGTAAGTCCGGCTTTTTCGAATACGCCTTTTTTTGATATATCTGCAATGAAAAGTGGGTAGCCTCTCTGTTTCGCAATAAAAGCCTCGGCGTTCGGGCGGGTCTTTGATACCCCGATTACCCGCATGTCCTTCTGGGCGGCAACCGCATCGGCAACGCGCTTTCCGATGGTACCATAACCATTGATAGCAACCTTGATCATACAATCTTACATGGTGGTTGTATAAAAAAAAGCTATGGGGATAAAATCGCTTAAAAGATATTAGCGTATCCAATTGGGAATCGCCTGAAAGTGATATAAAAATTGGGAATAAATTTTTCAGATCATTTCTTCTGCAATCGTAAAGATAATATTGAATTATTTCACTGGGAAGTACGTAAAAAAAAAACGAAAAGATATAAACAAAGTTTCTGTAATGGTAGATTAATAAAAAATAAGCTCAATAAAATTGAATTATTCCAATTGTAAAATTTCCGGATAGAATGACTTTATGAGATGCTCAATTTGTGAAAATGCTGTTTTATGATCGATAAACATTCTGAACGATTCGCCTTCTTTGTTATAGAGTGTCAGAAAACCGGGAAGCAGACGTGGATTCATCAATTCTATTGTTTTAAGATCTTCTTTTGAAATTTCATAGATCATTAATTTTTCAATAGTCTCGATTGTTCGCGGGCGGTTATCGATAGTCGCCTTCGTACCGAAAAGATCGTCTAGACCAAAGGGCTCATAACGTATTCCCTTGGGTTTCGATAGATCGAAATCAGGATTTTGTATAACAAATAACCGCCGGTTTGTCGCATAAATACCATATCCCCGAACAGATGATGAGATAACACCTGTACCCATCCCCCGCAAGCTCTCGCCAGTGACCTTGAGTGTGGGACTCGATATTCCCCCAATATATATCTCTTTTCCTGAATCTCCGGGAGTTATTATTGCCTGCTCCTTCTCAACAACAGTAATTGTTTCGACTGCTGCAATCAATACACCGTTCTCATCATGCAATGCGGTTCCTTTACCCCACAAGTACATTGGTTTTCCACGAATTTTTACATTTTCCATTTCACCGGCAAATGTGTTTCCCGTTTGTTTAATTCCAGAGAATTTTACGGATTTGTTTTTATCATCTGACATTACGATATAATCAACCAACATTGGTCTTGGCTCGGCGTAGAAAGGAATCGCATACTCGCGATTTCCTTTATGCATCATTTTTTTTGCTGCAAAACCGGTCAATTGTTCCATGGCTTTATTCCAGGCAATAATAACTCCGGCTTTGTTTATAGCGAACACAGGGTCCTCGAGTGCGTCAATGTTTTTGGTAAATTCTTTCCAGTCATCTGCCGATTCCTCAATATCCGTAACTGTCTGTGGGATGGACAGGGCATATTTTTCATTTTTCGGAGATAAGGTTTCAAAAACCTGCACGACCCCAATAACTTCCCTTCCTGCAGCTTGGTACTCGGTTGTCTCTCCCCCGGGATCGAAAATTGCACGATAATTCCATTGGAGAATTGGATAGGTTCGGTCACTTTTCCTGATCTCATGTTCGATTAATATCCCGGGCTTTATTGGGGACAGATTGCGTAATAACTCCTGAATCCTTAGGTGTTCTTCCTGAGGGATCATCAAAAAAAAATTGGTGCCGATGCATTCGTTCTTTTGTTTTCCAATGAAATCCGTAAATGAATTATTTACAAAACGTAATTCCCCTGGTAAGGAAAAGCGGCAAAGAAGATCAGAATGGTTTTCGATAATTGAACGATATGTCTTCTCACTCTCAAACAACGCACGGTTTGCCCGGATTTTTCTGACACCAGCACTTATAAATTCAGCAAGTTTGGGAATGTCCTGGACAATACCTCCTCCCTTTTGTACGTAATAATCTGCACCATTATTTAACGCTTCGATGGCAACCTGGGCACGATGTTTACCTGTAATGATAATAAAAAGGGCAGAAAACCCACGGCCCCTGATATCCCTGAGTAAATTGATACCATCCATGTCAGGCAGGCTGTAATCAGCAATTATAGCATCAAATTCCAGTGTATTCAAAAGTTCCAATGCATCTTTTCCATTTGTACATGTTTTTATCGAAAATCCGGATTCCCTCTCAAAAAATTTTTTGATAACTTCTAATACCAGAGGTTCATCATCCACGCATAAAATCGAAATTACCCCAGGATCGGTCAAAGTAATTACCACTCCTCGTATTATACCCAAGACACTGTTTACTATTGTTACTTTATAGCATTCGATTTCTTATATTTTAGCCCATTAATTTTTTCATAATCAGATGAAAGAGGAATTTATTTACCCTTTTTCTTTAATCTAAAAAAATAGGCGTTTTCTAAAAAGAAAACTTCAACAGAATAGCGCCTGAAATTTTATTACGTCAGCACTATCCTTTGCGCTTGCGTACAAGTCAAGCGGTTCTTGGTTCACTTCCAAAAAACGGATTCCCCAACTGACTTTCGAAAGGACGGCTAATGCCCGCTCCTTATCACCTATGATAAATAATGCAGCCGCAAGAGCTTCAATAGATGACAGAATGCAGGGTTTGCCGAAATTGACCGGATTTGCAGCCACTAAAAAGGGGAGCGCCCGGCGGTTTCGCCAGGAGCATACTTTTCCGGTATCTAACACTACCCATGAGCAATCCAGTACCGTAATAGATCGGACCTTCTTATCCGCCGGTGAAAGCGCCTGTTCGGCAGTTGGATCAAGAAGTAATGTATTTCGGGGAATTTGTGAAATCTTATTAAAAATTTTTAAAAAACCAGCTTTTTCAAGTTTTTTGACCGTACACTTCTGCGGGTCACAGCTGTTATCCCTAAAGGCATACAGCGGCATCATTGATCATCTGTGCGTGCACACACAGTATTAATGTATATACTCTGCAGCCCCTGCATTCTCAATCCTGCTCTGCGTGCCGAGGGAATTACGAAACCCTCGGATCTTGTTCTTTTCGAACGCTGTATAGAACGGTGCAATAAATTCGGGATTGAAATGGTACCGCTCCCATGTCCGGAGACACTGTATCTGGGACCTGACAGGAAGCCGGGAACGTTTCTTGAACGACTTAACACGCAGGAATTTATCCACCTCCTTGATGAGCTTGCCGGAAAGGTTCAGGATCTCATAATAAGACATGGCCCGCCTGTCTGCATTCTTGGTGTAAACTCATCACCAACATGTGGAGTAACGAGTACTTATTATGGCAACGAAGAAGATAAGCCATCGAAAAGAAAAGGAAGAGGGGTATTCCTCAAACTATTTCCTGACATCGTGGTGATGGATGTTGCGACATTTTCCCGATATAGCGTTTATCTGGCAGCTCCTCTTTTTTCAGAAGCTGAACGCGCTTATAATTTATATACCTCCGAATGTTTGAAAAAAAACTTTTTTGAAGTCTATCTGCCTCAACAGGCCGGTGATGATTCAGATAGAAGGAATAAAGATGAACAGGTTCGGATTTTTTCAAATAATTTAAAATCTCTTCAAAATGCCGATATTATAGTCGCAAATATTGATGGTGCGGATGCAGATTCCGGAACTGCGTGGGAAATGGGATATGCTTTCGCACATCGGAAACCGGTAATCGCGTTACGCACAGATTTCCGCCGATCCGGCAGCCATGAAAAAGTGAATCTCACGCTTGAAGAATCTGCAACTGTAGTGACAAGTACAAACCAACTCCTTGAGGCAATCAAATCACCCTTAATTATGAAATATGATTCATAATCGTTCCTTTACCAAAATGACCAAATATCTTTAATTTTTAGTGATGTAAAAGGAAATTTTTAATAAAATGACTTGAATGGAATAAACTATAAGCGAATATTTACGAAATAGTACCTGATTGCGATGGCAAAGAAACGCGACGATCGGGTAAAAGAAAAAAAAATAAGACCGGATCAGGAATGTAATCTTGATGGCGATTATCTCTCACCGATCCGATCGTTTCGGGATCTCACCTTCGAAAATATTAAGATTGTGATCAGTCATAGCCGGTATGTTCAAATCCTGATATCTTTAACAAGCATCGGGTTTTTCCTGCGATTTTATAATCTGGGTTTTAATTCTCTCTGGCTTGACGAAGCGGCGACGTTTAATTTTGCCAAGTTATCAATCATTGATATCTGGAATCTTACTTCGGGAGGGGAATATAACCCTCCGTTGTTCCATTGGGTGGAGCATTTCATGCTCTTTTTTGGTACTAATGAAATTATATTGCGATTTATTCCGGCACTCCTTGGAATCCTGACAATCCCGCTTTTTTATTTGATTGGAAAGGAAACCTTAGACCGAAATGCAGGCATTCTTGCGGCCGCACTTCTTACATTTTCACCATTTCATCTTTTTTATTCACAAGAGGCACGAGCATATTCAATGGTGCTGTTTTTTATGTCTCTTGCCCTGTTGTTTTATTTGATAGCATTTCGCACAAATGCTAAAAAATTCTGGGCATTATTTGGTATTTTTTCTGCATTGGCATTCTGGACCCATTTTTATTCCGCCATTATCATAGGAACAATAATTTTGTTCACCATACTGATGAAAGCAAAAAAATCGGGAGGAAATGTTTCAGACTTAAAACCCATACTCATTTCGCTGATTGCTTTTATTTGCCTGTGTCTTCCTCTGTTAATAGTAACAGTCCGGCTCTTTTTTGTCAGAACAAGCTCCTCACCAACCTATGGTATTCAGGGTATTGGTATTATTACTGAGTCAATACAGCAATTTTTTGGATATAATATATATTCTGCCATCATTTTTTCGATTTTATTGCTGCTTGGTTTAATCCAAATTTTGAAGTCAGATAAGACAAAATTTTGTCTTTTTCTTGCTATAATTATAATGACGTTTTTAGTAAGCTGGGGATTATCCTATAAAATGCCCATGCTACCGCGGTATCTCATTTTCATGCTGCCGATAATTTATAGTGCAGTTGCTGCAGCATACCGACCAATATATACGCTCTTTAATAATCATTCGGTAATTTACATCTTTATTGCAGCGATCATTCTCATTGCCACACCCTATATGATTACGTATTATTCCAGCTTTTCAAAGGAGGACTGGAGGGGTTTATCCAAAAGTATTGAAAGTATGACAAAGGATGGAGATATTGTTGTATTAGCTCCCGGTTACATTTCCCAACCCTTTGATTATTATTATTCGAATACAACGGATAAAACCATTGAATTTGGCGCCAATACAAAAAACGATCTGGAAAACATATCATCAGTGAAGGGCAATTCAAGTGTATTCATCATCGTAACATCGGATATTTATGCAGCGGATCCCGGTGGTGGATCTCTTGAATATTTAAACGGAAACGCAACATTTGTAGGACAAACCACAGGAATTAATGTCTTTGTTGTAAAATGATGGAATCTCCTTTTTTATGTATGATCTTACTGTCCTTATAGAAATGGTCTGTTACAATGCGGAAATAGGAACTATTGTTAGCGGTATCGAATCAGAATTAAAAAAAAATAACATCACCGGCGAAATATTTTTATCTTTTAATACGATACCAGACAAAACGTTTGATATCCCGAATAACGTAAAAAATTTAAAAAATCTTACCCTCCTGTTTCCCGGTGATAACAAAAAGTTTAACGACTTGCTATCCTATGGATTGCAATATGCAAAATCCGAAAGTCTGATTTTTCTTACTGTGCAATATTCTCATTTCCCAGCAATAATAATTGAATTATATAATGAATTACAGTCCGGGAAAGATCTAGTTATTGGGAATAGAAATTGCAGGGATATACCAAAGGATCCGCGAATAAAAAAACATGAATATGGCACATTAATTGAAAATACTCTTGCAAGGTTATTATTTCCCAAAATATGCGATCCGACGAGTGATATATTTGCCATCAAAAAAGATCTCATTAGCATTGGATCGATAAACAATTCAGAAAAAAATCTTCTTCTTGAGATATTAGGAAAGGGAAACTGGAAAGAAGAGAAAGAAATACCGTTAGACCCCTTTGTAAATGCAAAAGTGGAGCCCTTGAATGGGTCACAGCATTTTTCAACCTTCCAGTATTTGCATCAGCTTATATCGATCTTCTTTTTTTCCGCTCAACATCGGGATCGTGAAGGGTGGAAAGAAATCAGAAATGTCATCAAATTTGGAATTGTTGGCATTTCGGGAATTATTGTTAACACGGGTGTTTTATATATTTTAAGCGAAGTTTTTGGTATTTTTTATTTAATTTCAAGTTTTGTGGCAATTGAATTATCGATAATCAATAATTTTATCTGGAACGACTTTTGGACATTTGGACATGAAAAAGACCAGAAAATTTCAATTGTGACAAATCGCTTCCTCTCGTATCATATTGTATCGATTGGGGGAATGGCAATAAATATGGGTGTCCTTATCTTTCTGACAGAGATTTTGGGGATTTATTATTTAATCTCAAATTTATTGGGAATTTTTGTGGCATTTAGTTGGAATTTTTTAGTGAACAGAATGACTACCTGGAGAATACAACCTCCGGATAATTTTCAAAAACCGGATTGAAACATTAAATACATTCATAAAGAGGAATTTAATCTTGAAAATTAAATATCGAACTTAAATAAATTCTCCAGGCTCTGACAATATTATCACTTTCCCTTCCAATTAAGTTGAAGTACATGACATGAAACCATTGTTTAAGATAATCCGTGATAATGCTCAACTTCATCTTACTTGCACCTCTTTCCCGATCTACAAAGGAAATGGGGATTTCTTTAACTCTGGTCCATTTTCCTTTGCCCAAAATTTCAAAACCCATTCGGAATCCACGGGGAGTCAACTTCGTCCCAGCAAGAATGTTTTTATTCAAAGCAAAAAAACCGCTTCCTGAATCTTTTACATGGGGGATGAGGAGCCGGCCAAGCAATGCTGCACCGAAGGAGAGTACTTTCCTTATAACTGGCCAATGAATCACCTTACCTCCTGGAATGTAACGACTCCCAATGACCATGTCAAATCCTTCATTTTTCAGGTATTGGTAGAAGACGGGGATCTTTTCGGGAGGATGAGAAAAATCGCAGTCTATGCATTGAATTAATTGAGCCTGTGCGTGGAGCATCCCCTCATACAAGGATTGCGAAAGACCCGGATTTTTCATCCTGACAATGAGACTCAAGTTACTCATACTGGATTGTAAACCCTTGACCAAAGCTATGGTTCCATCATTTGATCTATCATCAACGACAAGGATTTCTTCCGTAATATCATGGGCTTTGCAGATTGCATCTACCGTGACAATCATTCTTTCAATGTTTTCTTCCTCATTAAATGTGGGAATTATGACGGTCAAATCAAAGTGCATTCACATCACCCGGAAATCCTGTATTGTCATGATCAAAAGGATTGATTAAGGAGCTGTAAACAGGGCTCTCAATTTATTTATCAGTAATATGCTCTGTTTTGTATAAAAAATACGTACTTTGGTTTCTTTATGGTTCTGTCTAACGACGTTTATGGTTGGTCGGACAGGTGCAATTGATTCGATGGGTTTATACATCACTGATCAGGTACATTAGAGTCAGGTTTGACAATTTTATTGTTTAACTGTATGGTATCAACGTGCTTCATCAATGAGCATTCGGGCATGGGGATCAGGCATGGGAAGGAAAAATAAAAATGCGATTGAATTGTCCGCAATTAAAGGAAAACACAATAAGCGCCCGTTTACCTTTCTCAATTTTCAATTCGATAATATCAATAAATCTATCGTGAAAAGGCACATCTTTTTATTGATTCTTGCCAGTATTGTGACAAATATTCTTGTGATCGTTTTCACAACATCAGTTTTCCATTCATTTATTGACCTTTTTGATTTTCAGTATTATATCGAGCACATGATTTCAGTCATGAGCGGTAAAATTCCCTATGTTGACTTCAGCTTTGATTACCCCCCTCTTGCCTTTCTTCCCATATTGCTCGCGTTTATTCCCGCATTCCTGCTCAATAATTTTTTTGCGTTTGTTTACTCGTTTCAGATTCTAATGGTGATCTGTAATCTGATCACTACCGTCTGCATCTACCTCATAGGGCTGAAACTGTACAATAGCAGAACTGCATTCTTTGCCGCAGTTCTCTATGCAACTGCATTCTCCGCCACATATTTTGTATTAACCAAGTACGATGCATTTCCCACGTGCCTCCTGATGGTGGCAGTCCTTTTTACACTCTATAGTATGAATATACGGGGGTATCTTGCTATCGTTTTTGGGGTCATTGCAAAAATATTCCCGGGAATTTCACTTCCGTTTCTACTATTGTACAACGCCAAAACAACATCTTTCAAGCAGGAATTGTATTCGGTACTAAAAATTTTCGTTCCGTTAGTTGTTATTATCCTTGTTCCGATAATCCTTTTTAAGCCCGGTGTTTTATTCTCGTATATTTCTGTGAGTCTTGTCAGATCAGACGTCTATGCGAGTACCGCCACGTATACACTTTACGCGTATTTGCACGACGTGTTTAATCTGGGGATCTCAGCGACAATTGTTTCGAACCTTATGTATTTTGTTATGGGGGGTGTGCTCCTTTTTTTAGTCGTGATTGCCTGGATTGATCCCAAAAAAGAACCCCGCCACCTGTTAAAATTTTTATTATTATCGATATTTACCGTAGTTTTCTGCATGAAGTACCACAGTCCGCAATACATTGTATGGTTCACCCCCTTTGTATGCCTGCTTATCGCGGATACGCTCTCTGGTGTGATTCTTTTCTACGTTACCCAGATCCTAACCTATCTGGAATTTCCGCTCCTATTCGGTACGCTGTATGACAATGGAAAGTACCTCAGCCCACCAGGATCTTATGGATGGTACCTTGCGTTGTTTTTCTTTACCCTTGAATATGCAGCATACCTCATCCTGATGTATCTGGCAGTAAAACCCTCGATGACGCATCTTAAAAAATTCAGGAGCGATTTTAAAGCAGCAATAAGAAAAAGGGAGTGATCATCTCTCTTCCGGCATTCACCAAAATAAACCCTCATATCCTCCTACAACCAAGTTGTTGTCATTATGTCAAATCTCACCGTCGCTGTAATCGCACCCCCGGATTATGCCAAAGATCTGGGTAAGAAAGGAACAACCAGCGATATCATATTTTATAATATAAAAAAAGGTGATGCGACGGTCACCCTTGTGGAGCCAGCGAGGTATCCGGAAAAATTATCCTCGCTCTTTTATGCGGTATCACTTGCAGATCGGGTTATTCTGGTCGTTGATGAGATCAATGCCGCATTCGGAGAATCTGTTCTCATGCTCCAGTGTGCCGGAAAATCAACGGGGGTTCTCATCCTAAAAAACTATATTACCCTTGACCAGATCGCTCCTCTTATCAGAGGAACTGTGATTGAACATTATGAGGTAATGGATGAAGATATTGTCGGCCTGCGGGAAAAAATCCTCGAAATTGCTGTTAAACTTACTGCCCATCATAAAGTCAGGAGCACTGGAGGCAACGGGGCAGTCCCCATCGATCACCATTTCAACGTAAAAGGAGTTGGTATAGTCGTATTAGGCTGTGTAGCTCAGGGGGTCATCAAAAAACACGATACACTGAAAGTCCTCCCTACGGAAAAAACTGCACAAATTCGCTCTATCCAGAAACATGATGACGATGCGGATTATGCAGAAACAGGAGACAGGGTTGGGCTTGCCCTGAAAAACCTTGATCTGGAGGAATTGGATCGCGGGTATGTTCTGACCAATGATCCCACAATAAAATATTCAAACACGATTACTGGTAAAGCCCAGCTCGTGAAATACTGGCCGGCTCCCCTTAAGGAAGGCATGGTGATCTATGTTGGTCACTGGATGCAGTTCCTGCCTTCCCGTCTTGAAAACGTATCCTTTGATAAAGACTGGAGAATGCCGGAGATTACCCTCACTCTCGAAAAACCGTTAATATATCCCCCTCAGGCACGTGTTGTTCTTCACTATCTGGAAGGCGGTAAACTTCGCGTAGTGGGATCGCTTACTTTAAAATAACTCCCGTTATTAAATTCTCCCGATTTTTTTAAAGCTCCTGTTTTTCCATCCCAATCATCTTATCATTTTGAACGATCATCACTACTCTGAGAAAAAATGCTAGGAGATATCATTAGCTGGATTGTACTTGGCGTCATCGTCCTTGTCATCATCGTACTGCTGTTCTGGGCTGTAGGTATCTACAACCGTTTCTTCAGCCTGAAAAATTCATCTGAAGCAACTTTAGGTCAGATCCGTGTGGCCATGAAGAAACGGCTGGACATGATCGACCAGCTGCTTGGTGCGGTAAAGAGCTATGCGAAGTTCGAAAAAGAAACGTTTGAACGCGTAACCGCGATGCGGGCAAGCGTGGCAACCGCTTCCCCCGGTGATCTGAACAAGGTGGAAGCTGAGTCCCGGTCAATCTTCGGGCGCCTGTTAGCGGTCGCTGAGAATTATCCTGATCTGAAGACCAATACGACAGTCACCAGTCTCATGGATTCAGTCAAGAGTATCGAAGACGAGATAGCACGGCAGCGGTATACATACAACAACATCTCGCAGGAGTTCAATACGATGATGGATACTATCCCGTCAAAATTCATCGGGCGGCTTGTCGGGTTAGTCAAGCTTGAATACCTGCAGTTCGAAGAAGCGATCACGACACCCCCAAAGATCGAGTTCTGATAGGAAATTACCATGGGGGAATCCAAACAACTGGCGGTACTTGTTATCGCATGTCTGATCATCGGTGTTATCGGCATCGTACTTGTTACAATACTCCCCCCGCTTTTTGAAGGTGATCTCATTGTCAAGTCGTATGAGGCGACCCTGTATGATAACGGGACACTCACGGAACACTATACCTATGATGTGAAAACGTCCGGTGAGTATCATATGCTCTACCGTTCGTGGGAGGAGCCGCTTCTTTTTACCACGCCAGCCCGGCCATCCGTTATGATGGTGTCTGCAATACCCCCGGCAGGAACGATTGCGTACGCCAAAGATGATTCGGGCAATGTGGCTGTGTATGGTAGCTCCTCAGCTGCCTCCTACAAATCAACAATTGGCCAATCCGCCCAGAATGACGAAGTAGGGATTTACAGTCCCGGCTCCTTTGCTGCAGGGCAATACACGGTAGGATATACCTACGTTCTTTATCCTCCGGTTGAGTACGACACAGGGGTAACCCATCTCAACCTGAAGTTCGCCGGGCAATCCCACATCCCGTACCATGACGTTACGATCACCGTTCCAGCAGATGGCATTCAACAGGTATTTGCTTATCCACCGACGCTGAGCATGGTTTTGTCAGGAAATGCATATACCTTCAGCGGTAGTGCAGCGGCAGATGAAAATATTGCCATCGAGATGCTGGGGGGATCAACAGCATTCAGCCAGATCCCGGGGTTCAGGACTCAGGTTACCGGTCTCGCGGGACAAACCACCTCGGGAAGTTTCTGGTATGATGCAATCTACACGCTCTCGTACCTGCTGAATTACCTGGCAAAAGCCGCCGTCATTCTCGTGCCCCTCTTGTTCGTATTGATCTACCGCTGGTACGGCAGGGAAAAAATGTTTACGGTGCCCGAATACCTGAGCACCATCCCGAATCCGGCACTCAAGCCTTGGCAGGTCAACCTGCTGTTCAAGGGAGACAGAATGGTTTTCGATGAGAGTGGGTATCATGCAACACTCCTCGATCTCCACCGGAGAAAATTTATAACAATAACAACGAAGCAGGAAGGAAAAGTCAAAGATTTCGAGATCCGGATCCTTCAAGCCAAATCCGATGACCCGTACGAGCAGAGAGTGCTCAGCGTTCTGGGACAAATTGCTGAGAATGGTGTCCTCAATTCGAGCCACATCGAGAAGCTCGCGCAAGAAGCGACGACAAGCAGCGCATCAGAAGAGAAAGCACTCCGCTACCAGAAGATGCTGACCGATGTGACCAGGAGGGCAGATCCATCACTTGTCAATCAGTATATCGTGGATGGAAGTGATCATATCGTTCCGCTCCTGCTCATCAGTATCACCGTGTTTGCTGTCACGCTCATAGTTGCACTCCTGGAACCCATGCAGTCATACATCCTATTCCCGGCCACGGCATTATGGGGAATCGTCATCGTTCAGGCAGTGATCGCAATCGCAATGCCGTCAACCCTGTTCGGTCATTGGAAAGGTGACAAATACAAAGAGAAGCTCGAATGGGACGCATTTACCCACTTCCTTTCGGACCTTGCATTGATGCGAAAATATGCTCCGGAAGATCTCGCCATGTGGGGAGCATGGCTCGTCTACGGGACCGCTCTTGGCGTTGGTGACAGGGTCGAGAGTGCAATGGCTTCACTAAACATCAATATAGCTGAGACCGGAATACCTGCAGGTGCATTGGGAATAGGGTTTGCATTTACCCCCCTTCTTTTCTTTACCCCGCCCAGCCGCGGTGGTTCCGGCGGTTTCCGTGGCGGCGGTTTCGGCGGCGGAGGAGGGTTTGGTGGTGGAGGGGGATTTGGCGGTGGCGGTGCCGGGGGAAGATAAGGAATACTCTCCCTCCCTTTCCCGGATTCCCGGCTATGAACCAGTACTCTTTTCCGGACTTATTGCTATAATCCAAAATCATTTTATCAAGGGTGATAGAAGGTATAAATCCGCACAAACCATATGAATACCAAAAAGGGAAATTGATCTATGCAATATACGGAAGGCCAGCTCGGAAGGGTCTTTGTCGTTCGGATTGATGATGGCGAGGATATGTTGCTCTCTCTGCGCCAGTTTATCAACGACAAATCTGTCTCTGCCGGTTCAATCCTCTTCCTCGGTGCTCTTAAGAACGGGAGGATGGTTACAGGACCGGAAGAGCTGGCAATCCCGCCGGTTCCCCATTTTGTTATGTTTGAGGGGGGTTGGGAAGTTTTTGGTGTAGGAACTATCTATCCGGGCGATGGTGGTCCGCACATTCACTATCATGCCTCGGTAGGCCGTTCCGGTCATGCACTGACTGGATGTCTCAGAGAAAAAGCAATTACCTATCTCATTGTTGAAGCAGTTGTTTTAGAATTCACCGGTCTTTCCGCACGCAGGGAGTTTGATGAAAAGACCCAGATTCATCTTCCGGTTTTAGGAAAAGAAGAGGATACCTCCGCCGACAAAATTAATAAAGTGGATGCAGGTAAAAACGATGAAGAACCCCCCGGAAACGAGAAAATGGATGAGATGGATGATCTGCCAGGAGGACTTGCTGAAATCATCCGGGACCTGACCCGCCGCCCGTCTTCATGAAGATGCTTACATCAATATATAAACTGATTCTTTTTTACACCTTATGATAGATCAGCCCGGATTTCTTCCCCTGTCCACTAAAGAAAAGGATAAGCTTGGCATCCAACAATTTGACATTATTCTGGTGACAGGGGATGCATATGTTGATCATCCTTCTTTTGGGACTGCGCTGATCGGCAGAGTCCTGTGGGATGCAGGCTTCACTGTAGGGATCATAGCCCAGCCAAACTGGACTTCTACTGTTGATTTCGCGATGCTTGGAAAACCAAGACTGTTCTTCGGCATCTCCTCGGGAAATGTCGACTCCATGGTGAACAACTTCACCCCTAATCTCAAACGACGGAGTGATGATGTCTATTCTCCAGCCGGGATCCCCAGACGACCAGATCGGGCAACCATAGTCTATACTAATAAAGTGCACGAACTTTTCCCTGACACACCGATTGTCATCGGGGGTATCGAGGCGAGCCTGCGAAGGTTTGCCCATTACGATTACTGGCAGGATCGTGTCCGTCAATCGATCCTTGCAGATACTCCTGCAGATCTTCTCGTATTCGGTATGGGAGAGCGTCAGGTATCGGAGATCGCGGGGAGACTTGCAACAGGTGAACACATTGAATCGGTACGGGATATCAGGGGAACTGCATTTACCATGGAACTTGCCCAATGGCGCAATCAACGGCCGGAAGGGATCATCGAACT
Organism: Methanoregulaceae archaeon; assembly: GCA_015660885.1. Classification (GTDB taxonomy): domain Archaea; phylum Halobacteriota; class Methanomicrobia; order Methanomicrobiales; family Methanospirillaceae; genus Methanoregula. The sequence goes on along the minus strand of JACTUB010000012.1, from coordinate 52,528 downwards.
TCCCGGTTTCGCTGAGGTTGCACAGGACAAAGCCGCATATGCCCGTGCTTTTGCAATACATTATAACGAACAGGATCCTGTTCTGGGGAGGGCAATAGCACAACCACACCCCAAGACCCTCGTCATCCAGAATCCGCCGGTACAGCCCCTCTCGACCCAAGAGCTCGACCATATTTATGATTTGCCATTTTCCCGCCGTGCACACCCTTCATATACACAACTTATTCCAGCTCTTGAAACGGTGCAGTTTTCCATCACAAGCCACAGAGGGTGTTTTGGGGGCTGCTCGTTCTGTACCCTCGCTCACCACCAGGGCAGGATCATCCAGAGCCGGAGCAGTGCATCGATCATCCGTGAAGTAACACAAATGACGAAGATGCCCGAATTCAAAGGCATCGTTCAGGACGTCGGTGGTCCAACTGCGAATATGTACTGCCTCTCGTGCGATCTCTGGAAAAAATTCGGAGCGTGTCGAGATAAACGCTGCAGCCCTTCATGTAAAACCTTAAAAACGAGTCATCAGCATCAGATAGCTCTTCTCAACAAACTTCGTGATATTCCAGGTGTGAAAAAAGTATTTATCAGTTCCGGCATCCGCTATGATCTCGCGCTCGCAGATGATTCCGGCTATCTCGAATTACTCTGTAATCATCACGTCTCCGGGCATCTCAAAGTTGCACCGGAACATGTGGTGAAAAAAGTGACAGACACAATGAACAAACCCGAATGTAAGATTTTCGATCAGTTCTGCGAATATTTTGAAACATTACAGCATGGTAAAAAGAAACGGCAATACCTTCTGCCATACTTCATGTCGGGTCATCCAGGATGTTCCATCAATGATATGGTCGAGCTCGCAGTCTATATCCATGACCACCAGCTCTACACAGAGCAGGTGCAGGATTTCACACCGACACCAATGAGTGTTTCGACCTGTATGTACTATACCGGTCTCAATCCATTCACTCTGGAGCCGGTTCATGTGCCAAAGGGGCAGGAAAAGAAGATTCAGCGTGCGATGATGCAGTATCGTGATTCACATAACAGGGTATTGGTTATTGAAGGACTTAATGCCGCGGGAAGAACCGATCTCATCGGCAATGGCCCGCAGTTCCTGATTCAATCCAGTGACAGAAGGATTTTACGAGACGCGAAAAAATACGATAAGACTAAAAAATAAGGAAATCTATCCACTTTTTGCTGCGCGAAAAAAGCCACATTAACATATAGCAGTATGTGGTTTATTGTACGAAATCCCGTTTTGCGGGTGTTTTTTTTACCGCAGTCGGCACAAAGGTCAGGATGGCTGGCATAAGATGATATCTGAAAAAGACATGAAATGTTCTCAAAATATCTGGTTTTCCCGTCAGAAAAGGGGTGATGGTTTTTTTAAAAAAATTCATTTCCTTCCGTAATCATCATCGAACCTTATAATGTCATCCTCTTCAAGATACTCCCCAAGCTGGACCTCTATAACTTCAAGGGGGATAATGCCCGGGTTTTTCAACCGGTGCCTCATTCCACTTCGGACAAACGTACTTTCACCCTGCCTGAGCAACTTGATCTCTCCTTCAAGGTCGACTTCTGCAGTCCCTCGTACTACAACCCAATGCTCGCTCCTGTGATGATGCAGCTGGAGAGAGAGTTTCTGACCGGGTTTGACACTGACACGTTTAATTTTGTAAATTTCAGTCTCCTCAAGGATTGTGTAAGATCCCCATGGCCGGTGCACCTGCCGGTGGAATTTCGTAACCGGATCCTTGCGTTCATTATACCGGCTGACGAGCTGTTTTACCTTTTCCGAGTGCCTTCTGTCGCAGACAAGGAGCGCATCTGATGTATCGACAACAATAAGGTCATGGACTCCTATCAGCCCAACATGTTTACCCGGTGCATGCACAAAATTGTTCTCCGCCGAAAAATACTCCGCCTTGCCAATATTGCCCTCACTGTCATGCTGTTTTATATCATAGAGAGCCTTGAACGTACCCAGATCACTCCACTCGGTTTCGAGGATGATGACAGCGACCTTTTTGGAATGCTCCAGCAGTCCATAATCAATAGAGATGGATTCAAGATTCCTGTAATTCGCAACAGATCCCTCTGCGAATGCGCCGGACAACTCCGGGCGATATTTTTCAAGTTCACTAAAAAAACAATCGGTAGAAAAAAGAAAAATCCCACTATTCCAGAGATATCCATTCTGAACATATTCCATTGCTTTTTTTTCGTCAGGCTTCTCCTTGAATTCGTCAACACGAAAACCAGGGAAAAGTGGTTTTCCGGGTTTGATATATCCATAGCCTGTTTGTGGGGAGTCTGGTTTGATGCCGAACGTGACAAGATTTTTCCCAGACAACGGTTCCGCAGCGCGGAACTGATCAATTGCAGAGTCCCCAAGTATGTGATCGCTGGGAAATACAATAACCGTGGCAGAGGAAAATATCGTCCGGATGCGCTGCATCGCCCACGTAATGGCAGGTAACGTATTTTTTCCTTCCGGTTCTGCGAGAAGATGGTCGTCTGAAATAGCATATCCAATCTCCTCAATCTGGTTACGGGCGAGATACCGGTGGATTTCATTGGTTACTACAAATATTTCAGCCGGATCCGAAAGCCGGGTTGCCCGTTCATATGTCTTCTGAAAAAGAGAATGACCGTTCAGAGGGATAAATTGCTTGGGATAATACTCTCGGGAAAGTGGCCACAGTCTACTCCCGATGCCTCCTGCAAGAATGATGGATTTCATCGTGTGTCCGTAATCCTGAACAGGTTTCTCAGATACCAAACCCTTCAGAGTTTTTATACATATTTTTTGTCCGGGGTCACCATTTATAGAATTCGATCCACCAATTTTGTTAATTAACCTTCATGACATAATTGTGGGCAGGAAAATTCCGTTATAAAGGGTTCTTATTTAATTTTTTCGTTCCAGTTTTTCGTTTGGATCTCACTTTATTCATATTTTTGGCATCACACGATATGCATCGGTCTATCTTCTCGTCGAAGATGCGGTAGGAGTTCGCGAGAACCGATGAGTTGGAGATCATGCCAGCCAGAAGAATCACTTCAAGGATCTCTTCTCTTGTCGCACCCATTTTAAGAGCTGCCTGCATATGGTAACCGGTACAGTGCGGGCACTTAAGTGCCGCTCCAACGGCGAGGCTTATAAGTTCCACATATTTTGGATCGAGAGGGCTGGTCTGAGCCACTGTTCCTTTATAGAGGAGATGGGATATGAGCACTTCGGGGCGCTCTCCCATCCGTTTGAAAATAAGGGGTACGCGCCCATATTCCTCGCCGATTTCCTGCATCCACTCGTCTGCAGTGACATCTGCGCCCAGCGCTACGATCTCTGCAAGCCGCTCCTCAAACATCTCTTTGGTTGTTTTCTCCATCATACCACCGTGTTCGTTTCTGAAAAGGGCAGGATTTTTATAAGTATATAGTCCCTCATCCGCGAGGGAATAACCTTGGCAACATCGTTAAGGGTTATCCCGTCTTCGATCTCTATCCTCCGTAAGTCCCGGGCAAACGTATCGTACGGCAGTTTAACCCTGAGTCCCTCCATCTGCACTGTGAGGGGGGTGGGAGATGTCACATCAAGGATGGCAGGCACATGCTCCCGGATAAGGTCCATCAGCCGGGCAGGTGATACTGAGAGTGGGTCTTTTGCGATCTCCTCCCGCTTCTTCTCAATAACCCGTGTCACTTCTGCAACAATCTCATCCAGAATCCCAATCTCTTCCTCTGTTTTACCCCGGCGCATAAACCTGCCGACATTGCCAACATATCCGTCAGCAGCGGGATGGATTATCCGTCTGAGCGTTTCTGTATCTGGACCTCCCATGACGATTATCGGCACATCGATACCCCTGCGCAGGGCAGGCCACTTGTACTCTATGCACGACTCGAAGTTGCCGAAGGCAAGTACGGCGATGTCGTGTTCGTTGATTACATCGCGTTCCTCGTCGCTTAATTGGGAGATCCTCTTTCCCGGCCCGCGTGCGGGACTGACCATATTTGTCTTTGCCCCAATACGCCTCGCATATTCTGCGAAATCGCAGGACGGGTGGGGCAGGTGATGGATCTCGAGGCTCATGCTGACTACGGCAATCTCCGTACCCACGAGCGGAGAATCCTTCACTTCCCCGAAAAGCGGCTTTGCGATCCTACTGATGAGCTCGATATCCTCCCGGGGAACGAAGCACTGGAGCACGACTTCCGCTGCGATGATGTGTTTCTGGACGATATACCCGCCAAGATCCTCAATGAAGTCGATGATTATGTCGTGCTGATAGATCCCCCCCTTGTACGTTACCGGGACAAGGGTCATGGCTTCTCCCCCATCAGTGCAAACTTCTCCCTGATAAGGGGGTTGAGATCTTCGATAAGGGTATCCTCGCTTGCTACAAATGAGAACCTCTCCTTGCTGAACTTTTCGCTGCGCACCCGGAATCCTTCTGGTGCGATCAGTCGGAACGCATAGATCAGATCCTTGAAAAGCGACTCACTTGGATCAGCGACGACCAGATCCTCTATCTCTCTAGCATCCACCTCAATATTGTACAGAATCACGGTGAACCTGTCTGGTTGCTCGACCCGGTCCTTGCCGTACTTCTGCCAGAATATCTTCAGCATCGGCGCAAGGTATGTCTCATCCGAGATCACGAGAGTGATCTTGTCGCCAAGCGGGTTCACGTTGGCAAAATCCCGTACACGGACAATCGTGGTAATCTTTTTTAATGTACCCACTGCGGTGAAAATCGGGATCTTCGGGTCGATGAATATATGGAGCTTGTTAATTACTCTCAGGAGGTTGTGATCAAGCAGGACATCGTTAGTAATCTGCTTATAATACGCCGCGCCCAGTGGCTCCGGACATTCCACCTCAAAGTATTCAATAGCAAGCATCTAATCGTCCCTGATGAACCCTGATGCAAGAAGAGCTGATCCAACTGCGCCAATATACTGTGAATAAGGTGGCACAACGATCTTTGTCTGCAGGAGCTCACCCATCGCGAATACGAGCCCCTCAATAAGGGATGTACCTCCCACCATAAGCACCGGCTCTTTGATATCTACTTCCTGCAACTGCTGTTCAAAAACCTGCTCCGCAACACTATGGCATGCAGCTGCAGCAACATCTTCCCGGGTGCTCCCAGTAGCGAGGGCGTTGACAAGACTTTGGGTACCAAAGACGATACAGTAACTGTTCATCGGAACGCGCCCGGCAAATCCTTTCATGGCGAGTGGACCAAGCTCGGTTATCTCGACACCAAGCCGCTTTGAGGTCATTTCGAGAAACCTTCCGCTTGCTCCTGCACAGATGCCCCCCATCGTGAAGGTACCAGGAATACCATCCATTACCGATATTGCTTTGTTGTCCATACCTCCGATATCGATAACAGTCGCAGGCCCATGTTGCCGGTCAGCCAGGAATACTGCTCCTTTTGAGTTCACCGTCAGCTCTTCCTGGATAAGGTCTGCGTTAATTTCCTTACCGACCAGGAACCGCCCGTAACCGGTTGTTCCTACTGCCTGCACTTCATTACGTTTTATATCCGCCTCTTCAAGTGCGTGACTGATCACATCCTGCGCACTTTTCAGAACCTCTATTGTGGGCTGCCAGCCGGTCCCGATTATCTTGTTATCCTTCATCACCACAGCTTTTGTTGTAGCAGAACCCGAGTCGAGTCCAAGTGTAATACCCTGCTGTGCTTCACGGGCGAGAAGAGCCCGACGTCGGGCGATGGTGGTGAGCGCCTCCATACGGGTAAGGAGCGTTCCTGAGGTTGTCCGTTCAGTGAAGGAGTAACTGACCACGGGAAGCTTTGAGTTTTCGTGGATGTAGTGCCTGAGTTCATTCCTCACGATAGCTCCCTCAGCGCACCTGAAACACGTAGCAATAAAAACGGCATCAGCATCAACACGTCCTTCCACGAGTGCTTTGGCACGGGCAATGGCGAGCTTGAGATCGGGACTCCGGACATCGAGCCCGAATATATCAAAATCACGCAGGACATCCTTTAAAGCGACATCCGGATAGAAGATCTCACCATTTACTTCTTTTGCTGCTATGTAGATTTCCTGCTGGACACCGGAATATTCAGGTCCGCAGGAAAGTTGGGCGATGCGAACAGGAGGAGTCATTTCCCCTCTCCCAGGCCAGTAAGAAAGCGTTTTATAGCAGCGACGAATTTCACACCTTCTTCTTCATTTTTTGGGTAATACAGGTCGAGCTTCGGGATGTCTTTCTGCCGCACGAGAAATGTGATCAATTCATTTGTCCGGGCACATCCCATGCAGCCAAACGCAAGGTCTGCATCATTAATGATGATTGCAGCCTCACACTCCCCGATCATGGGCCCGTAGAGAGCCATGCGTCCCCGTACCCCGCTGGGGACCTCAACTGCTGCCCATTTTAATCCTTTTTTTGGTTCCTCAGGAGTAATCTGGAGGGGTGGGGATTCGAATCCTGCGGTCTGGATGCGTTCGCGGATTGCGACGGCGGAACTGAGTGGGGTGTGCCCATAGCGCGCTACCAGATCTGAAAGGATCAGACTCGTGGAAGGATAGATGAATACTTTTGCCATGTTAAGGCTCCTCAGTGTCGATTATTTTTTTGAGTCTGGATATGTCCAATATCCTGCGCATCAGCGGATTTTCTGGGGCAGCGATTCTGGTTCCATCATTATTCTTCAGTACCTCAAGGCCATGCGAGACATAGGGAATTACCGTCATTTCGTATTCCATACCATGATATCCCGGGCGTGCACCCCCAAGGTTTGCCCGGCAGCGGCGGGAATCACCGGGAGGAAACCCACGGTCTTTGATAAATATGTGATCTGGATCAATTTTCCGGAGTTCTGCGATGATGCGGTCAACTTCATCCTCTTTTCCATTAATGACAAGCCCAAAACAGGTTTCCTTAATCATCGCACCTTTTGAGATCTCGTAGGCACGTGCGGCAAGATCAGCAGGGGTAACATCGAACGATTCCACTACCACATACTTCGTTACGCTTCCCACAAGTGCTGGTTTATAGTCGGTCAACGCTTTACCTCCCTGATATACATGTTCTCCCTTTCCTTCACATTTTTCAGTTTTTCCGTATCGATAACATGTCCGATAATGTTGGTTCCTTCAAATGGCTCGGAGGTTGGCCCGAACTCTTTGTTTGCCGAAAGCCGTACACCGACCAGTCCGGTACCTTTGCGGGAGTCATTGGTGATTGCAAGAGCTGCTGCAGGGGCTTCATCTTTTGGTGTATTCTCAGGATTGATCTTGATCCCAGGGGGAATGGGTGACTTGAACAGAACCACATCGTCGAATTTAAAAAAGACTGGAATCATGCCGGCATCATGTTCCTTGAGGCCGGTAAGCCGGCGGAATATATCACAGCTGACGGGTGCTTTTTCATCATCCAGTTCGATATCTATCACTTTTTCTAATGGGGCTGTTGTCACCGTGACCATCCGCTCTTTGAGGACATCCAGCGTATTACCCGGATCCTGCGATACAATAATCCGTTCCCCTTCCTCCTTATCGACATTAATTAAAATACCGCGTTCTGCGGAAATTTCTTTTGCCCTTACGAGGGAAAGTCCGAGAAGGTCGATCCGCTGCGGCAGAACCCTGATGGCAAGGACATCAAGCTCTTGTGCAAGTTTTACCAGTTCTATACCATGAATTACCTGTCCTGCGACATTGTGAACGAGACTACTGGGAACATCTTCCCGGTATATGTAGATGCCTCCTTCCAGTTGTCCGGTGGTTCTGACGGTAACGGTCCCCTCCCTGCGCGGGTGCCGGAATTCTGTTTCGATACCGGCCGTACCAGCGAGCCGGGAATCGAGGATATGGGTGCTCGTTGCCCTGCTGACGGTGAACTTCCCGGACTGGAGTGCAAGAAGCATATGTTCTACACTACCGGCGGCTTCCGTTGTGATCAGCTCCGGGGTGTACCCTTGTGCGATCACTTTCACGTGGGTTGTGATCCGCATCCCATCTTCAATAATAAGATTCATATCCGTCGTGGTGAAGGAACGACTGGTATCTGCCCAGCTGATGACCGGCTCTATTCGGGTGATTCGGTCTCCTGTCGTCCAGCGGTCGAGCACCGCCCTGCCGCTTACGATTTTCCCGAAGACGCCTCCACTTTCATCTGCCCCGTGATCTGCAGAATGGCGGGTTTTTGAGAAGATCAGGTAGGATCGCGCCGGCTCATAACCTCCACAGCCAAGGATAACATCACCCCGTTCGTACAGATGGGGTTTACGTAATGGATGAATAGATGAAGGGAACGGTCCGAATGCTGCAGCGTAGCGATCACCCCAGTGAAGAGCAAGTTTTTGCACAATTTCGGGAGATTCAAGGAAATCGGCGTTCTGCCCGACGATTTCTATCGTTACTTCTCCCGCCGTGGTGCTGATTGTAAGATTCCCTGTCTTTGCCTGTTCCTGAGTTGACGGGCGAACAATTCCCACGCTTAATCCGGGTGTGTGATAGGAAAGGATAGAACCAAGCGTGCTCCCTTCACTGACGTCCACGTTCTCTCCATCGACGTGGATAGTTATCATTACGCTCCTCATGCGGCGGGCTGACTCATCAATCTGCGCTCTTCTTCGGTGAGGATCGCGAGTACTTCTGCCGTCTTGCCAATCTGTACGATCTTTCCGCCACGCATGAGCGCGAGCCGGTCACAGATATCCCGGACAAATTCCATATCATGCGACACGACGATAAATGTCTCTTCCATCTCTTCACGGGAATGCATGATCGAATGCTTCACATCAATCTTTGTGATCGGGTCCATCGTACCGGTGGGCTCATCAAGAATCACAAACCGGGGCTCACGGATAAGAACCTGGGCAAGAGCTACGCGATGCCGCTCTCCTTCTGAGAGTTGCGCGGGCATCCGTTCAAGGATCTCCTTACTCTTGTCATCAGAGAATCCCGCCATTTTGAGTGTTATAAGCGCCTTTCGCATTGCGAGCTCCTTTGGGAACTCCAGCCCGATTGCGTCAGTAAGGTTGTCAAGGACATTCCGATGGGGAAAAAGATCATATTCCTGGTGGAGGAGCCCGATATATGCTGTCGCCCTCCCACGCTGATCGATGCCAGGTTTGGTCATATCGACCCATTCTTCACCGATCCGGATATTCATCTCCCCGCTGGTTGGTTCGATAAGACCTGCGATAATTGCCGAGAGGGTGGTCTTTCCCGCACCGCTCTTTCCGATGATCCCGAAGATCTCTTTGCTGTACACCTCAAATGTAACCCCGTTCACTGCCCTTACAACCCCACGATCAACCGAGATGTAGCGTTTGACAAGGTCCCGGGCTACAATAACTTTCTCACCCAGCTCGGCCTCCTCATACTTTTCGGTATCATCATACCCCTTCATGAACAGCTCGATAACTTCACGAGGGGTTCCTATTTTTGCGATCCCCCCATCCACCAGAAGTATTGCACGATGTGCTACATCCTGAATTACCTGGGAGAAATGAGAGGTGACAACCATTCCCATATTATTTGTTTTGGCTGCCTCAGAAAGCATTGAATGAACTATTCGCGCGGTACCGGGATCGAGTGTTCCTGTCGGCTCATCGGCAAAGAGCATGAACGGGTCCTTTGCCAGCTGACGGGCAAGAACCACTCGCTGTTTCTCTCCCCCGGAGAGATCCCGGGCGATGTGCATCATTCTGTGGGATAGTCTTACTTGATCGATTAGGTCAGCTGCACGGTTGATCGCATTTTCCTGAGGATAATCGATATCATCAAGAGCATGAAGAACATTTTCTATGACCCGGTCATCGCCGTACAGCGCGAAGGTACGCTGGAACATGATTGCGGTTCGCCGCATCAGGCGACGTTTCAGAATCTCATCCTTCTCACTCCAGAGATCCACATCAAGTGCAGAGAGCATGCCCCCGCAATGCGGGCAAAGTTTACCTGAAGAGCTCCCGACATCCATGTAATCGCAACGGTTACACGCTGCTACATGGTATATAATCTTCCCGCTTGTCGGAGGCTGCTCCACACCCCGCATGAGGTGCATAAGCACCGTCTTTCCTGCGCCACTCCTGCCAATAATTCCCAGGATCTCCCCTTCGGCAATCTCAAAAGAAATGTTCTTGAGCACCCTCGTGCCATCAAAATTCATGCAGAGGTTGTCTACCGTTATCAGTGGAGCCTTCATAATACTCTTATACCTATTGTGATACTTGTGACATATTACCTTTTATATGATGCACCACTGTCGTCACGATCGAAATGTCCCGTAGATGTGAGCAGTTCCTTAACAATGGTAACCACTTCACTCACGTTTTTTACCACATAATCAGCTTCCTTAAAAAGGTCTTTTGGCCGCTCACCGGGTTGCTGGATAGTAAGTATTGCTATATCGGCGTTCTGCATGGCACATAAGTCATTGATCCCATCGCCCACCATCAGCACTCTGTCGTATTCCTGTCGCAGATCGTTGACTATCTGCGCTTTTACCGTAGGTGTTGCCACACCATACACCCTGTCGCGGGGAATGCCGAGATGGTCTGCCATCTTTTCCAGTTTGGTTACCCGGTCTCCTGAGGCGATGAACGTCGGTATACCCATGCGATGGAGAGCGGTGATCGCCTCTTTAGCCCCATCAAACGGCCAACCTCCGGCAGTTATTGCATATTCAATACACTTGTCTGCCATGTTGACAATCGCTCCACTGTTCATAGTCACAACGGATTCAGCTTTACAGACCGTCCAGACATTGCGGATACATTCCTGAAGATCGGTTACGCGGACCTGGCGGTCGGTATAGAGTACATCGCCGATTTCTTCGGCAGTTACAATCTTTCTGGTACAGCTCACACCAAATCCGATATTATGTTCCACGAGGTAGGAGGAAAGAAGCATATCCCCCGGTGTATTCATAATCTCCTTTGAGTGCACGGGCAAAACGACAAGAACGCGATCCGGTGAACTGAATGTAAGTGTGGTCGTCTCGATACCTGGCAGTAATTTTCTGTTACAGATATCCTTTGCAACCCGGTACGTGTTCAGGAGTGTTCCCGCACTGTCAAAGACGACGGCAATCGACATGGTGGCACCCGGCAATAAACTCTATGTACTTTTCTGAACATTGAATCATTGAAGCTGATGTTCGTAACTGAAACCGCAGAGAAGATAAAGAGCATGGAAATACGGGGTGCCGGGAGAATTGCACGTGCGGCTGCTGAAGCCATGCGGCACCATGCTATGGAAACTCAGGCTAGGGATCTTGTATCTTTCCGGCGGGAGATGGAGAGTGCTGCGCAAACCCTTGTTACCACACGCCCGACAGCAGTCTCCCTCCCGAATGCCATTCATCTCGTTATGTCTGGACTTGAGCGGGCTGCAACGTTTGAAGAGGCGCAGAATGGCATGATTATTCGTGCTGAGCAGTTTATACAGTCTTCGCACCATGCTCTGGAAAAGATCGCACAGTTCGGCGCACGCCATATACGGGACGGGGATATCATCCTCACCCATTGCAATTCTGAAGCGGCACTCGGGTGTATACTTGAAGCGTACCGGAGTGGAAAGGAAATTGAAGTCTTTGCCACGGAAGTGCGCCCGCGAAACCAGGGACTTGTAACAATACGGACTCTCAATGATGCCGGAATTAAAACCAATTTCATCGTTGACTCTGCTGTACGTTCATTCATACATGAAATTGATCTCGTTCTTGTGGGAGCCGATGCGGTTACCGTTAATGGTGCAGTTGTGAACAAAATCGGGACAGCTCAGGTCGCACATACCGCTACTGAGGCACGCGTGAATGTTCTTGTCGCGGCCGAGACATATAAGTTCGCTCCCCGGACAATTATTGGCGAGCTCATCCAGATCGAGGAACGTGAAGGAAGCGAAGTGCTGGCATATGAGATCTCTCAAACACTCCCGCATGTCACAGTGCGCAACCCCGCATTTGATGTGACTCCCGTGGAATATATCGATCTCATCGTAACGGAGGCAGGTGTTATTCCACCGCAAATGGCCTATATTATTATCAGAGATTATCTTGGATGGGGCATTGAAGAATTCCATAAAAACTTTGAAATTAATACCAGAAATGAAGAATGAGTTTATGAAAGATGTATCACACAAAAGGGGCAGCAACTGAGGGATATATCAATGGAAATACCATTTACCAAACTACACGGAAACGGCAATGATTTCGTATTGATTGATGAGCATGAAAAAATGATTATACCGGATGACATGAAAGGGCAGTTTGCAGCCATTTATTGCGACCGTCGTTTCGGGATCGGGGCGGATGGGGTTATTTATCTCTCGAAATCTGAAAAGGGCAGTCTCAGAATGCGCATACTCCAGCCGGATGAAAGCGAGGCGGATATGTGCGGCAACGGTATCCGCTGCCTTGCCAAATATGCTTTTGATACAGGTTATGCAAAGGAATCCAGCACAGTTGAAACTCCGGCCGGCGAGATGGGCGTCACTATGGGGTATAAGGAAGACGAGTTTTTTGCAACCATCACCATGCCGGCGCCGAAATTTGACCGTAAGGATATACCGGCATCCGGTGAAGGGGAATATAAGGAGAGGATAGGGGAGTTCGACGTCTATGCAGTAAACACCGGTGTCCCCCATGCGGTTATTATCGTTGACGCTGTCGATGTTATTGATGTTGAAGCAGTGGCTCCGGCGATCCGCCACCATACAACATTCGAAAAAGGGGCGAACGTGAATTTCGTTGAAAGAACCGGACTTGACAGTATCAGGATCCGCACATTCGAGCGCGGGGTGGAGGAAGAGACGCTCTCCTGTGGCACAGGCGCCACCGCATCAGCTGCAGTTGTGCACAAACTGGGATATACTGGTGAAATTGTTAATGTTGAAACACGGGGTGGTCCCCTTACTATCTATCTCAAAGACGGCGCAAAAATGGAAGGACCTGCAACAACGGTTTTTTCCGGGAAAATCTCATTTTAAACTCTTTAACCCCTCTACCCGATATTTAATCTTCCTCCGCGGGGGGCAATTTCCCGGGATGCCACCCGAACTGCAGGTTTACCGTCATTATAAAAAACTTATCGCCATAACTTCTACGTTTATTATCGTGCCGTCTACCCGGAAAAATCTCTCTGTTGTCACTGGAACAGGGATGCCAGGATCAATACTTAGTTTCCGGACACGACCACCCAAATCCATGCGGGAGACCGGATGAATAAAGTCAGAAATTGATCTGCCAATCAGATCCTCCGGTATGACAACGCCAAGGATTTTTTACTACCCCCTCGTTTAAAAATTCAATTTTTTTACCTTTATGGATCGCGAATGCACCGAAGAATTGCTCAAGGAGCTGTTAGTCCGATAGTTCACTCTCACGCAACAGCTTATCAGCATTTTTTTCGTTCAGTGATGTACCGCGATATCCCGAGAACTGATCGGACGTGATTATCAGCGTCTTTCAACGGTATAAGGTAGTGATAGAGCCAGCGTATCTGACCAGCGAATGTGAGGGCCCCCTCATCCCGGGCGGGAGTTCCTGTTTCAAATACGGTTTCTAGTGCTTTTTTCTGGTTTCTGGCCACTTCCCGCGGAAATAATGAGAAGCGAGGGTGACCGATAATCTTGTCGACTGATTTATTGACCATTGCAGACGCGTAGCTGTTAACGTATTCCACACGGTCGTCCCTCCCAATCATAAATATCAGATCGGTGGAGGCCTCGGCAAGGGTGCGGTACAGTTCTTCACTCTTCCGTAAAGCCGTTTCTGCACGTTTGCGTTCTGTGATATCCCTTAAAGCAACTTGTATGGCAGGCTTACTTTCGATAAACGTTCTTACGCCCCTGCCCTCAACTATTACTGACGTTCCATCGACACGAGAGATATACAATTCCATAAGGGGGGTTATGTCGCCGCCGAGGTCTTTTTCAATATTTTTCCTGAACCGCATCGCGGAATTCGGGTTGAATAAAATCAAGGACGTTTTTACCGATTAAATCGTCAGAATGCGAAGCGCCAATCAGGTTGAGGGCTGCAGGATTTATAAAAATTATCTTTCCTCCACGGTGAATGATAACTGCATCAGGAGATATCTCGACGAGTTTGCGGTATCGGTCTTCACTCTCCCGTAACTCCCTTTCTGCCTGCCTGCGTTCAGTGATGTCCTGCGCATTGACTACTAAGGCCGCAACCGTCCCATTCCGAAAAACCGGGCCGACAGAAGATTCGAAATATAACATTTTTCCATTCGCGAAATGGTGTTCAGTGCCATAGATTGTCAGTACCCCGGTTTTGAGAACATGTTCGAAGCATGCAGTGGCAGCACGATGAAATTCCTGCGGTAAAAAGTCAAATATCAATTTGCCACGAACCTGCTCCGGATTCAGCGAATACGGACGGTTGATGAAAATGATTTCCAGTTTTGGATTGAGCAGCAGTATCATATCCGGAGAGTTTTCGGTAATTGATCGTAACTTCACTTCACTTTCCAGCAATGCATCTTCCGTTCTCTTTCGTTCGGTAATATCCTCAAGGATAACCGAAACTCCTTTTCGACCATCCTCGAAGACCGTTGGTGCGATCCGGTAAAAAAAGATACGATCTTTTAAATTGAGTGAAATATCTCCAGACGCCTCTTTGCCATTCAGCCCGTCATGAATTTCCCTCAATAACCCGGGGAATTGATGATCAAAGACCGTGATAACAGGTGTATATTCAATATTTTTTCCTAAAATCTCTTTTTCGTCTGTTCCGATAAGGTAAAGAAATGACTCGTTTGCAAAAATTATCCGAAGATTATTATCCAGCTGTAAGACCAGCTCTGATGATATTGAAAGTACTGCGGACAGTGGCACTCTCTGTGATGGTTTATAAATCTTTGCCATCCCGAAGCGGCGCATCTCAACCTGTCCCGATACAAGGAGGTTCAAGATATTGCCCTGCAGTATTCCGGTTTATCTCGATTGCTCTGACAATTTCCGTGATACTCATGCCTTGCGGATTTTTCTTTAAAAGATCCTTGATTTGTGACGTGATCTCTTGTCGCAGAGCCATTCTTAGAGTTCTATTGGGCTGTCAAGATATAACCATTCGGATTTTATCATTTCCGAAGAAAATGCCGCGATTCAAAATGGTGTTTAATAAAGGAGAAATAATTATCATCAATCTCTTGTCCTGATTCCGTCTCCAACGATTTCAAAGTCAAAAAAGGCACCCTCCGGCTGTGAACGGTGTTTGACGAGCCGTGCCCTGCGGAACCCGGGATTGTCTGTCTTCTCGAGCCGGATGATCACCTTGGAGATGTGTTCGAGGGCAGTACCCCCGAGGCCGAAGTAGGTGTTTTTTACAGTATCCATATATACCTGGTTGGTAATGATCACCGGTATCTCGTATCGTTTGGAATAGCCGAGCAGCTGAATCACCTGCCGCGTGAGCATCTGGATAGAATCCCTTCCCTTCTCGAGGTCTGTACGGTATAGCGCTGTTGCAGAATCCATGATCAGCAACCCTGGTTTGTGTGCCTTAAGAACTTTTTCCGCTTCGGCAATCATGGCACCCTGGTGCTCAAAGTCGATGGGTTCGAATAAAAAAAGCCGGTCGGCAATTTTTTCCGTGTCTGCACCTGCAATCTGGCGGAACCGTTCAATGGAAAACCCCTCAGAATCGATAAACACAATAGTGTGGCCTGCCCTGAGGCACGTGACTGCAGCGATCATGCATAATGTACTCTTTCCACTCGCCGGCTCTCCATAGAACTGGGTTATTGTCCGCGTTTCAAATCCGCCACCAAGCAGCCGGTCAAGTGCTGCATTCCCGCTGCTCTGCCGGTCGGTTTTCATCGGCCACCTGATCCGGCACTGCCGTTCTTCACAGCTTTCCAACCGGCTTTTTCAATGGCACCCAAAACATCGCGTACTGGAATTCCTATTTCTGACGCCCAGTCACGGGCTAGATCGAATTCTGCTTTGATGGAATAGATCTTTCCACACATCCGTCCGATTTTAACCGGCATTGCCCGATGATTTCCTCCAATTTCGACATTTATATGTTCGATAGTTCGTTCGGCAATGAACCGGTGGACTGCAGGAATGCAGCGAATGCCCAGTGTTCCCAGTTCCCGTGCCATTATTTCCACTATTCCTGCACTTTTATCGGAGGTGCAGATCACACGGATAAGGAACCCCGGTCTTCCTTTTTTCATAATGATGGGTGCCGCGCTTGCGTCCCGTGCCCCCTCTTCCATGAACCGGGTAATCGCATGGGCAATTACCTCACCACTGACGTCGTCAACATTAGTCTCGAGAATATCGACCATGTCTGGTTGCAGTGGCCTATCATCTCCAGTCATTTCGATGACCATGGCCCGGATTACGTTAGGGATATTCGTCGGATCCCGGGTTCCTGCACCATATCCAACTGCCTGAATAGTATAGGTTCCGAGATCTGTTGCGGGAATCGTTGAAAATTCTGCAAGGAGTGCGGCCCCGGTTGGCGTGCAGAGTTCGCCTTCTTCTTTTCCCTGCCTTGCAATTAGTCCCGACTGAGAGAGAATTGCGGTGGTCGCTGGTGCAGGTATAGGAATTAAGCCGTGGGAACTTTTCGTAGATCCCCGGCCTAGAGTGATCGGCATTACTGCCGCTGCTTCAATGCCGAGCGAGTAATATGCTGTACAAGCACCGATTACGTCGGCAATGGCATCATCAGCTCCCACTTCGTGAAAGTGTACGTGGGAACCGTGGATCCGCTCCTCAGCGTCGTTGAGTCGCGTAAAAACCCGTTTTGCCATCGCAAGTACCTCGGGAGGGATGTCAACCGCTGAGTCATCAAGCCGCTTCATAACATCAGCAAGTGTGCGATGGGTGGGAGCAGCATGAGTATCCACCTTCACGGCACGGATACCTGCCCGGGTCACTTCAGTAATCCCTGGCTCCACCATTACGGATTGCATAGCCTGCACGACAGATTTCCTGTCTGCTCCACAGTCCAGCAGTGCACCGATAATCATATCGCCAGCCGCGCCGTGGAACGGATCAAAAACAAGGACTAGCATTTACAGTACTTATAAATCCCTGCGTATATGACCTTTAAGGTAATGCCTGAAGTGCAATTGAGGGTGGATTCTGCTTACCCTGGGGATCAGGGTGGCGGGAAAGCCCGGCTTGATCCCGAGACAATGTTACTCCTCAAGATCTCGCCCGGTGATCTTGTGGCAATCGAAGGGAAACGCCGGACTGTTGCAAAGGTCTGGCGGGCACTTGTCGAGGACTGGAACCAGCGCAAAATACGGGTTGATAATTTTACCCGGACGAATGCAGGAGTCAGCATTGGTGATACTGTCAAGGTAATTAAAATAGCCGATGAAGTTGAAGCAAAAAGGATTATCCTTGCACCACCTGAAGATCTCCCCAAAAAAATACCGATCGCCAACAACCCGCATGTGTTGAACGGGCTGATCGATTTCCCGGTTGCGAAGAACGATTCCGTGCCGATCATGCTGGGGTTACCATTTATACAGCCGCAAATTGTGGCTTTCAAAGTTGTCGAGATCGAGCCGGAAGAAGCAGTCATCATAACCAAGAATACATCTATTGAATTCTCCGATAAACCCGCCGCAGGATTTGAAGGTATCAAACGTTTCTCCTACGAGGATATTGGTGGACTCAAGGATGAACTCCAGCGTCTCCGCGAGACTATCGAGCTGCCGCTTCGTCACCCTGAGCTTTTCCAGAAACTGGGAATAGAGCCGCCCAAGGGAGTGCTTCTCTATGGGCCGCCGGGGACAGGAAAGACCCTGATTGCAAAAGCGGTTGCAGGTGAGAGTGGTGCGCATTTCATTTCGATCGCCGGCCCTGAGGTCATATCGAAATATTATGGCGAGAGCGAACAACGTCTTCGGGAAGTCTTTGAAGAGGCGCGGGAAAACGCTCCATCTATCATTTTTATCGATGAGCTCGACTCTATTGCACCCCGTCGCGAAGAAGTAACAGGAGAAGTGGAACGCCGGGTTGTTGCCCAGCTCCTGACAATGATGGATGGCCTTGAGGAACGCGGGCAGGTCGTCGTCATCGGAGCGACAAACCGGGTTGATGCAATCGATGCTGCCCTTCGCAGGCCGGGCCGGTTTGACCGGGAAATTGAAATTGGCGTCCCCAGCGAGCTGGACCGGATTGAGATCCTTAAGATTCATACCCGTGGCATGCCGCTTGCCGATGACGTGAACCTTGATACACTCGCTCAGCTGACCCATGGATTTGTTGGTGCCGATCTTGCAGCGCTTGCCCGCGAGGCAGCAATACGTGCGTTGCGCCGCTACCTGCCGGATCTGGATCTTGATGCAGAGGAGGTCCCGGCAGATGTTCTCGATTCACTGCGGGTTCTTGCCAGTGACTTCCGCAGCGCTCAACGTGATGTTGGCCCGAGTGCGATGCGCGAAGTGATGCTCGAAGTTTCACATGTGAAATGGGATGATGTGGGAGGGCTTGAAGAAGCAAAGACGGAAGTCCGGGAGGCAGTCGAGTACCCCCTGACCCACCGTCAAAAATTTGAAGATCTCGGTATAGAACCCCCGAGGGGTGTTCTGCTTTATGGTCCACCAGGGACTGGAAAGACCCTCATCGCTAAGGCGGTCGCAAGCGAGAGCGGGGCAAATTTTATCCCGGTTCGGGGACCGCAACTCCTCTCCAAGTGGGTTGGAGAGAGCGAACGTGCGGTGCGTGAAGTGTTCAAGAAGGCACGTCAGGTCGCACCCTCGATTATCTTTTTTGATGAGATTGATGCACTGGCACCCGCAAGGGGCACGTCTAGCGACTCTCATGTTATCGACAATGTACTCAACCAAATCCTGACTGAGATGGACGGCCTTGAAGAGCTCAAGGATGTCGTGATTATGGGGGCCACAAACCGCCCGGACATTGTCGATCCGGCACTTCTGCGTGCGGGAAGGTTCGACCGGCTTGTATATATCGGGGAACCCACATTCGAGGACAGGAAAAAGATTATCCAAATCCACTCCCGGTTTATGCCGCTCGAAGGTTCGGCACTTGAAGAAATCATGAACATGACAGAAGGATACAGCGAGGAGGAAATCGGGAAATTTGTCGAGAAACTGGGAAGAGACCGGATTCTTGAACTCGATGATGTGAAGGCAGTGATTACCACGACAGATGAAGGCAGTACAGATGTCTCTGTTGGTACCCGCCGGAAACGTCTTATCGAACTTATGTATGAGAAGAAACTCGTCTTGTCGGATCCGGTCCGGGACCGGCTTGCATCCACACTCTCTGGTATGACTGAGGGATTTGTGGGTTCTGACCTGGGATCGATCTGCCGGGAAGCAGGTATGCTGGCGCTGCGTGAAGATGCAGCTTTTGTAACCCAGCGCCACTTTGAGGAAGCGCAGAAGAAGGTGCACCCGATGATGAACGAGAGGCTCAGAGATTATTACAAGAATATCCAGCAGCACTTTAAAGGTGGTCTTCCTAAACAGGTGCAGCCGCCGGAATACCAATAACTCTTTTTTTCACGCTTACGAGCATTATTCCGCCAATCAGAATCAATATCCCGGCAAACACGATCTGTAAATTCCGACTGGAGCAGTCGTGTGCGCACCGCATGCCGAATCGTGCGAGTAGGATGGTGGTTGCAGCGAAGATCGCAAAGGTCACGAGATCCCCGCAGTCAATCGTGTTTGGCGGCAAGCCCGCCACGTCCCACCCTTTTGCCTGCAGGGCGAGAAGATAAGACAGTCCGAAGAGGTGCTGACTGCGATGTGCATGGGATAGCCGAGGAGTATAACGAACACCGGTGTACGAGCAGGATGCCCCCGCCAATACCAGCCAGATCAGACATGACGCCGGTAAGGAATCTGATAAAGAAATAGATGTCCCACTAAAAGTCCACCGAAGATCGCGGCGCACCCAAAAGGCACGGCAGCCTTCCAGTTCCCCGTCCCATAGAGAACAGCTATAACTCCCGTTTAGGTTTTTTTCTTATTACACAGAAAAAAATGCAAATTCTCTCTCAAATCATAACCCTCAGTGACGCATTTTCATACAACTCCCACTTCCGGTGTCCCGTTTTTACATCCCGCCGAAAAATGACAGACCGTGAATAATTAATGTCCCTATCCAGCCCCTGTTTTCCAAACAGGGTAAAATTTGAGGAGCATATACTGCCCACAAACGCCCCTTGGTCTGGCCTTGTCCGGCTTCTCAGTATCAACCCCTTTTTCGGGATCTATAAAATTGTCCGATCGCCAAAAGAACGGTTTTTAGAGGACTTCGAAAATCGGAGCGTTGTATGGGCTTCTTTTTACTGAACCGGAGTCCATAGCGGGCCCGGAAGGGGTCTAGCACGGTCACAACGGGTGATCGCAGAGCCCGGAATATTGGAAGGTTACCAGAAATAATCCGGAAAAACGGCCTGCAATCGTTCTGACCGTGCTAGACCCCCCATGAAAAAAGGGAGGTATTGGAAGCCCGCTAAATTGCAGGATCTAATCCCATTTTATGAGGTTATTCCGTCAAAAACTCAGATTTAAACAGTATTTTCTATGAGCACGGGCATTCCTTTCACTCAGCTAAATACCTCGCCCGGATTGATAATAAGAGCCTGTAAAGGGCGTATCTGGGATCATCTCCCGGAAACCTCAAAAACGTTCGGATTCAGAAATTGTCTGACACTCTTTCGCACCCTCACTCCACGCAAATACTCTTTCTGAAATTGACCTGAACTCGCTAAAATTAGGGAGTGCGGAAATGAGGGAGAGATTTCACGACCACCTAATTCTCCGGTTTTTTATTGGGAAAAAAAGCGAATCGCCTTTTGAATTTTCCTGGGGAATTATCTCTGGAAATTATCCGCGCAAAAAATCAAAAAAAGATCCGGAATTCCCGGGTATCATTGCATTACAGTCCGACCCGGCCCGGTTACTCGCAGTAGATATCGCTGGCCCACTCCTCAATGACCCGTTTCGGCGGTTTACCCCGGTTACCTCCCCGGGGCTGCCGGGATAGGGCCGAATTCCTGTCCTGCTCCGTCTCATTATCATCGAGACCGACTTCTTTTAATTCCTGTGCCTTTTCTGCAGGCTGGGAGACCTGTTCCCGGTTTAGTGGGCGCCGGTGGAGGTCATGCTGTCGGGGACTTTCTTTCAGCGTATCTTGTATGTTCTGCTTTTCATCCGCCATAGATATCAGGACAGATAATACAGGAGAGGTTACAGAAATAGTTTGCTCCTGGATAAAGAGTCTTGAACGAACGAAAAAATGTCACAATAATGAACACCTATATACCTCAACGTCAAATTTGTTTCATCAGATCTCATGATGTCCCATGCCCAACGTCACTACCCTTCTTGACGCAAAAAGCGTTCCTGCAGCAAAAACAGCCTTTATCTGCCCATCGCGTACCGAGACGTACAGCTACGGAAAACTCCGGGATGAGATGAACCGGGTGGGTCTTGGGCTGTCGAAACTCGGGATTAAAAAGGGTGACCGGGTCTGTATCTATCTGGACAGCTCGCCCGAGTATCTGATCAGCTACTTTGCCATCTGGCGTATCGGAGCGATAGCTGTACCTACAAATATCGTTTATCGTGGCGAAGAGCTGCTGCACGCGATCAATGATGCGGGCGCTTCTGCTATCATCACGGATAGTCAGGGAGCAAATATTGTTACCGCTATCCGCCGTAACGCCCCAACACTTTCACATATCATCTGCACCAATGGTTCGTGTAACGGATCGATTGCTTGGAAATCATTTTCCCCGGCACCAGCAACCATGCGATCAGTCAATTGCACAACCGACGACATATGTCATATCCAGTACACCGCAGGGACAACGGGAAAACCCAAGGGTGCAATGCTCACCCACGGCAACTGGATGACCGCGCTTGATGCCGAACGTGAGGCGCTCAGGCTGAGACCGGATGACGTATATCTTGGTATCTATCCGATGGGGCATGTAGGGCTTTCGTGGGGACTTTCCACACTCCGTGCTGGCGGTACGTACATCATGATGGAGCGCTTTGAGCTCGAAAGGTATCTCGGTTTTACCGAACAGTATAAGGTAACTGTTCTTGCCGGCATGCCCCCAGTGATCCACTCACTTGTTCATTCCCCACCGGGAACTGAGAAACGGCTTGCGAGTGCCCGGGTAATTATATCCGGCGGGGGGCAGCTCCTGCCGATAGTCTGGGAGGCATTTGACCACCGCTATCATATACCCGTTGCCAATTCGTATGGGTTATCGGAAACGATAGTAATTGGTTCGGGTACCACCACACTCCCGGAATACCCGAACCTGACCATGAACTATCAGAGCGTCGGTGTTGCAGTTGGTTATACTGAGGTGATGATCGTTGATGCTGACGATCCGGAAAAAGAACTTGCGTTCGGCGAGAGAGGCGAGATTGCACTCCGTGGCCCATCAATTGCGAAAGGTTACTGGAATATGCCGGATGCGACTGCAGCGGTATTCCGGCATGACGGCTGGTTCCTAACCGGTGATATCGGGTATCTTGATGATGGGGGCATCCTCTACATCACGGATCGCAAAAAAGACATGATCATCATGTCAGGCTGGAAGATCTATCCGACTGAAGTTGAGAACGTGATTATCCAGCACCCGGTTATCGCTGATGTCGCCGTCTTTGGTATACCTGACGAGCGTAAAGGCGAGGTTCCGGTAGCAGCGGTCGTGCTCAAACCGGGCAGTTCCCTCACGAAATCAGAGCTTGAATCCTACTGTCGCGATCACCTTGCGGGCTACAAAATCCCACATATCCTGATGATCGTCGATTCGCTTCCCCGGGTCCACGGATGGAAGTTGCTGCGCATGACCCTGCGGGAATCATTCGTAGGTTCATCCCTGGTACAATAAAAAAATAGTACAATAAAAAAACGTAGATATCTTTCAGAAAACATTCTTAGGGTCACACAAACCTTTTAAAGAGTTAAAAAAATATATGCCTGAAGCATTTTGGCAGACACAAAAAGTCATATCTTGGACATTCCGGACACCGGAAGACAAAAAAAACGGTCTACGGGTATCGTAGGTCTTAACCTCCTGCTTGATGGTGGATTTCCCGAAGGGACCATTATCATGATCTACGGCACACCAATTGCAGGTGTAGACCTTGCGGCGAAGCAGTTCTGGAAGGTGGAGGGTGAAGAGGGTACTTATCTGATGAATGATGGAGATGTCGAGACAGGAATGATTGACGCCTCTGAACTTCACCCCGAAATGTATATGACCCAGATGGCAGGGGGCCGAATTGTTGTTGACTCACTCTCGACTATCATTATCAAGTACGGGATTGAGGAAGCCTTGAAATTTTTACGACTTGCCCGCGAGGAAATGAAAAAACGTCGTTCAAATATTGTGTTCGTTGTTTACACCGGTATCCATGCGCCCGTAGAGATGACCAGAGTTATGAGGGCGGCTGACATTGTCATCGAGTTTAATACAGAGGTTCACCAGGCCGAGATCGAACGTACGCTTGCAGTGCACAAAATGAAGGATGCGGCGTCCCCGCGGCGACTTCTGCCATTCATCATCACGGAAAATGGCATCGAAGCATCGACCACATCAAGGGTTGTATAATAAATTTTTTACCTTTTTTCGGACTTTGAAAGATCACAATGCCAGCCGTACTTCCTTTGCAGCATCCGCCAGATTTTTTAATTTGCGGTAGGCAACCTCGTGAGACCGCATCCGCATACCGCAGTCTGGATCGAGCAGCATAATCTTTGGGTCGAATATTTCGATTCCCTTCTCAATTCGCTTCCTGATCTCTGCGACACTTTCCACAGTGTCGGATGCGGAGTCAACACAACCATACCCAATCATCCGCCCGGTAAGATCACGGCGGCTGAGCAGATCGAGGTTAGCAGGGTTGTTCGCAAACTCGAAGTCCAGCACATTCACGTTGAACTTCAGGATTTCGTCAATGACATTCCCTAAATTTCCGCAGACATGCATACAGATGGGAATATGCAGAGCTGTCGTGATGAGTCCAATCGCTTGTTTTCCGATGTCGAGATCGGCCATTCCTGTGGAGAACATCGGTTCGTCGATCTGCAACAGGGTAATCCCTGCAGCTTCCAGTGCTTTTGCTTCAGGAATGAGTGCTGCGGCAAGTTCCAGTGCAAGTTCCTCCTTGTTGCGGTACATCGGAGTATCGATGTGAAGACCATGAGCAAGCGTGGTGGGACCGGTGATTATCCCTTTCACTTTTGGGGCTTTTGTGAGTGCATATTTTGTATCTCCAACAGTTATTGGTCCGGATGCAGGCTGTATTTGACCGATGACTTCCTGTCCTTTTACGCCGGGAAGTTTTGAGGCGAATACTTGGATCATATCACCACGGACCTGACCGTCCGATATGATGTCGATACCTGCTTTGATCTGTTCGGCGACTGCTGTCTCAACCGCGGTATGAAGTGGATCAAAAAGATTTCTCAGGCTACCCCCTTTCACCACAGGGTAACTTCCGACCACGGTGGTCGCCAGCACTTTGTTGATAAAATACTCCTTTACCATATGATATCCGGATAATTAATCGTACAACCGAATCAACCGCGGCGATAAAAAAGTATGTGGTCAGGGAACCAGCCGGTGCATGTCACGCGGGAATAGTACTGCCTCGCGCACGTTTGCCAACCCGACCATCGTCATAACCAGCCGATCGGCCCCCAATCCCCAGCCTGCATGGGGTGGCATGCCGAACCGGAACGGGCGAAGGTAGAATTCGAAACTTTCAGGGTTCAGGCCTTTTTTCCGTATCTGCTGGACGAGAAGATCATGCTGGTGGACGCGCTGGGCACCGCTCGAGAGCTCCATTCTCGGGTGCATGAGATCAAATGCCTTACAGATGGAGGGGTCGTTCTCATATGGCATGGCATAATAGGGACGGATCTCGCTGGGCCAGTTAACGATGAAGTAGTGCCCGCCCATCTCCGATCCGAGCGCTCTCTCCGCAGCAGGACTGATATCATCGCCGTACTCGATCGGGTCTTCGATCCTCTTCTTTGCGATCTCGATTGCTTCACAGTATGGAAGACGGGGGAACGGCGGTTTTGGGACGACAAAATCGGAGATCTCGAGGCTGGAGAGCTGATCGCTGCATGTCGTATTGACGTATTCGTAGGTTTTAACTATCAGCTCTTCAAGGATTCGCATTACCTCATGATGATCAGCATAGGAGACTTCGATATCGATCGACGTAGCCTCATTCAGATGTTTGGTCGTGTTATGCTCCTCCGCCCGGAAAATTGGCCCGATCTCATAGACTTTCTCAAATCCGGCTGCCATCATCATCTGCTTGTAGAGCTGCGGGCTCTGGTTGAGAAACGCCTCCTTGTTAAAATATGCAATCGGGAACAGATCAGTGCCGCCTTCGGTTGCTGCAGCAACGATCTTGGGGGTGGTGATATTGATGAATCCTTCATGATGCAGGTACTGGTTGATGACATGCATAGCAGCGCTACGAATCTGGAAAACAGCGGCAACCCTTGGTCTTCGGGCGTCGAGGAACCGGGCATCAAGCCGCGTATCCAGATCAGCGGGAACCTTCTCTACAACATCAAGAGGGAGGGGGCTGTCTGCCATACTGATGATCTCGAATACATCAGGTACGAGCTCGCGCCCGCCTGGTGCCTTGTCAATAGCTTTGACCATACCTGCGACCCGGACGACCGATTCGCGGGATACCTGCTTTGCAGCAGTCAGTACCGCTTCTGAAGTTCTCTTTTTTGGGAGGGTTACCTGGATGATACCTGTCCGGTCGCGGATCAAAAAGAAGGCAAGACCTCCAAGATCCCGCACCTCGTGGACCCAGCCGCAGACTTCTGCATGGCCGCTCTCAGGTGTGACTGATTGTATGGGAATGCGCATGATGAAATCCTATACCTATGGGGCGCAGGGTATAATGGATTTTATGGGCATGGGGTTTCGGGGTCATCATGGATCGAACAAGATATAATTGCAGGAAGTTCTTGTCAGCCCCGGGATCGCACAGGTGTTCGTATTTTGAAATATAATGCACCTGGTACGTGAAGATAAGCTCGATAATCAGAATATTGATGGGGAAAAGCAGGATGGCGATCAGGACTTCGGGATAGTCCCCGGCCACATCCATGGAGAACGGTATGAAAACACTGCAAATGAGGAAGAGGAGTTGATCCAGAGCAAACGAGGGTCACCGCGCAGATGAAATGGAACTGGCGATGATGACTCAGCCAGAATCTCGCAAGAATTAGAAAATAAAACTAAAGAACTGATGAATGAGATCGAAAATCATATCAGGAAACATAGTTTTAGCCCGGGATACGGCAGGTCCGGGAGGATTAATGCCCGGTATAAGGGGGTCATTTCGATCGCAAAGATACCATCAACCATCGTCTCCAGCCGGTTTTTTGAGATATGGTAATTCCTTCCTTCTTATAGTTCACTCATAATCAGTCATAGGTTATCCCAATTCGCAGGTTCCTATTTCCCGCTATAGTACTAGACAATAAAAAAAATTACAGCTTTTTCTTATCTCAAACAAATTTTTCATTCTCTACGTTCCATTACGGCATTGGAAGGAATGACTTTCTCGTCGTGCACATCTTTATATTCCAATGATGAAATCACTACATGGAGAATTATTGATGAAGATAATAGGCATCAGCGCAAGCCCGAGAAGGGAGAAAAGTCAGACACGCCGGCTCGTTATGAGTGTCCTTGAGGGAGCACGGCAGACAGGTGCGGATGTAACATTTGTGGACATATGCAGTCTGGAAATTAAATACTGTACTGCGTGTGGTACGTGTTACGCCAAGGGTGAATGCATCCATGATGACGATTATCCGGTAATTCTGGAGAAGATGCTGGATTCTGACGGTATTGTCTGGGGCTCGCCAAATTATATCAACTCGGTTACTGCCCAGCTCAAGACCCTTCTCGACAGGATGGCGGATTCGATTCATTGCCAGTCATTTACCGGAAAGTACGGTTGTGCAGTCTCCACCGCAGGGGGTTCAATGGCAGACGAGGTTGCGGACTATATGAACGCAACGATGTGTAATCTCGGTGCGACAACGGTTGGAAAAGTGGCAGTACTTCTCGGTGCTGATCCGAATGCAATAGTGCCTGCGGAAAATCAGGCAAAGGCGCTAGGCAGGAAGCTGGCTGATGCAATCCGGACGCAATGGAAGGATCCAGCACAGCAGAAAATTCATGCGGAACGCAAAGAGTACTTCAAACGTCTTGTAACGTTCAATAAAGATCTCTGGAAGCACGAATACGACTATTGGAAGGGAATAGGCGAACTGAAATAAAAGGTACCCAAAAAGTTTTTTTGGATTTTTTCATTCTTACCCAATGATTAGAAATTATTATAAAATTTTCGCAGGTTATTGAAAATTTCTTTTCAGGATTATAAACAAATTTTCCCGTGAGAATACAATAAATCCGGAAAAAAATAGTGGGTTCCGAAATTTTTTATGGGAATCAAATGAAATCTGAAGGGAGAACAGGATTAAGACGATGGGGGGTTACGTATAAAGCGAGGTTCTCTTAATTTCCCGTGCCGGATTCACTCCATCCGGATATCGTACCCGGCAACCGCCAGCACTTTTTTAATCTCCTTGATATGGTTCCAGCCTCGTGTCTCCAGTTCAATGTTCACCCTCGCCATCAGTACGGGGATATCACTTTCTCCTTGTAAGTGATGGATTTGAAGAATATTGCCCCGTTCGTGTGCGATCGAGGTCAGAATCCGGGCAAGTGTGCCAGGCTGGTCATCGAGCAACACTGAAAAACGCATGATGCGTCCCTGGCGGACGAGCGATTGCCGGATGACCCGGAAGAGCAGGGCACTTTCAACATTTCCCCCGCTGATGACGAGAACAACATTGCTGCCTGAAGGCACATCGATGGAACCGTTCATGAGAGTAGCGAGCGGTACAGCACCGGCACCTTCTGCGACTACGTGTTTCCGTTCAAGAAGCAACAGCATCGCATCGGCAATCTCCTCTTCAGATGCAAGTACGTGTCGATCGACATATCGTTGTATGAGGGAAAATGTATGAATACCGGTCTCTGCAACCCGGATACCATCGGCAATGGTTTTTCCTGCCTGAATCCGGCACGGGGAGCCATGGCGGAGCGCCTCTCCGGCAGATGGGCACGTGCTTGCCTGGGCTCCGATGATAATGATGTCCGGCTTCATCGCTTTTGCTGCGGTTGCAATACCTGCGATAAGACCTCCCCCTCCTACCGGTACCACAATCATATCTGTACCTGGCAGATCATGGAGGATCTCGAGCGCTATGGTTCCCTGCCCGGCAATCACAGCATCATCATCATACGGGTGGATGAAGATATTCCCTTTGCGTGCTATCTCCCGTGCTTTCTCTATGCTCTCTTCCAGGGTCAGGCCATGAATGATAACCTGGGCCCCATAACTCTTGGTCGCTTCCTGCTTTGTGAGGGAAGACCATTCTGGCATTACGATAGTTGCGGGAATGCCGGCAGAATGTGCCGCTACTGCGACACCCTGAGCGTGATTCCCGGCCGAAGCAGCGACTACACCCTGTTCTCCCGTCGTATTGACATAAGAAAGAATCTTGTTAGTAGCCCCCCGAACCTTGAACGATCCTGCTTTCTGAAGCGTTTCGAGTTTGAGATAGACATTTGCCCCGGTCATCTCGGAAATGGTGGGTGAATGCACAAGGGGGGTGCGGATGATATGCGGAAAAATCCTTGTTTCGGCCGCTTGGATATCTGCGAGAGAGATCATGCACATGAGAATGTATCCGGGAAGTTATGATGGTTACGCCTGAAGAATAATTCCATTATCCTTATTATCTCGATCATACCAGAGCTGTTCATCTGAAAATGGATTCATTGAATATTGAGCGATGAAAAAAGATTTATGGGCGGTTATTGTGCAGTTCGCTTCTTGATCATCTCAAGCGCTTCGAATGCTTCCCGTCTTACAGCAACATTCTCATCATTGAGAAGGCCGGTCAGATGGTCAACTGCTTTCTGGTCGCCGATCTCGCCAAGAAGGAGGGCTGCCCGTTTCCGTACATCGCTCTGATCGTCTTTCAATACCATTATAAGGGGAGTTGTCGCAGGTTGCCCGAGCATCCACAGTGCCTCCATAGCACTTGTCCTCATCATTACGTCTCCCTCGCGGAAAGCCTGCATGAGTGGCGCAATAGCGGGGACTCCCAGAGCGGCGAGTGCTTTCACAACTTCAATGCGGACTGACCTGTCGGGATCATCGAGGGCTTCCATGATGGGGGGAATCGCCTTGGTATTTCCGATCTGGCCAAGCACTTCAACCGAACCCCTGCGGATCCCCGGGTTCTGATCACCGAGTGCTTTGATCAACGTGTCCACCGAAGGTTCGCCAATGGTGACTAGGGCGAGGGTCGCCCTTCGGCAGATATCCTCGTTTGAATCGGTGAGTGCGCGAATGAGGGGGAGTATTGATGGCTCACCGAGGGAACAGAGAGTTGCCATCGCAGCCATTCGGACGGACTCCTTTGTATCATTGAGTGTTTCGATGAGTGACCTGACTGCTTGAGGATCCCCGATGCGGCCAAGAGCTACTGCGCTCTCCTTGCGGACTCTGGCATCTGGGTCTTTGAGGGATTCGATGAGGTGGGGAACAGCTCGGGCTTCACTAATAATTCCGAGTGCCTGAACGGCACCTCTTCGGATAAACGGATGGTTGTGTTTCAGTGCCTGAATCAGGGAACCTACTGCTGGTTCACCTATTAACTGGAGCGCATGTACGATCTCTTGCCGTACATCGTCACCCGGCTCCTGAAAAGCCTCAATCAATGGCCCGACAGCCGGAACGCCAATCTTGCCGAGTGTATCAGCAGATTCACGCCGGATGATCCAGTACTCATCCTTAAGTCCATGGATAAGCGGTCCGATGAACGGTTCACCAAGATCACCGACCGATCGTACCGCACTCCATCGGGCATCAAGATCACCCTCACTAAGTGCCGTAAGGAAGTTCTCATAGTGCACCGTCTGATCACGGAGGCGCACAAACTCCTTTTCCCTCTCTCCCTCCTCGTCAGCTTTTCCCGATTTAAACAGGTTAAGGAATTTCTTTGTAATACCCATAAAAACTTCTCCGAACGAATATTAGTATAAAATCCTTCAAATAGGTATCGGATACGTGCGACGGGTTTTTCTCACCCTTGGGATAATTTAACCGTTTTTTTGACAGATCTGTGTATTTTTATGAGAAATTTCAATGGGTGTAAAGCAAGTCCGGAATGGATTAGGAATACACGAATTCAGCGGGCCTTTTCTCTCTCCTTTGAAATTTTTTAATATACCGCATATTTTTTGATCTTATGAAAATTCGGGGTGAATACTACCAGAAAAAAATTGTTTATTAAACTCATGCAGAGCTGACGGTGAATTGTGTAGTACTGGATGCTGTTTTGGGGATATCATAGACATATATTGTATAGAGTCCTACGGGCATTGATGAATCGAGATAATACCTGAAGTTCCAGGTTTTATCTGCTGTGACTGATACGGAACCCAATTCAATACCGCTGGAGAATCGTTCAGGCCCGAATAATACGAGTAGAACATTTTGAGCGCCCGTTGTACATTGGCCTGACAATCTCAGGGTATCTCCCCTGATAGCTGAATAGCTGTTCGATGAAATGGAAACTTCTCCCCCTCCCACGATCGAGAACTCGACCCTGTCGGATGTGGTTTTATTCACATCTTCCACTACCAGTGTATACCAGCCTGACTGAATAGTGTAGCCCGGATTCCACGTATAACTCCATGCATCAGCAGAATTGGTTTTTTGTGGATCCAGAGAAACACCTTGTGCGTAATATCCGGGGCCGTAAAGTGTCAATAACACTTTATTACAGCCGAAACATGTTCCTGAAAACAAATTTGTTTCTCCAATTACCATTAAGGCTTTACTCGCCTGGACCGCCACTTTTGTTGGTGAAGTTGTATTTAGACCGGTTTTGTCCTGAGTCAACGATGTATTTCCTTGAGATTTTAATGCAGCGAAAAAATGAGACGTACCGGAAGAAACCGTAATACCGGATGACCAGCTCTGATATCCAGAATAACGGTATTCAAGCGTATGGTTTCCTGGTTCCACATTGGTGATGGTGCAGGGAGTGCTACCCTGATATTGACCATCGAGGTATACTTCAGCACCGGACGGTGATGAGGTAAGTAGAAGAGTACCTTTCCCAGAGCTCTCGTTCGATAAACATCCGGATATTAAAACGCAAGATATCAGAATTGTTAGGACAATCTTCCGGTTCATTCATATCTCCCACGATAACCCTTATTGCGCGGTATTATATAGGTTTGCAAAAATTTGGCCAAATTAGGGATCAACCCCCCTTTGCGAGGCTGAGGATCTCACTGGCAAGCGCCACACTCTTTTCTTCACTTGTCATCAGTGTGTCAAATCTGACAGAATTACCTACCTTGACGGGATCGCGGATATCCTGCACGAAGATATCGGTAATCCCTTCGAAGCAATCGAAAGTCCCTCGTGAGCTGGGTTCAAATCCTGCTGCCTGCATGAGAGCGCCGGCGGGACCGCTGAATGGGGTATTGCCAAGAAAGGGACTCACGGTTATTACCAATTTATCCCTGATAGCATGTTTCATTCCTTCACATGCCAGAATCGGGGAAATGCTGGTGATCGGATTGGACGGTCCGATTACCACGGCCTCGCTCGCTTCAATCACCGCAAGCCCTTCCTCAGTTGCCACGGGCGGATTCTTATAACTCCACACCACCTTCTCGATCTCGATCTTCCCTTTTGCATGTACCCAGTATTCCTGGAAGTGGATGAGGCCGAGTGCAGTTTTTACCTGTGTTGTAACTTCGGTATCCGTCATCGGAAGAACATTCTCCCGGACGCCGAACCTGTCACAGAGAATTTTCGTTGCATTGGTCAGGCGCATCCCATTTCTCATCATCTCACCACGGGCGATATGTACCGCCCGGTCCCTATCACCGATTGTGATGAACTCATCAATGCCGAGACGGGTGATCTCGTCATGGGTTGTAAACGAATCGTTCCTGACCCCCCACCACGTATTAGTATTGAGAATCCCGGCAAAAAGGTACATGACCGTGTCAAGATCCGGTGATATGTGATTTCCTGATATCCAGATATCCTCGGCAGTATTAACAATAACAGATATGTCATGCCGGTCCATCACCTTCTGCATGCCCCGCAGGAGCTTCGGGGTGCCGGTTCCGCCAGAAAGGAATGTGATCATTACTCAATACTTTTATGCGATGTATATGAAGATTCTTTTAGTGAATCCGTGAAGATCATAAAAGACCCGGTCCATGGCTATATTGAGGTGGAGGATTTTGCACTTGCCCTACTCGATTCGCCGGTACTCCAGCGCCTCCGCTATATTAAACAGCTTGGTTTTTCGTATCTCGTATATCCAGGAGCCAACCATACGCGCTTTGAACACTCGCTTGGTACCATGTTTCTCGCCGATGTAGCCTCGCACCGGTTTGGGCTTTCCGATACTGAGCATACGCTGGTGGTCGCTGCAGCACTACTCCATGACATCGGACACGGACCCTTCTCTCATGCAAGCGAACCACTCATGGAGAAATTCTGGGGTCGTTCCCATGATGATATTGAAATGATCGTCGATAACCTGGCAGCTGTGCTTCTTGCATGGGAAATTGATCCCAACGAACTCTGTGCCGTGGTGAAGGGGAAGCATTCCCTGTCCGGAATAATTCATGGCGATCTGGATGTTGACCGGATGGATTACCTTCTCAGGGATGCCTATTACACCGGTGCGTCCTATGGGTCAGTTGATGCCCAGCGCCTGATCCGGCACCTGATCAGGACCAGTGAGGGAACAGTTCTTGATGAAAATGGGGTGAATGCGGCAGAATCGCTGCTCATCGCACGCACCCTGATGCGGCCGACCGTCTATTTTCATCATGTGAGCCGGATTGGAGAGAGTATGTACCAGCTCGCCGTACTGGAGCATCTTGATGGTGCAACACAGGAAGTTGCCGAGTCACTCTTTAAGATGGATGATGCGAGCTGCTTGCATGCGCTGCAGACATCTGAAAATCCCGTCGCCCGTGATCTTGCGTTCCGGCTCTATGAGCGACGGCTCTATAAACGAGCGATTTATGCAGGAAGTGATCAGATTAGTACACCATTATTCGAGCAGGGAGTACCGATTGAAAAATGCCGGGAATTCGCTATAAAGATCGCCTCAGATGCCGGTCTTATGCCGCATCAGGTTCTGGTGGATATCCCCTTGATTCCCAGCGAGATGTCGCTCGGTGTCCGGGTGAAGAACAGGCATACAGTAGTCGGTTTTAAGGAGATCTCCCCACGTATCCACACCCTCAATGCAACCCGGCGTGAACAATGGCGTCTTGGTGTGTATACACTTCCCGAGCACAGGGATTTGGTTGCCGAAGTCGGTTGTGAGGTTCTGCATATCAAAAAACCGACACGGCAGGATACACTGTTTTCATTCGAATAAGATGACTGAAACGTGATTCCATTTCCTGAATCATTTCCTCAATGACGTAATTTTTAAATCTTTCATCCATACTGGACGAAAAAGACAGGCTGGAATTGTACAGTACATTAATGAAAAATAATATATCCGCTCCCCCCAACACTCACCCATATGAAAATCCGCATTTTCGTTATTCCTATGCTTATCGTTTCGGTAATTATTGCCGGATGTACTCAGGGTCCTGGACCCGTTGCTCCGGCACCAACTCCTGAACAAACAACTGCGGTATCACAGACCACAACGATTCCCGCTCCACAACCCTCTTTCACCCTTGGTGATCATTACCTGAAGGAGTCGTATTCTTTCCAGAGTGTGAAGGATAATTATGTGCGAGATGTCAGGGTGGACAATGCCACGTGGGGAATCGGGTTTGATGTGCTTCCGCTCACTGATAATCTAACTGATAGCTGGTTTACGATGAACGTAACCAACAGGGATACTGGACAAACAGACACGTATGGGTATGGTAATACCTACGGTTTTGAACTCCACCACCTGATACCGATGTATAATACCGGGCCCTATGAAATCGAGATGAAAGGGTATCGTGTCAAGGTTGATGTCATTCTGGCAAAGAGGAACCCATAAATTTTGAGGTGAATGTGATGATAGAAGACTGGATTGTAGTGACAGGAGGTGTGGTGGCAATTATTGTCATTATGACCGCCACATTGTTGAAACTTCGCAGTGCCGAGCGCAGGATGCATGAAAGCTCCCACAAGCTCAAAGTCTATACTGATCTTTTAAACGCGATTACCGAGCTGAACCTTGCTGGTGGCGATCAGTATAAAATGGATATCGCAAAAAAGAATCTCGCCATAACGCTCAACCGCTTGAATCTCGTGGGAAGTTCCGGTGTACTTAAGAGTACAAGCGATCTTCTGGACTTTTTAAATGAACACAAGGACAAGGATTACGACACTATCCGCCTTCACAATATTCTCAATACTCTCGTAATCGAAGCGCGCCGGGATCTGAACCCGTCACATGCCAGACGTATCGAGGAAGCGCACGTGCGATACCGCTTTTTTGCACCTCCAAAAACAAAATGAATCTTTTTATTGTCACTGATTCCGGCATAAACTCTTTTTATCACAAATCCGACATAGGTATCACAGGAGAGCGCGAGGTAAGATGCAAAAAGAATTTGTTATTGGAGTGACGGGTGCAAGCGGGGCATGCTATGCCCAACGCCTGCTTGAAGTGCTCTGCAGGGATGCGAAAGTGCACATCATCGTTTCGAATGTGGCGGGGCAGATTGCCGCTCATGAAGGGGTATCCTTCGAAGGGTTCAATGCAACGTACCATGCTATTGACAGGATGGACGCATCGATCGCAAGCGGATCTCACCCTTTTGATGGGATGGTCGTGATTCCCTGCAGTGCAAAAACGCTTGCGGCAGTCGCATCAGGATATTCAGACAACCTGATAACCCGGACCGCAGATGTCTGCCTCAAGGAGCACCGTACCTGTATTCTTGTCACCCGGGAGACGCCGCTCTCAAAGATCCATTTAAAGAACATGCTTGCCGCCGAGGATGCCGGAGCAACAATTATGCCGGCCTGTCCAGGGTTTTACCACAATCCGGATACAATAAATGACCTGGTGGATATGGTCGTTGCCCGCGTACTCGATCATCTTGGGGTGGAACATACTCTTGTAAAGCGCTGGAGTGGTTACGATGCGTGAATTTATCGAAAAAATGCGGGAATACGGGCTTGTTATTGATGTAGAGGAGCCGGTTTCGGCTGATTTGCAGGCCCCAAAGATGGCGAGTACTACCGATAAACTCCTGTTTTTCCATAAGATCGAAGGAGCCCGCGCAGTAATGAATCTGACTGCAAGCCGGCGTGCGCTTTCGATTGCTCTCGGAATTGACGAGAAAAAGATGGTGAAAACACTTGCCGACGCAAAATTTGACGGGAAAGTAAAAACAGCAGGGACACTCACGATGAAAAAACCCAGTCTCTCCTCAATTCCTGTTATGCATCACTTCCCCAGGGACGCCGGGAGGTATCTCACATCAGGTATTGTATTCTCCCGGTTTGATGGAGTGGAGAATGCATCAATCCACCGGATGCAGGTGCTTGACGATCATCGGGTTGCAGCCCGGCTGGTTGAGGGCAGGCATACGCACGTGATGCTGGGAAAAGCACTGGCAAAGCGTGAGAAACTTCCCGTTGCGGTTACCATTGGAACAGATCCTGCGGTTACATTTGCAAGTTGCACCCGGGTTCCTGCGGGCATGGAACTTGGTTTTGCGGCTGAACTTCTCGGCGGGGAAATCGCGGTCCGGCGATGCAGCAATGGTGTGCTTGTCCCGGATGCCGAAATCGTGCTCGAAGGATATATAGGTGGGGAAGTCACGGATGAAGGGCCATTTGTAGACATCACCGGTACCTATGATCCCGTGCGACAACAACCGGTTATCGAATTTACGGGTATGTATCTCAAACAAAATTTCATTTATCACGGTATCCTCCCTGGTGGTGATGAACACAAAATGCTGATGGGCGCTCCCTATGAATCGAAGATATACCGTGCTGTTGCCGGTGTAACTGAAGTGAGAAACGTCGTGCTGACTAAAGGAGGTTGTGGCTATCTGCATGCGGTAATCCAGATTAAAAAGAGTACTCAGGGCGATGCGAAGAACGCAATAATGGCTGCATTTGCCGCACACACGTCCCTCAAGCATGTCGTTGTCGTGGATGAGGATATTGATCCCTATGATCCGAATGATGTAGAGTATGCCATCGCGACACGCGTGAGTGGTGACCGTGATGTCATGGTGATAACAGGTGTGCGGGGTTCATCTCTCGATCCCTGCCAGCTCGAAGATGGTACCAATGTGAAGGTCGGGGTCGATGCAACCATGGTGATCGGGCGTGAGGACGACTTTTCGCGCGCGACCTGGTGAACCCGATGTATCTCGATCCTGAGGAAGAGGAGATCCTTGCCGGTGAAAAGGGCGAGACCCGGCAAAAGATGATGGAACTTCTTGTAGCTCTGGGGAAAGTCTTTGGTGCAGACCGACTTGTGGGAATAAAAAGTGCACAGGTCAGCGGGGCTTCATACAAAACAATTGGCGAATACGGGCTTGCATGGCTGTCAAGTCTTGATACCCGTGCAGTGGTTCCGGCAGTGTTAAATCCGATCGGTATGCCCCGCCGACGATGGCAGGAGATGGGTATAAATCCGGATTTTGCTGCAAAACAGCAGGCAGTGATCGCGGCTTATGAACGGCTTGGGGTGAACCTTGAATGCACCTGCACACCGTATTATCTGCATAAAACTTCCTTTGGAGATCATCTCGCATGGTCCGAATCGTCTGCGGTCAGTTATGCAAATTCTGTTATCGGGGCTCGGACGAACCGGGAGGGGGGACCGAGTGCTCTCGCTGCTGCGCTGATCGGAAAAACTCCCTGTTACGGGCTGCATCTTGAAAAAAATCGTAGACCTCACGTGATCATTGAAGTAAAATCCGATGAAAAGGACTGGAGTATAGCTCATTATGGGGCGCTGGGATATCATGCAGGGAAACTGGTGGGCAATAAAATACCGTATTTCCGGGGCATCAAACCCGATCCCGACCAGCTGAAAGCGCTTGGTGCGGCGATGGCTGCAACCGGGGCAGTGGCTCTCTATCACGTCGATAATATCACCCCGGAGGCAAAGAAGATCCGTTTCAATCTTTCTGGTCTTGAGGTTATTTCAGTAGAACCCGCCGAGATCAACCGGCTCTTTACTGAGATCCATGTCGACGCAGTTGCGGTGGGTTGCCCGCACTGCTCACCTGAGGAGCTTATCAAGATCGCAGAACTTCTGAAAGGAAAAACTGTAACTAAACCACTCTATGTCTTTGCCGCGCAAGGGGTAATTGATAAAAACGTCCCGGCATTTAGTATCATTGAGAGGAGTGGTGCCCGGATATTTGCCGATACCTGTATGGTGGTCTCGCCTGCCATGGAACAATACTCAGCAATCATGGTCAACAGCGGCAAGGCTCTTGCCTATGTACCGAATATGTGTGGGGCAGTCGCCCGGATCGGGACAATTGAGGAATGTGTGGCTGTAGCAACATCATGATCGTGAGTTCACGCTCAAGATTTTTATCAGCTTATCGTTATCGAGGCACGATCTGTTTTTTAAAAATAGAATATGTTATTTAAGAGAGAGCAATATTCTTTTGATCTCATTGACTGCAGCCGTATCCGGGTTCTTCCCCGGACTGACTCCCTCACCAAATGAAAGAACTTTCCGGACATCGTTTTTTGTCATGCGGCTGAAAGGTATATTCTCCCAGATCTTCTGATCAATTACATTCCATGTGCATTGCAGCAGGTGACCAAGGAGTTCGATATCTTCGCGGGTAAATGAGCTCCACTCACTGCCAACACCAGATTTTATTTTTTTAATGGCCTCTTCCACTCTCTTCTCACGGTGCACATGATAGAGACGTTTTCCAATTTCTTTTTGTGATACATCCGGCATTTTTCATTCACCACCTATAAACAGAATGCGTGTTCATTTTTCTCATTTCCCTCCCACTTGATAATCTTTATGGCTCTTTTTTTGGGTATGGTAATCGATAGTGCAAGCTGGAATTCTTTTGATAAAAATAAGGGGTGCTCTGACGATGGGATACAATTCCTGTGGTTCGATTGGTGCATATCTTGCCTAGGTTTTACAACAATAGAATTCAATAGATTTACAAGTCCCCTTCTCTAATAAAATAAGGATGCTGGATATTTTGCAGGCTAAAATCAGCCTCGCCATCATATTCATTGCTGTTTTAGTCCTGCCATTCAAAGTCCGGGCAATTGAACGTAACCTCGAGATTTTCCTGTTCGTTTCTGGAGTACTTGCCCTGACTTTCTCTGGTTTTATTCCCTTACAGGGTGAACATGCAGGCTGGAGCTGGAAGATTCTGACAGAAGCCCTGACGACCCCGCTGAATATTACCAACATCTATGGGATACCAATGGGTATCGTGCAGATTGTGCTCATCGTTGGGACTATCATCTATATCTGGTACCGGCAAATCGAGCTGGGAATAAATAACCTGGTGAAAAAATTCTCGGTGCCCAGTATCGTTTTCGGACTTATCATCCTTCTGGGATTCATCTCGAGTGTGATCTCCGCAATACTCGCATCGATTTTGCTTGTCGAAATTATCTGTGCGCTGCCGCTTGACCGGGGTTCCAAGATTGACATTACCATTGTCGCTTGCTTTGCAATCGGGCTGGGTGCCGCTTTAACACCGCTCGGTGAACCTCTCTCCACGATTATTGTAGCCAAACTTTCCGGGGCCCCGCACTATGCCGGCTTCGATTTTCTATTTCGTATCCTTGGCATCTATATTATACCTGCAATTATCCTTCTGGGAATTATCGGGGTCATCCTGTACAAACGAGGCGGGACCGGAACAGGAGTGGCCGAATGCCACCTCCAGCGGGAGACAATCAGGCAGGTAGTTGTTCGTGCCGGAAAAGTCTACCTGTTCATCATGGCACTGGTCTTTCTTGGCGAAGGTTTCAAACCGGTCGTCCTCGATTATATTATACAAATACCGGCAGAGGGGCTTTACTGGGTAAATATGGTCTCTGCCGTGCTTGACAACGCTACACTTGCTGCCGCTGAGATCAGTCCGGTCCTGTCTGTCCAGCAGATAAAAAGTGCAGTTCTGGGGCTTATTATTGCCGGAGGGATGCTTATTCCCGGAAACATTCCTAATATCATCGCTGCAGGAAAACTGGAGATCACGAGCAAGGAGTGGGCAAGAAGAGGAGTCCCTCTCGGTCTTGTTCTGATGGTGTGCTTCTTTGGTATTCTCTTTATTCCTCAGTACCTGGGTCTGACATAAACTGCAGACATTTTTGTTCCGTCATACGGGCGAATCAAAGTCACGGAGAGTGAAATCTGGAGAACAGAAAGGCATCAGGTTCCTTATGCATGACAGTTTTGAAGGTACAGCTACGGTTTTGGGAGTGTCATTACACTCGTGGAAAACAAGACTCATTTCCCTTTAAATTTTTTAATGAACAGTGAAAAAAAAGCAAAGAAAGTATTACGGTAAGTGTCAAGGTTCCTGGTTCTCTCTCATCAGATAGATCCCCTAAGAATCCCGCAGATTTTATTGATCCCCGTCTCCTCCCGCAATTTCTTGCTTATCACATCATTTCCGATACTGATGATCTCTTCCAGATCTCTTCTTGTCAGGCGGGTAAAGGAACTCTGTTCCCATATTTGTCTCCCCACGGAGACCCATGTCTCGCCAAGGATATAGTTGAGCGTTTTTATGTCCTGCGGTGAAAATGCAGACCACTTGGATCCCGGGTTGTGGCGGATATTCTCTATTGCCGTCTCGACAGCACGCTCCTTGTGCAACTGAAAAATTCTTCTCCCCCTCTCGTCATCTGTCACATCTGGCATACAACCATCCTCACTTTAATCTTTTGGTTCTGATTAAATAGTTTTTCTTAGATAAAATGCCAAATTAATATCGCTTTGGTATATACCGGGTCTTAATGACCTGATGCAAATCCCTGACCCGGCAATCCGATGCTGGTATCCTGCAAAAAATGAGGTGTCCTGACCTGCCGTGCTCATTGTCAGGGATGTGGCAGAGGGACATGCCTCGACGACCACCAAAGAAAACTACCGGATATGGATTTATTTGATGGGTTGACTATCTTTAGTTCTCTTTCTCCTAATTTTTCCGTATCATCCACTAGAACGTCAGAATTGTGTAAATAATACCTAAAAAAATTCCTAGCATCTGCGATAATCAGCATGTGAATATGAACCATATCTCTCTTTTTATTAAAAATAATGTTATAATAGTATTCAAGGAATACGTCCTTGGTTAAGCAGAATCGGACAATAGAAACATTTATGCTTTAAAAACAGGAGTATTGACATTGACCATATTTAATTTTTGTCTAAGATGAGAACCATGTCCGAATTAATCGATATCCATAAAAAGGCTCAATTGACTGTTGGAGTGAGCGGATTATCGAAACATGGCAAAATACATAAGCAGCGATTACCCGACGGTGCACTGTCTTGTGAATTATAGTCTCATATAAAAATTAAAAATGCCAAGGAGGACTATCGAAGGGGTTGTAGATTGTGGCAGAAAAAACGTTATTGCAACAAATCCGGGAAAAAGAACTCCTGTTAAATATTAAAATTGAAGACACACGGAGGGAAGCCGAGGAAATCATTATCAGCGCAAGAAAAAAAGCTGAAGAAATGATTGCAAATTCTGAGAAAGAGGGAAAGGCGGCCGCCCTGGAATATTACGAGAGAGAAAAAGAGAGGATTAACAAAGAAATTGAACAACTTAAAAATCAAGGTGACCTGAAGGTAATCTCAGTTAAGGAAAAGGGAGAACGCAATATAAAACCAGCGACAGAAAAGATAGTAAAAATCGTTTCCATGGAGTAGGGCACTATGCTTCAGAAGATGAAAAAAATCCAGGTTTTGGGGCCAAAAAATGATCTTCAGAGCGTTGTGGATGTCCTATACCATACCGGCACGATCCATCTGGAGGACGTATCAAAGACCATCCTTCCGGGAGACACGATTCTCAGGAAGATGGATTTCACAAAAGCGGGGGAACTCACAAATATATTAATGAAGATAAGGGGAATCTTCATCTCTCTCCCTAAAATAGCGGATGATATCCAGAAGCAGGCACGTATAACTGAGGATCTGCAGAAAAAAAGCCAAGTGGAGCTCATCGACAGGGCAAAATATGTTGTCTCCGTTCTCGAATCGACAACAAAGGATCTTGCCGAAAGAAAGAGCAATCTGGAATATACCCTCAACGCGCTTGGCAGGTATGAAAAAATTATTAAAAAAATTCAGCCATTAGAAAACCAGTTGCCAGTGTTAAAAGGTTTTGAAATTACCGTAGTTCTTATTCAGCGTGAGTTCCGGGATGTTTTAGAACTTGTCAGAAATGCCCTGGTGGAAATCACCAGAAACCAGTTTGAATTGATTTCTGCTGATATAGATGAAGCTACTATTGC
Organism: Methanoregulaceae archaeon; assembly: GCA_015660885.1. GTDB lineage: Archaea > Halobacteriota > Methanomicrobia > Methanomicrobiales > Methanospirillaceae > Methanoregula. Next base: position 10,898 of record JACTUB010000012.1, on the reverse strand, counting down.
TACTGTCATTATATTCAACAAGAAGTATTCCGAGCAGGTGCACTCATTCATCTTTTCCCAGAATGTCAATGAAGTGAGGATGCCCCAGGAATATCTGGGGAAGCCATTTATTGAAATTCTCGGGTTGATAACGGAGAAAAGGGATAAAACAATTGATGAGATGTCAGTAATTGACAAACAGCTCGAAAATCTTTCCACAGAGTGGTACCAGGAACTTGCGGTTCTTAAAAAAGTGCTTGAGGACAGGAACGAAGAGGCCGGTGTGTTTGGCAAATTCGGCCAGACAGAGTACACTTTCCTGATTGAGGGCTGGGTCCCCAAAAAATACCTGAACCGGACAAAAGAGGCGCTGAATAAAACCTTCGGGAGCAGGGTAATTGTCATTGAAGTTGAAGTAAGTCCGGAGAAGATGGACGATGCACCCACCTTCTATGACAACCCGGCGTTAGTAAAGCCCTTTGAATTTCTCACAAACGTAGTCGGTATGCCAAAGTACCGGGAAGTTGATCCGTCTCCGCTGATGGCAATTTTCTTCCCGTTCTTTTTCGGACTTATGGTTGGCGATATCGCATATGGGGCCATCATTCTGGTATTTGCCCTCGTCATGAAAAAAATATATAAAACAGAGATCTGGCTCCAGCATCTGATGGACATCCTGATCATCTCTTCAATTCCGTCAATTATCTTTGGATTCCTGTTTGGAGAACTCTTCGGGAATTTCGGCGAAATGATGGGCTGGATTCATCCTGTCACCTTCCTTGGGATCACCTGGAACAGGATGGAGGCGATTGTCCCCCTCCTCCTCCTTGCAGTAGCAATCGGTGTATTCCATGTTCTGCTCGGACTGAGTATCGGAACCCTCAATGCCCTTACCAAAAAGAGCAAAAAACATGCGATAGAAAAGGTAGGAATGATCGCGATGATCATTGGGATACTTCTCATCGCCGGAGCTGTGATGAAATTGATCCCGGCCATCCTCCTCCCGCCCAGTGTCGTTATTATTGTCATAGCCCTTGTAATGATCATCTATGGTGGCGGGGTCTTCGGCGCATTCGAGATCATGAGTACTGCAGTGAATATCATCTCCTATGCACGGCTGATGGCAATTGGCATGGCTTCAGTAGTCCTTGCAGTGGTCGCCAACCAGCTCGGGGGAATGATAGACATCGCCGTTGTAGGGTTTTTAATCGCCGCGCTGCTGCATATAATCAATATCGTTCTTGCAATGTTCTCCCCTTTCCTCCAGTCAATGAGGCTGCATTTCGTGGAATTCAACTCCAAATTTTACGAGGGGGGAGGAAAGATGTACAAACCATTCATGAAAGAGAAAGAGGGGGGGTAGACTGATGAAATGACTGCAGGACATGTAGCCGGTCATGGAAAAAAAGCTGTATCGAAGACTGAACATCTGATATATGGAATCAATGTATTAAACGCAAACAAACGAGGATATGGTTAACATGGTGGATTTTGGAATACCCGTCGGAGCTGGGATTGCATTTGGTCTCGGGGCACTGGGAACCGGGATTGCCCAATCAAGAATCGGGGCAGCCGGTGCCGGAGCGGTTGCAGAGAGACCTGAATCATTTGGTCTCATGCTGATCCTTGTGGCAATTCCTGAAACTCTGGTGATCCTGGGTTTCGTGGTCGCGGCTATGATCATGCTCATGCTGAAATGAGCGTATGCAAAGGAAACCCCCAAGAATATGTCGGACTGTATTAGGATCTGTCATTGTGAGTGTTCGGTAGAGCTGGATACTGTCTGCGCGACAGATGGGATCGACCATGACAATTCTGGTAGGGAAATTCCAAAAGAGCAGCGGGTGATACAATGCCGTATGAGCAGTTGATTGAATCAGTGGAGTTGTGTGCCGAGGACAAGATCAGGGGAATTAAAGAGAGGGCAAACCAGGATGCAGAAACTATAAAAGCTGAGGCGAAGGGGAAGGACGAAATAATAAAAAAACGGCATCTGGACGCGGTCAAAAAAACGGTGGATAGCGAGAGGCGCAAATCATTGGCAAAAATTAATGAAGAAAACCGGATGCAGCTGGTCAGGGCCAAGGATGATGTGTTTAAACATGCTTTTACCGAAGCCCAGAAAATTCTCTCATCGGAACGCAGCCAGGCGGATTACGAGAATATTTTCAGGAAATTGTTAAAAGAAATTATCATTGAACTGGAAGGGGAAGAAATCCTGCTGCATATCGATAAGCGGGATGAGGGCCTCTGTAAAAAATTGCTGCCGGAACTCAAATTAAACTGCGAAATCGTCACCGATATCACCTGTGCGGGGGGGTTGAATGCGAGCACAAAGGACGGAAAATTCATCACATTCAATACGATTGAATCGAGGTTTGAGAGGGCAAAGGTACAGTTAAAACTGGAAGTATTTGCTACACTTTACGGTGATCAGGTTGGAATGTGAATATGTAAATGCACGGATAAAAGGCATGAAAAGGCACCTGCTCGACCACTCGGTATTTGAAACCCTTATCCTCAAACCTGATGTAGAATCTGTCATAACTGAACTGGGGAATACTGCTTATAAAGATGAAATAGAAAAGGCAAGTGTCCAATATAAAGGAATCACGTGCATTGAGGTTGCCTTAAGAAAGGATTTTTCTGCGGCATTCAGGAAAATTTTACGATTCATGAAAGGGGATGAATCCGAGAAGTACATAAAAATCCTGTTGGGCAGATGGGATGTCCAGAACATAAAAACAATCCTGCGGGGAAAGAACATTCACATCCCCTCTGCAGAAATCCTTGAGTGCCTTATTCCGGCAGGTGAACTGGATGACACCACGATGATCGAGCTGATCAAACAGCCTGACGTCAAGGCAGTAATTGATCTGCTTGCAACATGGGGGATCAGCTACGCAAAGCCACTTACCCGGAACTTTAAGGAGTATTCTGAAAAGAGGGATCTTACCATCCTTGAGTATGCCATTGACCGGTTTTATTATAAAAATGCCTTACGAGCGGTAAAGGGAGAAAGTTATGACGATCGCCTCGTCCGGGAAATGGTCATGACGGAGATCGATGTAACCAATATTAAAAATGTCCTGAAGATGATACGGGATAAAATTGATGTTGAAGAGGTGCGGAGTTACCTGATTGAGGGGGGGATTTCGCTGAATAACGAGAAACTGCTCACCATGGTGAAGGCCGGGACTCCGGAAGGGGCGATTAAACTTCTTGAGACAACACCCTACAGTTTTCTCTCGAAAGTGCCGGATGAGATCTTAAAGGCAGGAAAGATATCGGTATTAGAAAAAGAACTCGAGAAATATTTAATAAAACTGGGGATAAGCCGGTTCCTTGGCGATCCCTTAAGTATCGCCATCCCAATCGGTTACATCTGGGCAAAATATAACGAGATTACCAATATCAGGATCATAGCCAGGTGCAAGACCGCAGACATTCCTGAAAAGGAACTGAGAGGGGAACTGGTCTATGTATAAATTTGTCGTCGTCACAGATCCGGATTCGGCACCGGGGTTCCGGTTGGCGGGCGCGGATGTATTCGAGGCATCAAGTCTGGATGAGGCAAAAAAGATCATTCCTTCCTTGCTTTACAAGGATGATACGGGAATTATTGCGATCAGTGAGGACCTGATGCCAGCTCTTGACGAGAAAATGCAGGAAAAGCTCGGCAAGACCTACAGACCGATCATCATTCCGATTCCCTCCAGGATCAAGGGTATCGAAAGAACAAGTTATATCGAACGCATGCTTCAGAGGGCAATCGGGTATAATATCGTAATAAGGAGATGAGGACATGATTGCGGGGATAATTTCAAGGATTTCCGGTCCTGTGGTTCTCACAGAACGTATGAAAGGATCGAAAATGTATGATGTGGTGAAGGTGGGCACCGAGGATCTGAACGGTGAAATCATACGCCTGGACGGGGATCAGGCAGTTGTCCAGGTGTACGAGGACACTTCAGGACTGAAGGTGGGCGAAAAAGTGATAAATACGGAAACCCCGCTTTCCGTGGAACTTGGTCCCGGGCTGCTCTCTTCCATCTATGATGGAATCCAGAGACCTCTGCCATTGCTGGTCGAACGAAGCGGCAGTTTCATTTCAAGGGGGATATCTGTCCCGGGGATAAATAAAGAAAAGAAGTGGGACTTTGTCGCAATCGCAAAAATTGGGGATAAGGTTGTTGAAGGTGATATTCTCGGAACGGTTAAGGAGTATCATATCGAGCACAAAATCATGGTTCCCCCGCATGTCTCCGGGACCATCCGGGAGATCCGGAACGGTGCATTCACAGTGGAAGAGCCCATCTGCATCCTTGAGGACAATACCCCCATTATTATGATGCAGAAATGGCCTGTCCGAAGGGGACGACCGTACCGGATAAAACAGGATCCGCAACTGCTCCTTGTTACCGGGCAGAGAATTTTTGACACCATGTTCCCGGTGGCAAAAGGGGGAACCGCCATGATACCCGGCGGTTTTGGTACAGGCAAGACCGTGGCGGAACAAACTCTGGCAAAATGGTCGGATACACAGATCGTTGTCTATATCGGGTGCGGGGAGCGGGGAAACGAGATGACCGATGTCCTGTCAGAATTCCCGGAACTTGTGGATCCCCGGACCAAGATGCCCCTGATGCAGAGGACAATTCTCATCGCGAATACATCAAATATGCCGGTGGCTGCAAGGGAGGCTTCGATTTACACGGGGATAACTATGGCAGAATACTATCGGGACATGGGGTTTGACGTTGCCCTGATGGCAGATTCCACATCACGTTGGGGAGAGGCATTGCGGGAAGTCTCTGGCAGGCTGGAGGAGATGCCGGGAGAGGAGGGGTATCCCGCATACCTTGCCACAAGACTGGCTGCGTTCTATGAGCGGGCAGGACGGGTCGTCTGTCTTGGGTCTGACGGGCGTTTTGGATCCATCACCATCGTCGGTGCGGTATCACCCCCGGGAGGCGATTTCTCAGAACCTATCACCCAGAATACGTTGCGGATTGCCGGAACATTCTGGGCGCTCGATACGAGCCTTGCGTACCGTCGGCATTTTCCCTCAGTGAACTGGATAAAAAGTTACTCACTCTATCTGGACAGCATTGAGGACTGGTTTGTCCAAAATGGTTTTAATGACTGGAAAGAGATGCGGGACGTGACCATGTACCTGCTCCAGAAAGAGGTCGAGTTACAGGAAATCGTACAGCTGGTCGGTCCCGATGCCCTGCCCGAGAGCGAGAAGGCAATTTTGGAGGTTACACGGATGATACGTGAGGATTTCCTGCAGCAAAGTGCCTATCACGAGATCGACTCGTTCTGCCCGCTCGATAAGCAGTACTGGATGCTCAAAGTCATCCTTAACTTTTATGAACGGACCGGTGAAGCAATGAACAAGGGTGTCGCCTTAAACAAGATCCTGAAACTGCCACTGAAAGCGGAGATTGGGAGGATGAAGGAACTCCGCGAGGTGGATGCGGTCAGGAGCCTCATCGGTGAGATTGATAAAAAAATTGCTGCTGTGGAGGTGGAGCGATGAAACAGCCGAGCCTGCTGGTAAAGGAGTGCAAGACGGTCAGCTATGTCTCGGGACCGTTGATTTTTGTTCAATCCGTCAAGGGTGTCATGTACGGAGAGATCGTACGGATCACCCTCCCCAATGGGGTGGAGAGGACCGGGCAGGTACTGGATATCTCAAAGGATCTGGCAGTTGTCCAGGTCTTTGAGGGCACAAGCGGGATTGACGCTATGGAAACAAGGGTGCGGTTCACCGGGGAACCGCCAAAAGTGGATGTCTCCATCGACATGCTCGGAAGAATATTCAACGGGGTGGGAAAGCCCCGTGACGGGGGTCCTGATGTTGTCCAGGAAGCCAGCCTGGATATCAACGGGATGCCAATCAATCCCTATGCCCGGGACAAACCCGCCGACTTTATCCAGACCGGTGTATCTGTCATCGACGCCTTAACCACCCTCGTCAGGGGCCAGAAGCTCCCCATATTCACCGGTTCCGGACTGCCTGCAAACAAGCTTGCCGCCCAGATCGCACGGCAGGCAAAGGTTCTTGGCGAAGGGGAAAACTTTGCAGTAGTGTTTGTCGCAATGGGGATCACCTACAAGGAGGCATCATTTTTCATGAAGGATTTTGAAAAGACTGGTGCGCTCGAACGTGTGGTTTTTTTCATGAACCTTGCCGATGACCCGACTATTGAGAGACTCGCCACACCCAGGTGCGCCCTGACCGTTGCAGAATTCCTCGCGTTCACCCACAACCTCCATGTTCTCGTGATCCTGACGGACATGATTAACTACTGTGAGGCACTGCGAGAGATCTCCACGGCAAGGGAGGAGGTTCCCGGGAGGAGAGGGTATCCTGGCTACATGTATACGGATCTTGCAACGATCTACGAACGTGCAGGAAGAATCAAAGGGAAGACAGGGTCGATTACCCAGCTCCCCATCCTGACCATGCCTGATGATGATATCACTCACCCGGTGCCGGACCTGACCGGCTATATCACAGAGGGCCAGATCGTGCTTTCGCGGGACCTGTTCAGGAGGGGAGCGGATCCTCCCATTGACGTTCTTCCTTGTCTCTCACGGCTCATGAACCTCGGCATCGGTCCGGGAAAAACACGGGAAGACCACAGGAATGTGGCCGACCAGCTCTACGCTTCCTATGCCTACGGCAGAGATCTCCGGAGGCTGGTTGCGATCGTCGGCGAAGAAGCGCTGACCGAACTGGACAAGATATATCTGAAATTTGCTGACGAATTCGAGAAAAAATTCATCACTCAGGGAGATGAGGACAGGAGCATTGAAAGGACCCTCGAAATTGGCTGGGACCTCATGTCCATGCTGCCGGAGGACGAACTGAAACGGATAAAACGGGAATTTATCAGCAAGTATCACCCGGCATATAAAAAGGGATGAGCCATGGAGCAGGTAAACCCCACACGGATGGAGCTTATCAAGAAGAACGCACAGATAAAGCTCGCAGAGCAGGGGCGGGACCTTCTGCGGGAGAAGATGGATGCCCTCATCCAGGAGTTTTTCAACATCATGGAGTCGGTTTCAAAATCGCGGGTGGACCTGGAGAGTGTAGCTGCTTCGGCGCAGCGATCGCTCCTGTCCGCTCTCGCCGCAGACGATTCCGTCACCCTGAAGTCGGCATCATTTGCCACGCGGAAGGGTCTGTTTGTCGATATCAAGGGGAAAAATATCATGGGTGTTCCTGTACCGGTAATCGAGAAAAAGAGGGTTACAAAAAGCGCTCTGGACAGGGGGTACAGTATCATAGGAGTAAGCGGGAGAATTGATGAAACCGCAGAAAAGTTTGAGATGGAACTGGATCTGATCATCGGGCTCGCGGAAACGGAGACTGCCTTAAAAAGACTCGGCGGGGAGATCCAGATGACACGGAGAAGGGTGAACGCGCTGGAGCAGATACTAATCCCTGATTTGAAGAAACAGGCAAAGTATATTGAAAATACTATCGATGAGCGCGAGCGCGAAGATCTCTTCCGGCTAAAAAAGGTGAAAAAGATCATCGATCGCAAAAAAAAGGCACAGCAGCTGCAGACCGGCCGGCAGAACTGATTATGGGGAATTTGATGTATAACGGGCGCTGCAGTATTTTACATCTCGTTTTTTTCCCTGTAAAGAGGATTTGATAATTCAATAGGTCTTTTAAAACCTCAAGAAAAAGAGGATAATCTCACCAATCAGGGTTTAAGACTAAATTAGCGAACTATTGCATCAAATTTTCTTAACCACCCTTTATGATTTGAGAGGAAATCCCTTCACGAGGTCCCCCTCTTCTGCAGCGGTGAAAAATACCCCGTTCACGGTCTCAAAGGTATTACAATCCGTGCTTTTTTTTTAAAAATGAAGTCATGCCGGAAGGCTGATTATTATACCGGTATTTCTCATCCTTTCCTTCGGACGATGGTTTATTCATTAATTCCTTTGCCTTGCATGCCGCCTGCTCTATCCGCTCCCTGCATCTCCCTATTGCTATATCCTTCAATTTTCCAATTTTTTTATCGCTGTCGAGTGGCATATCCTTGATAACCAAAAGGTCATTACAGTGTGTAATCCTTTGAAGAGGGATATATACTTTCCCCCATTGGAAGTAAAATTCTACCGTGGGTATAGCAGGAGATCGGGAACCACGATTGGATGTCGTACGCACGATCTTTTATCCCGTTCCCCGTAATAATTACAAGAGATGATTCCTGCACGTATCGATGCAACCTCCCGCATGAACAGAAAAATTCTTCTTTTTATCCTTTTATCAGGAATCTCGTTGTTCGATCAGATGAAGAATGTATTCTCCTCCCGTACCAGTATCACCGGAATGAAAGCTGCACACGATGTCAGGGGACTTATCCGACTTTTAAACCACAGGGACCCGGATGTTCAGTATGAAGCTGCGGGGGCGCTTGGTGATCTGGGGGACTCCAGTGCGGTGGAGCCCCTCATCGCTGCATTGAAAAACGATGAAATAGGCGGGGTCAGATGGAAAGCAGCAGAAGCCCTTTCCAAAATTGGTTCTCCAGCTGTTGAGGGTCTTATCGGAGCGCTGCGGCACCACGATGATGATGTGCGGTGGAAGGCAGCTATTGCACTCGGTGAGATCGGTGATCCAAGAGCTATTAAACCTCTTATCACCCTGCTTTGTGACGAGGACCGGTTTGTCAAAGGTCGTGCGGCCTATGCTCTTGGTCTGATAGGCGAACCTGCTGTCAGCCCGCTTATCAGTGTACTCCGGGAGGGTGATGGGAATCTCCGGTGGGGTGCTGCAATTGCACTGGGGAAAATCCGTGACACGCGAGCTGTCGAACCTCTTATCCGGGCTCTTGCGGATAAGTATGAGAATGTCCGTGCTGAAGCTGCCATGTCACTTGCAACGATCGGAAAACCTGCGTTAGAACCCCTTTTACGATTTTTAAAATTTTCAGATCGATCTGTACGAATTGAAGTGGTCACGGCTCTTGGCGAATTAAAAGATACCGATGCTATCCAGCCGCTCCTCCAGATTCTCGAGAGTGCGGATGAGGATGAGCGAAGGGCAATTGCCGATGCCCTTGATGCTATCCTGATCCCTGCCGTTGAACCCCTCGCATGGAGGCTTCGGAAGGGGAACGCTCAAAAGAATGAAAAGACCAGATCAGAGAATAATGATGGAGATTAAGATACCATGGAGGATCAGGTCCCTGCAGAAATGAAAATTCACCGTCTCATTACCAGTCTGAGTGATCCTTCCATTGACATACGCCACCAGGCAGTAAAGACTCTTGGAGAAATTGGCGAAGCTGCAACTGAACCACTGATCCAGGCGCTTGCAGGCGCAGTGAATAATGATCATCGCTGGTATGCAGCGGTTGCGTTATCTGGTATCGGTGCCCCTGCAGCAGCCCCCCTCATTTCAGCAATGCGCGTCCACCCGGAGAAAGAATTCAGACGTTTTGCATCAGCGGCTCTGGGAAATATTGGCATTTCTGCCGTTGAACTAATAATCGATGCGATGGCAGATGATGACCGGGAGATGCGGGGATTTCTCTCTCTTGCTCTCTGCCGGATCGGTAAACCCGCTGTCGAGCCTCTCACCCGGCGACTTGACGATGCTGATGAGATTATCAGGTCCTGCGCGACTCTCACCCTCTGGCAGATGGGCGAAACAGGGCTTCCTTCAATGGTGAATAAACTTAAGGAACAGGAATAAAAGACCGGCTTTTCCTCATACCTCATGTATTGATCCATAACACGAACAGATAAATCCGCTCACGCAAAATCGTACCGGTATGCTTGTGCTTTCGCCTGCGATGGAAGCTTACGAAAAGTCGCTTATGGACGACCTTTATCTCGCAATAGCGATTGCCAAAAAAGCCCGTTCCTGCGGTCTTGATCCCTCAACTGATATCGAAATTCCCATTGCCAGTGACCTTGCAGACAGGGTTGAAGCACTGCTTGGAATCAAAGGGGTAGCGATACGGATACGTGAGCTCGAATCCCAGATGTCGCGTGAAGAGGTTGCATTGCGTATTGGTGACGATTTTGTGGCCCGGAAGTTTGGCGAGACGACGGATGTACAGATTCTTGATCATGCTATTCGTACCGCGATGGCGCTGCTGACAGAAGGTGTGGTTGCGGCGCCCACGGAAGGGATTGCTAAAGTCGGGCTGGGGAAAAACGATGACGGAAGCCAGTACCTGAAGATCTTCTATGCCGGGCCGATCCGGAGTGCAGGTGGGACCGCACAGGCACTCTCGGTCTTGGTCGGTGATTATGTCCGCCGCCAGCTTGGAATCAACCGCTACAACCCCCGTCAGGAGGAGGTCGAACGGTATATCGAGGAGATACGGCAGTACAACTCCATTATGAACCTCCAGTATCTTCCCAGTGAACAGGAAATCCGGCTGATTGTCGAGAACTGCCCGGTCTGCATTGACGGGGAGGCGACCGAACAGGAAGAGATCTCGGGGCACCGTAACCTTGAGCGGGTGGAAACGAACACGGTGCGGGGCGGTATGGCGCTGGTCCTCGCGGAAGGAATTGCCGGGAAGGCACCCAAACTTAAAAGCAAAGTCGAAAAGATGAAAATGGACGGCTGGGACTGGCTGGGCAAACTGATAAAAAACAAAACAGATGAAGGAATGGTCAGTATCAAACCCCTGGACAAGTACCTTCGCGACCTGATTGGGGGAAGACCGGTATTTTCCTACCCCATGCGCAAAGGGGGTTTCCGGCTCCGTTACGGAAGGTCGCGCAACACCGGGTTTGCTGCTGCAGGCCTTCATCCTGCGACACTGTATATTCTCGGTGAGTTTCTCGCGGTCGGTACCCAGATGAAGACCGAGCGGCCGGGCAAAGCGTGCGGGGTGGTACCGGTTGATTCGATCGAAGGCCCT
>JACTUB010000011.1 GCA_015660885.1 Methanoregulaceae archaeon | reverse complement strand
CTGAGAGCCAGTTGGAAAGAGCGTTGACCACCGAAACACCTACACCGTGGAGACCTCCCGAGACCTGATAGGTCTCCTTATCGAATTTTCCGCCGGCATGCAGGACAGTAAGCACGACCTCTAGGGCACTTTTACCGTTCTTTTCCATCCGGTCGACCGGGATGCCCCGTCCATTATCCTGGACCATAAGGGAGCCGTCGCGGTTGATGACGACAGTTATCCGGCTGCAGAAACCAGCCAGGGCTTCATCTATCGAATTATCCACAACTTCGTAAACGAGATGGTGCAGCCCGCGGGTGTCTGTGCTGCCAATATACATTGCCGGGCGCTCGCGGACCGGGGTAAGCCCTTCGAGAACAGTTATATGGGATGCATCGTACGTTTCAGTCAAGCAAATCCTCCCTTAAAAAGGAAAAAAAATACTGTACGGTAATCACAATAATTATTGGTCTTTAACTGACTTAAACCGTACTGAAGGAATTCTTTAAAGAGTGATTAAAGGGTATTGCTTCACCGGAATTGCCCGATACACGCATTGGGAATCCCCAGCTCGCGATCGATTGCAATGACCAGCCGCTGAAGGGTAGTTATAACGTCACGGGCATCTTCTTTATCCATAGTACCCGGCTGGTGCCAGATCACTTTCTTTCGCAACAGGGTCGTAATCTCCTCGATATCTGTGCCTTTGAATTTTTCCGGCAGTACCAGTCCTTCAACATGATCACCAACCCCGAACCAGGCCTGTTCGGGAGGCAGCGCAAAATGCTGTGCAATCAGGATGATACTGGTGACAAATCCATGGCCGAAAGGATATTCCATAGTGAACAGATGGTGCCCGGATTACAAAAAAGTACTGTCATATAAGACGAAGCGGTGCCAGCCAGACGATAACGGGTATTGCGATGACAACCATCATCGACACGGAAAGGAAAGCAAGATCACCCGTTTTCAGGTGTTTTTTCTTGACAAAGAGATAACTGTTCCTTCCATAACCCCGGCACAGCATGCTGATGTATACCCTCTCGCCCTGTTCGTATGCCCGGATAAACATCGTCCCGATAGTGTAGCCAAGCTGCCGGATGCGGTAGCGGTAGGGTAATTTCCGGTCGAATGCGTCAAAACAACGTGTAACAAGAGATTCTGTCATCTTCCGGTAGATGTAACCAAAGACAAAGAGGTAACGGATCATCATTCCGAGAACCAGTGCAAAATCAGCCGGGAGCCCGAGTCGAGTCGCACCCTCCAGCATATCCTGAATTTTTGTTGTGGAAGAGAGCAGGATGATAAAAGATATTGAAATGATAAATTTCACCAGCAGGATGAAAGCAAACGTCACCGACTCGGAATAGATTGCAATACCGAATGGCAGGGTAAGAATTGCGTGATACTCCGTGTAATATTTGTTCTTCAAAAAGATCTGGAAGAATATTACAATTCCCCAGAGCGGGATAATCTCTCCAAGCCGGCGGAGGTATACTACCGGTGACAATCGAGAGAGTATCCATAACCCTGTAAAAAAAACAAAAAAAATGATCCCTACTGTATACACTATCGTGGAATAGGGGACTGCCACGACTGCAATGATTACCGCAAATGCAAGAATAATCTTTACCCTTGCATCAAGCCGGTGAATAAAACTGTCCTTATAGGTATGTTTCTCTATATGGAAGATCTCTTCGATCATGATCCGCCTTTGAACGCGTCAAGGAATGCTTTTTCCGCTTCCTCGAATGTGAAAGCCATGGAGACCGGGATCCCCTTATCCCGGAGCGACTGGATAAGTTTTGGGTAGAGCGGAACATCGAGGCGGACTGATTTGAGCAATTCAGTCTGAATGAATACTTCGGCAATTGTTCCCTGTGCAACAATCCGCCCCCTGCTCATGACATAGATATAATCAGCTATCTCCGGAACAAGGCTGACATCGTGTGTGGAGAAGATCACCGTCATGCCGGAATTCTTCTTTAAATCGTTTATGAACCCGAGGAGATCATGTATTCCTTTCGGGTCGAGACCTGCAGTCGGTTCATCAAGTACCAGCACTTCGGGCTCCATCGCAATGGCACCGGCAATTGCAACCCTTTTCTTCTCTCCCCCGCTCAGGTGGTGCGGGACACGATCGCAGATATCTTCGATGCCCATTATCCTGAGTGCTTCATGCACCCGGTGGTGGATTGTCTCCTCATCAAGCCCGAGGTTCGTCGGTCCGAAAGCGACATCCTGTTCTACAGTCGGGGAGAAGATCTGGTCATCGGCATTCTGGAAGACGATGCCGACAAACTTGCGCACCTCGCGTATATTTGTCCTGGTGATGGGTTCTCCCCGTATCAGGACAGAACCGGACGTAGGCCTGAAGATGCCGTTGAAGTGCTTGAAGAGCGTGCTTTTTCCGGCTCCGTTAGATCCTAAAACCGCGATCCGGGCATTCCGGGGTGCGATAAAATTGATCTTGTCAAGCGCTTTCTGGCTGACAGATGAATAGGAATAAGTCAGATCCCTGGTTTCGATGAGGTGCATATGTCTGGTACCATGAGCGAAAAAAATTAAAATTCTATTGGTTTGACTTTGCTTTCCTGGATTTTATGAGTGTGGTAAGTTTGAGAACACCCAGAACCAGGAGAAATGCGAGCAATGTGCCGGCAACGATAGCAATAATACCACCAAGCGGACCTATGTTCTCACCCAGCGAATAGTTCGTCATGGGAGAGGAATACGAAAATTTTCCGGTGGGGTCTTCATGAACTTCAGCATTGGGGGGGGTGTCTCCGGTGAGGGTTTTTTGACCCTGGACTATCAAAGCAGTACTTTCCAGACCATCGGGGTTCCCGGAGGCGAAGAATACTGCAAGCACTCCAATGAGGAGGGCGATAATTATTCCAGCGATAATAAATGTTTTATTGTTCATCAAACGTTCACTCCTTTCATTGGAGGGTCCCGGATATCCACAATATCGGGACGGGCTTTTATTATCAGGCGAATGGCGATTACTGTCACAAGTCCTTCGATGATGCCGATAAGTGCATGATACACCCCCATGGCGATCAATCCTTCAATCAACGGGAATGTACCGGCAAAGAACATCTCGACAGCTGCCGCAAGCGCCGGTATGAAGCATGCGAGCCATGCTGCCGTGAATATCGAAATGTTCATGTTCTTTGTAATGCCCATCATTCCTTTGAACGAGTAGAACCCGACAAATCCCCCGAGGACACCCATGTTCAGGATATTAGCACCCATGGTTGTAATCCCCCCATCCCCGAAAAGGACTCCCTGGACAATTAATACAAGTGTCAGAATAAACACAGCTGCAAATGGCGAGCCGAGTACAATTGCAGCAAGTGCACCGCCAACAAGATGTCCACTGGTTCCCATTGAAACCGGCAGGTTAAAGGACTGAAGGGCAAAAATACCGGCAGCGAGGACAGCAATCAGCGGAATTTTTTCCTCACTCATTTCGTTTTTTGCCCAGCGGAGGGCAAGTGCGACAAATACCAAGGCGATAATCCAGTATATAACCCCTTGGGGAATTGGTATGAACGCGTCTGGGATATGCATGACGTCACCATGTTATTACGTTTCTTAATATTTGTAGCACGCTTTGGTTAAAAAATATTGTTATTTAATATTCAATGAAACTTTTCTTTTGATTTATCAGAAATGCTAGAGATGACCCAGATCACCGATCTGAGGAATGAACCTGTATGGGAATCGTATATAACCCTAACTTCAGTCTTTTTTTGCTCAATAAAAAAGGTTTAATAAACAAATTATAGTATAACCGCTCTTTAGCATCTTACATTCATTCCAAAGTGTAGTCCTATACAGCCTTATCCATGCAATTATTTTGCGAACTGGTTTTATTCTTGGAGGAAAGGATTTTTGGACAGTGAAACACAAAGAGATTACCTCATATTATTCTTGAAAACATTCACCGGCAATTTGCCAAACAAGAATGATTTTTACACAGACGAGCATCCAAAATTTCGATACTGCATTGCATCGGCGCTTTGCACCAATTTATAAACTAACGGTAGCAATACTGCATCATTATTACTATCACTATCTCTGCCGTTAGAGGAAAAACTTATGTATAAAGTACTCTATGTTGATGATGAACCAGTGCTCCTTGAAATAGCTAAGATTTTTCTGGAGAAATCCCAGGAATTCACCATCGACATAACTACTTCTGCCAACGAAGTCCTGAAATCAGACAAAATAAAATCTTATGATGCCATTATATCCGATTACCAGATGCCGGGAATGGATGGCATTACATTCCTCAAGCATGTCCATACAGAATACGGCGATATTCCCTTTATTATTTTTACCGGCAAGGGAAGAGAAGATGTCGTCATTGCGGCTCTTAATAACGGTGCTGATTTTTACCTCAATAAAGGCATAGATCCACGATCACAATTCGATGAACTCGCGCAAAACATAAAAAGGGTGGTTAAACGAAGGCAGGTCCGTGAAGCGCTTAAAAACTCCGAACAACGTTTATCCGATCTCGTAAATTTCCTTCCAGACCCGACCTTTGCTATAGACATTGAAGGAAAGGTGATTGCCTGGAATAAAGCAATAGAAAAAATAACCGGAGTTCAAAAAAATACCATAATTGGAGAGTCTGATTATGTCTATGCTCTCCCATTTTTTGGTAAGAGACAGCCAATGCTCCTCGATCTCATACTCCACGAAAATAAAGAGATCGAAAAAGGATATCCATTCATCCAGCATAAAGACAACAAACTCATTTCTGAAATGTATTTTCCGACGTTGTATGGGGGTAAAGGTGCCTATCTCTGGTTTATCGCATCCCCACTCTATGATACAAGCGGAAATATCACCGGTGCGATCGAAGTTATAAGGGACATCAGCGAGAATAAAAAGTCGGAAAATTCCCTTAAGGAAAGCGAAGAACAGTATCGCTCCCTCTTTGAACTTGCTCCCGACGCAATTATGCTTCTTGAAAATACAAGGTTCATCAGCTGCAACACAAGGGCAACCTCCATATTCGGATGCACAAATAAAGAAGAGCTTCTTGAACGTTCATTCATAGACTTTTCCCCGTTAATGCAGCCCGATCGAATCAGCTCTGAGCAAAAAGGACTGGAAAAAATTTCAGACGCACGTAATGGCATCCCGCAATTTTTCGAGTGGTTGTTCAGCCGTCAGGATGGCACACCCTTTTTTGCTGAAGTTACCCTTAACCAACTGACAATTGAAGGAAAGACGCTGCTTCAGGCAATCGTACGGGATGTAAGCAAGCGTAAAGAAGCGGAAGAAATGCTTGTGAATAGCGAACGAAAATACCGGGATGTTGTGGAGCACGAAACAGAGTTGATCTCGCGATTCCTTCCCGATGGTACACATATATTTGTTAATGAGGCATATTGCCAGTACTTTAACAAATCCCGTCAGGACATCATCGGTAAAAAACTTTTCCCAAGAATACCACAGGAAGATCATCGGCAAATCCGGGACCATTTTGCGTCACTGAATAAGGAACATCCGTCTGCAACTAATACGCATCGTATTATTAAAGCCGACGGATCTATCCGGTGGCAGCGCTGGTCCGATCGGGCAATATTTGATAAAAATGGTAAGATTATCGAATATCAGTCGGTCGGACGGGATATCACGGAAAACAAGCAGATGGAAGAAGCACTTGCTCTTGCTTCCCAGAAAATGAGTCTCCTGTCAAGCATCACCCGGCATGACATCCTCAACCAGCTCACGGTTCTCTCCGGTTATCTTGCATTATCTGAAGAATTTACTTCTGATGAAAAACTTCTCGGTTTTATTAAAAAAGAAGAGATAGCAACGGAGAGAATCAACCAGCAGATTGCATTTACCAAAGAATATCAGGATATCGGCGTTCATACACCCCAATGGCAGAATGTGCATGATAGTATTGTAAATGTTGCAAATCTGCTTGATCTGAGTCCGGTTTCTATCCAGATACGCTTTAACAATATCGAAGTGTATGCAGATCCTCTTTTAGGAAAAGTTTTTTATAATCTTCTGGAAAATGCAGTGAAACACGGCGAAAAGACCAGTGCAATTCAGTTTTCTTATCGTCAATCCGGAACCAAGCTGACCATAATATGCGAGGATAATGGAGTAGGCATCGATAGCGAGACAAAGAATCATCTGTTTGAGCGAGGATATGGGAAAAACCATGGATACGGGTTATTCCTTATACGGGAGATCCTTGCTATCACCAGGATAACCATTGATGAATGCGGAGAACCCGGGAGTGGCGCACGGTTTGAGATAACCATACCAAAAGGGATGTACCGGTTTAACGGAAATAAAAATGCCGACCAAGAAATAACTGACTGAAGTACACGATTAACGGTGCTGCCCGGTTCCCCTCATCCCTTGTGTCGAGAGATAGATTCTGGTTCAGCGCAATTGTCGGGGAACCGGATCACTTCTTCTCCGAAGGGTAAGCAGCAGTTTGCAAATCGTAAACAAGTAAAAATCATAACAGTAACAAAAAAGTTCAAAACCGGGGTGACCGTAATAACAGCCGATATGACGGGGGGGCACTCTTTTTCGTAATTCATACCCGGAACAAAGAACGAAGTCCTGATCGGAGAAGCGGGGTTGCACATCTGAGAATAGCAGGTTTAAATAGGATTTTTTTGACCAGTATTCCCGGACGGTCCATATTACCATACTCAATTATCGTACTGATAATGTCAGGATTATTGAGTGCGTGGATTAATGCATCTATCTCCGGGGCAGATATTTTCTGGCGCAACTGAAAAATACGGAATCCGAGATCAAGTTCCCGACCAATGTCTTCCTGCCATCTTTGTTCATATTCTGCGAGTGCGGTATCCGCGAACAAGTCAGCCTCACAACAGGTAACAGCAACTGCGGCCGCATGACGGGCTGAACGGATTCCGGTATATACACCTCCTCCGGAAGTGGGTTTTGCAAATCCTGCAGCATCCCCGGCAAACAGTGTACGGTGACCATAGGTTCTCGGCATCAGGCCAAGAGGAAGTGTTCCGGTAACAAGATGTATTGAATTTGCACCGAATCTTTTCCGGAACTCTGCGAACAGTTCCGGTACGCCCGTCTGACTGCACAGACCAATACGTACTCGTCCTTCACCCGACGGGATCATCCATCCAAAAAAGTCCGGTGATGCGTCGGGATAGATCTCCACGAACCGTGAATCGCATTCGTGGGCAAGATCTGTCTGGATACCCGCCAGATACGTCTTAGCCCGGGGCATATTGAAGATGCGGGCAATGCTGCTCCGTGGGCCATCTGCTGCAATAAGGAGCCTGAACGGGATCTCCCGATGTCCGTTCACTCCCCGGGTAAGGAGAGTTGTTCCCCGTATGTTGTACGCTGCTGTTTTTAAGAGGAACTCAGCTCCTGCGTCAGCCGCACCTTTTGCCATCTCGCGATCAAGCAACCCACGGTCGGCAACAACTGCCTTTTGGGTCTTTGCATCGAGCAGGAGTTCACTTCCGGTACCGGATACGATACGGGCACCACAGACACGGTTGAGGACCGGCCGTTCAGATACACGACATTCCGCAAAAGCGGCATTTGACAGGAGCCCTGCACACTGTACCGGATAGCCGATGGTCCCGTGCTCTTCGATACAGAGTGTTGTGAGGCCGCTTTGGGCACATTCTGCTGACGCAGCACTTCCGGCCGGACCTGCGCCAATCACAATAACGTCGTATGTCATGAAAACTCATGCACGGGTAAATCGGATATAAAGGATGATGACTATTTTTTCCTTTCAGGTTTATGAAACTCACAGGTTTTGTCTTTTGTCATCCAGGGGGCATCCATCGGATTTTGTTCGGGGATTTCTTTCTGATAAATTCCCATCAGGATGGAAACCAGACCGAAAACAAATGCAAAGGTGCCGAGGATGACAATGAGGAGATTATCATAGAGCGCGGGAACATACCGGAGGAGAACAGCTAACAGGATTGCACCGGCAATGAACATACCGGGAATAAGGATATATTTATTTTTCGGGTGAGCAAGTGCAAGCGTGATATCAGTAAAACCATTGTAAAAGGCGATCCCGGCGATGATGAGCAGAAAAATAATTTCAACGATCATTGGCACCAGGAATGAGAGGACTACCACAACGAGTAATCCTGCGGAAAGACCAAACCAGAACGGCGACTCGTCGCCCTTTGAAGTAATGGCAAGGAATAGGAATACTACAATAGCCAGACCGGCTAAAAGAAGGAACAGTCCATAAAAAGTTGCGAGCAGAAGTTCTGGAAACAGCAGGGCCAAAACCCCAAAAATAACACCGATAATGCCCCGGATGAGGCATGACAGTCTTGTGTCCATGACAGTATCACCGGATAAGATTAATGAAATACCCGTGCATCCATCTCTCCATTTAGCGCCACAACTACAAAATTCATCCTATCAGTTTTATTAATTCCCCCGAAATGCTGTTCTGGTATTACCGCATATATTATATGAAGAACCAATAGGGACAATTACATCATCCCTTGATATCTTGAGAGAATTATTAATATTTATGGTATTTTTTGTATGTCTGCTCCACCAACTTTTGAAAAACCCCATAACGGTCTAGCTTTCCATAAGGTTGTAAATGATGAACTGTCTGCAGTACGAAAAAAGCGTATTGAATTACTAACCCAAAAAGAACCCATATTTCTTCACCGTATTATTTTATTTTCCTGTATTTTAATCAATATAATCTTTTTTTTAACCAGGAGTGATTATTTCGCCATCTTTATTGCAGCCAGTTTCTACCTCAACATGTTCTACTTTATTATCCTGTTAATTCCGACAAATTTGGGCAGGACCGGGTTTTCGAAAAACGAGATCTTCCGTTTTCATTCATGGTTCAGGGATATTGGTGTAAAATCAGGGACATCAAGGTTTACCCGGTTGTTCATCAATTCTTTTTTCATAAACAGCCGTGCATTGTCTCTGGGAATTGGCCTGATATTTTCGGTCGATATTGTCTTTGCACTCTTTTCATATACTATCATGGGTCTTCCCATGAGTACGACTATAATCGTCATCTCTCAATGTGGTATTATTATCCTCTTTTATCTTTTAGTCTGGAAGATAGAGCCTTTTTCAACAAAATTTGAGAGAAATGTCGAGCAGGTCAAAAGAAGACTTTCGCGGGAAAATATCCCGCCGTGGATGGTTTCTGCGATCTTCATGACAGGTATCCTGCTTGCAGTATTTTTATTCCTGACAGCGATCATTTTCCTGCCCGGGGTAACGGTAACTGAGTTCATGAGCCAATCTGGACTCAATGAACTGGGATACCTTGTCTTGTTTGTCACGGTTCTTGCAATCAGCCAGTATTTCCTTATCAGGCATATCCATGGTATAACCAGCCGTGCGATGGCCGCACGCATCCTGGATTTTCAGGAAGATTCCCTCAAAGGACTGACTGAAATACATAATGCCGTTAGAACAAAAAAATCATACGAGAAGGAGGATTGGTTCATAATGACTACCCTTCTTCTTGAGTCAAGGATCTACTCAATAAAACAACATACGCTGTTGGGGTTATTTCCTGTATATATCGTAGACATTGACTTCTCGGCACTTATGGATAGCACAACACTTATCGCGATCAAAGGATATATCGAAGGGACAAAGGATATTCCCGAAGATATGTAACCAGGCAGGAAGGATAAAAAGCTTGGAACGACCCATGATCTATCCATCTTTAATTGATGGGTTATCCCATGAATGCCTGTTTTCTGGTTGCTGCAACAAACCCCGTTATCCTATTTTTTAGGTATTAAATATCGTTATTTCGTGGATCACTTACGCGAAAAACCGAAAAATTCGATATGAAAAATTTTTTCTATAATATAGAGGATTGCAAAGAAAAATACTGCATACAGGAGAAAGTTTACCAGAAAATTCATCCAGCCGACGATCCCTGCTGCCGATACTATTACGTTTGAGAGTCTATCAGCGATAACAATCGCACAGAGAATACCAATGAAAAACGTCGCCCATTTTTTAACGGTTGCATAATCCATACATATACATGGCTCCTGAACTATTAAAATCTCAAATAATGGAAAGGGTCATCCACTCCCAAAAAAATAACACTCCCGGCACTGCACCTTGAAATCTCACATGTGATAGTATATCTTATGTTACCGGGCAGATTTTTCTTTGCTGGAAATTACCAAAACTATTATCGGATTTCCTGCCCGATTACAGTTATGAATGATGACTTGCAGGAATCCCCACAGGATAGAGAAAATGCAGAGACAGATCGTGCTGCAATCCTGCAATCACAGCCTATAGGTCTGACACTGTATATCGCCCTCGGCCTAGTTGGACTTCTGGTTCTTCTGATTATATTCATAAACATTCCGGGTATCAAGGCATCTGCCGGCGTTAGCATGACCCTATCTAGCTGGATGCTGCAGTCATATGGCGATACGACAGGAACTCTCGTCCTGGTGGAACCCGGAACACAGGTAACAGCCCTGTTTGGCAGTGACGGAAACGTAAGCGGTTCAGCCGGTTGCAACCAGTATACCGCATCCTATAAAGTCCGGGATTTTGCGATATCCACTTCCTCGCCGACATTAACTAAGATTTTCTGCAGTGATCCGAACGTCATGCAACAGGAGTCTGCCTATATCCATGATCTTTTGAGTGCTGTAGAACTACGTATCAGCGAATCCAACCTGAAACTGTATGATAAGTCCGGAAAGACTGTACTTGTTTTTGTAAAACAATAAGCGAGAAATGTAAGAAGAATAAAAATTCAACGGGATTTTTCATCCCCATAACAGGATTGGATTTACGATCTGATCAGAATACAAGGAGGATCTTATTTCGGTCATCCGGGCCCGGACTTTAAACGCATTACCGCTCAATGAGATGGATATGCTGATCGGTTTTTTTTGCCAGTACGATGCGACCCTGCAGGTGGGCGACGTCTGATATCGCCTCGAGCTCGTGCACAGATTCTTCAAGGAATGAGAGAACATCCGCGGGAAACATCTCAATCCCATACTCATCGAGTATGAATGCTGCTATCTGCCGATGATCAAGACCGTTTTCCCGCAGTTCGATCACCTTTTTGGCAAATTTTTTCTCCGGGCAGCCGCATAATGGTGAATCCTTGCAGTTACAGCGGAGGAAATCGTTAAAAAAAGCGAGGATCTGTTCCCTTACGGCAAAATCAAGCGCATCATAATCAAGGCGCGATGAAAGAGTCTCGAGCATGGTTCCCGAAAAGGCCAGTTCGGGAAGGCGAAAGCCCGCCAGCCGCTCTAATTTTTTTGCGTGGCGGAACCGTGCCCGATCTGCGATCACTCCTCGTCCCCTACGCCTTCGTCAAAGTTTTTCAGCGAGGCCATTGCCTCACCCATCCGCTCGCATTCGATCAGCCACTCATCGAAAAGCGTCGACTGTTCAACATCATCTTTCAGGTATTTCCCGCAGCAGGAAGCTCCATCAATAACACTGGCCCCGATATTTGCTGCCGCTTCAAGTGCCAGCTCCATATCTTTCTCAATAATAGTCCTGCCCTTCTTGACAAGCGCTTTAATGTCCTTTTCAAAACCACCTGCGAGATACAACCGGCAGGAGGCAAAGAGCACAAGTTTGGGCAGCTGGAGAATCTCAATGATCTCGCCTAGATTACCCTCCGGTGCTGCGGACATCACTATCATTTCAACCTGCGAGAGCTTATCGACTGCTTCTTCAAACGTGTAACGTTTATTCTGGTAGAGTTTGATGATCTTCAGCACGGACACGGTGATGTCTACCGAGAAATTGTCAAGCACACGAAACCCTTCGGGAAGTTCATCGCTCCTGGGATCTGCCTCAAAACTGGATTCACCGAGGGTTTTTAACCAGTTGTCCCAACGTTCCTGGTTGTAAAAAATATAAAACAACTTGAGCGGTTCATCTTCCGTTTTTTTACTTGCCTTTTTTACCATTTCAGTACACTATTCATTTGCGAAATTAAAGGGTTTCGTTGTCGGTGTTGCCTTGGCAGACCCCCGGGAGCCGGAGATGATGATTCACACGGTCACGGGGCAGGACCATCCCTACCAATTGTTATCAGCCTTGACCTTCAATATTCCAGACAAACAAAGGTGATGGAGTGGACAGACCGGAAAAACTCGTAATGGCCAGGTATGGGGAGTTATTTTTAAAGAGTAAACCGGTGAAATTCCATTTTATCGGAATGCTCCTGCGCAATATCGGGAAAGCCCTTTCTGCTTCAGGTCTTTCCTATCATTTTGAAACCCCCCGTGGACGCATCCTTATCCATGGTAATCAACCGGAGGCAATATCCAGCGTGGTTTCCCGGATCTTCGGCATCGTGGATGTCAGTATCTGTTCGCGGACAAGCCCACGGCTTGATGATATCTGTGGAGAGGCAGTCTCCCTGGCATCAGCAAACCTTCGTGCTGGTATGAGTTTTGCTGTCCGTGCAAAACGACAACAGAAAACGGGGCTTGACAGCCAGGAACTTGGCACCCTGATCGGTTCAGCGGTTTTTGACCATATCCCCGGTCTGGAAGTCGATCTGGATACCCCGGATTATGAAATCTTTGTTGAAGTGCGGGATTTTGGTGGTCTTGTGTACGATTCCCGCATTGCAGCGCCCGGGGGGTTACCGTGGGGGACACAGGGGCGGGTACTTGCATTACTCTCGTCAGGTATTGACTCACCGGTCGCATCCTGGCTGATGATGAAACGTGGGTGTGAGACCACCCACCTGCACCTCGATGCAGGGAGGTGGGCAGGAAAGGATGTCGCCCTGGCAGCAATAGAAAATCATCGCAGGCTCTCCCGCTGGTGCCCGGGAAATCCCCTTTCTTTGGTGATCGCAGACAGCGAGATTTTGTATGACCGCATGGATGAACTTCACATCGCGCCCAGGTACCGCTGTGTCATCTGCAAACGCTTCATGCAGCGCGTGGCGGGATGCCTGATGGAAAAAGAAGGAGCGCTTGCAGTAATTACCGGTGAGAATCTCGGCCAGGTGGCCTCCCAGACACTTGCAAACCTCTCGGTTATTTCAGAAGCAGTTATGATACCGGTGCTGCGCCCGCTCATCACGTATGATAAGGAAGAGATAATAGCTCTTGCCCGCCGGATCGGGACCTTTGATGCACATCCCGGGGATCTCACGTGCCGGACAGTACCATCCATGCCGGCAACTGCAGCAATCCTGGAAGTCATAAAAAAGTGCGAAGAGAAAATGAATATTGAAGAGATCACCGATGGAACGCTCTCTGAAATACAGTTCGTGATCGCTTTGAACGGAGAAATTGTGAAAGATATGTGATTTTTTTAAGCACAGAAGAAGAATATACATTGAGTTGATATTGTTATCAGGTCTGTGCGATACCGGGAAAAAATTATCCATCCTATAATTGCGCCCGGTGAATCACGAAGAAAATTGGTATAGCGACGGGAAAGGGAACCATATACTCCGGCCCCCTACACCTCCCTCCACCGCGCCTTGGTCTTGGCCAGCACAAACAGGGCTATCGTGACAGCAACCAGAACGGTCCAGTCGATTATGACAGTGGTCAAAGAAAGAGCCAGGTACCCGCTAATCCCCTGGACTAACTCCGCCGCATAGGTGGTAGGGGAGAGGTAAGCCAGATAGCGGAAGGGAAGGGGAATGTAGGTAATAGGATAGTACACGGGCGGGATGGTGGAGAAAATAGTCGAGATCAGCCGCGTGAAGGCGAAGCTCTGTACGATGTCACTGGAGAAGGTGGAGAGCGTGTAGCCGATGGAGATCGAAGTGATAAATATAAGCAGCAGCACCGCCACGAATTCGAGGACTTCCGCCAGGGTTAGGGACAGCCCGAAGGAAGCCAAGATGGTGAGCACTAAGAGGGCGGGGATGGCGTAGACTATCTCAGAGAAAGAGATCCCTATCATGTAGGTGAGCCAGCTGGTGGGGGAGCTCACGATCATGTCCTGAAGCTTAAAATCATTCTTCAGGTGGGAAAGGTCGGTGGACAGGCCCATGCCGGCGGAGAACATGGCCATGATGAATCCACCCTCGATGGCCACCCCAAAAAGACTGCCGCGACTGACGAACACGATCACCAGCAGAATTGAGAGGGGCGAGACTACCGTGTTCAGGAGTACGATGGGATAGTTCTCCATCTCATACACGGAGTTCACGAGAATCCCGGCAAAAACCTGACTGAGTCGGCTCCGCTTCCGTTTCAGGTTCTTAACTGCCACCGGTGTCGCCCCCGGAGTGCATGTAGAAGAAAATGTCCTCCAGCCCTACCGGATTAATGGTGAACTTAATCCTCTCCCGGGATAGGTTCTGAGCGATACGGAAGGCTTCATCCTCCGTCGTTAGAATCACCGGAAGATCGTGCCGTCCCTTCACCATCTCCCCCTCCGTAAGGGTAATAGGCGGTGCCGGTATGGAGAGCAGCTTCACACTGTAGTTGTACCGCAACCGTCTCCTCAGTTCGTCCAGCGTGCCGAGGGCGATCAGCCTACCCTCCTCTAGTACACCGATTGTATCCGCCAGCTGTTCTGCCTCCTCCATGTAATGGGTAGTCAGTACCACGAAGCGGTCCTTGCGGATCTCCTGGAGCACCTCCCAGAACTCACGCCGGGAAATGGGGTCGAGCCCGGTGGTGGGTTCATCCAGGAAGATTACCTTCGCTTCCGTGCAGAGGATCATGGCCATCAGCACCTTTCGCTTCATGCCCCCGGAAAGCGTGCGATTCAGGGCTCGCGCCTTCTTGCCGAACTTAAGTCTGTCCAGCATCTCGCAAGCCTTTTGCTTTGCTTCGGCATAGCCCAGCCCCCGCCAGAGGAGATAGGAAAGCACCGACTGTAGGGGAGTCATCCAGGGTATTGGCCGAGCCTCCTGAGGCACGATGGCGATTCGCTCCCGGATCTGATCCGGTTCCGACATCACGTCGATCCCATTGAGTGTGGCGGTTCCGGCGGTAGCCTCGAGGTTGGTGGCTAGGATGCGGACCAGAGTGGTCTTTCCCGAACCATTCCGTCCGATGAGTACGAATACCCCCTGGGTAGGAAGGGTGAAGCTGACGGAGTCCAAGGCTGGGACGGGACTCCCCTCATAGATCTTGGTCAGCCCTTCACATACCAGAGATAATGAGTCTGCAGGGATGCTCCATCCTCCTAACTGCTCCTATTGTCCCTCCCAATGCGTCATCGGAAAGGAGAATATATCCATTCTGGAACTGATTTTCGGCATCATTGGCTTTATAGCTACTCTTTGCACCGGTATCCGATAAAGCGAAGAGCCTCTACCATGCTCCTTTTTAGCTCGTCAATTTCCTTGGGGTTATGATCCCACACTGATCAGAAAGCAAATTAATCTTTACAATGTTGATGGTGGATTTTTTATCGCATTAGATGGAGTCTGGTTTAAACGACCCGAATCTGCCAACAACGTCAACAATATCTTCGATCATCGAAAAATCATCCATCCCTGAGTTTAAACAAGAGCAATCAGTGAAAGAAGGTAAATAACATCCAAAATAGAAATCGGACAAAGTCTCAGCCGTGATTGACTTTTTATGTTCAAACCCTAATAGTTATTTGCCCTAAATCTCTTTGTTGCTTTGTCCGATTATCATTATCCTTCCTGAAAATAGTATACTATCTACATGAAGTTAGCATCAAAGCAGTGCTCAAACAATCACGGAGCTATGAAGCGCTGCCATATTAAGATAACTAAAGATCGTGTACAATCTTGGCATGCAATTCCATAGCAATTCTGCCCAAAGTGCCGGGTTATGCTGCCGGATTGAATATCAGAGCATTCTATGTTTTGGCAGGGTTTCGAATCCCCATAGCAGCATCCTGTCAACGGGTTAAGTTTTAATTTTTAAAAGAAGCCTTAAAAAGATTTATTTCTCTCATTCTATTCCTCTCTCTTTAGCGGGATATCATGAAATCATAACCTCTCTTAACGATTATGAAGAGTATAATTGCAAAAAAAAGATAAATCACCAACGGTAGTAAAATAGTTTCATACGATTGCCTGACATCGCTGGTAAAGTACATAAAATACGCTAACAAACCAACAATAAAAACCAAAATTAAAAACAATAATCTTTTCATGGATCCCTCTTGTGATGACTTAGTTTTTATCTTTTTTTTAACGAAATTAATAAATTCTCGCAAGGAACAACTGCCCTATAAAATCGAAATCTTTATGGATTCGATTCTCACACGCACGTATTACAAGAAGGGAAATCAGAAGGAATAAAAAAATGACGTTGAAAAACTTTAACTCGTCGGTTAACGTCAGGAAAACAACTCTCACCCGACTCAAGGCAAAGAAAATACAGGGTGAATCATACGATCATCTTTTAAATCGAATGTTAGATACCTGGGAATTCGAACAAAAGAAATATTTTGAGATTGACAAAGCTACCGAATTGGCAATAAAGACCATAGATTCTTACAAAAACGAATTATCTGATCTGTTCGACTAATCCTCCAATTTTGCGGGGTTTGTGGAGAATTTCTAACAAAAACATCCTCAAATACAACTCAAAAAAAGATTGTTACGTTATTCAGAGACAATGTTATGGCTCTTTTTCTTTGGCTGGGGATTTTGGAATGGTGTTAATTGTCCGGAATTTTTCATAAAAGAGGCAATAATCGTTTTAATAAGAGAATTTTAGAGATATTTTTTTACTTCCTCGTATGGGATGCGAATAAAATTTCTATTATTACAATGCTCAATTGCCAGGTTTTGATCTAAGATCCAATCCTTATCTTTCGGCGACCACCACCAATAAAGTCCGTCAAATTTTATCAGTAAATTGTGTATACGGAAATATAAGACTAATTCATTCATAATTTTATCAGATACCAATTTCGGAGGGGGAAGATCCTAAAGGACTCGGCTTGAATTAAGGTGTTCGGATCTTCCTTACTTGATTACCTATTTTCGTGAAATAATAAAATCTGGCAAGGCATCGGTGCATAGCATAACCGGTTTCACTCCACCTTACCATGAACCGTTAGGGAATAGTGTAGAATCTGGAGATCATGGTCATATATATGAACGTTTGAGGGAGAAAAATAAGGATTTAAAAATTTATCATTTTGGACTCCAGGGTAGGTCCTGACCGGCTTTGCAGATAAAGAAGCAATCATCATTGTCCCATAGCTCATATTCGACCTTGAGGCATGGAGTTAGACCAGAATTGATGCCCACGTTCTCACCTTCACCAAAGAGGGACCTCATCCCGAAATAATCGAAAAGAAAAAGCGATAAGATCTGAGGTATCCTTAGTAGATATGGCACAACTTATTGTCGAGCCAAGGAAGGGAAAAGACGGGCAGATTGAGTTTTTGGTAAATTACCATGACAAGAAGAGTGACAACTCATTCACCATCACAACGACAAATGATCTCAATGAAGCATTAGAGAAACTGAAGATGACGCTGGAGGGAGAAGTGGCATCGATGCAGCAAAAGAAGTGACCGAGTGCCAAGTAATCAGAGGATAATTGTAAACGTCCACTTCAATTGGGAATTATTTATTCCATCATATGCGAAAAAACCAATGGAATCCCATTGAAGCCCGAGAAACGCGGATTAATATAAAATCCGAAATTGTTAGTATAAGCCCCTTTACGATATACTGTTCGATAGATAAGTATCCGACTAAATACATTCAAAGAAGTTCCCCGGCGTACCGGATTACATTTTTTAATGTCTTGACCCTTGCATACCATTTATCGTCAGATTCTATGACAATCCAGGGAGCGTACCGGGTATTGGTGCGTGCCAGCATCTCGTCAACCGCCAGATCATAGAGATCCCATTGCTCCCGGTTTCTCCAGTCTTCTTCGGTAATCTTGTATTGCTTGAGTGGATCCTCTTCTCTTTGTTTGAACCGTTTCAGCTGTTCATCTTTGTCAATTTCAAGCCAGAACTTGACGATCCCCCCGCCGCTGCTTTTCACATAATCCTGCTCCATTTCATTTATTTCCTGGTATGCCCTTTGCCACTCCGGCTCCGAACAGAGCCCTTCTACACGTTCGACAAGTACCCGTCCATACCAGGAGCGATCGAAAATGCCGAAATGCCCGGCTTTCGGGAAATGACTGATGAACCTCCAGAGATAATGGTGCTGTTTCTCATAATCATTCGGGGCTGCAACCGGCAAAACATCATATCCCAGAGGGTTCATGTGACGGGCAAGGCGCGTGATGTTCCCGCCTTTTCCGGCTGCGTCCCACCCTTCGTAGACGATTATAAAAGGGATTTTCCTTTTGAAGAGGAGATAATGGAGCTCGAGCATTTCGATCTGGAGATTGTCAAGCATATTCTGGCATTCTTCTTTTGAGTGGGACGAAACGGGAGAAGATCTTCTCTGGACTGGATTTTTCGGGAAACTAGTAGTACTTTTCAGTTTTCCTTTTCTGGATTGTTCTTCTGATTTGGAAGCAGCTTTTTTTTCAAGCGTTTTTACAAGATATGAATAAACCTTAAGAATAGTATACTTCCGATCGGTCGCTTCGATAATATGCCAGGGGGCATAATCGGTATCGGTATTTTCAATGAACTCATCGATGATGGGAAGATAGGTGTCATAATGATAATGGAAATCCCAGATCCGGGGGGTTACAAGCCATGCAGTAAGAGGGTTTCTCTCGCGCTCCATGAGCCGCATTTTCTGTTCATCCTTACTGATATGCAAAAAGAACTTGATGATAATCCCGCCACTGTCTGATAGTTGGCGCTCAAAATTATTTATTGAAATTATTTCATCCTTAAGTGATTTTTTCCAGCCAACTCTGGAAAGTTTCTCAGCAAGTGCCCGGCTGTACCAGCTGCGGGCAAAGATCGCAATGCGACCTTTCTCAGGAGTTTTCACCCAGAATCTCCACATGAACGGACGAGCCCGTTCTTCATCAGTAGGATTATCGGTAGCATGAAGGGTAAATCCCCGTGGATCGAGTGCCTGGATTATTTCCTTGGTAGACATGGTAAGGCCGGCAGCGTTCCATCCTTCAATAACGATGATGACAGGGATATCCCGGTCGCGAAGTGTCCGCTGGAGGACACTCAGACGTGCCTTTAACGGGGGCAGGGATTCTGCGAACATGGCATCGTCAATGGTTTTTGTAAGATCATATTTTTCAAACATACTGCCACCTGTCCACTATTGATAAAAATTTCCTGTTCTGGGCAATCGGATCGTTGGGCATGAGGGATAATAAATTATACCCGAGTCTGGTTTTGGCTCTCGATTAAACTGTATTCGCAAAAACCAATCAGGTAATAGCTGCAGTCGTTACACTGTATGCTTATACGGTCACGTATTTACTTGCATTGATTGTTGACCTGACGGCTTGAACTCCGGGAAGGCGAGGAGGAAGAGTACACCGGGCTTGACCTTTCGCAGCACGGGAAATCCTCATGGATGGATACCAGGTAGTTGATTGCTGCAGAGTCAGAATTTATCTCTCTCTCAAAGACAGGCTATTGCCGGAGAATCAGTTTTTTTTTGAAAAAGTTATTTTGGAGATTTGTCCTGCAATACGGCAGATAAGTTGACATAATAATCATGAGTTTCATACATACTACCACGTTCTACGCAGAAACACTGAGATTGTTTTCCCTTGCGATGGCAACAAAGGTGTCAGCAAGATACTGCGCCTGTTTCCTTGTCATCCCATAGGTGTTGAACTTCCATATTCTTGTGGCGCCGGGAATCACTCCCGTAATTCCTTTTTCTTCAAGGGCACTTGAGAAATAAAATCCCCGTTTTTTGTGGGATTCTGCCACCTTGTCAAAGGATGCAATAGTATCTACCCGTGTCAGGGTGTGCTGACGGGGGTATTCCGAAAGGACTTTTGTTCCTTCAACAGATAGTAAAGCATCCAGGACGATCCTGTTGTTTTCCAGTTCCCTGTCGAACTGTTTCACCCTCTGCTTAACATGAGGGAACGAAGCCATCAGGCCGACAAGGGTAGCACCCATAAGTGTGCAGCCCATCATCTCCGGTTCTTTGATCCCGAATTTCCGTTTTGTTACATCCCCGACAATTGTCGTTGTGCGGAAAACTTCTGCTGCACGTTCCGTGGTTGTGGCAAGGACTCCGGATGGTGCAGGAGCGGCCATGCTTTTATGCCCGGAACCAACTACAAAATCAACACCGAGATCTTTACCATCAACCGGGAGAATACCGACAGTATACGCACCATTATACAATATCGGGATATCATACTGGCGGGTCACTTTGGCGATTGCCTTCACATCATGCAGGTTACCATACTGGTAATCGACGTGATCTATCAAGGCAAGGACTGGCACCCTGCCGAATTCCCGCTTTACCTCTTCGATCTTCATTGCCGCGGTATCGGCAGTGACCTTGTGATCTGCATCCACCGTAATTTCCCGGGGGATACCCCCGGCTTCTTCAACTGCGAGAAATTCAGTGTAATGGGAGAGCGAAGTCAGAAGCACTGGGTCCCCCTTATGGACATAGGTATGGGAGACTGCCTGGAACCCGCGCCGTGCACCCGGTACCGTTCTTATCGTATCCATGTTGAGCCATGCTGCCAGATCTTTATGGAATTCTGCAATAGGCGGTTTGCTGATATAGTCAAGACGATTCGGTTTACGGCAGTTATCGCAGACCGAATACCCGTCTCCGTACGCAATGACGGCTTTCATCGCATCAGCAGTGAGCCTGCCCCCTGCCTGGATTGGGTCAATGTTGATGAAGAGCTCATTTACCTGACGTGCCTCAATCCCGTTCGCACACCTCATCGGAGCATCTCCTGTTTTAACGATGCTACCTGCCGTTCAAGATTCTCCAGAAGACGTAGGGCCTGAGCTCTCCGGTCGGTGTCAAGTTCATGAAAAGGAGCAGTCTCCCGAAGAATCACCCTAAGGTCCGTGAGCGAATACATTGCCTGGAATACTATATCGACAGCCCTTTTCGACAAGGGATCACCATACTAGTATGGAACTATTATGATTAAGTCACCGCTTTTTTATTTTCCGGATATCTTCATAAAAAGAATGCAAATAAGGATATCGAAAATATCATTCACATATTATCTAGAACACATTTCGGGATTATTTTTCCGGCACTATTGAACGATAGCTGAATTTCCCTATATAAAAAAAAGATAAAGAACTGATTCAAATCTCGACTTGTCTGGCGGGAAAATTCCCGACCACACGAACAGATATTTCTTATAAGGGAATAATGTACTACGAACGAAATTGAACGTACGAGCATATGTAGACACTGGAATCCTGGAGGCCTGCAATGGAATTCAGGAATAAGGTTTTGATTATAGGATATGGTGCGGTATCCAAGTGTACCCTCCCCATCCTGCTCAGGCATGTAAATATACCGCTTGAAAATATCACTATCCTCGATTTTAAGGATAAATCTCAGGACTTAAAAGCATGGACAGCGATGGGTCTCCGGTTCTTCAAGCGAAGGATTACGCTTGAAAACCTCGCCGAGACCCTCTCTGAATACCTGTCACCAGGAGGTTTATTGATCGATCTTGCATGGAACATTGACTGCTGCGAGATTGTGCGGTGGTGCCATGATAACAACGTTATGTACGTGAACGCATCGGTGGAAGCCTGGGATCCCGATGCAGAGATATTCACGGCAAGCCCGTATGAAAAGACCCTGTACTTCCGGCAGATGAAGCTCCATGAGCTGACAAAAGACCTCGATAACGCCGCTACCGCCGTCGTTGATCACGGTGCAAACCCGGGACTCATCTCGCACTTCGCCCGGCAGGGGCTTTTTGATATCGCACACCGGATGATCGCCGATGATATCGCACCTGACCCAAAAGGAATGGAGATGCTGATCCGGGATTATAAGTTTGCCGAGCTTGCAATGGCAACCGGAGTGAAAGTCATCCACTGTTCTGAACGGGATACTCAGATCACCCGGTCACCCAAGAAGATTGACGAGTTCGTGGGCACCTGGTGTATTGAAGGATTAAAAGAAGAGGGGACCGCTCCCGCAGAGATTGGATGGGGAACGCATGAGAAAGAGCTTCCCGATCGGGCACTGGTGCCTCCTGAAGGACCAAAGAACGAAATTTTCCTTACCCAGATGGGGATTAATACCTGGGTCCGGTCCTGGATCCCGAACCAGGAGATTGTCGGCATGGTCATCCGGCACGGGGAGGCATTTGGCATATCTGACCGCTGGACTGTCTGGAATGACGGTAAGGCAATCTACCGTCCGACCGTGCACTACGCGTACATGCCCTGTGATGCGACAATTGCCTCTCTCCATGAGTTGCGGGGAAGGAACTACGAACTGCAACCCAAACTCCGGATCATGAATGACCGGGAAATCGTATCCGGATCGGACATTTTAGGAGCGCTCCTGATGGGGCATCCGTATAATTCCTGGTGGACCGGGAGCATCCTCTCCATCGAAGAGGCAAAAACACTAGCACCCGGGCAGAATGCAACAACAGTTCAGGTTGCACTTGGTGTTGTTACTGCAGTGATGTGGATGATAGAGAATCCAAAGAAAGGGTTCTGTCTTCCTGATGATCTGCCGCATGAATTTGTCCTTGACATCGCAAAGCCATACTTAGGTACGTTCTGGTCCGGCCCTTCTGACTGGACACCGTTGAAAAACAGAGCAGTATATTTCAAGGAGAACCCGGCAAATAATTATGACCGAGAGGATGTCTGGCAATTCAAAAACTTCTTATTCGTGCAATGAATCACTCATGTACATCCAAAGGTGGAAAAAAACGTGAAAAAGGGCTGTGAAAAGGACAGGCATGATGAAGGGGTTCCCCATATTGGCAAGGCAAGGAAGGCACTTCTCCAAAAGCTGGCCCGGGAACAGGGAACCCCTATCTTCGTGATCGACCATGAAAAGATCCGAAAGAATTTCCTGGAATTCAAAGCGCACCTGCCATTTGTCCAGATTTACTATGCGGTCAAGGCAAATTCAAACCCTGAAATTGTAAAGACGCTTTTTAAGATGGGATGCAGTTTTGATGTAGCTTCCATGCCCGAATTCATGATTGTCTACGAAAATGTCAGGCTTATGCCCAAAAAAGAACGGCAGGACTGGATATGGGATAACATCATCTATGCAAATACGATCAAACCGATAGAAACCCTTGAAGCTCTCGATCACTACAAACCTCTGGTGACATTTGACAACAGCGAGGAACTGAAAAAGATCAAGCTGCATGCACCTCACGCCGGCCTCGTATTGCGGCTGCGGGTTCCCAATACCGGTTCAATGGTCGAACTGTCATCCAAGTTTGGTGCGGACCCGGGCGAAGCAGTCGATCTGATTGCCAGTGCATTTTCCATGGACCTTGTTGTAGAAGGCCTGAGTTTCCACGTGGGCAGCCAGTGCACCAATTTTGAGAATTACGTCCAGGCCCTGCAGTTGTCTGCAAATATTATCAAAGAGATTGAGGAACGAACAGGACGGGAGATCAGGATTCTTGATATCGGTGGAGGTTTCCCGGTAAAGTATCATCCCGGGATTAAGACCCTGACACCGCTTGCAAAAAAACTGATTCTCGAGATCAACCGCCTGTTCCCGAAAGATATGCAGATCCTCGCAGAGCCGGGAAGATTCCTCGTTGCAAACAGCTGCACGCTGGTGGCAAAAGTGATCGGAAAAGCATTTCGCGACGGGAAACCTTCCTATTACATCAACGATGGCGTGTATCATACGTATTCAGGTCAGGTTTTCGACCACTGCACGTACCCGGTCGTATCGTTCAAGGAGGGCAAAACACAGATATCTGCTGTGTTCGGGCCAACCTGTGATGCTTTCGATACCATCACGCTGAGTGCAGATCTGCCTGAGCTAGATGTCAATGATCTGGTATATTCTGAGAACATCGGTGCTTATTCAATCGCCTCATCCACCTGGTTCAATGGGTTTCCGCCCGCCAAAGTTGTCCATATAAACCAGTAATCTTTTCCAGTTTTCAATTAAAGAAACGGATATGCCACTGACGGCTCAATCGGCACCCTGGTATACCGTGTGGATTCGGCAATAGATGCCCAGAAAATATTTAACGACGACCCGGCCCGTGAAAGCAGGAATCGGTTATGCTGAGATTCACCCATTCCATATCGGCCTTCTTTCAGGATGATAGTTCTTTTCTCCAAGGTAACTAATCAAATTTTATTGGGAGGATATCGGTTAGGGATATGTTGGTAATGACAGGTACTGCAGATACATGAAAAAAATTCCGGCAGAGTCGGAGAATACCATTCCGGACGATCCTGGATGCAATGAATCTGCACCAGTGCAAGAACTTCCGCTGGCAGAGGATTAACCGGTGAATGGAAAAAGGCTTCCCCTCTAAAAAAGTGCCAATCGTTCATACCTGCCAGAAAAACAACTCCTCCGTTCCTGGTATCACGGAGCAGAATTCCTGCAGGCAGGACAGTTCAGCGCATAATCGCGGATTCCTTCATTCCAGGGCATAAACCCGGTGCAGATCTTTGGTTTCACGTCATGAATACTGCAGTATACTTTTCCGTCATCAGCTTTCCTGAAGAACGGACAGTACGATAATGCCCTGCCATCAGTTCCGGTCCAATAGTGAATGAGAACGATACCGGGCAAATCATCCACAGAAATATCCCTCCCGCTGCACCGTTTTCCACCCTGAAATATTAGGGAAACGTGCTGCAGGATATCCTGGCGACCCTCCTGTATCCATGGGATGATATCTTCAATAATTCCCTTCTGGCCCCATCCCCATTTCTCGCAACATCGGCCGCACTGGACACAGGTCTGCTCCGGGATCAGGACTATCACCACGTGAATAGGGATATACTCCATGGTAGTTATTTTTTTGTGATCTGCGTCATGGTAAGAGAAAACAGGGGAGGTGACACACCGTTTCCGGATTACCAGGCAGGCAGATTTATAGGATGAAGGTGACGAAGTTGATTTGATACAAATGAATGTTACCTGGCGGGTTGTTTCGCTGTTATTCCTGGTGCTCGTGTGTACCGGATGCGTTTCCCGGAGCGGAAACAGAGACATTACCGTGAGCAGCCTTGACCTGGGTGATATCCCGAAAGACCCGGTTGGTAATTTTGATGTCTACACAACGAGTTTTCAGATAACCAACCCGACGAATAGTACCTTTGAAAATGTTGATGTGGAAATCACGTTGATGCCAACATCTGTGTATTGCCACAGCCAGACAAAAACATTCAGCATTCCCCTGTTATTTCCCCTGATGAAAAAAACGGTTCAGATGTCCATTGCCGAATTTTCTGCTCTGGACTGCCAGTATAATTATACGTACCAGGTTTTTACAGGGGGAAGATATTGACTCACCGTTTTTCAACGGGACGATCCGGCCGGCAATTAACTGTCTTGGGATTGCCCTATTCAAAAACCCATTATAGTCACAAAGAAAATACTCAGGAAATGCAAGAGGGGGAAAGATCCGATGAAAATCACTCAGGTTATTACTGTTCTTCTCATGGTATCGATCTGTGTAAATGTTTTTTTCCTCAGTTTCTATGTTCCCTCGGACCAGAACAGGATATCCGGGCTGATTAGCCAGATAAATAATCTGACAGCGAACAATACCCAGCTACAATCGAAGGTAGACCAGACCACTCCCGGGATTTCTTCAACCGGGGGAATTGTTGGGTACGCATCACTTCAGGCACCGGCGGTAAGCCAGACTGTCCAGATGGTAAACCGCGGGAGATATATTGCCCAGACTTTGGTACAAAAAGGGTCGATCATGAATATCTCTGTTGAGATCGCGCCAGGTAAAGGAAGGGTACTGGTCCAGACAAAACCGCTGATGGGAGTAGTATTTCAGGATGCGGCAAATACGGCAGTTGCTGTTGCCAGGAACAAAACGGGGGTCGATCTCTCGAACAGCGACGTGATATTTTCC
Source organism: Methanoregulaceae archaeon (assembly GCA_015660885.1). GTDB lineage: Archaea > Halobacteriota > Methanomicrobia > Methanomicrobiales > Methanospirillaceae > Methanoregula. Next base: position 64,851 of record JACTUB010000011.1, on the reverse strand, counting down.
ATCGATTCCGGTGACAAAATCTCTGAAGTGGATGGCCCGAGCGCCGGGGCTCTGATGACGCTTCTTACGATCTCTGCAATCGATAGACACCCGATCGATCAGAGACTGACCCTGACCGGCACCATAGACGGTAACGGTCACATCGGGGCAATCGGTGGAGTGATAGCAAAGGCAACTGCCGCAAAGGAAAACGGAAAAACCCTGTTCATGATCCCTGGTGAAAACCAGTTGATCACTCCTCCGGTTCCCCTGATGGCGGGTACCGGAATCTTCAGTGTCGCACAACAGCCACAACAGCAGGTATCTGCCAGTGACTATATCGAGAAGAACATCGGAATCAATATCACTTACGTAAATACGATTGATGATGTCATTGCTGCTGCTTTGAAACCCTCAAAATAAATATGCCAGAGAACCGGAAGGTGCACCCCCCCGTTTTTGTAGGGAAAGAGGTGATTACCACGGCGGAAAAAGGAAAGTGCGAGTACTGTGAAAAGGACGCAATAGGGTATCAGGGATTCGGGTGCTGTTCGCCATACGTATGCCTTGACCATGCCGACAGGTTCATCCTCAACCTCAAGCCCGGGGAAAAACTGACGTCTGGCGAATGTTACTTTGAGCGGTTTTGTATCATGGTTTAATACCTGCATAAGAGCGGCCAGGTGTATCTCGTGCATCACCCGGACGTTCCAGTGCTGAGCAGTGGCAGGCGAATGCTCGTCAGCTGAATGATGTTCGGTGGGAGAAGAGAGCGGATACATTGCCCGATTTTCGGAATATACGGCCGATTCAGGGAGACGATGAAACCCGCCCGGGAACAGGGCTGTCCTGGATCACCCGGGCGTTAGAAAGATGTATTGTTACGGACCAGAATGGACAGGTGCCAGGCCGTTTCCGGCATATGACGCGACCGGTCCGGGCAGGTCAATGTCCAGTGCCTCCTTTAAAACCTCATCAATGGTCTCTACCATTACAAAGATAAGTTCACCTCTCACATCTCCGGGCACATCCTCCAGGTCTCTTGCATTCTCCTTTGGCAGAATTACCTTTTTTATTCCGGCCCTGTGTGCTGCCAGCATTTTTTCCTTTATTCCGCCCACCGGCAATACGGTACCGCTTAACGTGATCTCCCCGGTCATGGCAAGTTTCGGGTCAACGGTTTTGCCGGTAATCAAAGATGCCAGGGCTGTAAAGAGCGTCACACCCGCTGACGGGCCGTCCTTTGGGGTAGCACCTGACGGCACGTGGATATGAATATCGCTTTTAATAAAGTCAAAACTGTTTGCAGTGTGTGCAAGCCGTGATCTGATGAGACTCAGCGATATCGTTGCAGACTCTTTCATCACATCCCCGAGCTGGCCGGTAAGCGTAAGATTTCCTTTTCCGGGCATGAATGTCCCTTCGATGAAAAGAATGTCTCCGCCAACCGGTGTCCATGCAAGCCCGGTAACGACACCTGGAACCTGCTCTTTCCTTGCCTCATCCTGCCGGATCACTTCTTTACCGAGGATAGCATCAAGCATATCCGGCTTCACAACGTACGGCAGGTCAGCTTGTCCGGATACAATCTTTTCGGATACAAACCGAGCCGTCTTTGCCAGTTGCTTTTTCAGCCAACGGACGCCGGCTTCGCGTGTGTACTTTTCAATGATGACCTTTAAGGCTTCATCTTCAATCCTTAGTTTATCCGTATCAAGACCATGTTCTTCGAGAGTCTTAGGAAGAAGGTGGTCTTTTGCGATGGCAAACTTCTCATTTTTTGTGTAGCCCGAAATCTCAATGTGCTCCATTCTGTCAAGCAGTGGAGCCGGGATTGTTGCGAGGGAATTGGCAGTAGCGATGAACAATACATCAGACAGATCGTAGGGGACTTCCAGGTAGTGGTCTGAGAAAGTGTTGTTCTGCTCAGGGTCAAGCACTTCTAAGAGGGCACTGGCCGGATCTCCTGCATAGGAAACGGCAAGCTTATCGATCTCATCGAGAATAAAGACAGGGTTTTTCGTGCCTGCTCTTTTGATGCCCTGAATAATTCTTCCGGGAAGGGCGCCGACATAGGTCCTGCGGTGCCCCCGGATCTCTGCTTCATCCCGGACACCCCCGAGGCTGATCCGGACATATTCCCGCCCGAGGGCTTCTGCAATACTCTTCCCGAGGCTCGTTTTCCCGGTACCGGGAGGGCCTGTCAGAAGAATGATTGAGCCCTGTTTCTCCTGTTTTAATTTCATGACTGCCAGGTGCTGGATGATCCTCTCCTTGACTTTTTCCAGCCCTTTGTGGTTGTTCTCGAGCACCCTGCGGGCCTGTGCGATATCGATGCTCTTTTTCTCTTCGGTAACCCAGGGAAGTTCGAGCAGGAGGTCGAGATAATTCCTGATAACCGGGCTTTCATGGTTCTGGCTGCCACCCGTTTCAAGTTTTTTGAGCTCTGATAATGCCTTCTTTCTTATCTCATCAGGCATCTTTGAGTTCTCGATCTGTTCCCGGTATCCCCCGTCTCCCGAAGTGGCCTCGCCCTCATTGAGCTCTTCCTGGATCATCCTGAGCTGCTCCCGGAGCATCGCTTCCCGGGTGGACTTGTTCACCCGGTCGGAGACTTTTTTTGCCATCTCAATCCGGATGTTGATATTCTCTCTTGTCCTGATCAGAAGCTCAAGGAACGAGATGTACCGCTGGCGGATAGAATCGATCTCGAGGAGCGCTTGCTTCTCGGCAAGGTTGACCGGCAGGAAAGGCATGACGAAACCCATGATCTGGTCGACGGAGTCCATCCGGTCAATCGGCCGGGTAAACTGTTCGGAGCCGTTAAAGCGGCTGCTGATCTCGTGGATGGTGCTTTTTATGTCCACAAGGATCCGGGCCTGCAGGTCTTCTTCAAGATCCTGCAGGTCGGGGACCGGTTCGTATGTGGCATAAAATTGTCCCTCTCTTTGAGACAGGGAGAGAGCCTTTACTCTCTGCACAACCTGCGCACAGATCAGGTACCCTTCGTCTGCAGGCTGCACGTGTGAGATCCGGAACAGGTTGCCGGTTTTGTACAGCGACTCTGTGGTCACTTCTGATGGCCTCGTGCCGCTTTTCAGGGTCAACCCGACTGCATGCGCAGTTTCGGTATCCTTCATTTCAGCCAGCAGGAGGTCTCCGGTGGCCCGCTCAACCGAAAATTTTGTCCGACTGTCCGGGTAGACGACGATCTCAAAGAGTGGTATGACAATTTTTTCCTGTGAATTATCAGTTTGTTCTGGTTGCATGGTTTCCTCAATAATTTTGTTCGATATTACCTGACTAAAGACCAGGACAAAAAAATTACCCGACCTTCTGCAGGATCTCAATCAGGAGATCCGTTTCATGTTCATCCAGAGAGTCTATCATCTGTTCGATCACCCGGCGCAGTGCATTATGTTCGGCTTTTGCAATCTTCTGCCCCTTATCAGTCAGGCGGATGTACAGGATCCTCCCGTCATCCGGGCAGCGTTCACGGTACACACACTCCATCCGGACAAATTTGTTGATCATTTCAGTGATAGTGGGCTTTGAGTTCCTGGTGATCTCAGCCAGCCTGCTGAAGGTGACTTCTCCCTGTTCATCGATGGCTTTCAGATAGGCGATCTGTTTCACCGTCATATCAGAAAGTCCGCATTCGGAGAAGATATTGCAGGAGCATTCATTTTTAATCCTGATCAGGTTTTCAAACACTTCGTACAAATGCTCCTCTCTATCCATCATACTCCGATCCTTCGTTAGTTAGGGCTTACCTAATAATTAAGGTTACGATCGTGTCAATCGTCGTGTGTCAAGTAGAACCCTGTCGATAATCCCCTCATGTGCCAGGGTCAGGAAATCAAGACCCTTGAAAATACCATTTTTTTACGTAATGCCAACGGCAGCTCCAGGGCCTCCCTGACTTTGGCGACCGCTAGCATGACGGCCGCCACCGGACGATCGTCAGTCACGGTCGATCTTGTTGCAAAGGACATGGTCTTCAGTCCCTCAACAATCACGGTCCCTGCCGGTGCCGCCGTTGCCGGTGAATTTCCACAACCGGGAACCCCCGGGTTCCTCGCAGGTCACCGGGATTGCTCATAATTTTGCTGTCTACGACTCGCAGGCCGCCACAATAACGATATCTGCGGGGAAATCATAACCGGGGGCGGGGACGCTGTGTACCGGTTCACCGCACCGGCAACACCGGGCACCTACTTTTTCCGCTGCGACGTCCACCCATCGGTCATGAACGGGCAGTTCATCGTGCAATAGAGGGAACAGTGCACCCCATTTTTTCAAAATAAAAAAAACTCGCTAAAACAGCAGAACACACAGGGATGCATCCCAAATTATAAACGTTCGATCGAAGTTCTCATAATCAGCGACATACAACCATTCCGCGTAAGAGCAGGAATCCGCATATGGCACATCCCACGACACAACCAACCCAGGAAAAAACCCCGGACCGTAGGATGCAGTTTCATACCCTGTCGGAGAGCGAGCTCCTTTCAGAACTCAATCCCATTCCAGCAGGGATGACGTCAGAGCAGGCAGAAATCCGGGTGGAGCGCTTTGGACATAATGACATCTCCCCGCTCAGGAAACGGCCGTTCTTACTCCGGTTCCTTGAGCATTTCAGGAACCTGATGATCATGATCCTGCTCATTGCAGCTCTCATATCATATCTGATCCCATCTCCCGGTCTAGTGAAAAGGATCGTTTAAAATCCAATCCCTGCAGTAACATGGTACTATGCATGCGATCGAAGTCTCGCACCTGTCCAAACAATTTGGCACACTGACTGCTCTTGACGATATCAGTTTTTCCGTGGCCGAAGGCGAGACTTTCGGTTTTCTTGGCCCCAATGGTGCCGGAAAGACCACAACCATCCGTATCCTGACCGGTATCAGCACCCCTTCCGCCGGAACCGCAACAATTTTCGGGAAGGATATTATCCGGGAGACCATTGCCACCCGGAAACAGATGGGGATTGTTCCCGAAACCTCGAACATATACGACGATCTCACCGGGTGGCAGAACCTGATGTTCACCGCTGAACTCTATACTGTCGGGAAAAATGAGCGCGAAAAGCGGGGACGGGAACTTCTCGAACTCTTCGGGCTTTCAGAGCGGCGAAATAACAAGGTCCACGACTTTTCAAAAGGCATGAAGCGACGACTGACGCTCGCAATGGGCCTTATCAACGACCCCCGGCTCCTGTTTCTCGACGAGCCCACATCCGGGCTGGACGTACAGAGCAACCTTATCATCAGGGATGTTATCCGCGATCTCAATGCACGAGGGGTCACGGTATTTCTCACGACCCACAATATCGAAGAGGCAAACCTTACCTGCGACCGGGTGGCGATCATCAACCGGGGGCGCATTGCCGCAATAGATTCCCCTGAACGACTGAAAAAGACGATCCAGAGTGTCCAGTCGATCGAGGTCGCATTCGATTCGGCAGCCGCTGGCCGCATAGAAGATTTAAAACAGATCCCAAAGGTGAGCGAAGTCAGAAAAGAAGGGGACAAATTCCGGCTATTCACTGAAGATCCCTCCTCGGTGATTGCCGCGATCATGGAGTATGCAAAGACTAACAACTCAAGGGTACTCAGCATATCCACGTTCGGGCCAAGCCTTGAAGATGTCTTCATCAAACTGACCGGGCTCGAAATCAGGACAAAAGGGGTGAGTACTGTTGAATGAAGTGGCTCGTATTCACGGACAGCTCTACGCTGAACTGCATGCTGCTTGGGCAATAGCAAAAAAAGATATTGCGATCTATTATCTCAAGCCGAACATCATCGTCTCCGGCGCACTGTTTCCCCTTTTCATGTTCCTTGCATTTGCAGTAGGGAAACCCGCCGGCCCTTCTGTTATGATCCCGGGACTTATTGCGATCACGATTCTCTTCTCCGCGTCATCCATAGAACCCGTATCTATTCCCATTGAACGCCGAATGAAAACATTTGACCGGCTCGTCTCAGCACCGATCTCCCTGAATGCGGTAGTGCTTGGCGAGAGCCTGAGCGGGTTCCTCTACAGCAGTGGTATAGCATTCGTACCGTTTATCGCCGGCATGCTCATCTTCGGGACCCAGATTTTGAGTTTTTTACCCCTTGTTACCGGGGTCATCCTCACCGCATTCTGCTTTGCGACGATGGGAACCCTGTTTGCAGCGTACCCGACAGAGAGCCCTGGCGATATCATGTCCATGCTGAACATGATCAGGCTCCCCCTCATTTTCATATCCGGTGTTTTTATCCCGATTGAGTCGATCCCTTCAATTGGCAGGATTGCCGTTTATTTTTCACCTCTTACGTATGGGAACGATCTTATCCAGGCCGCATACCTTGGGAATACTCACTTCAATCCGCTGATCGATGTCGCGATGCTCTGTGTCTTCATTCTGGTCTTCCAGATAATAGCAGACCGGCTCTATAAGAAATTCAACACGTGATCATTTTTTTTAAGAGAGAAGCAGTGAAACGGACAGGGTCTTGAGGTAGCCTGGTTCGTTCGATAACGAACCTCATCGATCTATTGATCGTCAGATCCGTGTCGGTGTCTTCCGGATATTACTGGCATGAGGGCGGTTGTTTTGCATGGATGTGTGCAGTGCCGGGCTTCGATGAAGAGATGTAATAAAACTATTAAACCCTACCATCCACTAGAGAAAACATGATGTGAACCCATGAACAGCATAAATATCAGGGAAGCAAATCGTGCAGAAGTCACAATCCTTGTCGATAATTATGTCGATATGCTCATGCTTCCTTCCACAGCAATTGATAAAAGGCCGCAAAATCCTCCCGGAAAACCGCTTCTCGCTGAACACGGGTTATCATGCCTCATCAGGGTCTTTGACGGCTCCGAGGAGCATTGCGTGCTGATGGATGCAGGAGTATCCCCCGCCTGTATGTCACATAATGCTTCCATGCTTAATATCGACCTGCGGGCTGTCGAATCTACTGTCCTGAGTCACGGACATTTTGATCATTTCGCCGGACTTTTAGAGTTCCTGAAGTTGTCAGGACATAAGATGCCGCTCGTGCTCCACCCGGACGCATTTCTTGAGCGCCGACTGAACCCCCCGGGAAGAACACCGGTCGCTCTCCCGAGGCTGGATGAACCATCTTTAATAAAGGGCGGAGCATTGCTCCAAAAATCAGGACCGCCTTCAGTCATTGCATCAGGTCTCCTTGCCCTGACCGGTGAAGTGGCGCGGACAAACTCATTTGAAAAGGGATTTCCATGGGCAGAGGTAAAAATAAACGGAAAATGGATCGTCGATCCGTTTCATGATGATCAGGGACTGATCATCAGGCTCCGTGATAAAGGGATAGTGGTCATCAGCGGTTGTGCCCATGCAGGGATAATCAATACCGTTCAGTATGCAAGGAAAATATCGGGGACGGACAAGGTCCACGCTGTCCTTGGCGGTTTCCACCTCTCCGGCCCGCTCTTTGAGCCTGTAATCGAACCGACGGTACAGGAGATGAAACGGATCAATCCTGATTACGTGATACCCATGCACTGTACAGGATGGAAGGCAATTAACCGGTTTGCAGAGGAGATGCCCGGTAAATTCCTCCTCAATACCGTCGGCACAACGTATGTATTTTAGGGAATTTTGTCCCTTTGCACTTTTTTAACCCCATGATACGGATTGTCCAGCGATTAATCCATTCATCCAAGTCTGCCATCACGCGCTCATCACCCCAGGACCTCTGCTTATTCCGGAATCTCCGATATATCATCTTTCAGAACGATCGTCCGCCACGAGACCCGCCCTTCCTCCACTGCTTTTTTGATCAGTGATTCTTCCCGCGTAAGTTTCCCCTTTCCTTTCTTTATTTCGACAAGTACTACGCTTATCGCATCGCCCTTCTCATCCTTTGCCTTTGTGTATCCGTCAAAAACAACAAAATCGATCGGATTGCCGATGAACCGGGCATCAGCAGGGGAATAGGTGAACTCCGGAAGGAGCGGGGCCATCTGCTCGGAGATTCTTCCCTTGAGTGTGGAGCGCGAGCGGTTGACAGAATCTTTTCGGATCTCGCCGGTGCATTCAATCTTCCAGCGTTCGAGATCGTTTCTCGCCCGCACTTCGATTACACTGATCCGCTGGGAGAAGTACAGATACGCGGCGACAAGGCCGAGAAGGAATGCAACGGTTATGATGATGAGGTCGAAGGTGGTCATGGTGTATGATAATTATTGGTTTGGCAGGGGGATTTAGAAGCTTCTCAGCAGGTGCCCTGCTTGGCTAAGGTAAGCGACGCTTTTATCTCCGCACCATGCAGTATGATCCATAATCAGGTCGAAAGATGGCTCAGGAGTACTCAGTAATACCTGCAGCCAGGATCCCGAGGGGAACCTGCAAGCTGTTCGGCGCGATCAAGGCACTCAGCACAATAAAAAAGAGTGTGATCCTTGTCCATGGGCCAAAAGGGTGCGTATACCATATAAATTATATCCTGGGAATGAGAGGTGACCGCCCGTCAGAGATCTATACGACATGTCTGGATGAACACGACGTGATATTCGGTGCTGAACAGAAACTCAAAGAGGCAATCGGGGATCTGGACCGGATGCTACGCCCGGAACTGATGTTTGTGCTCTCATGCTGCACCTCATGCATCATTGGCGAGGATGTAGACAGTGCTGTCAATGATACTCAGACGGATTCACGGGCGATTGCCATCTCTGCCGGGGGGTTTGAAGGGGATTTCCACGAGGGTTACAGCGAAACCCTGTGCCAGCTCGTAGAACAGCTTGTCCAGAAAACCGGCAGGATCGAATCCCGCACCGTCAACCTGATTGGCATGCTGCGGGCCGGCCCCGATCTCGCAGAACTCAGACGCATGCTTGGCCTGATCGGCGTGAAAGTCAACGCAGTTCTCACCGCGGATGCAACCCGGGAAGACCTGGAACGGCTCGGCGAGGCAGCACTCAACATCGTGCTCTGTGAGCCGTCAGGAAAGGAGGCAGCAATCCTTCTCCAGACCCTTTGTGGTACTCCCTATATAGTCGAAGAAATCCCTATCGGGTTCCAATCGACAACCCGGTTCCTGGAGCGGGTGGCAGAGAACCTGGGCATCCCTGCCCCCGTTTCTCCCCCCGGTAGTCCGGACCTGGGACCGGACATCGCCTCTTTAAGGCACCGGCATATCGCCATCGTCAGCGGCCCTACCCGTGCGGTATCAATGACCCGTTTTCTTGCAGAATATGGCGTTGTCCCCCGGCTGGTTGTGGTCGATTTTGACAGTTCCGTTCAGGAAAAAATCAAATCTCTTATCCACCCGCCAGGTGAAGTGCTGATCGAACCTCCTCACGAACTCGTCGTACAGAAACTGAAAGAACATTCCATCGACCTTCTTATCGGAGGGATGCTGGAGCAGCCGATAGCACAAGCTCTTGCAATTGAGCACATCGATATCATGCACGGGAGCCAGAAGACAATCGGGTTCGCAGGTGCGCATAACCTCGAGCAACTATTGTGTAAAAAAGGGACAGGATTTCAGGTCTTCAAATGAAGAGGAAGGAACATAACAAAATATGCCCATGCCTGGCCGGGAGGGACACCGGTCGATGACATGAGTTGACCGCGGCATTATATTCCGAAGGGAGGGGATTTGGATTCGGGGCCGGGTCTGCTTGTGGTATTGCGCAGTTGGGTTGGCAGGTTTTCCGGGAGGCGGGGTTTGAATGTGAAGCTTGTTTCCGGATGGTAAAACTCACCATACCAAAAGAATTCAGCGTCGTTCGGACAGCACACAGATTGCACGATGCGGGCCATACTTGCCGTTGACTTCCATGGTTTTTATTTCCCGGATGGTGAAATAAGGGGAAACGAGTTCCCGAAGTTCAGATTCTGATGAGAAATAGAGCGTAGTCCCTACGCGGGTTTTACGGTATTTCCCCCTTCCGCCAAACTGGGGGTCTTTCTCACTGAAACAAACGGAAAAGTATGTTGCCTCGGGCTTGAGGATTTTATACACATTTCTGATATAGGTCTCGCGGTCTTCGGGAAATATATGATGCAGGAATTCCCAGTCAAAGCCAAAGTCAAATATGCCGGTCACTTCATGTAGGTCGCCGAGGAGGTCAGCGACAATAAACCTGCACCGGACTCCCCGTTTTTTTGCATTTTCTGCCGCGATTTTTATGGCTGTGGGGGAACTGTCGACACCGGTTACATCAAACCCGAGGCCTGCGAGATATATCGCATAGTTGCCTGCTCCGCACCCGAGATCAATTGTCCTGCATGGCCGGACTTTCCGGTCCTGTACAAGTTGGACGAGCGCATCCGGAGGGGTCTCGCTATTCCAGGGAATTTTATCCAGCGGTACTTTCTGGTAAATCCTATCGACATCGAAATATTTCATACATCCAGCTTGATGGAGTAATCAACCGGGGGAAGGTTTCAATTTTTCCCTGGATTTTTACAAAAAAAGGGATCTTCCTTTTTCTCATGCATTTCACCCGGTTCAGGGTCTTTCTGCGGAACAATCAGATATCACATACGGGATGATCTTCGTGCAGCAGGATAGGAAACATTATAGTCCTTACAGATCTTATTTTGTGAGTTATAATTTACATCTCCAGGATACAGGCCCGGATCACACCGGAGGATAATACAAACTCATGGATAAAAATACGACCGTAGGCGATGCCACAGGTCCTGTCAAAAAAGAAATTGACTACAAATGGATCGTCCTCTCGATTACGACCATCGAAATGTTCATGGTGTCCGTCAACGGGAGCATCACCCTTATTTCACTACCCGCGATCTTCAATGGCATCAATATCGACCCGCTTACATCGTTCCAGTACCTGATCTGGGTACTGATGGGGTACAGTCTCGTCACCGCGACACTGCTCCTCAGTTTCGGTCGGCTCTCGGATATGTACGGGAGAGTAAAACTCTACAATATCGGTTTTGCCATCTTTACCCTCGGATCCGTCCTGCTGTTTCTCACTCCGGATAAAGGGGACGCGGGCGCCCTTGAGCTGATAGCCTTCCGTCTCGTCCAGGCTGTGGGTGCGTCATTCACCTTCTCCAACAGCGCAGCAATTCTCACTGATGCGTTTCCTCCAAATGAACGGGGTAAAGCGCTGGGACTGAACATGATGGCATTTCTCTCAGGCCAGTTCATTGGCCTTATCCTCGGCGGTATTCTCGCGTTCTATAACTGGCGGTACGTGTTTCTCGTCAGTGTGCCTGTTGGTATCCTGGGCACGATATGGGCATTCCTGAAACTCAAAGAGACACCTTTGCCAAAACGGGCCCGGAAGATCGATGTATGGGGCAATCTCACCTTTGTCGGGGGATTGACCATCTTCTTGATCGGTATCACGTATGCACTGCTTCCGTACGGGCAGGATCCGATGGGATGGACCAGCCCGTGGGTTCTCGCATCGTTGTTTATCGGTATCGTGCTCCTGATTGCATTCCCGGTTATTGAAAACCGGGTTGCGGACCCGATGTTCCGGCTGAGTCTTTTCAAGAGCAGGATTTTCTCCCTGGCAAACACCGCCGGATTCCTGAGTGCGCTTGCCCGCGGCGGTATGATGTTCCTTTTGATCATGCTGCTGCAGGGTATCTGGCTGCCGCTCCACGGTTACAGCTACGAATCAACACCGTTCTGGGCCGGGATATTCATGCTGCCGCTTACAGCCGGTTTTGTGATCATGGGCCCCCTCTCGGGCTGGCTGTCTGACAAATACGGTTCCCGGTGGTTCGCTACGTCCGGTATGTTCCTTATCGCCCTCTCTTTCCTGATGCTGGCCATGCTGCCCTATAATTTTGATTACCCGATCTTTGCCATCGCACTCCTGATCATGGGCCTTGGGAATGGCATGTTCGGTGCACCGAACATTGCGGCCATCATGAATTCTGTACCTCCTGAAGACCGGGGGGTAGCATCGGGCATGAGGTCGATGCTGCAGAACAGCGGAATGGTCATTTCCATGGCCCTGTTCTTTACCATCGTCATTATCAGCCTGACGCGCTTGTTTCCCCCGGAACTCGCTATATCGCTTGCAGATACCGGGGCCCCGAACCTTATCGTTCCTATGAGCGTTATTCCGCCGACAGGGGCACTATTTGCCGCGTTCCTGGGATACAACCCTGTTCAGGCAATCCTTATCACGTTACCCCACTCGGTTGTTGCTTCGATAAGTCCGGCGACCATAAAGATCCTGACCGGCACAACCTGGTTCCCGACAACACTTGCACGTGCCTTCATGCCATCGCTCAGGATCTCCTTTTATATAGGCGCAATAATCTCTCTCGTTGCAGCTGTATTATCATTCATGCGGGGGCCGAAGTATGTACATGAGATCGATGAACAGAATTCCGAAAACTAACAGAAATACAGGGACTGGCAACTGGGTCAGATGATAACATATCTGAATGAAAAAGATTATACCAGGTATTGTGAAGGGTGAAACGATGACGAAGATATTTGAAAAAATTCTTATTGCAACAGACGGATCGATGAAAAATCAACCTGCAGTAAGCAAAGGTCTGGAGCTGGCAGGTGAATTCGGATCTGTCATCTATGCCATATATGTGATCGACGAAACTCCGTTTACATCGGCCCAGGCAGAAATATTGACGGACGAGATTTATGTGAAATTAAGGGACGAGGGGGAAAAAGCCATTGAACAAGTGAAACGGATTGCAAATGGGGTGATGGTAGAGACCCTGGTATTATCTGGCAGACCCGCTCATGTGATAACTGAGTTCGCTGTAAAGAACAAGGTCGATCTCATCGTTGTTGGCTCCCAGGGTAAGAGCGGTCTCGAAAGACTGCTTTTGGGTAGTGTTGCCGAAAATATCATACGAATGGCGGATTGCATGGTTCTCGTAGTAAAAAGGAAATAAGATTGATACGTGGACTACGTCGGGAGTCAGATTACAGAGTCACGAAAAAATACCGCAACTGTACGGACTATCCTTTGAGTAAATCTTTCATTTAATGGGAAATAACCTTTAATACGGGAACCAATATTTCCCTCGATCCTTTTGTATCATTTCCCTCCAATCACTGGAACCCTGAGATAAATCTGTTATTCTGATCGGCGTGCCTTCAAGTCATCTCGTGACGGTACGCATTGGAAAAATCTATTGACTTCATCTATAGTCCCTTCATCAGGTTCCTCTTCTGAATAACCTTCGCACACCCGATAAACACCAGGATCACGGCCGCGAGCGCCAGCATATCGACCCAAGGTGGATAGACCGCGTCGCCGTTCAGCGCCGCGTGGAAGAGATCGACAAGGTACGTGAGCGGGGAGAGTGAGGTGAGTATCCATTCCCAGCCACTCAATTGGCTAAGCGGAATGAAGATGCCCGAGACGAAGATAAGCGGGAGCCTGACGAGACTTGAAAGCATCATGATGTGCGACGGGTTGTTCATTGTCGGTGAGGCGAGCAGGGTGCCGAGCGCTGCAAAGGTAATCGACCCGAGTACGAACGCGAGGAAGAGGAGCCCGGCGTTCATGAGGGACAGATGGAGGAGGATCGCACTGGCCGCAAAGACGATTGTTGTTATGGCAACGCCGAAGATCGCGCCGGCCAGCAGGTCGCCGATGATGATGCTCTCGAGGATTACGGGAAGGGAGACGAGCCGCTCGTAGGTCTTCTCCCGCTTCTCCCACGGGGTGATCAGCGGACCGACCGATGACGCAGTAAAAAAGAGCATCATGCCGAGAAATCCCGGGAAGAAGAGGACGAGGTCGAGGTTCCGCCCGATGAAAAACGTGAAGAACATGATGAGGGGGAAAAGCAGGCCGAAGACGACCACCGGCCCCTTGAAATAATAAATCCGCATGTTCTTCTCGGTGATGACGAGGATGCTCCGGGCAAATACGTTCAGGTCCAAGTTACACACCTTCCGTGAGCCGGACGAACGCCTCTTCAAGGGTCGGGTTTGACGTTGCGATAGACACGATTGTCAGGTGGTCCCGCTCTGCCAGGGACGCGAGATACTTCACCGCCCGGTCCGGGTCATCCGTGTAGACCCGCCACTTGTCCCCCCATGACTCCGTCCGGGTGATACCGGGGGCTTTGAACAGCTCGTGTCCTACCGGCTGGTCGAACGAGATCTCGACATACCGCGAGGTATCAAAGGTCTTCTTGAGTTTCTCGGGGCTGCCCGTTGCCACAATCCTGCCCTTGTTGACGATGCTGATCATCGAACAGAGCGCATTGGCCTCCTCAATGTTGTGCGTGGTGAGAAGAACCGTGCTGCCCTCCCGGTTCATGTGCCGGACCGTGTCGATCACGAGCCGCCGGCTGTACACGTCAAGTCCCGTGGTCGGTTCGTCAAGGATCAGGACGGGCGGTGAATGGACGATGGCGCACGCGATGCTGATCCGCTGGCGCATCCCTTTCGAGAACGTGCGGACAAGGTCATTTTTCCGTTCCTCAAGCCCGAGCCGGGCAAGAATCTCGCCTGCCCGCTCTTCCCGGCTGGCACGGTCCATTCCATAGAATTTCGCAGTTATAAGAATATTCTGTTCTGCGGTAAGATCACTGTAGACCGTACCGTTCTCGGGAATGACACCCATCTTCAGCTTCGCGGTGAGCGGGTCTTTGTTAACATCCGTCCCGAGGATCCGCACCGATCCCGCATCCGGTATCAGCACGCCGGTCAGCATCCGGATCACAGTGGTCTTTCCCGCGCCGTTCGGACCGAGGAAACCGAAGATGCCGCCTTGCGGAAGAGTGATACTGACATCGTCGACTGCAATGACCGGCCCGAATGTTTTACGAAGATTATTCGCTTCGATTGCATCCATGCGTGGTGTTCCGGGATTAACATTCTTTGGAATGCCTTATGAGGATATCTGTTTCCCGGCCAACGGGCATGGTGAGACTGAAGACATATAGAGGGCATTTTCCGGAATCTTTTTTCTGAACACTCTGTTATAAAACACTCCGGAAAACGGGGTACATATACACTTGGTGCTTTGAGAGAGAACCACGGAATTTTCAAAAAAACCGGTAGAGAAAAGTGTATCCCGGATGCACCGTTCCGCCATCTCATGTACGCAAGAGTGTCATCGGTTACCGGAGACCTGCTTTTTTGCCTGCACTCCCTCCCTTCGCAGACTCGCTACCCGCAGAGATAGCCTTAAACACGTCCCCTGCAAACCTTATCCCGGAGAGAAGAAAAACATGGAGAAGATAACGCTCGGCCCGATGCCGTACATGAGTGTCCTGCCCACCGTGCTCGTGGGCGCAAATGTCAAGGGTAAGCCAAACTACATGACCGCTGCCTGGGCTACGGTCGCCTGCATGGCGCCGCCGATGGTCTGCGTCGCAATCAACAAGGCACGCTACACTGCAAAGGGGATCGAAGAGAATAAAACCTTCAGCCTGAACATCCCCTCCGCAAAACAGATTGTCGAAACCGACCACTGCGGCCTCGTCTCCGGTGCGCAGGAGGACAAGTCCGGGGTCTTCCGGTCGTTTTACGGTAAACTGAAAACTGCCCCCCTTGCGGAAGAATGTCCTGTCAATATTGAATGCAGGTTGTTCAACTCTGTTGACTGCGGGAGCCACCGGCTGCACATAGGTGAAGTCGTAGAGATCCATGCTGACAAGTCCGGTATGACGGACGGGAAACCGGATATAACAAAAATCCACCCCCTCGTGTACGCCCAGGCCACCTATTTTGGTGTGGGAAAACAGGTAGACATGGCGTTCTCGGCAGGGAAGAAGTACAGGAAAAAGTAATACCGGGATATTTACCGGATAACCCGGTCAGGATTGCCGCCCCGAGCGGCGTTCAGCATAGGATATCTCACTGCTTTTTTTCGTCCGTGGCTCTTCTGACGATGTTTCATCCACGGACTTATCCCCGTCCGGAATTATATCTATCCGGGTATCTTCTCCTTTTTCTCCGGTATCCTGAACGGTATCGGTTGGTGTGTGTCTTTTTCCGGTAAATGCAAACCTGCTGCGGGTCGGAGATGATCCGCCTCCGTGAGCGGTATCGGCAGCACTGTTCAAAAGTCCGGCATTTGCATCTTCTTTACCCTGCTCCGTGAACACCATGAACTGCAGGAAGGCTTCCGGCTCTCTGAACACTGATGCGTCAATCCCTTCAAATACTATCGTCCGGCTTACCGGTCCATACCACCCTGCAGCCCGTTCTGTTATCGTATCATTGCCGGCTTCGAAGATATATACGCGTTCAATTTCGCCATGTCTCCCCCATGCGGTCTCGACGATACCATTATGATCAAAGGTGAAGGTTTTACCAACCGCCCCGTATTGTCCACCCTCCCGTACAGCAATCTGCAGGCCGCCGTTTTCATACCGGAATGTTCGCGGCCTCTGACCGAACGAGAATGTTTCTTCAAGCATCCCGTTCTGATCGAAGATGAACCGCCGGAGAATCTTTTCTTTAACGGTAGTATCGCGTTCCGTCATCGTGTCAGCGGACGGACCAAAGAGATAGAGCCGTTTTAGGTTTTTTCCGGTATCCAGTACCCGGACACCATCCTGGCCATACTGGTAGAATCTGGTGACTGTTCCTTTCCGGGTCCCTGCAAATTCAGTAATGACTGCATCTGCCATCTTAACCATTCACTCCGTTAAATACTGGTTTTCTAGCATTTTTCCTAGGGTAAGAAATACTTTCTTCCTTAGTGCGATTCAAAAAACGGGATAACCATTCCTTACCGGCACTCCCCATTCCTGTAAAAAGGGTGAGCAGACGCACGGCTCGATCTTTCGAGAGTCATATCAAATTGCAATTTCAAAACGCGGTTTTGCATTCCCTGGCACCTGATATTACTTAAAAATTTGGTTTGGCCCGCGTGATGACTTGCATTCTGATTCACCTCACTTTTTTATTCACGGGCAAACTTTCATGGATGAGAAACAACCCGGTAATTATACCATACATAAAACCAGCAAATGCTCCCTTAATACCGTTAAGGAGCCCCAAAAAAAAGGTAAGCCCGAAAACAATTGGCCAGAACCAGAACCTCGCCCTTTTGTAGTCCCAACTGTCATGCAAAATTTGAATTTCATTTTTAATAGCGCTTAGCATATCCGTTCCCTGCCTCGTTCTTCGTAGAAATTAGTTGATGATATTACTTGGAGCAATGATTGATGGTGTTGTCTTGGAAAACGGATATGAAGCTCCAAGACCAGGACGTATTTCAATATTTATTTTGGTATCCCTCGGGACCGCAGTTATATTAAATTGTATTTCCGTCTGGTCCCCTGATACCATCGTTGATTGAGACGTTCCCACACCATTTTTTAATGCAATAAAGTTTGTGTCTTCCGTTGAAGAACTTGCATTGGTCCATGCCAATATTGTTGGAGCGATCGTTGGTGTAGAAACGACGATATTCATCTTTTCCAGATCAATATAGGGAGTGCCCGGGATAAGCCCGATCGTGAATCTGATCTGATCGATTCCTTCTGTTGTATTCGAGGCTAATCCGTAAACATTACCTACCAGCTGGACGTTTGTAGTTGACTGTTCAACACCTCGGTAGACAGTCTCCTGGGCCTTCTGGGTTGTGTAGAACCCGGCACCCAGGACCACATATGAGAACACCGATGCCACGACAATAAATGCAATCAGCACAATCGCCGCCTCAAGACCGGTGAACCCTTCTTCATTTGCATACCCATCGCACATAGAACCACCTGAATAATTCTTGGACAATGGAACCATCCAATGCCAATTAACGTATCAACTCAGCGTTATAGTATATAAAAACATTTATTTTAATCAAACAATTTTTTAGACTTTTTTTCTTTTTTTAACACTAAAATTTGGCTAAATTGTAAAATGTCAGGCGTTGATATTTTATCTGATAGTAGCTGCTTTCCATTCGCTGACGTCTCCTTATGATAAACAATATGATTGTATTCTTTTTCCTTTTCAAAATCTGGAATATACCCAAACCATTATATGAGCTTTTTCCTTAAGGGCGTGTATGTTGCAGGATCTCAGGACAGCAGTTCTCCTTGCTCTGGTTGCAGCATGCATAACAGCGGCGGGATGCAATGGAAACCAGGGAAACAGAACGATGACACCAATTTTACCGACTGTAACGGTAAGTACGACTCCCGGTGCCAGGACCGACCTTACCAACCAGGATTCTTCCCAGGCGGCCATATTCAGGGACGGGGCATCATACACCACACTGGGTGATCACCGGCTAAATATCAGTCTTGAAACAGTGGCGGGTGGTTTCTTCTCCCCAATGATGATCGCCGTACCTGGTGATGGTTCCGGTCGCATGGCAGTCGTGGACCAGATCGGGATTGTGAAGATGATAACTTCTGATAAAAAAGTCCAGGATCAGCCGTTCCTCGATGTGCGTGACCGGATGGTAAAACTCAGCACCGGGTATGATGAACGCGGCCTGCTCTCCCTTGCCTTTCACCCGGATTTCAAGAATAACGGGCGCGTTTTTGTTTATTATTCTGCGCCGCTGCGGTCAGGAGCTCCGGCGGGCTGGAGCTGCACCAACCGCCTTTCTGAATTCCATGTCATGGCTGGAAATCCCGATACGGTTGACATGAGCTCTGAGAAGATCTTATTAACCGTTGACAAACCGTACTCCAACCACAATGGGGGACCACTTTTCTTCGGGCCTGACGATGGCTATCTCTACCTTGCTCTTGGTGACGGTGGCGGTGCCGACGATACCGGTACCGGCCATACACCGGGGATTGGCAATGCGCAGGATGGAACAACTCTCCTCGGGAAGATCCTGCGGATTGATATCAATAAACCAGGTGAAGGGGGCAAAACGTACGCAATCCCGCCGGATAACCCGTTTGTCGGGACTGCGGGGTTTGCCCCCGAGATTTACGCGTTGGGATTCCGGAACCCTGCATACGCTTCGTTCGATGCCGGCGGGAACCATATGCTGATCACCGCAGTGGCCGGCCAGAATCTTTTTGAATCGGTCTTCATCGTTGACAGGGGGGGCAACTACGGCTGGAATATCAGGGAAGGCACACATTGTTTCAGTCCCGCCGATGATTCAAAACCTCCTGCCGGTCCGTGCCCGATTACAGGAACCCGCGGGGAACCGTTGATCGGACCGATCATTGAGACCGGTCATGACGTAGGCAATGTGGTCATTGGCGGGTATATCTACCGCGGGACTGCGATGCCGGACCTTGCCGGGAAATATATTTTCGGGGAATGGAGCTCCGGTTTTTCCAGCGGGAATGGCACCCTGCTTGTCTCGACACCGCCAGATAGCTATAACCTCCGATTGTATCCCTCCGTTGTAGACAACATCACGCCATCAGACAACCGCATGTGGACAACGCAGGAGTTAAGGATTGCGAACAATCCGGACGGGCGGATTCACACGTTTGTCCGGGGATTCGGTGAAGATGAGAACCACGAGCTGTATGTCCTGACAAGCATGAAAAGCGGCCCCGATCCGGTGGCAACAGGACAGATCTGGAAACTTGTTCCGGGATGAGGTGTTGGATATGATGAGTCTGTTATCGTCATACAAGATGGGAGACCTTACATTCCGGAACAGGATGGTGATGGCACCGATGACCCGCTGCCGTGCGATTGAGGGCAATGTCCCGGGCCCGCTGACTGTTACGTATTATACCCAGAGGGCATCTGCAGGTCTGATCATCACTGAAGGGTCCCAAGTGAGCACACAAGGTGTCGGTTTCAACCGCACGCCGGGAATTTATTCCCCGGAACAGGTCGCTGGCTGGAAAAAGGTTACTGCCGCAGTACACCAGGCCGGCGGGACCATATTTCTCCAGCTCTGGCATGTCGGGCGGATGTCGCACCCCGATTATCTCAGTGGCGAGATACCGGTCGCACCGTCAGCAATCCCCGTACAGGAAGAAATTCATACCCCAACGGGAAAAGATAAAATTCCTGTTCCCCGTGCCCTCTCGTCCGGTGAGATCCCGGGTATCGTACACCAGTTCGGGCAGGCAGCGAAGAACGCCAGAGAGGCTGGTTTTGATGGCGTGGAGATTCATGGGGCGAACGGTTATCTGCTTGACCAGTTCCTGCGGGACGGATCAAACAGGCGTACCGACACCTACGGGGGCAGCCTGAAAAACCGCATGCGGTTCCCGCTCGAAGTTGCCCGGGCTGTTACAGGGGAATGGGGAGCGCGAAGGGTGGGATACCGTATTTCTCCCCATTTCTCTGTCCACGGCATGTCCGACACAGATCCTGCCGGTACCTTCTCTTGTTTTGCAAAGGAGTTGGACAGGATTGGCGTTGGCTATATCCATCTTGTCGAACCTGTTGGCGGCAGGCTTGGAGTGACTGCTCCCGATGCACTCATAGCTCCTCTTATCCGGGGAAAATTCAACGGGACGCTTATGCTGAACGGGGGGTACGACGCCAGCAACGGGAATGGGGTGATTGAAAGCGGGCTTGCAGACCTTATATCGTTCGGGGTACTGTTCCTTGCCAACCCGGATCTTCCCGATCGTTTCGGCAGGCATGCCTCCCTGAATCGTGAGGACACATCGACCTTTTACACGGGAGAGGAGAAGGGGTATACCGACTACCCGGCACTGGGAACTGGCATACGGGAGCCGGTTCGAGTGAGAGAAAAAAACCGGTTTTTGAATCATATCGCATCGCTTGAAAAAGAGAGATAAAACATGTCCTCCCCCATGCCGGAATCAATAACTCCTGCCCGCACATCCCCATGATGAAAAGGTGATGCACGAACATATTTTTACGTTGATGCGAAGAAGCAGGAAATTTCTCAAAGAAAGTTCAGAAATAACAAGATATTTGTTTATTTATTAATAAAATTCTCAATTCTTTTCATTCTACAAAATGAAAAATCCAGTTACTTTTATTTACCGTGCCGTATACCGAGAAGTCATGCCATACATGCTGGTCCATCACAAGGTGCGCGACTTTGCGCAATGGAAACCATTCTTTGACCGACAGGAAAGCACCCGGAAAGCCAGCGGGTCAAAAAGTGCACAGGTTTTCCAGAACACCGACGACCCGACGGACGTATTCATTCTCTTCGACTGGGATATGCTTGAGAACGCAAAAAAATTCAGCATGTCCGAGGACTTAAAAAGGACCATGGAGCAGGCCGGTGTGCTGGGAAAGCCACACATCCACTTCATAAAAGAGGTTTCAAAAAGCAAGGCCTGAATCTGATCATTACCGATTGTTTACGGTTCAGGTTAGCCGGTCCGCCGCCACAGGAGACCTGCTCCCCCCCCCTTTACAATCTCTCCATCCGGAATTCCCTTCCCGCGAAGGGAACCCGGAAAAATGGAGAGAAGGCCCGTTCTGGATCTCCGATCGGGGTTTATCTCCGGCGGTCACTGACGGGATGTTACGGCCCTGAACCCGGAGTGGACTGGTAGGGGGAGTGTTCCGTCCACATAGCCCGCATCCAAAGGCCTTTTTCTCCGGGGATATCCTCCGGTATGACGGTTCAACCGTAACCGGTGGCCCGCCGCAGTTCACGATGGACATGTCCCGGGAGCGCGAGTCCCTCCGGAAGATCGCGGCCCTTGATTTCGATCTCCTGCTCCCCGGGCATGGTGTGCCGCTCCGGCCTGACGCCTCCGGGAAGATCCGGGATTTCGTGGGAACTGTACCTGATGGAGGGTAATGATCGTACCCGGGATTACCCTGTTTTCATACTACGCAACACGCCCCTCGTGGTCACCATGCTTATTCATCCGGGATTTTGCGCCGGGATCGTGCATCGAATAAAATCTCTGTTTTGACCATTCTGATCGAGATTTGACAATGACGGATACTGACGGAGAATAAAACCGAGGTCGGAAAGAGAGGGCACCAATGGGGTGCAACTACCGTCACAGCGACTGGTATGCAACCTTCGATATTACCGGGATGCCGGGCCCTGCCGGGAATTGTGCAGAGGGTTGGTTTGCGGGTTGGCCGGTGTCAGGGCGATGTGCAGAAACCTATTTAGCCGGCAGGAGGATCACTCCCTGAGGTGTCGCAACGAAGACAGGGTTCGGATGGGTTGAGACAGGAGGGGAGAGGTACGAGCACGATGTTGTGATCCATGTGGATCATACGATAACGAAACGGCAGAAGAAACTCTCAAAACCCTTCAAAGGCTCATATGGTCATACGCCGCTTTCCGGGGAGGAACTCACATTCCTCACAAGAGAAAAGCCGGAGGTGGTCTATATTGGTACCGGCCAGTACGGGGATCTGCCCCTGACCCCGGAAGCACAGGCTGTACTTGAGCGGTACAAGGCCCGGATCAAACCTACCCCGGAAATCCTCCAGGACCTTGCCACGGAGACCCGGAAGTTCACGGCAATCCTTCATGTGACCTGCTGATACCTGGCCTGCAGGTACGGGAGGTATAAACGAGGAAACAACTATGTTTTGGCTGGATGTGTACTGACTGCGGATACTTCTTGATGGAAGATTTTTCCAGCAGCGAATCAACAGATTACGAAACGAACAAGGATTGATTCTGTTAACCAGTTCCCAGGCAGTACGACCCGGTCTGTGGGTTGATGGAGCCGGGCTGATTCTCATCAGTTTTTATTTCTTCCTCCTGTACCAGATTGTCGGACCATCGGGACGGTACTCCCCCTGCTCCCGCTTAATAGAATACTAACATCCAGAAGGGTATTTGGTGAGAGGTGGTTAGTGATGCTGTTTCAGAAGCAGGCAGCGTCCCTCTACAAAACCTGCACAACCATGTGATCATCAAAAATGCGGTGCTAAAATGCAGAGACTCTATAAAAGGGTGCATTCTCCTTTCGTACAACGCGGTTGGTTATGCGTAGATTGCGGCCAGTTCAAAAAAGATAATCAGCCTAACTTAGACCAATTACTGGTGCCGCAGTTGTATCAGCAAAAATTGTGGGTTCACCCTTATAGCGTTCTAATTTTACTTTAACATTTTGAGAGGTCCCAATAATATTGGATTCAGTTGAGAGATATTCCCAGCGAATCAATATATTTGTTTGAGCAGAATTTGTCTTAACAATCTCATTAAATGACACGACACCACGAGCAAATATTTTGCTGTCCTCATAAGAATAACCAGCTATCTCTCCTTGATCATTATAGTGATATACTTTATTGGAGTAAAATTGAATCTCTAATGGTTTCTCACCATCTACGTTAAGACGATAGGCTGTATTTGGACTGACTGGGATAGAAACCTCATTTAAACCGCCACCCGTTGCAATGAGAACGTATTTACTGTCGACGACGGTTTCCCACATTTTTTCATCGATCGTGGGACTTGTAGTGATTTGATTTGTGGGAAGTGCAGTTATGGCACCATTCTGGTTATTAGTCTTATCTTGAATGCAACCTCCTGACCAGATACAATCAAATAGAATACCCAGAATGCAAATGGTATAAAATTTCATGCACAAAATAATTCATTATTTATCATAATAATATCTCATTATTTTTGACCCCTGCATTTCCAATCACGATTTGCCAACAGCAGGGACTTTTATATTTTCCATAACAGTATACGGTCAATGTTAAGTTCTAATTTGAATTTTGGAATTTTTAAAAACAATTTCTGATTCTTCTTCAATCATTCTTTTTCTTTCTTCCACTACAATAGGTGTGAGATGCCCATCAAGCCAATGCTCTTCCAAGAGGGATGTGCCAAGAATCCAATTTTGGTTATCACAATACCAATATTGTCTGTCACCATCAAATTTTATCAGCAACGGGTTTCCAGAATTATATCGTCCCGGTAACACGAAATACCGCGTTTTTGTTTCCATGAGTTATCACACGATGCTCGTTTTAAAGGGGAAGACCCGATAAAATGTGTCTCTGTCTGGATTTCGGATCTTCCTTAATCGATTAACCTGTCTGATGAAATAATAAAATCTGGCAAGGCACCGGTGCATTGCATAAAACAGTTTCAGCCTCCCCTTGCCACGAACCATTAAAGGATAAAGTAAAATTCAGAGATCGTGAAAACATACTGGTGTTCAAAGAAAATTTCCAGTATCTCCTGGATAAATACTGGAGCGGATCTTAAACCTGCTTTGGATCAATGCGATATGTCAAAATGCCCCTTGTGGGACGATGGGTTCTGTATCCACATCGACAAAAGAGATGCAGGGTAATCATTTTCACACCATTCATACCCATAAAAACATCACGAACCTGCCAAAAACGAAGGTGTGTGCGATCGAGAAGGCGTTTTATGTAAAATAAGAAAAATGTATTCTCGTTTAAAAGAAAGGAGAGAATATGAAGTCTTTTCTTTTAATCATCTTACTGGTCACAGTAATATCAGCTGCCGGGCGTATGTGGGGTAAATGCTTTGTAGAATGGGATCCATAGAGCATATCACGGAGAAAGAAATCATGGTAAAAAAATCTAAGCCATCAGGTAAAGGAGAATCTAAAGCATCAGTAGAAGAAGAGACTATACCATCAGGAAAAGAATTGAAAATACCATCGTACGAAAGTGGTGGGATAATTGATTTCTACTACTTATTTGGCGGGATAGGAGTCCTGATAGGGATCATTTTTATCATTGTTGGCCTTCTCCGTTATGTGTTCCATATTCTATAATTTCAGAGAAGTATGGGAGGATTATCCTAACTTTCCCCACCTTTTTCCTCACTACAGAACACGAATATGAGCTTTTTGTATTTTAACAGAATAGGAAATCCCTTTTTTAAAAAAAATGACGTCCGCTCAATAAAATACGGGACTGGAATTGGTTTTTTACAATGAAATATAAATCGTGAAAAAGGGGAGGATCAATTTTGGATCCTGATGATGTGAAATGTCTTTCGGATCCTGATTATTGTTGCCTGTGCTTAGGGGGTCAGGACGGTGTCGATGACCTGAATCACCCCATTGTTGCAGACGATATCGGGGGTAATAATTTTTGTACCACCATTAACAAAAATTACACCATTGCCACTGCTGATCAGGAGGGACTGTCCTTGGAGTGTATTTATTGTTCCGAGTCTCATGATATCCGCGGCCATCAATTCCCTGTTCACTACATGATAGAGCAGCATCTCCTTCAGGTAATACCCTTGGGGGTCCTTGAGAAGGGAATCGACCGTTCCCACCGGGAGCTTCTTGAAAGCATCGTCCGTGGGGGCAAAGACCGTGAAGGGACCGGGACCACTCAGGTTGCCATCCAGGTGTGACGCTTTCAATGCTGTGACCAGGGTGGTGAACCGGCCATCAGCTGCGAGAGTTTCAACGATGTTCATCATGCCCACCTGGGTGGTGGGTACAGCTGTTGTTACGGATGTCATCGGCGCAGCTGTTGTTACGGATGTCACCGGCGCAGCTGTTGTTACGGTTGTCATCGGCGCAGCTGTTGTTACGGTTGTCACCGTGGAAACCGGGGTTGGCGTTACTGTGGCGGGGCTCTGGGTAGCACATCCCGCAAACAGTACACCCGCCGCGATCAGGACTGCTAAAATAAGGAAAATACTTTTTATCTCCATGACTGAATTCTCCACATCCTGCTTTTACAGGAATGGTTTAACCTTGATATAAGATTATAAAGAATTTTCTACGGTTGTTCAAAATCCCCTGTTTAACCTTGATTTCCTAAGGTGTCGGATAAAAACAGGTACTTTCCAATCTCTGCAAGTCTTAACTAAAATTATCAACTAACCGTTTAACCGTTTAATTTTTAATTTTAATCACAACCAATTGTGGTTATTTAAAAAAACGGGGGTTGATCAAGAGATAAAGAAATTATTCTTAATAAATTTTTTTACTTCTTTTTCCGATGTGTAAATAAGATCCCTGATGTTCCAATTCTCTTTTGCGTGATTTTTGTCTAAAATCCAACTCCTCTTTTTCAATGACCAGTACCAATAAAGTCCGTCAAATTTTATCAGTAAATTCCTCTTACGGAGATATAAGACCGATTCATAATAGTCACACTTCAAACGCCCCTGTTTCCGGGATGGATCGTCGTTTGTCAAGCCATCTGTCATCGGGTCTGAAGGGTAATGGGTACAAGTATCAAACAGTCTATTTGTCATCGTTCGAATCTATCTATTAAAATAATTTATATTTGCCTGATTCTCCGGGTTACTTCATGAAACTCTGCGGTTAACAGAACGCGAATATGATCGTTGTTCTAACAACAGGAGGAGAGAGCCAGGGCCCGGATTCGAACCGGGATATGTTGATCTGCAGTCAACCGCGTGACTTTCCGCCACCCTGGCAAAGCGGAAGACCCGATACAATGTGTAGGTATTTTGGATTTTGGATCTTCCGTACACGATAACTATACTGATGAATGATAAAGTCTGGCGAGGCACCAGTGCATTGCACAAGAGTGCTCCTCATCTGAAGAACTAGAATCACGTTATCGATCTTGTTCCGGCTATTGTCTGGCAAATCGTGTACGGTGCAATAATATTATTATATCCTCGCTCTATTACTCCGTGGTGGATAATAACATGAAAACAATGGATGATGCTAAAACAGTGGATGATACTCGTGAGAACCTTGAGATTTGCAAGAAGTATTGTGGATCTTGTCCGACTTGCAAGGGTAACAAGCTTTCAGGGTCTCCACCCAACGCACTATTCTGTGCACGGGGAAAATCATCAGTTCCGTCAAAAGTAAAAACGATCAGTTGCTATTGTCCGGCATGTGAGATATTTACGAAATACGAGCTCATAGTCGGTTACTTCTGTGCTCAGTAATGAAGTAATAATTTATTTTTCCTGGTGATTTTGCCGCATATTCATTGATATGAAACCGGATCCGCACCGATACATTTAGATTTATCGGATGAATTCTCATTATGAAGAATCAACTCCTCTCCGGCGTTTTCGTGCTCTTTGTCATGTTCATCCTCATCGGCGGGTGCATGGAGCCGCCAATTAAAGAACCTGTGGTCTCGGTACAGGATATAGCATTATCGGATGTCTCGTTAATGACAATGACAGTAAATACGACCGTTGTCATCAACAATCCCAATCCCATCGGGGCAAAACTCAACAGGGTTGCGTTTGATGTGTATTACCTTGATGATACCGAAAACTACCTTGGTCACGGGGAAAGATCTGATATTGATGTGAAGGAGAACGGGAACACAACGATAACAATACCCGTAACCATCGGAAATATCCCGGCATTTCAGGCAGTGGGATCGCTTGTCCGGAAAGGATCCATTACACTCAAAGTCAATGGCTCAGCATTCATTGATGTAAAGGTGACTTCGTTCGAAAAACGATTTGAGGAGAGCAGGCAATTCCAGGCAACCGATTTTAAAGCTCTTATTCCTGTGACATCCCTTGCGGGAACCTCCATGAACGTCACGGATAAGTTACAGCAGCTCGGGGGATTTCTGGACATAGTACCGAAATGATGAAAGCCGACAGAAGAACCGGGCTTTTCCGTTTTTCACCTTTATTTCAAGGCCCGGCGTTTCAGGAGAACGGAAAACGCCGATCGCTAACCGGGACTGTCCGGACCGAGACATTCGAAACTATTCCCGTCGGCATGTTCTTTAAGATCGCAAAAGAGGCCTGAGCCGTACATTCCGGGGAACACGGTGTTCCCCATAATGTGCGGCTCCTTACCACTCAGGATGCAATGCCTCTGCCACCCGGTGTCCGGGATCTCCTATCCTGGAACAAGGGTGTTTATGACACCAACGGCACCCGGCTCACCGGGATTTTCCCAGCCGTGCTCCCAGTTCAAACGCCCGCCTGCAGTCCTGCGGGAAAACGGTCCTGCGCCGCTCCTTCCTCTCCTCCGGGTCGAAATAGTTGAATACGACCTTATTGTAGTCCTCGAACTGGAGCGTCTCGAAAGAGAAGAGGGATTCGGCGTGCCCGAACGTACGGTTAAGGACGCTTTCATTCAGAGCAGTATGGACAGTGTAGTGATAATCCTTCATCTGTTGTTCCGATACGTTCACCGTGTAGATGAACGCAGTCCCTATCTTCTTCACAAAGAGGGACGACATGGGATTTGTGTAGGCAAGGTACGGGAAGAGGAGCCGCTCCATAAAACTCCGCATCTCCCCGGTCACGGTTCCGAAATAGATAGGCGAGCCGAGGATGAGCGCATCGGCACCGGGTATCTTTTCAAGAACAGGAGTCAGTCCATCCTGCACGGCGCATTTCCCGTAGCTCTTCCCGTCTTTCAGCTTACAGGCAAAGCAGCTCGTGCAGCGGTATAGACGAGATCATAAAGATGGACCAGTTCCGTCTCCGCACCCTGCGAGGCAGCGCCGTCAAGGGCGTTCTGGAGCAGGGTCGCGGTATTCCATTTTTTTCTCGGGCTTCCGTTGATTGCGATTACTTTTGTCATGGAAATTACCTGCCGTTACCGCCACGTTACCTCAAGGGGCTTCCGTCGCGGGATCCCGTAGACTGTGTATCGCGGGGTGCCAAACATCATCGCATAAGCACATTTCCTTCCCGCGGGAAGACCGATTTCCTGTTGAATCGGTTTGTAAGACGCAGCTGCCATGGCGACAAAACCCGCCCAGCACGTCCCGATCCCAAATGCCGGTGCCGCGATATCGAAATGCGTGAGGGCAATGATGGCATCGACAGATGCGATAGGATTGCCATCCGGTAGGTGGGCAAAGAGCAGGTGCGGGGCGTTCCGGCAGATGACATCGTGTCCGCTTTCCCACGCTCCGATCAGCACCGGCACATAACCGCTCATCGGGTGAGGGGAATTTGCCAGGGTCTTCATCCACCCGATGGTCAGCCCGGCAATCTTTTTCACTGTCTTTGGGTCATGCACAACGATCCACTGCACCGGCTGCCCGTTTCCTCCCGATGCGGCGTACCGGGCGATGTCGAGAACCTGCTCTATCTTCTTTTTCGGTACAGGATCGTTCGTAAAGTGCCGCACGGACCGGCGTTTCCTGAGATAGAATGCCATATCGTCGGGAGATATAATGCCGGCACCGCCCGGCAGAGGCACTTTCTCGTCAGGGCGGACGTTTAAGAGGAGTGCCTGCGACGGGCAGGAGACCTCGCAGTGCCCGCACTGGATACACATCCCGGCTTTGGCATCCATAACCGTGGGAAAGGTGTTTTCACCGGCAGGTTCAACAATCGTCATCGGGCAGACAACAGAGCAGATCCCGCACCGGGTGCAAAGATCCTGGTCAACAAGTATCGTGGTCATGTTTTTTTTCTCCTGAAGTAATTCTCCTTATCCTGCTGTCTGCAGGCAACGATATTTTCAGAGACGGTGGTCCCTGACAGAAAGCCGTAATCAGGCAGAATGTGTACTATTTTTCTGCAAGGGCATTCTGAACCATTACGATAAAATATGCCTTAACCGAATATATAGGAAATACAGATAAAATAGTAACATACTTCCATCGGAGTAACCATAACCTACACCAAGAACGGAAAAACCTACCACTGCACAGTCGAGGCGGCACTGGACATGATCGGCGGCAAATGGAAACCGCTCATTCTCTGGGCCCTCGGCGATAACGTCATGCGGTTCGGTGAGCTGCAGAGAGGGCTCCCCTGGGTAAACGCAAAGATGCTGACGAAGCAGCTCCGTGAGCTTGAAGAAGACGGAGTTATTAAGCGGACCGTCTATCCTGAAGTACCGCCCCGACTAGGATATTCGATCACCGGTTTCGGGAAGACCCTTATCCCGATCCTTCAGGCTCTTTGTACATGGGGGGCACACTATCTCGGTGTTGAGGAAACTTCCTCATTCCCGTGCCCGGCAAAAACAGGAAAGATGAAGAGAAGACCCCTTGGTTTCTGATGGTATCCTCTTACGGAGAATTATTGTATCGCTCTAAGGTTCATACCCTCATCGCAATTGGTAAGAACCTGACATCCTTATACCGGCGGACTGAGCCAGGGTAAATCGTATGAACACCTTTTGGGAGAACCGTTTCCGCGAGGAGGGCAGGATATGGGGGGATACCCCGAGCCGTACCGCAGTATACGCGATCAGGCTCTTTAAAAAAGCAGGAGTGCGTGAAGTCCTTGTACCGGGCTCCGGGTACGGCCGTAATGCCGAAGCGTTTGCCCGGGCAGGGTTTGCGGTCACCGGTATAGAGATCTCAGATACAGCCCTGGCACTTGCCCGGCAGGGCTCTCAAAAAGTACGGTACTACCGTGGCTCGGTACTCGATATGCCGTTTGACGATTCGGTGTATGACGGCATCTACTGTTTCAACGTCCTTCACCTCTTCCGCAAAAATGAACGGGCGGCATTCCTGCAGCGATGCAGGGAACAACTGAAGGATGGCGGGGTGATGTTCTTCGTGGTATTCTCCGACCGGGAGCCCAGTTGCGGTACTGGCAGGATGGTCGAGGAGAAGACCTTCGAGAGCAAGCCCGGGCGTGAGGTCCACTATTATTCCACCGGGGATCTGGTCTCGGAGTTCCGGGGACTGGAAATACTCAAAAAAGGCATGATGGAGGACCCGGAAGAACATGGCAAAGAGGGGAGGCACACACACCTCCTCCGGTATATCTATGCCCGGAACTGAAAGTTAAGGTACGTATCTCAGGTTCATGGTCATTAATCTGGTAATGTCAATATACGTATGGAGCGGTGGAAAACCGCATGAAAGATAACACGATTATGCAATTCAAAAACGAACTGAATAGCTTCTTTATGCTGGTACTCCTGAACCTGGTATTCGGGGCAATGGCGATGGCATTCGGGATGCAGTTCGTAGTTTCTTCGGTACTCGGACTAAACGGGCTGCAGCCTTCAGTTGTTTTACGGGCACTCACCGGGGCGTTTTCCCTAATGTGTTTTGGACTTGGCCTTATGTGGATTCTTTCCAGCGCCAGAATCCTGAAGGGGATCACGGGAATCCGCAGGGAATACCGTAAACGTTCTGAGCCGGTACCCGGCGAAATCCTGACCGGCTGGATCGTACGCCTTATGGCCCATTACCGTGAGAACAAAAAAAGGATAGCATGGATGATGATCATCTGTACCCTGGGCGGCTCCGTTTTTCTCGCACTCGGCATCCTGAATGTTGTCCAGGGAATCGGTGCAGGAGATATAACGACCCGACTCCTCTCGGTCATCGCTGCAGGGATCAACCTGACCATCGGTTGTGTAAGCCTGAGGTTCAGCCTGTATTTCCAGAAGTATTCTGCTGCATGGGACCTGCGGTTGCAGGAAACTGTCCGTTCTGAGGAAACGCTTAAAAAATCCATGGGGATTGACAAGGAATGAACGGCCGTCGCTCCCCCTACGAAATTTACTGGGAGATCCTCGTGTACTGCAAATCTCCACGGTCGTTTACTGCAGTTATCAACCGTTGCGACCTCAACTCGAAGACCGGGCAGGAATATCTTGAGTTTCTCCATTCGAAGGGATATCTTTCTGTCATGAAAGACGGGGAAAAATCCACCTATGTTGCTACCGAACGTGCGGGTGACTATATTGCACTTTTTACCGAGATTTATCAGAAACTGTTCGATACCATTCCGGGGTTCAGGTTATAGTGTTCCCGGTCGTTGACCCTGCTCTCACGCAAGTGTCCGAGTATGCCAGAGCTCACCCGCAGGAAACCTGCTCTCCCCCCGGCTTGGTTCTCCGTTAATGAACTTTGTTTCCCCGGGGGTGTTCCGGCATTTTTACGCCGGGGAGATATCCACTCTTTTAGCCATAATCCCAAGATATTTGCTCCGGCAGAAAAATACCGGGTCATCACGACGACCCTGAGGTTCTGGATTCTTGCCGCATCCTTAGAACACGTGAAGCTTGGTGGAGCAGGGGGTTTGCGCAGGCAGGACACGGAAAGCGGACTGGTCTTGCCAGGATGCACGCCGGCGACCGGATCCTTTATTGTTCCCCGAAGCTTGCATCCGGGAGAGACGAACCGCTCCCTGCGTTCACTGCGCTTGGCGAAGTGGCAGACGATGAGATCGCGCAGGGAGAAATGTCACCGGGTTTCAAACCCTCCCGGAGAAACGTGAAGTACCTTAAGAGCGGCGGGGTGAAGATCAGGCCGCTTATCAACGACCTGCAGTTCATCCGGAACAAGAAGTCATGGGGAGCTGCAATCCTTCGACTTCCGGTAGGTTCGTACAGGACCCAGGAGATGATGAGGACCTCCTGATCACGTGCATGGGAATCGCATAATAATGTGGGAAGCGGGTATGCGTCGGTCGATCCGGCCTTTCAGCACTTCTCTTCACACGAAAGTATCTCAGCCGGATCAGCGCCCCCGCATCTCTCGATACAGCTTTTACAGCTGGCGAACTGTTGAGTTGTGACCAGACTGCAGGAGCCGCTGGTATTACTGCAGTATGCATACTGGCGGCACTTATCGCCAAGCTGGTAATACATCGGACAGACCTGCGGGGGATTTGGCCCGCACGCGAGGTCAAGACCATGGCAACTGGTGAACCCGCAGGTGAACGAGGTCGCGGTTGTCGTCGCGACCGAAGGTGATATCGGAGGGACTGCACCCACCGGCTGGGAAGACGTGCAGCCCGCGATAAGCATGGCGAGTACGGTTATGCACATCGCTAAAATGACCAAGGAAGTTTTCATCAGACCTTCACCTTTACTGATACAACAGATACGCGTGATAATATTTATGGGTCAATCTGGGAGCAACGAAATTTTTTTAGTCAACGACGATTTTTTTACGACTAATACAGTGAAGATCAACCGGATAACCTGTAAGGACCACATCCTGAACATCCGGGCGGCAGTTCTTGCTGCGGTTGTTGTGTTTCACGTTAGAAAAACAGCCCGGGGACAGCGGAGCGAGAACACGAAGTCCGAAATCCGATCTTCGGAGAATGTCAGGGTATATCGTCAGGTCCGGTCCCCAGCGTGCGGGATATGCCAAGAGAGTTCATCTGTCAAAAAGACCATATATCCGGATCAGACATGGAATGCAATAACCCTGATCCTGCAAACGTCGATGCAATGTCCAGGAATGTCCGGACATTCATAGCCGAGGTTATCGGGGATCTCAAAAAACTCATCATGGTGCCATCCGTTGCGTTTCCGGGATATCCCCCGGAACCAGTCCATCGGATGGCGGCAGCAACCGCAGACCTTTTGAGACGGTACGGACTGTCAAATGCCCGTCTGCTCGAAATTCCCGGAGGTTACCCTGCCGTGGCTGGCGATATCCCGCCCCCGCCCGGGGCACCAACGGTCCTCCTGTATGCCCATTATGATGTCCAGCCTGCACGAAGGGAAGACGGCTGGGAAACCGACCCGTGGACACCGGTCATCAGAGACGGGCGCTTATTCGGGAGGGGAGCTGCTGACAACAAGTCGGGAATTGTCACCATTGCCGCAACCATCAGGGCGCTCTCCGGGAGGTACCCTGTCGGCATCAAGGTGATTATCGAGGGTGAAGAGGAGACGGCAAGCCATCTTGAAGCGTTTGCCGAAGCCCACCCGGGACTGTTCCGCTGCGACCTGTTCGTCATCACTGATATGGGAAAGCTGGTGGCAGGCAGGCCGGTTCTGAGCACTACGCTGAGGGGCGAGGTTTCCTGTGTTGTCACCGCCAGGTCTCTTGCCCATGCAGTCCATTCAGGAGAATTCGGCGGCCCGGCACCCGATGCCCTGGTCGCACTCATCAAGATGCTTGCCACCCTTCATGACGAGCTGGGCGATGTTGCCATCGCCGGTCTCTCTTCATTTCTCTGGTCCGGATCGGAGTATCCTGAAGACCTGTACCGGCGGCTGTCCGGCCTGCTCGATGGTGTGGATACGATAGGCACGGGCACTATCGGTTCCCGGCTCTGGTCCAAGCCCTCCCTCACGGTCATCGGGATCGATGCACCTGCCGTCCGGGACGCTTCAAATATTCTCATCCCGCAGGCACGGGCCAGGATCAGCATGCGCATAGCGCCGGGAGCAGACCCGCAGCAGGAGATCCGGCTCCTGGCAGACTACCTCCGGGCTGCTGCCCCCTGGCACGTGCATGTGGAGATCAGCGAAGTTCATACTTCATCCGGTTTCATCTGCCCCACCGGCGGACAAGGCTATGAAGCTGCCAGGAAGGTTATGGGGGCGGTGTACCGCCGCCCGGTCCAGGAGGCCGGGGGCGGCGGTACTATCCCTCTCCTGAACGTACTGAAACGTGTCGTTCCGGGAGCAGAGTTTATCCTCTGGGGATGCGAGGACAACGAACGATCGAGGATCCATGGGTCAAACGAGAGTGTTGATACCGGTGAACTGGAACGGATGATCGTCACCCAGGCGCTGCTGCTGCAGGGGCTGGGGAACCCGGCCATGCTTCCCCGGTGAAAGGGGCAGGTTAGGACTCCGTAAAGCACGGTCAGATGAAGAAACGGTCATAACGTCTGGTCCGGGCTCTCAACCCATTGCGAAAGGGTTCCCATCCGCCGGAAAGCCTCCAGCATGGGGAGACCGATCCCAGAACGACGGGCATTGCAGAAGAACCTCCACCGGTCCCGCAGCCTCGGTCCGCTCTTTCCTTCCCGTGAGAGGAGATAATCGAGCGTTTCCCGCTCTTTTTTCATCCATGCAAACCTGGCCAGCACAGAGTTGGTATAACGCTCATAATCCGGCCAGGAATCTGCGAAAATTTTTGCGCATTCCAGCGAATAGACAATACCTTCCCCCGTGAATGGCGCTACAGTCCCTATTGATTCACCAATGCCAACGATAACCTGGGGCGTCCCGTCTTTCCGGGTCTTTTTACAATAGAATGGCGTCGAATAGTAGGGGGAAGCGACCCGGACGGACCCGTGACAGCTGCAGAGCGTGGTGAATGAAAAACGCCTGGACGAGTCCTGGTAAAACCGCTCCAGAAGGCTGTCCAGCCGGACAAGACCGATGCCGCCAATGCCTATATGATAGTGATTGTTTCCCACGGGAAAGATCCACAGGTAACCAAGTCCGGGTATACGGTTGCCGTAGACCCCCGCCTCAAGGCATTCGCTCCCGTGGGATTCGACAGCCACCCTGTGCTGCAGAGTCGGCAGTGCCAGATCAGATCTGCAGGGTGGCAGGAAAGCCCGGGTGATCCCGGTGGCATCTACCACAATATCATAGTCCTCCGACTCCTCCGGCCCCAGGTTCTGCTTCTTCAATCCGGTACCCCTCGCGAGATCCCTGATAAGCCGGGGCTTGTTGAGGGTGCAGAGGGGCGTCTTTGCCACGAGGCCGTCAAAATTCATCGATGACATGGATTCGAGGAGGTACTCGTTAAAGTCAAGGCCCACATTGGCGAGATACATTTCGATACCTCCGGGGACCCCCCACCCGCATGAGCGACATCTGCAGTGCGTGTCATGGTCCATGCCGTCGTAGACATCCGGTGAGATCCCCCTCTGCTCAAGAAGCCTCGCCAGGTACCCCCCGGCGATCCCGGAACCTGCAATCGCGACGTTCATAAAATCCCCCCAAACACCAGTAAAATGACAGTAACCGCCACAGCATGTACCATAGATGCCCCGACCTGCCGCAGCACGAGTTTGTGGGCTTTAACCTCAAAATCAGGAAAGACGGAGTACATGGCGCGGGTGCAGAGCTGATCGATTCCTGCTCCGAGGACAGTATTGATCCCTGCGATAATAGCGGTCGTGAGGACAAGCATATATGCGAGATCCATACTTCCAAGGATCCGGGCCAGGGGGTAAAGCATCAGGAAAGATACGAGCAGGGTAATAATTCCAAATACCGTCGAGTGCGGCACCCCCGGAAACCATACAGAAGATGTGCATTTTCCCCCCAGCCGGTCGGAATGGGTATCCCGGCGCATCATTGATACCACAAAACAGGTCACCGTCAGGCCATGCAGCAGCGACAGGATGAAGGCCAGCAGGGAGAATATGCCGGTCGCAGCATAGACGACGGTCACCGTGACCCCGACGACCAGCCAGGGAAAAATGTACCATTCAGTGAACGGATGGTAAGCCAGCGCGATGCGGGGATGATTATACCCATAATCGAACAAAAAGCCGATGACAAACAGCAGGGGAATATATATCCGCTGTATCGTAAGGAACGCAGCAAGGACCACCACGAGGAGCGTGATAATCGCAGACATCTTCCTGTAGTCTCCCACGGTCGCCCAGCCGTACACCAGAGGGCGGTCCCGTCCCGTCTCCCTGCTTTTCTCATGCCGGTCGATTTCCCGATCCATGATGTCATTCCAGATATGGGCATCGATATGGACGAGCAAAGCTGCCACAACCGCGATAACGAACAGGCTCCAGTCAGCGCCGGAAAACCCGACTTCCCACAGCGTCACCACGAACCCGAGCAGAATGGCACACCAGGTAAAGGGAATGAGCCCCTCGATCCGCAGGATGCGCCGGAATGTACGGGGGTCGATGCTATCCACCCCGCGGGTACTCATCAATTTTTGTCAAAATCACTTCACCGTTGAGTTCGATGAACGTGACATTCCCGACTCTTTCCGTGTCCACCATCGCGCCATTTGGCACTTCCATGGAGTGCGCCTCG
This sequence comes from Methanoregulaceae archaeon, assembly GCA_015660885.1. Taxonomy (GTDB): domain Archaea; phylum Halobacteriota; class Methanomicrobia; order Methanomicrobiales; family Methanospirillaceae; genus Methanoregula. The sequence continues at coordinate 28,433 of JACTUB010000011.1, read as the reverse complement.
TTCGAGTCATATACTGCGAAGAACTGGATCCCGGATTGGTTGAAGATCCGGCAGATTCCATCAGGTGTGCAGTCGATTATTGAGCCGTACGGCACCTCATTATTGGATTTTTGGGTTCCGGGCGGAACAATCCGCCATCCTCCATCCAGCATAACCGGCTGAAGGGTCCCATTCACAACAAGATCAGGTAATGCAAGGCGGGACCAGTTGATGTAATTTCCTTTTTCCGGGTGCGCGGGTAGTGGTGCGATCAGGTCAACAGTACTAATCGTGTTTGCCTGCAGGTTATCGTCACCTGATGCGACAAGAATAGTGTATTTACCCGTATTGAGCCGTGAGGTATCGATTATACCGGAATATTGACTGGCACCACCCGTTCCGGATGAGACAACTGCAGTTCCATCTGTAATCTCATGGGAAAAGTCATAATTTTGTGGTGTCGGGTGTGCGTTGATCGTGGCAACCCTGATCGAAAGCTCTGTCCCGGCAGGGAGACTCGTGTTACCCCGGACAGCCAGAGTTCCCGGCTGGCTTGGGCTGACCGGATCAATTGTGATCCAAGCATCAACGCCGTTGAGGAAATATACGGTATCGGAATCACCGGCTGCCGTTATTACCTGTTCAAGGTAGTCTGCCTGGGTGGTAGGATAGGTACCGTCATCGTTCAGGTGGGCGAGGACAGAAGTTGCCCGTCCGCTCTCCGTCTCGACCACCTCACCACTGGTCGTGTTCCGCATTACTGAAAAATGATCCGGGGGTGAAGGATACTGCACGACGATCGCTGATGAAAAGTACCGGGACAGTGCAGCAGTCGTGAGGGAATCAAGGGTTATCCGGAATGATCCATCCGGCATGACAGGGATAATTGTCGTTGAGATAGTACCATCCAGTAACCAGACCTGCACGTCAGTTATCGACAGGTTGTCCACAGTGCCGTTGATAGTGAACGGTTCTCCCCGCACTACGTTCAGGGAGGATCTGCCCGCGGGCGTGGAAGCTGGATCATATGCCTTCGTCAGGGGGGCAACAATTGTGGGAACCGGAGAGGATGCGTTTATTGCGGGAATCCCTGTAGTTCCCATCGGGATAGATGTGGCGTTTACCGTTCCCTGGGGAGATATACACCCCGAGGATGTGACCAGGACAACAACGAGCAGCGGTATGAGAGACCGGGATGTTGACCATGTCATGCCATTCCACCAGTATCAGGAATGTTAAGAGAGCGCTTTTTATTAAGGTTCCCCCATTACCGGGACGTGCCCGGCTGTCCCCGGAATGCCCTAATCACCGGCTGTCTGATGGCTGAAAAGATAATACTTCATGTTTCATGCTCTCTTCTTAAAGGAAGATAAAATGATTGAGAGGGAAACGCGATGTGAAGCCATTACCGGGTATTTTTTTACCGTTTCAGCGATACGGCCCAGATTTTTTCTGCCGGCCCGTCATATGCTAGAAGAGTGAGGACCCGGGTATGGAGCAGGAGAGAATGATCGAATGTCCCGGGTGTTTACTCAGGCTCCCCGACAGGTACCTTAATCCCGACGACCGGTTCAATGCTTCGGGCGAGTGCAGGGAGTTGTACTACGAGATAACATATTACACCCTTTCAAAAAATGATGCCAGCTTCATTCACCAGCATGTCGTGGATGCGTATGCGGCCCAGCATGCCGGGGGGAGGACGCGCACCATTACCACCGTATTTGCCCTTATCGGGCTTTACCTTGCAACAGAAAAAGGATATACCGGGAAACAGGTGCAGCAGGCACATATGAAGATAGCAGAAGTGCGGAAAGACTGGCCCCGTCTGGAACCACCCGCACAACCGGCGAAACTGACCGTGATGGATGTCCTGCTGGCTGATACGGATGAAAAGAAAGACGCAATGATCAGAATGTGGTCGGAGTCGGTCTGGGAAACCTGGGAACATCAGCATGTGTGGATACGGGATACGACCCGCAGGATGCTCTACGGGCCGGGTACTTAAAAAAAAGCGACAGAATGAAAATTACTATTTATGGTTATATGCCTGCTTCAAGCGTTTTATGTCAATCTTATCCATCTGAAGAATTGCCTTCATAACTCTCTGGGATTTTACCGCATCCACGTCATTCAGCATTTCGATTAAAACTGCAGGAACAACCTGCCACGAGACGCCGAATTTGTCTTTCAGCCAGCCGCATTGTTGTTTCTCTCCGCCTTCGGAAAGCTTCTCCCAGAACTCATCTACTTCTTCCTGCGTCCCGCAGTTCACGACAAACGATATGGCTGGTGAGAACGTGAATACCGGGCCGCCATTGAGGGCGACAAATTCCTGTCCTTCGATCAGGAACTTTGCGGTCATGACCGTCCCTTTCGGTCCCGGTCCTACCTCCCCGTAGCGGGTAATGTTTACAATCTTTGAATTTTTAAAGACCGAGACATAGAAATTCATCGCTTCCTCGGCCTGGTGGTCGAACCACAGGAATGGAGTGATTTTCTGCATACTATTTTCCTCCACGTTATTCTATAAAATCTGGATCAAAGAGCTCGGGAGGGTCAACGTATTTTTGCTCTCGCTTCATTCTCTTCAATTCTTGCTTTGACAATTTTTTTGACGAGCAACGCGGGAAGTGGATTTTTTGCCGAGAAATGGATGGTTGTGCCGGAGATATCATAAGGCCAGAGTTCGCTACTGAATGTTTCCATGAGCGGTTTACCTGCCACAATAAAACTAAAATGATCCCTGAATGCAGCAAAATGGACCAGCGGCCCGTGATACCTGAAGGTCGGGATCCGGTAGCTGATGACTTCTTCTGCCATCGGTGCAGCCGCCCTGATTGTCTTCCGGAGGTTTTCAAGCACTGCCCTCATCTCTTCCGGAACGGCAGCCAGGTACTCATCCACGTTCTTTGCTGTTTTTTTGTCCGATACTGGTTTATTGTAATTTTCTGAGCCCTTTCTTTTCTTATCATCAACCATCATTGCATGATTCCTTCCAGAGAAACAGGCACATCATTCTTTCTCACTATGCTGGATACCGCCGTCCTTCACTAAGGAAATGATCCTTACACCTTCTCTACATCCTCAGACCTGCACGTGGGACATACGGATTTCTTTCCCGTGCTCTTGTACACGTGGCCGCACCCCTTGCACCGGTACTTGTACCATTTCAGTTCGTCCACGTCAAGTCCTGCAGGACCACCAATGGAACACATGCTGCATCACCTCACCTACCACCATATTGCCATAACAAGAAAAAGATTGTCCCGCAGGTTTACGAATAACAGCCAGGAGAATTAAAAAAAATCAGAAACTGAAATAGCTCCCGTTCAGGTTGCCGGAGTTCGAGTACCCGCGTTGCTCCCAGTAGCCCTTGTAGTTCGGATTGTCGGAGAGCTCTATCTCTTCAATCCACTTGATCCACTTGTATCCCCATTTATCCTCGGCAACAAGCTCGAAAGGATACCCCCGTTCGGCAGGGAGGGTGACGTTGTTCATCGCGTACGCCATGATGATATCGTTGTCCATGACATAGCTGAGCGGAAACGACGTCGTGTAGCCGTCATGGGCATGGAAGATCACGGTGTTCGCCCGCGGGTCAATACCTGCTTCCTGTATGAGGTCGCGGACGAGCACGCCTTCCCAGAGAATCGTGACATCCCAGCCTTCGACACAGTGGAGCGTGACGACCTTGGAGTAGTGCTGGTGGTTGTCGAGGACGTCGCGGTACGTGGAGACCTTCTTCGTCGTGGTGAGGCCGGTGACGGTAAGACGGTAGTCGGACTCGTTGATGTGTTGGGGACCGGCGATGGAGTTTTCGTGGAAGTCGTTGATGGAAGAGAGGTCTTTGCCCTGGTAGGACCTGACTTCGATAGCTGCAAGTTGTTTTGTCTCGTGAGAAACCTGGCCCTGCAGGAGTGCCGGGTTGACGAAGACTATGACAATGAGGATGGCAACGACCGCGATTACCACCGCGGTCATCAGTTTTGTACGGGTGTTCATCGAAGGTTACCTGTCTTCCCGATTACATTAAAGTTGGTATAGGGGTAACTCTTTCCCCGGCAACCAGGGAAGTTACACCGGATTTTTTCCCTGAGGTACGATAGAGACAAAAAACAGCATTCTCCGGGGTCTCCTGTGAGAAATCTCTCCAGGAAATGGATCCCGGAAATCATGAAAAATGGTGGAGCAAATCAGCGACACGTATGAGTGGGAAAAACAAAGCCCGTGCCCTGCCGCATCTGGACGCATCATCTCTTTACCAGGTGCTGCCGGTACATCTTCTCAAGCTCAGCGAGGTCGTTAACCGGTGTCGGTATCACCCGGGTAGTGTTTTCCATGATCGCTTTTGCAAGATTCCTGAAGACCTCCGCTTCCTTCGAACCGGGAGAGTGCTCCACTACGGCCCTTCCTTCCAGCTCGCAAGCCTGGATCACAGGACTCCTGGGGACGAACTGGACAAAGGAAGTCCCCAGCTTTTGTGCAAATTCCGGAATAACGGCACGCTCGAACGCGTCGTCGCCGTTGCTGTTGCAGATGATCCCGGCAAGCCCGGTGTCACCCCGCTTTGCCAGGCGCTGCACGGCCCGGGCGATATTGTTTGCCGCATAGATGCTCATGAACCCGCCGGAACAGACAAGGTAGATCTCTTTTGCAAACCCTTCGCGGATGGGCATCGAAAACCCCCCGCAGACGACGTCACCGAGCACATCGTAGATCGCCACATCGATCTTGTAGGTCTCGAACGCGTTGAGGTCTTTTAAGATCTGCAGTGCCGTCAGCACGCCCCTGCCGGCGCAGCCTACCCCCGGTTCAGGCCCCCCTGCCTCGACAAGATAGATCCCGCCGGGCGATTTGAAGACAATATGGTCAAGCTTGATTGCATATTCGTCCTTGCCCACCCTCAGCTGTTCCCGGTGCTCTTCCAGCACGGCGGGAATAAAACGCCCGCCGGCAAGGATCCTCGTCGAGTCCCTCTTGGGATCGCAGCCGACCTGCATGACCGTATACCCCCTTTCGTTCAGTGCCGCAGACAGGTTTGAGGCGATCGTGCTCTTCCCGATCCCCCCCTTACCATATATCGCAATTTGTCTCATGTTTTGTTCACCACTTCGCCTCGTACCGTTTCTCTTTTGAACGCCACGCCATCGTCCACTCGTTCTGGACGCACTCGAAGAGGTTCAGGATACCGGTATACCCGAAGTATTCCCGGTTGATCATCCGGAACTGGCGCATTATTCTCACCACCTCTACAACGTATGCCACCGGGAGCCCCTCGCTGGCATGCCGTTCGATCGTGCTCCCGAATATGACCTTCGGCCTGACCTCTCGCAGGCCTGCCCGTGTCTTGTACACGTCCGTGCCATACACCACTTTCGGGTTAAGGCCGAGATCCTTCAGTTCCTTATCCAGCAGTTCCCGCACCGTGCGCTGGGACGTGTACAGGGCAACGAGTTCCGGGGTCATCTCCATCTCCTCGGTGACAAACCGGACCAGCGGGATTCCTACGGTGGCATCGGCAACGATCGCGGCGGGTGTCCGGTACAGGAACCGGGCCATCGGCATTTTACGCCGGCATGTAGCCATCACCATCTTCTCCCCTTCCGCAACCATGCCCTCCGCGGTCTTCTGTGCACCAAACCGCTCCCCGAGTGCAGCCAGCCAGCGCTGCGTGTTGGTCATCCCGATTGGCAGCGGTATCCCCTTACAGATCTGTTCGATGCCATACGCTGCGAAGAGGTAATCCGCTGCCTTCTGCCCGGCGTCGTGGCTGAGCAGGAGGGAGGTCTCGGCAGATGCGATATTCTCGATCTCGGAAAGGGGAGTCTTGTGGGTGAGCGTTGCAATAACCGGGATACCCATCCGGGAGAGCGTCTGCTTCACCCATGTAAGGTCTGCCGGCCAGGTCGGGTTGGCGTTCGCGTGGGGGGCGATGAGGCAGACCGAGCCCGGGATCTTCTCTCCTCTCTTCTTCGCAAGCCGTTTCAGGATGGTATCCAGCGCAATGTCGATGCCATCGTACTGCGATCCCCTGAACCCGGGACTGGGAATAGGAATGAGCCGGAACTTCACCTCCGGTTGCAGGGTCTCGCAGACGGCAACGATATCGTCGCCGACAATCTCGGGCCCGCACGCACTGATTACGAACAGGGCGGAGATCGGGAGGTCCTTTGCTTCCCGGATCGTGCGGGCAAGGATGTCCTCGCCGCCGTGCACAATCTCGTCCACGCACAGTTTCGTGCAGAGCGTGACTGTCTCCATGTAGTCGCATTCCTGCGAGGCAAAGGCATTGTTGACCAGGTACTCACACCCCTGGGGTGAATGGGCGAGCAGGGCGCAGCCTAAGACTCCCAGTGCCGTCTGGGCGGCACCGTTGAAGGCGCACCGGAGGTAGGGGTCCGTGCATGACTCGGGAGAAGGGACCCTCCGCCCGGCCGGCTCTTCACCGTTTTCCGGTCCCATAGAGCATCCCCCTGAACAGCCGCGAGCGTGGCAGATCCTTGTTCTCCAGTGCCTGCCTGACGAGTGCAGCAATGTTCCTGATCCCCTTAAATCCGTACTGGGGCTGGAACGCCGGGTTCATGAGCGTCAGGTTTACGACGGGGCATGGAGGGAACCGGCCGGAGTTCCCGAAGAAGATCACGTTGTCATACATCCTGACAATCGCCTCCAGCTCGTCCTCGGTCTCTTTTGACGAGCGGAAGCTCCCCAGCCGGAAGAGCCCTTTCGTCAGGATGATCTCCGGGTTGAGACCTGTTTCGAGTATGTATTTAATGCTCGGCATCCGCTCCTTGATCGTATACGGGTGGACGTTGATAACAACGGGGCGAGCCCCGAACTCCTTTGCCATTCGAGCGAGCGAGAGGGCCCGGATAGGCCCGGGGAACTCCGATATCTCGATGATCGCGGTTTTGCCGGCAAGAGCCTGCCGGAGGTATGCGAGATCCGGTTCAACCTCTTTCATCTCCCGCTCAATCACCTCCAGCGCTTTTTCCTCCATGCCGAGGGGTTTTGCAACGCCGAGCAGCCATTCTTTTGTCGCTTCCGGACCGTAGGGCTGCCCGGTCCTGCTGTACGGGACACCGAATTTCTCCTGCATCAGGTCGCCGAGCTTCTGCCCCCAGTCGTAACACCACGAGGCATTCAGCTCGACCTCCCGGGCATGCCGGATCTGTTCGACGGTGCACCCTCCTGCGATGATGGCGTTTACCTTTATTCCGATCTCGGAAAGGAGCCGTTCAATCTCGTCCATGTCCCAGTTGAACTCAGTGGGGGACGGCCCCCAGCGGGCACCGAGGATGTTGATCGTCCCCTTCATCTTCTTTTGCGGGGGGTCCATCAGCTCCATGATGAGTTTGAACGCGTCCTCGTACCCGCTCCGGAAATCGCCGCCGAACCCCTCGCTCCTGAGTGCAAGCACCCTGCAGCCGACCTGCTTTTCGGCCTCGCGGGCGATACTCTCGACATCGTCGCCGATGATCCCGGAACAGCAGCAGGAGAGGATGACGATGAGGTCGGGATGGTACTTTGCATAGGCCTCCTTCACCGCCTCAAGGAGTTTTCCCTCGCCGCCATAGATGATGTGGCTTTCGTCAAGCGTTGTGCAGGCAGTGGGTTCAAGCGGGACGCCACGCATCTCGCAGCATTCCCGCGTCCTGACAAAGTCGGACATATAGAGCGGGCAGCCGGTCGGACCATGTACGAGAGGGACTACGTGCCGGATACCGCTGATGACATAGTAAGCAGTGAAAAATTTGCACATGGGAGCGTGCGATGCCTGCAGCTTCGGGATCATCTCACCCGTTTCTACCTTCGCCAGTAACTGCTGCAGATTACCGTGAAATACGATGGACTCGTTCTCCATGATTCACACAGTTTCCCATCACACACTGAGGGGTAAATAGTTTTTTACTGATTTTTTCTTGGTGAACGACTGGATATCCGGCCGGCCAAAGCGCACTATGCAATCCGTGTTCCGGGAACAAACAAGACCCTACCGCCTGAAAAATCGTATCACCGGTTAATTCCCGCACCTGACCGGTGTATACGCTTCAACAAGGATGATCTCACAGCCGGCAGGATACGTATCGTTTCTCACCGTACTGGTGTTCGCAAGGTACAATTTACGCGGGGATGTACCGCGGATATCCACCAGCTTCCCCGTGATGATCAGGCAGGTGCCGACCTGCGCCTCCTTCACGTCGCTCTCGAGCGCAGGATCCAGGAAGACCAGATGGTTGTTGCTGATGTGTTCATCGATGTACTCCTCGGAGAGACCGGTGTACTTCGGAACATCGTAGCTGTATTCAAGCGTGCGGTCCCCCATCGTAATGGTGAAAAACGAGAGGATACCGGGCTTGAGCAGGTCGCCGTTTACTACCGCAAGATCGAGCGGCATGATACCTTCCGGCATCGCGTCCGGGTACGCGTGCCTCCCGATGACTTTGCCGGCAAGGATATAACTGTAGGATGAAGGGAAGACAAACTGCCAGTCCCCCACATTTTTTGTAAACTGCTGGGGTGGGGAGAGGGGGCTCTGGTAGAAGCCGCCGTTCCCATCAGGCAGCCCGGAGGGTTGGGAAGCAGGCGAACCTGCACCCAGGATAAAATAGAAGAGGAGAAATCCAATGATCAGGAACGGGATCAGGATGATCGTCCATTCCAGCAGGGTGCGGAGTCGGCTCATTTGGTAAAACCCGGCAGAGTATGAGAGAGAGAATCTGCTCCTGGTAGTGTATTTTCCCGGTTCCTCAAATATTCATGCATTAAACCGGAGCTTCCCGTTCAAAGAATGGGGAGATCAGGTGTCGGGTCAGCACCGGGTAACAGTCCCGGATTCGGCGTGAATCGTGCGCTGGCCGTAAACGCTCCCCGATGCTTTTGGAGGGACAATCGTTTGCCGGATGGGCTGTTTTCCCTGAACTATCCCTGAAATTGTAATGTTAATCGTCCCTCTCCCTCTCGTCGCTTTCAGGCGAGTCCGTATTTAAGAAAAACTTTCCCGCTTCCAAATGTCCGTATGTCGAGGAGCTTCAGGTTCATCCGGTTGACTCCTTTGAATAAGTATTTGCCAGTGCCCAGAATAACCGGGTGCACCAGAAGCTGGTATTCGTCGATGAGACCGAGGTTTGCCAGCTGCTGCACGATTGTGCCACTCCCCAAAATCACGAAATCTCTACTCCCCTGATCTTTCAGCCTGGCAATCTCTTCCCGATTTATTTCATGAAGAACCCTGACATTCTTCCAGACGGGGCCGTCCTTCACCGGTTTCAGTGTTTTTGAAAAGACTATCTTCGGGACATTGTTCAGAACCCCGGCCACAACCGGGTCGTTCCTGATAGCATCCGGGGTTGGCCAGAACCCGGCCATCATCTCATAGGTCGTATGACCAAAGATCAGCGTGGCAGATGAGTTTGCCTGCGACTGAGTAAATTCCCTGACCTCGTCATCGTTATTTTTGAAAAAGTCGATCTCGCCGTTCGGCCCGGCAAAATATCCATCCACCGAAACATTGGTAAATGCAATAATTTTTCTCATATGTTTTTTATTAACGAGCTGAAGTGCTGATAAATTTTACCCTGTCTTCCCTGGGAACACCAGACCCTTCATGAAGTGGATTTCAGACCGGATTATCTGTAACTACTGATTTGGAAAAGAAGGCCGGTTGTGGGGGATTGGTTATCCAGGTCCCCGGTCATAGGAGACATGCGGCACGTGTATTGCCGGTGCCGGTAAAAAAACAAAAGGGTAATCTTACGGGCTGGTTTCCCGCAGCCTTTCGAGTTCCTGTATGCTGACCGCAGGGTTCCGGTAGCGCTGCCGGGCTGCGGTACGGGAACCCGCCTGGATCGCTCCAGCCGGGCAGAGATGGATGCACCCGCAGCAGAGCTCGCAGTGGTGCTTCCAGACGGGTTTTCCATCCACCAGTTCAATGTTTTCAGCCGGGCAGATGGCTGCACATGTCCCGCAGGACGTGCAACTCTCACTGGCCATGAACTTCCGGTCATCACCATGGACATGGGATGCGAACCGGGGGTACATCAGGGAATGGACAAGGCGTGCAAGGAATGAAGAGGGTAATTTCCGCAACTCGGAACGACTGACTGCTCCCGCGATATCCGCGATCTGCTTATCGGCCATAGCGAGAACTTTTTCCCGTTTTTTTCCTGCAGGGGAACCGTACATCAGGATGTAATTGCCGGGCATTTTTACCATGAACCCTGCATCCAGCCCGCGGTGCTGCCGCTTCTTAAGAATGCTGTCGAGCTGCCAGAGTGCCGACGACCCCCCGGAACCTCCGAACGTGACCACCGAGAACGTGTACCGCGAATGCGAAAGGTCGAGACGCCCGGCACATCCGGCCACCATCAGCGGCAGACCGGTAAAGTAGACCGGGCAGATGATCCCGACCCGTTCTGCCTGCGGGACGATGTCGCCTTTTATCTTCTGCAGCGATGCAACCGGTACAAGCTCGCAGTCTCCCAGTACTGCGGCGATCTTTTTGGCAGCGGCAAGCGAGTTGCCGGTGCCGGTAAAATAATAGATGATGGTCTTCATGATACTCTACCACGGGATTGCACGGGGTGTTCGCGGATTCCTTCACGTACGTTTCCGGACAGGAAGCACGGTACATGGATTACCTGCGCAAACGATTCCAGGGATTATTTTGGGTAATTCAGGTTTTACTTCTTCGAGATGATTACATGGGCCGCGCTGTCGACTTTATAGGACTTCGGGTGATCGAGAAGGTCGAGCGTATTGATCTTCATATCGATGAGTTCCGCGTAATTGAACGATTCGTCTTTCTTCTTACCCTTCTCCTCCCAGAAAACCACGATGCCGTTTTCCATCTTCTTGCTGCCAATAATATCCTGCATATTCTCCCATCAGGAACGGGAGGTAATGAAGGTTGCGGTTAAAAAAAAGGACGGTTGAAGGAGAAACCGGGACAATAGGATGAGCCCGGACAACGACGGATGTCAAACGTTACTGCAGTTCCCCCGTCTTCAGCGGGTAAAAATCGCCATCTCCGGGACCTCAGCTCAGCTTCCTGCATTAGATATAGGTCCGGCACCGATTGAGTAATGTGAAATTCGATCAACGGTACTGGATATTCATTGCGGCTGCGATGTTTTTTGCTACCGTTGCATCCGCCACCACGCTCTACCGGGCATCGGTCCAGGAACATTTCATGGAATGCAATTCCGTGACCGCAGCATGTTTTGCCGGTATCGGCATGGTTCCCTGCATGCTCCTGGGAATACTGGCCCTGCTCCCCCTTATGGTTGCCATTCCCTATATCCTGCGGCAGAACGAGAAACCGGGTCTCCTGTCGGTGCTGGTGCTGGGGTGCGTCGTTGCCTACACGGCTTTTGATGCGGTGAACAATGTGTCAGCCATTATCGGATATCACCAGGCATACCTGGTTGCCCATGCCCTCCTCGATACCACCAATAATGCTACCGGGAATATTGTGGGTACCGGGAACTCCCTCTGTTAACCGGTGAGCTGCACAATAATAGCATAGGACAAAGTTAAACAGTCCCGGTCGATTATCCTCAATAAAAGGGCGGTTTTTCAGGTATCAATGAACACAAGGGTTGGCACGGGAACGATGTTAAAACCTGTTTTACTCTTTTTGCCATCTCTTAAGCTTCGGCAATATGTTTTCGCACATACGTCTTGCCATATCTTCCGGCATCCCCATTTGAACGCCAAATTTCACATTCTTCTCTGTTTTCTCTTGCAGGGATACGCCTTCATCTAAAAACCTGCCGTTCTGAAAACAGTGAAAACAATATTCTTTACTTTTACTACCGTCTTCTTTTGTTCCGAAATCATCATCTTTTTTAAACGGCATGCCGCAACTTTGACACAGGGGTCCTTGTGGTAATTCCATATTTTTTCTATTATAATTTTTTGTGTAAATAATTATTTACTGTCTCATTTCCCGTCGGTAGAGATCCTAACGGGTAAATTCTTTACAAACTGGAAACACCAACGGCAGGAAAGAACAAATCCACCATAGTGTCCTGGAGTGGGAGTATTTCCTATAAAGGTGATACGATCCTATCTTTTCTCCTGCTCAACCGGAACAAACCGGGAGGATGTTGTGGAAATAGTCTTCATAAATCCGGGAATTATCGATTTCATCGGCAGGTGACCTGGGTTTGGTGTATACCCGAGAATCTTTCGGATATCCAGCCTGACGGGCTTGGGGAGGCGAAATTGGAAGGAGGCCTTGTTTTAAGGTATCGTGGTACGTGGATGAAGGCGCGCCTTGCAATACATACGTGCAGAGAACCGGGAGCAGGGAGGGAACCGAAATGGTCTTTCCTGCCGCTGCATCCGGGACCTGAAACAAGAATTCTATCCGATCAGGTACCGGATTGCTTATCCCTGCACTGCCGCGACATCTGGTCCGCATGCCAGACCGGCTCGGTAATCCGGTGTACTTTGGTTGTTTTCAGTGCCATGTCAACAGCCTGGTCAAGATCCACCTTGTGCCCGGCAGAAAAAAAAACCGGCTTTGCACCCTTTACAGTCCTGACCGCCATGCCGATAACCTCGCTCTTGTCAAGCACCGGCTCACTGGACCCCCGTGCTGCGCCGGGTATAGCGACGCTTCCGGTCAACAGGCGCTGTGCCACGCCGATTGAAGGTACATCAAGAAGCAGGCCGACATGGCTGGCAAGACCAAATCTTTTCGGATGTGCATACCCGTGTCCGTTCAAAAAGAGGAGATCGGGAACCGTGGTAAGGCTGCTGAATGCCTCGAGGATCGCCGGTCCTTCCCGGAATGACAACAGCCCGGGAATATAAGGAAACGGGACCTCCTGTACCGAACATCTTTTTTCCACAACCTCAAGCCCGGGAAAAGTCATCACGACAACCGCAGCATATATCGTATCCTGGTCATATGCTGCATCAGCTCCTGCGACATGATGGATCTCACAGATATCGATAGTTCTCTCAATGATGCAGTGATGACAAAGCATCTCCTGGATCTTTTGTGCTCCTGCAGGATCGGGAGCCCGTATGAATTCAGAAGCTGCTTGTTCCGGGTATTTTTTTCCTGTCTGCATAATCATGTCAGTCCGTTATTGCCCGCATCGTATGGCGGCATCTTTTGCTCACCAGCGTATCCCGAACCCGGAAAACTCACCGGTCGGTTCGCATCGGGTGACTTCCAGCGTATCTACACGGATGAGCGTATCGCTTTGTGCTTGTACCATTCGCACAAATGTGTCAAGAGCATCATCGCTGCCCTCGGCAACAATCACCACAGAACCATCAGGCATATTTTTAACAAATCCGGATACACCGCTCTCCCGTGCACAGTCTGTGACAAAGTAACGGTACCCGACACCCTGGACCCTGCCTTTAGCATGTGCCGTGATCCTCATCATTGAGATGAGGATTGTATATCTCCCCATTAAATCTTCCCCTTTCCCACGCGTTTATCTCATCCTGTATTATTAATTCACTGGGTGCACTTCAAAGCGACCAGTATTCTGTGGAGCTCCCCGGCATGCAGTACTTCTGGGAAGGTTTGAAAACGGTCATCAAAGATCTCATTACCGCGTACGGCGCATCTGGGTTAATTATCATGCTGAACAGTATGATAACCGGTACCGGAAAAGAAGATCCGTGACATGGATACGGAGAAGGAAAATCTCTCCCGTGATGCCCGGCCGCTGAGATGCGGGAACTTGCGGGGATTGCGATTTATGCGATCATCTGTTTTGTCCGGAACCGGTTCCGGACCTTCTCGGAAAAGTATTTTCCCATTGCATCTGAACTCATAAGATCCTTGTAGACTTTTGAAGGGACTCCCGAATACTCGTAAATAAGTCCTGTCTGGAATTCGATCTCCAGGATTTTTGAGCTCTCATCATATCCCACGGAGCGCAGAATACGGGATTTAACGGGCTGTCTTTTCAAGCATATCACTACGCTCTTACACGTGTGCTGAATGGTTAATGGTTTTTATAAAAGATATTGAGGTTTCGGCTCTTTAGAAATGCTTTTTTTGAATGAAAATGAGGATTTCCACAGAGCCAAATCAGCATTATTTTTTAAATAACACATAACTAACTTTTAAAAATGAAAAAATAAAATTTAATGAAATTTCCAGATTGCATCTTTTCGAACTTAGGGTAACGACTTTGCGAACTCTCGGACCTTTACCGATGCATCGGGTCTAAGAGGTATTCCATGTCCCGACAGCATGATATCAAAATCAATTGCGGCGATTTTATTGATTGATTGTTGTACCTCACTTGTGTCTAATGGTAATGGTCCCATTTCGATATTAATGCCGTTAAACCTCAATAGATCCCCAACAAACAGAATTTTTGATGCCGGATCAAAAAGACAAATACTTCCCGGTGTATGTCCTGGTGTATGAATGGTGGTGAGACCAGCGATGGTGTCACGGTCGCAGAGCTTTATATCCGGTTCAACGGGCCTTGATCTGAAAAACAAGCTCATGAGGATTTTAAAAAACATTCCCATACCACCTCGCGGTACCGGCTGGGTTTTTCTACCGTTAACATAGTCCGCATCCGCTTCATGAATGGCCACCTTCGCACCGCTAAGTTTTTTGAGATTGCAAGCGTTGCCCGCGTGATCAACATGAAAGTGTGTCAGGACGATAGTTTTGATTTCTGAGGGTTTACGTTTAAGAATATCCTGAATATATTTTACTATTTTTGCGCTGTTTCGGGGCATTCCCGTATCGATAAGGGTTAGTTCGTCCCGAACAATAATAAAACAATTACCATTTATACCATCGACTTGGTGAATTCCAGGTACTATCTCCATAATCCTTCAACTCCATTTCTTTGTATTTCTTCGATTCCTGTTTTTTTAATAATTCATCCTCCTGAATAAGAATGCCCCCAATATCGTCATTACTATCGCGAAAAACCCCAGTGCTGCCAGGCATAAAATCGGATTGATTTGAGATATTCCTGTTAATCCGTACCTGATTCTATCAACACCATAGGTAAGAGGATCATAAAGGGTAATTGGAGCGATCCACGCTGAAGACTGCTGATCGGAAATAACGCCCCAGACAGGCCGAATATCGGTAAAACGACAAAACTCGTGCCTGAACGAGCTGCGGATAGGGTATTTGTCCTGCTCCGAGGTTAACTACCAGTCCCGAGCGAAAGCCAAGGGCGGTTTTGGCGAGGGCGACTGTGGCTGTGATGTGTTCGTTAACATTGTGGGAACGGAAGCTGTTTACGAACCCGGCTGAGTAATCCACCATTAGGATGGTGGTGTTCTCTGGTGTGAAAGGTTTAGTCTCCATTTTTTTACCTTCTTGATGAGAAGCCTTGATGAGAAACGTGGATGTTACCTCACCTATGATTTCCCCATTCCCAGAATATACATTCAAATTATTAAACATATGTTTAGTTTTCAAAAATCAAAATTTATTTCTGCAAACACAAGGTGAATAAACATCCTCATCCAACGGAAATACAAGAGCATGGCACGGATCAATAACCATCAGGATGCGAAGAAAAAGATCATCGCTGCCGCAATTGAGATTGCAACGGAAACCGGATGGAATGCGGTGACGCTTGAGGCGATCTCAAAAAAGATCGGTGTTACCAAAGCAGTACTTCCGAAAGTATATTGGAACAGATGCGACAGCATTTTTTAAAAAATATCTAACAAGTGTTAGAAAATGTAATCCACTCAAACAAATGGTGTAGGGAAAATAAGACCGTTACTTTGTCCGATTGTTTTAAATTTTCTGGATGTAGTATACCTGTATATTAAGTCCTCATCAAAACCCTGCCCGAATTCCCACGGAGCCATGCATCGCTGCCACATCAAGATCACCAAAGATAAAGTTCAGGCCTGGTATACAATCCCCTGGCAGTACTGCCCGGTCTGTGGGTTGATGTTACCAGATTGATTCTCGTTTGTCCTTGTCTCTCTATTCCTGTTTCCCGCATTTTCTGTCCAGCTGGACGTATTCCCTCAATCCTGCGAAATTATCAGAACTCCCTTTTCAGTAAAAGTTTAATGATCCGGAATCCGGATCGTATTGCCGGTTACCCTGCGGTTACTTTCTTGTTCTCTCCCTTCACCGTAATCCCGATAACAATACTCAGGATACCGTAGATGATTGCAAATATCCCAAGATATACAGTAACAAGCACCAGCGCACCGAACGCCGGCAGGAAGAGGAATATTCCTCCGAGAATAACTGAAAGCGCCCCGGAAAACCCAAGCAGCAACCGATGGGTCGTGAATTCGGGATGAAAGATTGCGAGAGAGAGATCAATAAACCCGAAAAAGAGCATAAGAAAGGCAATGATAACCGTAATCCCCGCAGCAGCAATCCACGGATGCAGGATGGCTGCAATTCCAACAAGCAGCCCCAGAATTCCGACAACGAGGAGCACTAGGGATCCTGGAGCACCTGCCGGGGACTTGAGTGCAAGGATCAACGTAAGAATCGCAGCAATCATGATCAGGAGTCCAATCAGGCTTGCCACAACCTCTACAGCAACACCGGTCCAGATTAGAACCAAAATTCCAATGATGAGGGCAATAAGTCCACGGGCAATAAACGAGCTCCATTTCAAAGGATGAAATGCGGTTTCAATAATGACAACTTCATCTGGCATGGATTTAACCACCAACATGTCTTATTTCATCCTTCTCTATAAAACTAGCGGATGTTTTTCAGAGACAAGGTCCGGAGCGCTGGCCGGGATCTGGTTTGGAGGACAGACCGAGAACGCCACGGTATTTATCGGGGCTGGAGTTCTATTCCTTCCCTTCTTTGTGTTTTTGCCTAAGAAACCCTGCGATCGAATATATCGTCTTACTGCCTCGATAATAATCGTTCCCGAGATGATGAAGCCATTTCCAGCTAGGCAAATTCCTTGATATTCCCCTCCAGTCCGTAGATATAGCACCCTTTCCAATGAAACAGAAGTATTAACATACACTCCTAACAAAATTGTGTCGGAAAATCGGGCTTATATAGCTCAGCATGGTTTTCCTAGGTTCCAGTAGTAAAGGAAAAGATCCCTTGCCCAGTTAACGAACTTCTGGTCTTTGCTGGCGAAGCAAACGTAGTCCATTCTTCCATCGGTTGAACGCAAACATACTCCGGCCTTTTTTTCGGTGCAAAGTATTATGCAAGGGATGTTGGTGAGTGTTCTCCTTTCGACGTGTAGAGCTTCTCCGGGAACAGAATTATAGGAGGGAAGCAAACCATCGGAAAGCAGGAACCTGAAATTTATCCCTTTGGAGACTAGTTCCGACATCGCTGGACCGTACGACTCTAAGACCTTCTCGCCCATTACCCACGCATATTTCTCGGCTTTCTTAAAGTCTTGTACTGATCTGTTCACGTTCTCAATCGAATCCATGCACAGTTCGCTACTCGAAAGCTCTCCTATCCTGTTAACAAACTGGTAGGGAAGTCGCGAAACGTCATGATTTAAAAAGTATGCTTTATGCCTGAAGGTAAATTCAAGTGATTGAAGAAGCTGCAGAGTCAGTTTGCCATAGTTTGTAATGACATATGTTCCATCAGTGAGTTTCTGAACGATAAGTGCTTCAGTCAGGCGTTGCAGCTGTCTGAAAATTTCGGTGGGTGTCAGGTCCAGTTTTCGAGCTAACTCGTTCATTCTGAAATTCTGTTGCGTTAACTCGCGTAGTATGCCGAGCCTGCTTTCACTTGCAAGATCAAAAAACAGTTTTTCTATCCCTTCACTTTTTTCCATGTTCCATCGCCGATGTTAACGCTTACACATTGTTGTTTACCAATACACATCCTCGTCAAATAAGACTTATGGGCATTTGTGAGCTCTTTAATTCTGGAGGAACTAAAAATGGTGAATGAAAACAAACCGAGGGAAAAAGAGCGTTCTTTCTCCATCGAACTAAAACCAAAAGTCACCCTCCAGAACATAACCCTAAACAATGGCTCCCATGAAAATGCCCTTATCGAAGGGACAATCGGCGAGCTTGAACACGCCGAATTCGTCGAGGACATGGTCTTGGAAGTCCTGGGCAGAAAAGGCGTTTTAAGAATTGACATCAGCGAAAACGAAGTCAAAAGAAAAGGAGCTGGAACGAACGATCCAGTTTATGCAAAACACTAGGAGGCGAACAAATCATGGAAAGAATGTTGGTAGTAGTTTTTGAAGACGAGAGAAAAACATATGAAGGATCGAGAGCGCTAGCGGCACTTGATGCCGAAGGCAGCATTTCCGTTTATGCCGAAGCCGTTATAAGGAAAAATGATGATGGCACCGTTACCGTAAAGCAGATAGATGATGATTTCCCGATTCATACTGTTAGTGGAACCGCAATCGGTGCACTAATCGGACTTCTCGGAGGACCAATCGGCGTTGCCGTTGGCGCTGTCGGGGGAACTTTTGCGGGGGCCTTCTGGGACATGAGTCGCGCCGGAGTCAACGAAGAATTTCTTGATGACGTGTCTGCCAGACTTACACCTGGCAAATGGGCGTTGGTTTCCGATATCGGTGAAGAATGGGTAACCCCTGTCGATACCAGGATGGAAGCACTGGGCGGCACGGTATTTCGCAGCGCACGGTTCGTCGTTGAACATGAACAGTATACCAGGGATGTGTCAGCGTTTAAAGCGGACATTGCTCAGTTGAAGGCAGAGCAAGCTAAGTCGCGGGCAGAACATAAAGCCAAGCTTCAGACGAAGATTGACAACCTGACCAAGAAGCGGAATGCAAAAGTGGAGCAGGTCAAGCAGAAGGCGGATCAGCAGGAAAAAGAAGCCAAAGCCAAGATCAAGGCACTGGAAAAGAAAGCCGCCGATGCCAAAGGCGAAGTAAAGGCGACCATTGAAAAGCGTATTGCCGACATAAAAGAGGACCTGAAAAAGTCCTCAGAAGACTTCCACAACTGGATGAATGCTGTCTGATCTCCTCATGCGGGGAGATGCGTTTTGAACGTGGTGAAATTGCCGGGTCGTCCCTGGGCGAGCAGCCAGACATCCGGAGCGACTCACGAATGATCGTCATTCGGCATGGGAATCACGGACAAATTTTGAAACTAGCACAGGAGAGGAATTAACAATGGTATCTATGGAACTGTCACAAGCCGAGCGCTCACTTCTCGTGATAGCGCTCATATTTATCATCATTATCGCAGCGAAGACAACTGCCTATATGATCTCGCTCTTCCTAATGGCGATCATCGTTACCATACTGGCAACGCCGGGATTGTTCTGGTTGAAGAAAAAAGGCCTCTCCGATCTTGCTGCAAGCCTGGTCATTAGCCTTGTCGCATGTCTTATCATCCTTGGGTTTATCAGCGTGACGGCCCTGTCCCTTCACACGGTGATTGCGGACCTCCCTCAATTCCAGCAGGATTTCAATACCCGGATGAGCGATTTCGCGGCTATGCTTGGACCCTTCGGTCTGTCATCCATTGCTAATAAACCGCCAGCTCTGGATATAGGACAGATCTACACCATCGGGATAGGAGGAGTTATGCC
Organism: Methanoregulaceae archaeon; assembly: GCA_015660885.1. Lineage (GTDB taxonomy): Archaea > Halobacteriota > Methanomicrobia > Methanomicrobiales > Methanospirillaceae > Methanoregula. The sequence goes on along the minus strand of JACTUB010000011.1, from coordinate 8,938 downwards.
CCTTGCGGAGGCTATCACGTTCCTCTTCTTCGTAGGTGCGTTGACATTCTTCATTCTTCTCCAATTACCCCGCATGGTCGCACATCTTGAAGATCACTTTGGCAAAGAATCACACGCCATGCACAATCTCGAACGTATGACCGGATATGTCATTGACTTTCTCGTCGTCCGGACGGAGACAAATTTCATCCATGGCGTGTTATTCGGCGGTTTCCTTGGCGTCATTGGTGTTCACGGGGCGATCCTTTGGGGCGTTCTTATGTTGCTGCTCGGGTACATTCCGTATTTCGGGCTCCTTATCGCTGCTGTGCCAGCCATCTTCTTTGCCTGGCTCCAGTTCGGTGTTCCCGGAGCCATTGCTGTTATTGCAGCAGTCTGTGTCCTCAACTTTATTGTTGAGCACCCGATCCTGTCCTACTTGACAGCACGGAAATTCGAGATACCGGCACTGCTCGTCCTTGTCTCGGTAATCTTCTGGGGCTGGCTGCTGGGTCTGGTCGGGATTCTCTTTGCGGTCCCGTTCACTCTCATGGGACTTCTCCTTATCGAGGCAACCGGCGAATTCCGCTGGGTAAATGTTGCGCTTGGCGTAGATCACCTGTTCGGTGTACCTGAGGAAACACCAGCGGAGAAATAGGGGATTTTCATGACCCCGTTTTACCATGGACAGCGTTCAACCTCAGCGGATTACAAAAAAACCGGGATTACGTCATGAATAAAGGAACTTTATTATGATTTCGGTCCTCTACGTCGACGATGAACCCGGGCTGCTCGAGATCGGCAAACTGTTTCTCGAGGAGGGTGGCCAGTTCACGGTTGAAACGATTACCTCAGCGACAAAGGCACTGGCCATGCTTCGCACCGGACAGTACGATGCCATCATCTCCGATTACCAGATGCCTGAGATGGATGGCATCGAATTTTTAAGAGAGGTACGAACTTCAGGAAATACCATCCCGTTCATCCTTTTCACCGGACGAGGACGTGAAGAGGTCGTCATCAAGGCAATCAACAATGGTGCGGATTTCTATCTCCAGAAAGGCGGAGAGCCGGTATCACAGTTTACCGAGCTCGCGCACAAGATCCGCCAGGCTGTCCAGAAAAAAATGGCAGACATAGAGCGCAAACGTGCGGAGGAGGCACTGCGCGAGAGCGAGGAGAAGTACCGTGTCCTTATCGAAAACGCCGCGGAAAGTATCATTATTGCACAAGGTGAGTATTTGAAATTCGTAAACCAGAGAACAATTGAAGTCTCTGGATATTCGAAGGAAGAACTTCTCTCCCGCCCATTCCTTGAGTTCATCCATCCGGATGATCGCGCGATGATCGCCACCAATTACCAGCGCTGGATGCACGGAGAGCATCTGGGTGTCTTTACGTTCCGTCTTATCAGGGGGAACGATGAAGTACTGATTGTGGAGATCCGTGCAGTTCCGATCTTATGGGATGGTGAAATGGCAACTCTGAATTTAATTACGGATATCACCGATCGGAAAAAAGCAGAGAATGCACTCAGGGTTAACCAGGAGATACTCGCGGAGGCAATGGACCTGGCCCACCTGGTGAACTGGGAATATGATGTGCAGAATGGTATATTTGCCTTCGATGACCGGTTCTACGCACTCTATGGCACTACTGTAGACCGTGAAGGTGGCTATTTCATGCTGGCAGCTACCTATTTCCGGGAATTTGTTCACTCAGATGATCGTGATCGGATAATCAGGGAAATAGAGAAGGCTAAGGGAATATCCGATCTGCACTATGTGTGGCAATCGGAACACCGGATTATCCGCAGGGACGGCGGGATCCGGCACATTATTGTGCGCAGCCAGAAAATCACAAATGATGACGGATATATCATCAAAATCCGCGGGGTGAACCAGGATATCACTGAACAGAAGCGGGCGGAAAATGAGATATCTTTCAAAAATATACTCCTGTTAACCCAGCAGGAGACCTCCCTTGATGGGATACTCATCGTCGATGAAAATGCGAAGATCATCAATTTTAACCGGAAATTTATTGAGATCTGGGGAATTCCCGAGGATCTCATCGTATCCCGGATTGATAAACCGGTGCTGCAGTTTGCCACAGGACAGCTTGTTGATCCTGAAATGTTCCTTGCCCGAGTCAGGTATCTCTACGATCACAAAGACGAGAAAAGCTTCGAGGAACTGCTCCTGAAGGACGGGCGGATACTGGAACGGTTCTCGGCCCCGATGGTGGGGGAAGGCGGAAAATATTACGGCAGAGTGTGGTATTTCAGGGACATAACCGACAGGAGGCGGGGCGAAGAGGCGCTGAGAATTAGCACGGAATATTACCGTACTGTCTTCGAAACGACAGGAAACGCAACTGTTGTTATTGATAACGATGCGACAATAAACCTCGCAAACTCCGAGTTTGTCCGGCTGAGCGGGTTTTCCAAAGAGGAGATCGAGAGGAAAAAGAAGTGGACGGAGTTTGTTGTCAAAGAAGATCTTGATCGGATGCTTGCCCAGCACCGGCTGAGAAGAACCGATCGGGATAGCCCTCTTAAACAATATGAATTCCGGTTCGTGACACGATCCGGTGAGATCCGAGATATCTACGCAACGATAGATATCATCCCGGGTACAACCAAGAGCGTCGCCTCCCTGCTGGATATCACAGAGCACAAAAAGGCTGAAAAGGCGCTGGAATCGGCGAAAAAAGGGATCAGAGTCTGAAGGAAATAGCAGAAAAGAAACTTGCGATGACCATGCGATACTTTCCATCCCCAAATCGTTATTGTCCCCATTTCTGTTTTTAAAACCGATCCAAAAAAATGCCCTGTGATTTCACATTCTTTGAAAATTATGATACCGTATCTCAATTCCGGGCGCGGAGCTGTTGATCCAGGTATTTGAAACCAATCGGATGGAAAATTGCAGAGAATTAATATCAAGATTGTTATGAGTATAAGTGAAAATACGTGAAAATTATTTAATTTCTTCCATGCAAAGGAGAAACCTGCGAAGAATGGGGGCCAGTGCCGTTTAAGTGGTGCTGCATCTGGTCCGGGCGGATCACGGGAGAAACTATTTTTTCATTCTAAAATATTCGAATAATATTAACAATTAATTTATAGTGTAAGAACGAAGCACACATCTATCTCAATCCAGCATTAGGTGAGGATGGGTTGAAATTTTGAATTTCTGCATTAGCAAAGAGGAGATTAATCTATGGAAAAGATCCTGATAGTTGGGTGCCAGAAAACGATGAATGAGATCTGCATTGCTTGCAGCCGTTGCACCGTGGCGTGTAACCGAAAAGAGGGAGAGTTTGCTAGATATAAAGATAGTGATGTTCAGCTATTGGGGATTCTCAGCTGCGGGGGCTGCCCAGGGGCTGCAGCCTCCGTAAGACTTACGCAGTTTAAGCTCTGGAATGCGCCAATGAAAGAGCTTCCCACGAAGGTGCATATAGGAAACTGCCTTGCAAATTTGTGCCCAAACCGTAGCACTCTTCTTCCCATGATTCAGAGCCTGGTTGGTGTTGAAGTCATAGTGGGAACCCATCCCTACGGGAGCGCAGATCTTTTCAAACCTAGTTAAACAATAAAAGCTACACCTCTATGGAACATGATTGGTACTGTGGTGCATGCATCTGATTCGGGTGGATATGAGACTATAGATTTAGAATCGCATTACTAAAATCGAAAAAAGTATTTATAATCAAGGAGCCTGTCTGAACTTCCTTAAACTCATCGTGACAGAAACCGACCTTCTTTTCATTCCCTTCATATTTTCCAATCAGGAAAAGGAAGTAATGAAGATTACGGTTAAAAAGTGAACGAATGCCTTGCTGAATCAATTTCACATTACGCTAAGCTCCTGTTCAATAGGATCAATGAAGATCAGATATCATGAAAAATTTCTGGTGCTCGAAGAAAACTTCTATTATCGCTTGGATAAATGGTAGTGTGGATTTTAAACCTGATTTGGAACGATGCATGATGTCAAAATGTCCCTTATGGAACGATGGGTTTTGTGATCATCTCGATATAAGGGAAACAGGTCAATGAACTGTGAACATTGTCGATACTACTCAGAATGCGCAGTCTTGACCAGCAGAAAGCACAGACGTTTCATTAAAATAATTTCTCTCCTTCATGAAAACAGGCTCTTACAGGCTGTTTCTAATTAAAACATAACCTATTGACAGGAGTCTGCTATGGGGATTCAGTATTGAGGTTGGATTCCCCATTTTTGTTCCAACCTTTTTTTATGAAAGGTATCTCCTTGTTTCACCCGGATATCGCTGATATGTGGTGATAAATGTCGGGCGTTGTCAAGTGAAAAATTCAATATTTTTAGACTGTTTGGATGTTATAGGTCAAAAGGAGGTCAAAAGGATCGAAATTCCCGTTTCCTTTTATAAGGAGGTTTAATAACGCGATAATCTAAAAACAATCAGACTCAGGGTCTCATGATACCAGATGGTCATCTCATACATGCTGTTCCGTTATCGTTAGATGGAGAGTTTGTGGCCATTGAGTGAATAGCATTCTAAAACAAAATCAAAACATGGAGGTAAGTATGACGGACGTAAACAGGATAGAGGTCGTAACGGTTATCGAGGGCATTATAATAATGATATTCGGTGCTGCCCTCTTTTTTGCATTACCTATGCTTATAACTGGATTACTTGGGGCTGTTTTCCTTATAGTGGGCGTTGTTGTTATTATTAAAGGGTTTTTTAAAAAGTTTAGAAATCCGTAAACTAACGATAATTCTTTTGTAAAGGTCGGGGCAAACCATAGATATCCTGATGGTCATATTCACGTTTTGTCTGCAGATAATGAAGCGTTCATTTTCACGGTATCCATACCCAAAGCAAATTACCCTCCTGCCGGAATGAAGGTGCGTGGAATCGAGTAGGATCAAACATTGGTCAGCAAACTGTGAACGGTGTCAATACTTTTCAGAATGCAGCAGTCTTGACAAGCAGAAAGCACAGGCTGTTCCTTGGGCATGCAGAAGATACTTGGATAACGAACACCCGAAAGAGGGCGTACTAAGCTCCCTCTTTTGGACATGAGAATCGATACTAACAGAATACTATTTGAGAATATTTTCAACAAGAGAAAATTAGAGCATTGGACCATGAGTGATAAAGTGCTGCTATGGAGCATAGATAACCAGAAGGTAATTCGCGTTCAGCTGGCAGATCTCGAGGGTGGAGGTACCAACGCTTATATTGTCAGTATCACCAATTGGTAACCACCGGTCCGGCGCAGACGAACTATTGCACTATGTGTAAATAAATTGAACTTTTTTGCGACGGCAACCGGATGGATCCGCTTACCCGTATGTTCCTTGAGGTATTTTTCGATGCGAATTTCAAGAGGTTTCATCCGCCACGCTCGCCGCTGGCTAACTTCCCGTAGAATCGCAATATGAACGCCTTTTTTTCCTTCATTCTAAATAATAGCATAATAGGTCAAGTTCAAAATCAAAATTAAAATTAGAGCCCGTAAAAGCAGGACGCTGGATATTTTAGTTTGGGGGGAGATGATCCTGTTTCAACATACATCGGTGTGGGACACGCCATGCAGCAGGGCATTATCTGGCCATCTCTTTTAGAGGCGTTCTACAGACGTTCATATATGTGTTCTGTTGGCGTTTCTCATGGTGAAGGTACCAACGCTTATATTGTCATTAAGAATATGTAGTCAATCAAGGAAGGTCTAACCAAGGTTTTTCTTAGGAGCAACAAATCCTTCATCGGATCTTCCCGTTCTCCTTTTCCGAATTCATATTCGCGTTCTGTGGCAGATATTATAGACGGGAGTGTGTTTGTATATCATCTATTGTTTGCAGGGAATGTTCATGTAGATATTACCAATTTATTATTATGCCATCTCAAAAAAGTTGTCCCATGAAGTTCGGGACTGCAGTCAACAGTGAAGGCTTACTTATTGAAATCCCGAGTATTAGGAGCGAATGTGCATGGTTTTTTGATAATCATTGTGCGATCTTTAGCATCGCAAAAGAGTTATATACCACAAAATGGAAAAACAAAACGAAAAGGAAATCAGGGTTGATTAATTTTTTTTAGATATTATCCATAGGTGAATTACAAAAAGGGAATATCTTGTGTGCAATCGTACTTCGCATGCATGAAATTATAGTAAACCCCTGGCCCCATCAATCAGTTGAATGATGTAATGGTGAGGGTAGTCAATCTTTTTAAAAGCCAAAGTTCCTAAAATATAAAATCCAAACCGGGTTTCCCTGATTCGGTTGCTGTATAAAAAATTCAGCATTGCACTGATAGACCGGCAGGCTTTGTCAGGCAGATGATGGAACTTTGCAATATCCCGTGCTGTTACGTCAGCCCGTGTGATATTTTTCTTGAGTAAATAATTGCAGATAAGGGAAGCACAAAGGTATCGTTTTTTGGAATCTGTTCGCATGCTCCCCATATGTGCTCCTTAAATATACCGGTTTCTCTGCAGCCATTCTGTCTGTGGTTTGAGATACCGGTACATAATATCACACTTTGCATCCTGGAAGCTCCAGGGAGTAACAATCAGGGTATCCCCTTCCCGAATCCAGGTCCGTTTCTTCATTGTTCCCTTGATTCTGCCCATGCGTGTGATCCCATCAAAACAGCGCACACGGATGTGATTTGCCCCCATCATCAGTTCAGCGCGGGCGAATTGCTCGTTATTCCATTTCTTCGGGAGTCGGACACGGACGGTAGGTGTGCCGTCTGCATCCAGGGTGTTCGGATTTGTTGTATCGTGGGTTTTTTTCTGAAATCCTCTCATTCAACCAGCTTCGTTTGTATGTAGGTATGAACGACGGCTGACACGTTGAAGGTATGTATGCTGCCCGTCGTAGCAACAAGAGCGTGACGGATTCCGTCACAAAGGCGTTTTTACGGAGTAGTTGGAGTCTGGCGCTTTAAACGTCGTTTGCCGGGAAATACCACTTGTTATGATCCGTGTTGCCTGATAGTCCTGGCCTTAAGATCCATATGTGAGTCCTGATCACGATGATGTAGAGAAATCGTTCGGGTCTGTCCAGAACAATCTTTGCCAAGATGGCAAAAAATCATCCCGGACCATAGATAGAGATATGATGTCACGAAGCTATTGTAGCCCATCACGGCATGGAGATGAATTCCCCCACCTGTATCAGCCCGGTCGGGATGATGATGTCCTCGCTATTAGGGCATGGTACCTGGGGGGCGTAATCTCCCGCGACGGTTGCACGATACTTAAGGTCTGCCGCGTAAATCCGGCGTATCCGGACCCTTGGACCCGCGATGCGTAAGAAACAAGGAGTATGAACGGCTTTGCCGGAATATGAATGATGAAAATAAAAAACAAGGAGTGAAATGTCACAACAGCTTGGCGGACAGCCTATTATAATTCTCAGGCAGGGAACGACACGGAACCGCGGGCAGGAAGCCCAGAACAGCAACATCGCCGCTGCAAAAGCGGTGGCAAACGCAGTCCGGTCGACACTAGGGCCAAAAGGCATGGACAAGATGCTTATCGACGGCATGGGCGATATCATCATCACCAATGATGGCGCTACCATCCTCAAGGAGATGGATATCGAGCATCCTGCAGCAAAGATGATGGTCGAGATCGCAAAGACTCAGGACGACGAAGTTGGCGATGGTACGACCACGGCAGTCGTCATTGCTGCAGAACTCTTAAAGAACGCGGAAAGTCTGCTCAATCAGCACGTTCACCCGACCGTTATTGCCGAAGGATACCAGCAGGCTGCGGTAAAAGCACTGGAAATTCTTTCCACCATTGCAATAAGCGTCAAACCGACCGATAAGGAAATGCTGACAAAAGTTGCGGAGACGGCGATCAGTGGCAAGGGTGCAGAGGCGTACAAAGGTCTGCTCTGCGATATTGTCGTACGGGCGGTAACGATGGTTGCGGATCCGGACGGGACCGTGGATATCGGGCATGTGAACGTGCAGAAGAAAGTTGGCGGTAAAGTGGAGGATACCGAGATCATCGAAGGCATGGTCATCGACAAGGAACGGGCACATCCGGGGATGCCCAAGGTTGTAAAGAACGCAAAAGTCCTCCTCCTCAACGCAGCACTCGAGTACAAAAAAACGGAGGTCAACGCGAAGATCAATATCTCGCGGCCCGATCAGGTGCAGGCATTTCTCGATGAGGATGAGCAGATGGTCCATACCATGGCAAACAAGATCGTGGCAAGCGGTGCAACGGTTGTGTTCTGCCAGAAGGGTATCGATGACGTTGCCCAGCACTACCTCGTAAAAGCCGGTATTTTTGCCGTTCGCCGGGTAAAGAAGAGCGATATCGAAAACCTTGCACGGGCCACCGGTGCAACGATTATCAACAGTATCGATGTCATCACCCCTGGCGATCTCGGGGCTGCCGGTCTTGTGGAGGAAAAGAAGCTCTCCGGGAAGGAGATGGTTTATGTCTCGGAATGCAAAAACCCCAAGGCGGTCTCGATTATCATCCGTGGCGGGTCAGAACATGTGATAGACGAGCTTGAACGTGGCATGCATGATGCACTTATGGTCGTCAGTGATGTCGTAAAGGACACGAAAATTGTCGCAGGAGGCGGGTCTCCCGAGATCGAGCTCTCGCTCCAGCTGCACCGCTATGCATCAACCACCGGTGGCCGTATCCAGCTCGCGATCGAGGCATTTGCATCTGCGCTCGAGATCATCCCGCGTTCCATTGCCGAGAATGCCGGGCTTGATCCCATCGACATGATCGTGGCGATCCGGGCTGCGCATGAAGCCGGCAACAGGACCTTCGGGCTTGATGTCTACGAGGGCAAACCGGTCGACATGCTCAAGGCGGGCATCGTTGAACCCCTGCGGGTGAAGACGCAGGCAATAATGAGTGCTGCCGAGGCAGCGGTCATGATCCTGCGCATAGACGATGTCATCGCGTCGTCAA
>JACTUB010000010.1 GCA_015660885.1 Methanoregulaceae archaeon | reverse complement strand
CAGAATAATTACGAGATATTCTAACGAAAAAATTGTTTTGAACTATAGTTTTACTTGGAGAAGCGTCGAAGCACTAGTAGGATTTCCGTATAGTATCTATGGATCGGTTATGTTTGGTAATCATTTAACTAAAAGAATCAAGTCAATGCTACCAGATGCATTGCAAAATCATGTTGAAATAGGATTCGTCTCTTATATTGCCCACAGTTTACATCTATTTAGTGATGAGTATAGCCAGATCATCGCTCGGAGTATCATCAGTGATGCAAGCCTCTAATAACTCATTTTTTTTTATTTCTCTCAATGAAGATTTTTCAAGATTGGGAAAAATCCATAAAATGCTCCCCCCGCCGATATTTAATAATTCTAAAATGACAATATGGAGAATTCCCTCAGCCGAGATCGAATTTTTTAAAAAAGATACTGATATTCTCTCTTTAGATGTAATTCGATATTTTGACTGCTATTACTTATTGATACCTTTAACGAAAAAATCTATAAAAAATTTATATAAAGAATTTTTTGATTATATCAGTCATGATTATGAACATTTGATCGACATAAATAGGAATCAGGAAAATATTCACAATTTATTAAAACTTGCAAAGGATTACATCAATAATCAAAAAAGAATAGTAATTCTTGATTATGGTTGCGGGACCGGAATTTCTCAGGATATTGCTAAAAAATTAAATATGAAAATTTTTGGGTTTGATATCTGTCCAAGCATGCGTGAAATAGCCTCTAAAAAGGGAATGATAGTGTGGGAAGAGAAAGATCTTTGGCTCCAACCTGAAAATTGCATAGATGCTGTAATATCTTCATATGTTTTTCACTTTTTAATTGATGATACGTACCTCAAATTACTATATAAAATTCTAAAACCTAATGGTATAATCATCGCGAATTTCCATAAAAATAAAAATCGGGATTTTATTGATCTATCTCTAAATAAAATAGGTTTTAAGATTATTCGAACTCAAATATCAGAGAGAAAAGAGGGACATGGCACATATGTCATCTATGGGAAATAACGATAAAAATTCAATATTTGTTAGAAAAGAAGACATTAGGGGTTTTTTTGAAAAATCAAAAAATTCAAATTTCTCCAATGAAAACCTTGATACCATTTTTCGAAATAAATTATTATCAGTTTTTTCTGACGCAAATAATTGCAAATTTTGTTTAATTAATGATTTAACTGACATATCTGCGATTTCTATAGACGTGAATAGAAAGGATATCCAAAAGACATTAAATGATACTATATCGGCAAAAGTTGATTCAAGTTTGAGACTATCGCTTGGATCAAATACATTCGTCAAAATTTTAAATATGGAAAATTTTGAACCTATATCCTTTGCCACTCTTCGTAATCTTATATTGTACTGTAAAACTGAAAACTCTTACAATCTCAAATCCAAAGAAGAAATTAATTTTCTTAATCAATATACAGTTGTTACTTCAAATAAAAATGTTTTAAATTATGTAAATTTTCAATTAAATAGAGCAGAATCACTAAAACAAAATAAAGTCGGTATTTTTGCTAATACTGCACATTATATGGGATCGAAAAAAAATTTGGGACCATTCCTTGTCGAATCCCTTTCGCGTGTTCTACCTAAAGAAGGGATTGTTATTGACTTAATGTGTGGCTCCGGAGCAGCTTCTCAAGCCTTCAGTAATAATTGGAAAACATATGCGTCTGATGCCCAAAAATTTTCTCAATATCTTGCTCTGATTCAAGGCAAGGGATATAACAGAAAAATGGCAGAACAGTTACTAAAAAAATTAGAATTGAATATCAATAAAAATAAAGATGAATTGAACAAGCATGTCTCGCAATGGGTTAAGGATGAAGATATTTTATTTCATTCAAAGATCGACGAATTGTTATTTCATCGATATAAAGAATTCCTTAAAAAAACAGTAAGCTATCCTACACGCAATAATTCAGAAGTATCCCGAAAATTGAATTGTGAGATCAATAAACGAAGGATTGATCCAACGATTTTTCCGTACTGTCTCTTTACTGCTTATTTTGCTAATGTTTATTTTGGTTTTAGACAATCAATAGAAATTGATAGCATACGTTACGCAATAGATCGATTAGATGATGAATATGATAAAAAATGGGCATTGGGAACATTAGTTGCCACATTGAGTCATTTGGGTTCAGGATATGCAGCTCAATTTGCCCAACCTGTTGAACCTACGAAAAATAAAATTCCAGAATTATTTGAACAAAGAGCCAAATCAGTTTTCCATGAATTTAGCAGAAAAATTATTGCATTATCACAGGAAAGTGAGACTGCAAAAAATACTATTGAAATTCTACATGAACCTTGGGAAAAAACACTAAACGAAGCGGCAAATTTAATTGATTCTGGTAAAGTAGTTGTTTATTTGGATGCACCATATAAACGAGAAGAATATAGCCGCTATTATCACGTTTTAGAAACCGTTGTTGTCTATAATTATCCATCAGCAATTCTTAAAGGGAAATTACCAGATAAGAAAAGTGGTGAAAGGTTCAAATCATTATTTTTTACAAAGATTTCAAAAAATATTGAAGATGAATTTGTTAAAATTATTAAAGAAATATTAAACCATGGCTGGACTTGTGCGTGGAGTTATTCAGATAATGGTGCGATTAAAATTAAACCGCTTATTGACCGGGTATTCGAAGAAACTAGATGTAATGTGGTCTCATATCCTACTCCATATCAACATAAAGCTCAAGGGAAGAGAAAAGGGAAAATTGTCACTGAATATTGTATTTTGTTTTGTCCGAATGGTAATATGTCAAATTCTTCTTAATTATGATGTAATTCTCGTTCTTCTATCCGAAAAGAGGACTGTCAATGCAACCATTTAGCCGAATTGAAACCTTCTGCACTTAGAAATTTTATCTTTTGCTACGACGGGTGTTGTAACGAAAAATAAATACTGCTTCAAATCCCCCCCATTTTCCCCCCACACCCCCACCCACTTATATCACTGCACCACCCAAAATAAAAATTAACGACAATGCACCTCATCCCCATCGCCTCCACCCACAGCCGTGTTCAACCATCTCGACTCCGAGAGCGGGATGAACCTCCGCGAGAAGCGGGTGTACGATAATTTCCTGTCGGCGATAGATGCAATTATCCAGCAAAACCCCGATATGCTCATCAATGCGGGCGACCTCTTCGATGTCGTCAAATTTAAGACCTAGGCCTATTAACCAGCATTGATGCAGGAGTATTCCTGCAGCCTTAACCTTTTTTATCCCCCGCTGCCTTACGATCATCTATGAAACTTCTTGCATTCAACGGGAGCCCCCGGAAAAAATGGAACACGGCACAACTCCTTGAACATGCGCTTGAGGGTGCGGAGTCAGAAGGGGCAAAGACCAAATTGTATCACCTGTATGATCTGGATTTCAAAGGCTGCATCAGCTGCTTTGCCTGCAAGCGGGATGGCGGAAAGAGCTACGGGCACTGTGCGGTGAAAGATGATCTCCAGCCGGTCCTTCAAAAGATAGAGAAAGCCGATGCAATCCTGATCGGTTCGCCCATCTATCTCGGGATAACGACCGGAGTTACCCGCTGCTTTCTGGAACGGCTCATCTACCCGTACCTTGTCTATGATGCAGAGCGGTCCTCGCTGTTTAAGAAAAAGATAAAGACCGCCTTCATCTACACGGCCGGGGCAACGGATGAGATGGTACAGGAGATGGGTATTGACCGGAACGTCAAAGGTACTGAAATGGTAATGGATAGGACCTTCGGGTCGTGCGAATCATTCTTTGTCACCGATACGCTCCAGTTCAATGATTATTCCAAATATGTTGCTCCCCGGTTCGATCCGGAAGCAAAGAAGGAACGGCACAGGGAGCAGTTCCCGCTGGAGTGTAAGAAGGCGTACGAACTCGGGGCCCGGCTGGTCAGGCAGGGGGAGTAATTTTTCTGGAAAAGACCCGGTGCTTCTGCCGGTCACATCGGTTGGCCCTGAATAGACCCTGTCGGCGATAGATACAATTATCAAACAAAAACCCGACGTGCTCGTCCATGCGGGCGACCTCTCTCGCAGCCCTCGGGTTTTCCAGAATACTATCCCCCCACCTGTTTTAATATCCCCCGGCACATAATCTCCGCTTGAGTGAAAGCCATGGCACGTATCCTTGTAGCATATGCATCGAAGAAGGGATCGACTGCAGAAATTGCCCAGGCGATGGGAAAAGAAATCAGGGCCGCAGGGCATCTCGTTGATGTGACTGAAATGAAGTCAGTGTCGTCTGTCGGAGGCTACAATGCCGTCGTCATCGGCGGGCCGTTCTACATGGGAAAGGTGACCGATATGGGGAAGTTCATCGGGAGATACCGTGACGCCCTGGCAAAAGTACCGCTCGCTGCGTTTGCCGTTGGTCTGGCCCCGTTGGGAAAAGATCCAGCTGATAAAGAGAACGCGATGAAAAAACTGCAGAAGACTCTTGAACCCCTGACTCCTGTTGCCATGACAATCTTTGCCGGCAGGCTGGACCCGGCAAAGCTCTCGTGGTTCCAGAAATGGATAACGCAAAAGGTGAAGTCCCCGGTCGGCGACTTCCGGGACTGGACCGCGATTGCAGCCTGGGCCAGGGAACTGCCTGCGAAGATGGGAGTGTGAAGAGGGGAGAGATCTCAGGTCGGCATGCGGGTACCAAAGGAATAGTGTGCCCGTGGCATGGACATCACCCGGACCTGCCGGAAGATCGTGCCGTTACAGCGATCGGATGTCTATAGTTCCCCGTGAGCAAGTACTACGGTGATATTATCATCTGAACCGGCTTCAAGTGCCATTGTTACCAGGTCTTCGCATGACTTCTGCACCTCGTCACGGTTCGATACCACGACTTCCCGGATCGTTTCCTTCCTGACAAAATCATGGAGGCCATCTGACGACAGGAGGAGGAAGGCATTCCGGAGGTTGAGCTCGTAAAAATCGGGTTTTACAGCAACCTCCGGATCGCCGATTGCCTGGCACAATACGTTCGCCAGCGGGTGTTTCCATGTGTCCTCCGGCTGTATCTCACCCGTTTCCACAAGTTGGTTCACCAATGAATGGTCTTTTGTTGTGGTTATATCGTCAGGAGTGATGAAATGAGCGCGGGAATCGCCAACATTTATGACCGTGCAGTTGAGTTCATCGTCCACGGCGGCCGCGATGAAAGTCGTTGCCATCCCGCGTGAATCCGGGAATTTTTCCCCGTGGACGAGGATTCGTTTATCCGCTTCGGACACGGCTTCCTGCAATGCATGTTTCGGATCGCCGCCATTGAGCTTGAACGCGTTCCTCAGGCATTCGATGGCTATTGCGCTCGCCACCTCCCCTGCCGCATGCCCGCCAAGACCATCAGCCACGGCAAAGACGTAGTAATCGCCGATGCGTTCGGCACAGTAACTGTCCTCATTGATATCGCGCAGACCTGCATCGGACCGTGCATAAAAGTTGAAAGTCACGATATGCTACAAGAGTGTCCGGGGAAATAGTGTTTTCGGTCGGAAACCGGAGAAGACGGGGGACACCGGGGAAGGGGATTTCCTGCTTCCTGGTGAGGGGAGCTGTGCCTTTTTTTCTTCAATGAACGGCAGAGAGAAGGTCCGGGTTGATCGACAGGGATACCAGGTCCGGATGGTGGATACGTCTCAGGTACTGTTTTTCCAAGCCTGATGGAAGGTAAAAAAAAGATTAACGGGAATTGATCTGCCTTTTTTCCGGCAGGACTTTCCTGAGATGGATGTCGAGCACGCCGTTTTTATACGTGGATTTCGCGCCGTGCGTCATGACGTTGTCCGGAAGCGGGATGATATGGTGCAGGGAAAAAGATATCCGGTCAGTATCCCCCGTTTTTTCTTCTTCCCGTTCGCTGGTGATCTTCAGAGTATCAGGACTGACCAGGTCAACGGATATTTTTGAATTTTCGCAACCCGGGATCATATCCACCGTCACTATCACTTCATCATCGTGCTCCGTGACTTCCGCGTTCAGGTTATGGGGGGACAGGCACACGATGTCGGGTTGTTCTCCTTGTGGCAACAGCGGATTGTCCATTGGTTCAAAAGCAAGCTGGAACAGGTAGTCCATGGATGCTTTGAGATCGTCGAGTTCATCATAGATTGATCTGTGAAAACGTCGTACCATATGTCTACCTCCTTTTTTTTGTTGCCCAGGTGCGATCTCACCCGGATAAAAGGACGGGTGTTGTTTAAGCCAATAGATTATACTTAAACGTGAAGTATAAGTTTTGGCTAATATTTTCCCGTCCCTGAATCTCCTTTATTCTTTGTCCGATTAAATTTATTGGTTGGTAAGTTGTAATTATGCCAGATATCAAACATCCTTTCTGTGATCATCCAAAATGTGGAGCTAAAAATGCAGCGAGTATACAAACGCATTGGTTCTCCTTTCGTACCATGTGGTTGGTTATGCATTGTTTGTGGACTGTTCAAAAAAGGTTAATGGCTACGTCTGAACTGGCAATGGCAATGAAATATGAGACAAAAACTCAAACCAAGTAATCCTTTTTAAGGCAAGGTCTCGCCACAGACACGAACTCCTGTGGACTTGGTTTCCACGGTTTTTAATTATAGCAATAATATTTCTCAACATCTCGTTGATCTCTGGATCATACAGGAGTAAATCGTGCTCTATTACTCTTTTTGAAGTTAATTTTTTTATCATCATTTAACTCCTTTACACATCTTGCTATCATTTCAGTCATAATATACCATCTTGTTAAAAAATGATAAGATATCAAGAGTTATGTCAATAATGATAAAATTTGATAGATAACTTCGGATGCAGTAACAACTTCCGAGATAATTCACGCGGATATTTTTAATCAGAATTAAATGGGACTTTGTATCAATAACATTTTAGGGCGGAAATATTTTCTGACACCGAGTACGTTTCATCAGTCACCCTTTCTGTTCGCTTCTCCCATACGCCATGCCCCTTTTGGGACTGTCATCTCGAATCGTGCCCCTTTTCCCGGCTCACCGGTTTCGCGGATGGTGACGCCCGTAATGGAAAGGATCTCCCTTGCAAGGAAAAGGTTCGGGCCTCCTCTTTCCTTGTAATCCCTCTCAAAAATTTTTTCCTTCCTGTCGGGGGCTATTCCCGGTCCGTTATCTTCAAAGACGAGGATAAGATCCCCACCGGACTCGTGATACCTGAAAGAGATCTCCGTAGCAGTCTTTCCATGGCGAATCACGTTCTCCGCGAGAATGAAAAAAACACTCTCAAGGAGCGGATCGGCATAAATCTCAAGATTATCAACGTCGAGTTTCCTTGATATTATTGGAAAATCCAAGTGTGATATTGCATAGAGAAAGGATTGCAAAACATTCTGCCATCTGGCCGGTTTTTTCCCTATATCCTGGTAACTCTGGGCAAATTTTAATGATAGGGTTATTTTCCGGACCAGCTCTTTCTCTTTTTCAAGATATTCTCCAAGTTTTTCGTCAGTCGGGTTCGATTTGGCGAGTGTCGTGTATCCTCCGAGCGTGAAAATGACATTCTGGATATCATTGAAGGTTATCTGGTTTAACAAGCTGAGTTTTCTAGTTGCCTGCTGCAACGCTGCGTCCGCACGTTTCTGCTCGGTGATGTCTCCTGCAAACACCCGGATGCCGGTAATTTTTCCATGGGAGACAATCGGTGCTGAATAAAGGATCACCGGGAACCGAGTGCCGTCCTTTTTCAAGGCAGTGTATTCATTCCCCCGCAGGGTTTCACCATTCAATAGTTTTGCAAAATTCTGTCGTATCCTTTGTTGATCTTCCGAGACAACCAAGTCAAAGAGGGTGAAACCTTTCCGAAAATCCTCTTCTGAATATCCGAGAACCTCGTAGGTGTATCGGTTGATGAATGTGGGTACTCCATGTATATCAGCTTCAGATATCATTTCAGGGAACTGCTCTGCCAGGTCACGGAACCGTTTTTCACTCTCTGTCAGTTTTTTATTGGAGGTGATGATGGTTTTTTCCAACTGGGCAAATTCGTCATTACTCATCAGGACCGGAACCTGTATATTGTCAGCGTTTTTTTCATAATCCTGTATCCCGGCGCTGAGTCGTGCCAACGGTTGAAGCACAGTGCGATCCATGACCCAAGAAACGACGACAGCCACAACAATAGCTGACAGACAGAACAGAATGAAAAACTGGTAGATGATCGCAAGTCCAGAATGGTACACATCGCGAGGCAGTTCGGTTACAACAAGAACCTTCTTCCCATTGAAATCGGTTAAGGAAATAACCCCGGAAATCGTGCTCTCATTATGAGGGACAACAAAGATTGTACTATCTCCTGACTGCTCTGAGAGTGCTGCCTGTTCCATTTGGACGAGAGTAGTATCAGTGTCTGTGTATACATTCACCGGGCTGCTTGTCACTTCGGACACCTTTGATAATACGCCGGATTGCAGGTATCGCCCGATAATAAATGCGCCATCCGGAGAGCCTTCCTTGGAGCTAGGCAGGATGTGCGATGAGGTCAGGATCATCGGGCCTTCAGGGACGAGGAGGATACCGGAAACCCCTTCAGCAGGCCCGGACAGATTCGTGACAGAAGGATTGCCTAAGACAAGGTGGAGTGTGGCATCGGAAACCGGTGCTTCGGTCTTGAAATCCGGAGACAGGAGCCTGCTGAAGACAACATCCCCGTTTTTATCGGTTATTACAACAAGGTTGACGTGGAGAGTTGCTATGCTTTCTGGGTCTAAATTCGCTGTTGCAAATTCAGGATTTCGACCCTGCACGTATTGGTCCATGTCGTCCCACCAGGACCAGTCGTGTGCTGTTATCTGCAGCGAGGTCATTTCCGTGTCAATGACTGCTTTTGTCTGAAGAACTCCTTGCAGGCTATCCTGGTATTCAAGCCGACCCAGCTCGCTGAGGGTCATCGGCAGGATTATCACAGTCATGAAGACAAAAAAACAGGTAAATGTAATGCCGATTGCAAGAAGGGTCTTGTTTCTTAGGTTCATTGGATCACCCGGAACCGGCTGGATTCTGGAGTTCTGTAACTGACTGAATTAAGTGGTGAAATGTATAACACGATTTACAAAATCCCTGCTTTTCCTTTAATTGTATATTTAATAAAAGGATCCCAATATAATTTACCGGGAGCACTAGTATTTTATGAATTGAATAACTTGAAAACATGCACGTATCTTAGCCCCCGAACAACAAGGGCAACTAGAGATTCTACTTTTTTTCATTTATCAGATAACCACCAGTAGAAACACATGGCGAGGCTCGCAATTCATCCGGGATCATGAAGTATCATGAACCTGGCCATAAGGGGGGGGGAAGACCCGATACAATGTGTCTCTGTCCTGATTTCGGATCTTCCGTACACGATATCTATCCTGAGTGAATAATAAAGTTTGGCAGGTAACCAGCGCATTGTATAACCCGTTTCACTCCGTCATTGCCACGAACCCTCGAAGGACAATGTCAAAAACCGGAGATCATGATCACGGACTGGTGCCGTAAGAAAAATTCAATAAAAAAATTGGATCGAAAAGGGATTCATTGGCATAAGGTATTCGGGACTAAAATTGAAGATGCTTAATCAGATGATATCACTCCGCACTACCCCATTCTCAATTGAGATGAAAAATCTGGTGTCAAATGATTCTGGATGAGACACCAGCATTATTATAGATATAAAATTCTTAATAATTGTTTTGTATCGTGAGACAGAGAATAAATTATTACGTTGAGTCGAAATGAAGTATTGGATCATAATCTTTTCCATTTGTCTTCTCGCAATTGGAGTTTTCATAATCCTCCCAGCAATTGCACCCACGGTTACTGCGAATGAAATGATAAAGACTTCCGATGTTATGCTCGGTGATACTTTCAGTATTTTAAATCAATCAGAGATTGCCGTTCCGTTTTATGATAACGCTCTCCAAATGAACTCTGACGATCCCGCGATACTGAAGAAGAAAGCAGAAGCTCTTTTAAAAAGTGGAAGAATCATCGATGCAAATAACGTGTATACCCAAATACTATCCCAAAATGGAAATGATACCGTAGCCTTGGTAAGGTTGGGGGACGTCCTCATGCAGCAGGGAGATTTAAAGGGAGCGGTTGGATATTATGATAAAGCGCTTAAAATAGATCCCGGGAATGCAAATGTATGGTTTAAGAAAGGAGATGCCCAGCTTCTCATGTCCATCGATGAGACCCAGAAGCTTCACGCCGCTGCGAAGAACCTTTCAAATCAACCAGACTCCCCGAATTATAAGGCAGGATCAAATGATCAACTCGAGTCCATGGAATCCTATAAAAACGCTGTTGAAAGCTATCAAGAGGCGATGAAACTGGATCCCAAGCTTTCGATTATTGTCTCTGCAAGAATATTAGTTGCTACACAGAATCAGGTGAATAGTTCTCAAAGTCTCCTCAATGATATTCAATCCTCACCGAGCTAAAACCATCACAATGAATGTCCCATTTATCTCAAATACTAAAATAGAGTGGATTTCGAATAACTTGAGCAAATCTATTGAACTAACAAAAAAATCTAATCAAAAATTTATCGAGTCATTTTTAATCGCAACAAAAACCGCATATTACAATATCTCCCATTTTTACGATAACATTGCGCCGGAAAAGACGATAATATGGAATTATTTATCACATATCGACTATAAATTTCTGAATATTATTTACCAAAAGGGTGCCCCATGCATTCAATCCTATATGTTGATGATGAAGTAGGTTTACTCGAAATCGGCAAACTCTTTCTTGAGGAAAAAGGGGATCTTAACGTCGATACTGCTGTTTCAGCAATTGAGGCGATTGAAAAGATCAAGACCAGATTCTACGACGCCATCGTATCCGATTATCAGATGCCGGGGATGGATGGTATCGAATTTTTAAAGAAGATAAGGTTATCGGGAAGTACCATCCCGTTTATTCTTTTCACCGGACGTGGGCGTGAAGAAGTTGTCATCCAGGCATTAAACGAAGGGGCCGATTTCTATCTCCAGAAAGGCGGAGATCCGACAGCACAGTTTGCCGAGCTGGATCACGATATTAAGGTTGCGATGGAACGCAGGAGGGCCGAAGAAGAGCTCAGGGCTGCATATCAGCAAATCACGGCGACAGAAGAAGAGCTCCGCGGGCATTATGACGCCCTCAGGAAAAACGAAAAAGCACTGAGTGAATCAGAGAAGGCGTACCGTACGATCTTTGAGCATACCGGAAGTGCAACGATCCAGGTTGAAGAGGACACGACAATTTCCATGGTCAACAACACCTTCGAAATGCTCACCGGTTACAACCGTCAGGAGATTGAGGGAATCCGGAAATGGACCGAATTTGTAGTCAAAGAAGACCTTGATCGGATGGTTGAATTCCATCAGGAACGCCGGAAAGCTGGAGAGCGGCCGCCTGAACAATACGAATTCCGGCTTATAACCAAGCAAGGCGAAATACGGAACATTCTCCTTTCCGTAGGCATAATTCCCGGTACCAAGAAGACCATCGCGACCCTTTTTGATCTAACGGAAAGGATGAAAATGGAGCTGGCACTGCGGGAAAGCGAAGAGAAGTTCCGTACGCTTGCCGAAATGAGCGTAGTCAGTATATTTGTCTTCGATAAGAAGATCCTCTATGTCAACCCTGCAGGGGAGGCACTATCTGGCTACAGCAGGGACGAGCTATTGAAAATGGATTTCTGGTCATTTGTCCATCCGGATTTCAGGGATTTAGTCAGAGACAGGGGGCTACGGAGGCAGCAGGGGGAGATCGTCCCTTCCCATTATGAGGTTAAGATTGTCAAGAAAGATGGCGAGGAGCGTTGGATCGACACTTCCACCACCGCCTTCCAGTACGAAGGGAAGTCGAGGCTGCTAAGTGTCCATGTGGATGTCACCGAAAGAAAACGGGCGGAGGAAGCACTTCGATCGTCTGAAGAAAATTTCCGCACCCTTGTTGAGAATGCTCCAGACGCAATATATATCCAGACAAACAATCGGTTCGTTTATCTTAACACAGCAGCGGTTCACCTTTTCGGTGCATCTTCTCAGGAAGAACTGCTCGGGACCAATGCCTATGACCGCATACACCCTTCGTTCCATGAGCTGATCAATCAGCGTGTCAGGAATCTCACCGTTGAACTCAAACCCGTTGAACTGATAGACGAGATATACGTGAAGATGGATGGTACCTCTATTGATGTCGAAGTGGCCGCGGTACCATTTCGGTACGAAGGGAAGAATGGGGCGTTAATCATTTTCCGCGACATCACCAAACGAAAGCAGGCAGAATCGGAGTTACGGGCAGCCTATGAACAAATCACCGCAACGGATGGAGAGCTGCGACGACAGTACCGGGAACTGGCGGAAAATGAACAGAAATTACGACAGAGCGAGGCACGGTACCGGAATGTTGTTGAGGTCCAGACCGAGCTCATTTCACGCTTCCTTCCCGATGGAACGCACGTTTTCGTCAATGAAGCCTACTGCCGGTATTTCGGGAAATCACGGGAAGAGATTATTGGGCATATCTTTATTCCGGATATACCCGTAGAGGACCAGGAAAAAGTGAACTTTCATTTTGCATTGCTGACCCCTGCAAATCCCGTGGACAGTATTGAACACCGGATAATTATGCCCGGTGGTGAGATCCGCTGGCAGCGGTGGAACGACCGTGCGATCTTCAATAACTCAGGAATTGTTATCGAATACCAGTCTGCGGGTTGGGATATTACTGACCGCATTAAGACGGAAGAGGCACTGCGGGAAAGCGAAGAACGGTACCGTTTTCTCATCGAAAAAGCAAGTGTTGCAATTGGCGTAGTCCAAAACAAAAAGTTTGTTCTCATCAACAAAAAAGCTACAGAAATAAGTGGTTATACCCGGGAAGAAATGCTGGATCTACCAATCAGGACGTTTATCTATCCCGATGATCTCGAAAATGTATATTCTTATAACGTGAAAATAACTGAAGGGTTACAGATCAAGGATCCTTATATTCTCCGTATTATTACAAAATCCGGATCTGTCAGATGGCTTGATGTAAAAGCGATTGGGATATTGTGGAATAACCGTCCAGCGACGCTGAACTTCTATATCGATATCACTGAACAGAAGAAGGCAGAAGAATCTCTCAAGGAGAGCCAGAAGAACTTCCGCACCGTACTTGATAACTTACCTGACCTCGTACTTGTGCATCGGGACGGACTCATCCAGTATGTAAATCCCGCCATGATATCCACCTTGGGGATAAGGCCGGAGGAAGTTCTGAATAAACCCATTTTTGATTATATAGCTCCCGATTACCATTCGCGTGTTGCTGCTTCAATCAGTGAGCGGATAAAAACCGGTCGAGATCATCCGTATGAGATTGAGATTTTGCCTCGGGTAGGTGGACGCCGGATGGTCCTTATCCGTGGTTCTGTCATTGAATTTAACGGCTCTCCTGCAATCCTCAATGTGCTGACTGACGTCACCGAACACAGGAAAGCCGAACGGGCACTTTTGGAGAACGAGGAGAAGTTCCGGTCTATCGTCGAAACCTCGCCGGATATGATCTGGGAGATCGACCTGCAGGGGAAATTCCTGTACGTGAGTCCCATGATTCAAACGATCATGGGCTACACGCCAGAAGAAATCATCGGAAGGTCGATAACAGATCTGGTCATGGAGCAGGGAAAGTCTTTAGCGATGCAGGAACTGACACGCGATGTTTCCTCAGTAGGCTCTCTCTCACCTCTCGAAATGCACGCCCGCCATCGCAATGGGCATTACATGATACTTGAGGTCCGCCCGGCACGAATGACCGGCACTGACGGGAAGCTGAAGGGATTCCACGGAGTGGCTGTTGACATCACCGAACGTAGGAGAGCGGAAGATGCCCTCCGTCTGGCGAACCGCCAGCTCAACCTGCTCTCCGGCATTACCCGGCATGATATCCTTAACAAGATTTCGGTTATTCTCGGGTTCCTTAAAATCGCAGAAAAAAGATTCAAAGATCCTGCGCTTGTCGATCTTTTGAAGAAAATGGAATCCGCCACAACAACAATCCGGTCCCAGATCGAATTCACCCGGGTCTACCAGAATCTCGGCACTCAAGAACCACAGTGGATAGACCTGGATACGATCATGCCCCACTTACATGTCCCGGCAAAGATTTCCCTGAGCTCGGATGTGCAGGGCGTGTTAGTATTTGCAGACCCGATGCTCGAAAAGGTCTTTTTCAACCTCCTTGACAACTCAATCCGGCATGGTCAGCGGGTTACTGAAATCCAGGTATCATCCCACCAGTCAGGTGAAGATCTGGTTGTTGTGTGGGAAGACAACGGGATTGGCATCGCTGAGAATGAGAAAGAGCGGATCTTTGAGCGTGGGTTTGGGAAAAATACCGGACTCGGGATGTTCCTTGTCCGGGAGATCCTCTCCCTGACGGGAATCTTTATTAAAGAGACCGGAGTTCCGGGAAAAGGAGCACAGTTAGAGATAAGAGTACCAAAAGGGGCATACCGGTTCGCCGATGGGCAGTAAAATCATAGGGACTGAGGGGATACAGAGTGCATCGGATCCTCAGCAATATTTTACGGATGGCTCCTGGAGTATCACATTCACCTTTAATGATGAGGGAGCGATCGCATTCCGACAGGCCATAATTGATTCCGGTGCAACAGAGAATCCGGATGAGCACCCTGTTAGCATTGTTCTGGACAATAAAACGATAGCCGCGCAACCACTTTCTCAGGAATTCGCAAACAAGCTTAAGCAGAGGGCAGGTAAAATTGTCATGGTGTCAACCGGTTCCGGGATTGACGGTCAGGTTCAGGCAAGCAATATTGTGAATACCATCAGGGCAAGTCGCGGAAATTCCTGGAAATTATTCTAATAATAAATACTCTATGAATTTTTTTGAAAAAAGGGTGAAATCGATAATTTAGTTTCTCTTACACATTCATCGAAATCTACTGTCGGATCTCTGTTTCTCAATTTGCATGAAATTGTCATTCCGTGGACATTCGTGCGGATTCACACCATCCACGGGAATCCACTTCCCCTCTCTCGGGTTGAATCGAGCTGGGCATGACACTTCTTTAACCATCGTTACATAGGGTCCCGGGACCATCTTGGTTTTGATGTGTTCACAATTTGTACAAAAATGGTATATGCTCATTTTACAGTTTCCTGTTTGGTTAAATCTTCAAACATACCTTTGTGTATTGTTTGAGTGATGTTTTATGCCTTGTGCCAATAGAAACGCATGGCGGAGCTCATTATTCATAGGATAAGGTGAGCACGGAAAAGTAGGACGGGAAGATCCGATGAAGGATTTGTTGTTCCGAAGATCAACCTTGGTAGGATCTCCCTCAATTGACCACGTCAATCTTTGACCATATAAGCATTGGTACCCCCACCAAGAGATCTGCCAACAGAACGCGAATATGAGTTTAAATTCCTAAGTAGACTTCATCTAGTTACGTAAATTTAAAAGGATATATTACAGATACGGTTTGACATTCTTCGAGAGAATTTGCCTTGTCTGAAAATAATGAACAGATAGTTGCATCTTACTATTTTCAATGTGGATTTTCAATTACATTATCAGGAACATCTCTTTTGACGGACCCCCATCCGTCGCAAATCGGGCAATCATCCCAAATAATATCAAAGCCGATAAAATAATGAACTTTACCGCCTCTACATCCTTTATTTGGACAAGGTACTATCTTGTTCATGTTTTCTCAGTCCTTCAAATAAGTGGAAGATCCTTAAAGGTGTGATGTCTCTGTCAGGATGTCCGGATCTTCCGTAATCGATAACCTGTTCCTTGAAAAATAATAAAATCTGGCAAGGCACCGTTGCATTGCGGAACATTTATTTTGTCATTAGTATATTATCCCGTGCTACGAGAGGATTTCAGTGTTCGGAATTCACTCTGGAGATTCCATTTATTCAGGACGGAAGCAATTTGGAAGATAGTGTGAAAAAAATGAATTACTTTCATCGGATCCCAATGGAGGCAATAACTCTCTACCGGAAGGCAATTGAAATATCGGGTAAAGGAGATCATGAACAAGCCCTTAAATATCTCGGTAATGCGGTTATGTTAGCACCGCAATTTAGTCCAGCTTTTTGTGAAATGGGACGCTGCTATGAAAAGCTTGGGAGATTTCCGGAGGCGATTTCTAAATTTGATAAAGTTCTCCAGATTTATCCGTCACATGTTGAAGCAGAGATGAACAGGAACAGGGTCCTGGAAAAGATGGGAAATGAAAAGTAAGATTTTTTAGACTATCTTTTCGGGCTCCAGTGAATTTCCTGACCTGCTTTGCGGATATGGAAGCATTCACTATTATCCCATAGTTCACATTCAGTCTTGAGGCATGGCAGAAGTGCAGGATTAAAATCTATTCTCTTTTCGATCAAATCTTTCACTGAATTTTTCTTGGTGCACCAGAAATTTTTCATAATGTCTGGATACATCAATGGGGCACGATATTTTGGCAATTTTTCTTCGAAATAAAAATAAAAAGGGCAGGTTGTTCCACTCAATACCGTTTTGTGCCAAATAATAGGTGGGAGACCATCGCTATAATCCCGATCGCTCCTATTGGAACGAGGGGGGAAATCGGAGAACTGGCAGAGCCTGATCCCCCATTCACGGTGATATAAGACGACTTTGTTACCGGTTTACTCCCCGCCGGATAGTTCGCAGTCAGAATTACCGTATAGGTACCGGGAATTACGTACGTATAGGAAGGATTACGTTCCGTACTGGTACCTCCGTCACCGAAATCCCATGACCATGAGGCTGGCCTCCCGGATGTCGTTATGGTGAATTGTACGGTAAGAGGGGCAGTTCCGGTCGTGGGCGTCCCACTAAATGAAACGGTTGGGAATGTGGGTACTGGAGTCGGTTTGGCGGTGGTTGTCATCATCACTTCAGCGAACGGGAGGGTGCTCACAGTAATGTAATCAGACTGTACCGACTGGTTGATTCCCACAGAGTTCCTAGCGATCAGTGATACAGAATACGTACCAGGTTTAGTGTAGGTATGCGAAGGGTTTTGTTCAGCACTCGTCTCATTATCACCAAAATTCCACGACCAGGATGTTGGAGAGTTGGTTGAAGTGTCCGTAAACTGAACAATGAACGGGGCAGTACCGGACGTCTCTGATCCATAAAATGAAGCAACCGGTGCGTTATTTACGGTGATGTACCGGGTCTGGATGGCAGTGTTGCTGCCGCCATCCGTACTGGTTGCGGTGAGTGCCACGGTATAATTTCCCACCGTCGAATACGTATGTATGGGGTTCTGTGCTGTGCTGGTATTCCCATCACCGAAATCCCATGACCATGATGTGGGAGAATTGGTGGAAGTATCTGTAAACTGAACTGTAAGAGGGGCGGAACCGGATGTCGGAGTTCCAGTAAAACGCGCAACTGTTAATACCGGTGCTATTACTGTGTTTGTTGTGACCGGTACAGTTGTTGTCGTTGTAGTGACAGTGGAATTAGCTGCAGCTGCCGGCACGGCAATACTTGTAATAAAAAAGAACCCGACACAGATTATTAAAAAAAGACGGGTGTTGAAAAATCCCTCTGGATAAATGAGAATATCTTTCTTATTGTCAATGGGTCTGGGTTGCATTGTAACCATAACCTCTGGGCCGGCCACACCCGCAGGAAATTCAACTCCTTTACTGGTCTTGCTATTAATTCAATAGTAATATACTTTCTGTTAAAAAAATGATAAGATACCAATAGTTATGTCGATAACAGCAGAATTTAATAAATCAATGAAGAACGGCGCTATTCTGAATTGTTACCTATGCAATCAGGGAAGGCTATTTGCTGGCAGTAGTACCCTGCTGGGTATTGATGCTGCCGATCAATTACAATACTGTTGCTCGCATCACAAAAAACCCTGAGACTTCTAGTATTGCCACATAGAAATGGTACCTTACCACGTTTTCGGTCATTATGGGGGTAATCTATAGAATATAATCTTGGCAACTATGCAATCCGCAATCTTATTTGTTGTATTGCCCTAATGTAATTTTAGTGATAATATTTATGGATGCAGACGACTCGTTCTTTGCAAACGATACTTGGGCACAGAAAGCCGGCATAGAGCTGATGGAAGTCTCACCCGGCAAATCAAAGGTCCGGATGCGAATTGCCGGCTGGCACAAGAACAGTCATGGAACCGTGCACGGCGGGGCAATCTTCACCCTAGCCGACACCGCGTTCGCACTTGCATCTAACTCCCACAGGATACCTGCTGCGGCTATCAACGCCCACATCTCTTATGTAAAATCAGTCACTGACGGCACTCTGTATGCTGAAGCCGAAGAATTCTCGCTTAATCCGCGGATCGCCACATACACAGTGACAGTCAAAAACGATGACGGGGAGAAAATTGCGATCTTCCAAGGCATGGTGTACCGGAAGACGCCAAAAGGATAAGCTCACTTTGCAATCTGTGCAACCCAGCAGGTAGAGGGAGAACGAGCGAACCTGCTCACAATTTGCACTACATTTCGGCAGATGTCATTTTTAAAGTGCAAAAGGCGATTGAAAAAATAAACTCTATTTTTAAAAATTCAATTCCGGACATCGGAACATTTCCTAACATAGGAAGTAATTTTTTCCGTTATTGTTGCAGTTTCTTAGCTGCTATGAAGCAGGACACTGGATTATCTGCCATTGTCACTTTCTCGATGATCTGAAAGTGGGCACCGGTTATTGTGCTTTCCAGTTCAGTAATAGAAAAATACTTCAGCATTATCGGGAATATTCCGATCTTCATCAGAAGAGCAAGAAACGATGTAATCGATGTCTTCTTCTCTCCGAGACATTCTGTTGCGGAAAGAAGGAGTCCGCCCGGTTTTAATAATTCATATATCCTGTCGATAACGTGCTTACGATCGTCAACAAGATGCAGGATACCCCAGGCAATAACTACATCATAGGATCCCTTATCCAACCGTTCATCAAAGATAGTTGTTTTTATGAAACTAGCATTTTCAATCCTGTTCACCGCTGCTTTTCTTTGTGCTGCCTCTATCATGCCTGCTGCATAATCAATACCCTGCATCCTTGTTACAAGATTGGAGAATTGTACGGCTATTGTCCCTGTCCCACACCCATAATCAAGCACATTGCTTTTGCCAGTCAGGTATTTTTTCAATTTTTCAGTTCTAATCCTCTCCAACTTTTTGAGCCCCTCATTCTCTCCATAGTTATCCATATTCTTGGCGCCCATGTTCCAGAATAATTCAGATTTCTTCTCCGGAGGCAGTGCCCGATTTTTTATCATGAACAAGAAATAGCTGAAAGTTATTGGAATGATAAGAAGAAGGGCGTGCCAGAATTCTCTCACTGATTTTCCGAATGATTTTATTAAAGTCGGATCTGTCATTTTATTCCCAGTATTAAATTGTTTATGTGATTAAAGATTTCAATTTTTTTATATTCTGGGCTCATATAAAATAAGTCACAGGAACGGGGCATCAATGAAGAAAATAACACTTTCATCTTATGCACTCCAAAGCATATATAATGGGAAATTAAATTTCGGGTAGAGTAATCGATTATGGACAACTAACGTGAGGTCAAGGGATATGAACATCAACGATGATGTTAAGAAATTTAATATCTGGTCAGGCACTTATGAGGATTCATGGCTACAGCACTTGTATTTCGATCGCATCCATAAAGAAGTTCTTAACTCAGTCAATAGGGAATTTACTCCCAAAGATATCGTGGATGTCGGATGCGGAACCGGGAGACTGTTGCGAAAGGCGAGGGAACGCTGGCCTCAAGCACGGCTGACTGGTGTAGATCCGGCGGAAGGGATGGTAAAAAAGGCCCGACAAATGATGCGGGATTCCACGTTTATCGTTAGTCCTGCAGAATCGATCCCTTTACCGGATATGTCCGTTGATCTCGTTTTCAGTACTACTTCTTTTCATCATTGGTCGGACCAATTACAGGGGATACGTGAGATACGGCGTGTCTTACGTCCCGGGGGTCAATTCTTTCTCGCTGATATAGCACCTCTCCCATTCTTTTTAAGATTTGTTCATCGCGGTCACGGCCAACTTCGTAATCAGAATGAGGTACGAAATATGTTTGAACAGGCAGGATTGGAAGGCCAAGCACTGAGACGGCTATTTTTGGGTCATATCCTTGTAACCTCCGGTATTCGACAATAACGACAACATGAATTCCTCAGGATTTTAAAAAGAATCTAACGAAGTGTCGTAAAAGAAAAAAAAGGAGGATATTTTACTTCGTGCGGCTTAGGCGTGAGTCAAAATTTTATGTAAAAAACTTGATGCCGAACTAGAAACGGTTTATATGAATCACCATATATTTACAAATACAAGAGTTGCGGAGGGTTATGGTGTTTGATCTTACTAACGTTGCTTTTGGACTGCTAGGATTGCTTGGTATATTATTCATGTTTGTGTATCAATTCAGCTATTTACTCTTAATTTGTAGTATTAGTCTGATGGTTACGGCGATAGTTTCTGAAGCTGCAAAAAAATTCTCAATAAAATTTTTTTAAGAGATGCCAATACTAATAGACAATTCTCATTGTCTCTTCTTCCGCCAACGCTCCAACGAATCGTGTCCCATTCTGTCCCTCCACCAATCGCGTGCTCTTAAAATGCATCGGAAAAATGCGTATGTAATTATGAGTATGATAGTCCAGACAGCAACATCATTTATAGTATAGTTCATAAAAAATCACAATCGTGTTTCACTATCGATATCTTGCTCTATCCCGACTTTTAATTTTGCACCCCAAAACATATCCAATTGCGATCCGTCAGAACCATCTAATCTATAAAAAGAAGGAAATTGGGTGCTGTTGCATTGACGGGACTTAACAGAAATGGCATCATTAGAACATTTCAACATTAATTTTTTAACCGTCCTGCAGATGCAACAGAACGAAAAAAAAAATAAAAATAAAATATAAGAAAATTTAATTGCACTATCAATACAAAACTCTTGGTGGATTTTAAATATCAATTCTTTGAATTTTTCCCAAGACCTCCGATGAATCCTGATTATATTAGAAATGACATGTGCAGCTGTCAGTGGAAGATACCTTGAAACTCAAGGAATCATGGAATTGGGAGGATATTCGGGATGGGGCACGTAGAACCATTATTGGCGCTAAGAAAAACATCGAAGATCCTCATATATTTCATAAGATTGCCTTAATCCCTGTTCTTGCCTGGATCGGGCTGGGAGCCGATGGTGTCTCGTCATCATCCTACGGACCACCTGAAGCGTTCATTGCACTTGGTGGACATACCTATCTTGCAATTTTCCTCGCATTGGGCACCGCAGTAACTGTATTTATTATCTCATATGCCTACACCCGCATCATCGAACATTACCCTGGAGGAGGTGGAGGATATATTGTCGCCACTCATACAATCAGTCAGCGTGCTGGTGTCATATCAGGAAGTGCACTTCTCATCGATTACATGCTGACCATCACTGTTTCCATTGCAGCATGTGCTGACGCAATCTTCTCTTTTTTACCCTATTCGTACCAGCCGTTTAAATTAGTGGTAGCCTGCTTGTTCGTTGTTGTGCTCATTGTACTGAACCTACGGGGGGTCAAAGAGTCAGTAATGACTCTAGCCCCTGTATTTCTTGTGTTCATCGTAGCCCATGGATTGCTCCTTGGCTACGGGATTTTTGCTCATGCTCCTCAAATCGGTGTGGTTGCTGATGGATTCCAGAACGGACTTTCCCACGATCTGGCAGCCGTTGGTATGATAGGAGTTCTGGCTATTTTCTTCAGGGCATATTCACTTGGTGGAGGTACATATACAGGTATCGAAGCAGTTGCAAACGGGATGCAGATTATGCGCGAGCCCAGAGAAAAAACCGGAAAGCGGACTATGGGATACATGGCGATTTCACTTGCCATCCTTTCTGGCGGACTCTTCCTCTGCTATCTCCTATGGAATATTCACCCTGTTCAGGGACAGACCCTCAATGCAGTACTGGCGGCAAATATATTTGGGGGCCTGCCTTTTGGAGGCGTTATCACCTTGGTCACCATTCTTTCAGAGAGTGCCCTCCTTTTTGTGGCGGCCCAGACTGGGTTTATTGATGGTCCACGGGTCATGGCAAACATGGCAAACGATTCGTGGCTTCCTCGATCGTTTTCCCTTTTGTCTGAGCGGCTCACCATGACAAATGGGATCCTCCTGATGGGTGGATCAGCACTATTACTCATGATCTTTTCGCACGGGTCTATCGTATTTCTCGTCACCATGTATGCAATTAATGTATTTATCACATTTTCTTTATCCCAATTCGGGATGGCACGATTCTTTTATAAAAATCGAGCGACTGAAAAGAACTGGAAAAAGCATATACCTATTCATATTATCGGGTTCGTTTTATGCAGTACTATTCTCCTAATTACCCTCTATGAAAAGATTGGCGAGGGTGGCTGGTTCACGTTATTTCTCACATCTATACTCGTTGCGTTCTGCTTTCTGATCCATGACCATTACCAGAATATTACAAAAGGGTTAAGGAAATTAGATACTCTGCTCGAAGTTATTCCGGCTACCGGCAGTAAGAACACTGAACCCGTGAATCCCCACAAAATGACTGCTGTTCAGATGGTTTCCGGGTTTCACGGTTTTGGAGTAAATACGTTTTATTCCATAACAAAAAATTTTCCCGGTATGTACGAAAACTTTATTTTTGTTTCGATCGCTGTAGTAGATTCAGGTACATTCAAAGGTTCAGCTGAAATGACGGCACTTGCAGAATCAACGAGAATATCGCTCATGAAATACGTTGATCTTGCCCGTGAATCAGGCTTCGCTTCAGATTACCGGATGGATATCGGAACCGACGTTGTGGACATGTTAGTACCCCTCTGCAAAAACATCTCAAAGGAGTTTCCCAATTCTACGTTTTTTACTGGGCAGCTGGTTTTCCGTCATGAAAATCCGTTTCAGAGATTACTTCATAACGAGACCGCATTTGCAGTACAGCGACGCTTACAATATAGCGGTATCACGACGGTAATCCTGCCGGTCCCTGCAGAAAAATAGATTTCCGAGCTATGGCACGTTTATTCTTATCAATTAAGGTAGCATTCCATCAATTAAATCAACAACTTATAACCTCAGTACTTCTCTAATTTTTGACAAGTACCATACTCCCCAAAATTAGAGAAGTACTGAACCTTAAATGAGAAAGAAAAATATAATCCGCAATTGGAAATCATAAAGGGTACAAATCCACAATCTGGAATTAAAACAGAATGTTTTTATTTTAAAAAAAGTTTTCCGGATATCACGATTATTGTTTCTTATAAACTGGATGTGGGGGAAACGTGAATTCCCCGCCATCTATAAATCGTCTCTGGGTGAGCTGGCTCATCATCTTCATCTGGAGGATCGATCCCTTGTTTCTGGTATTCAGGACCGAAACACTGCCGGAAATAAATGGCGGAACCATGAGAAGCTCTTCGTCATCAACGATCAGTTCCAGAACATTTTCCACTTTCATCAGGTCATGGATCTTCTCAAATTCCGGTGGGGCAAATGGTGGAGGGACTTTGAATTGCTCTGAAGATACAACATGGATTGTTGTTTTTTCCCCCGGAAATAATTTTTTCAGTCTTCCTTCAAGCTCCGGATTATCAGAGATCACTATCAACTGCAGGGATACATCACGGATTTTAATATTCTCGATGAACGGAACGTACCGTTCCCCGATCATACAGCTGATCTGCTGTTTCGCCTTCCCGAAGAGTTCCCGGATCTTATACTCTATATTCTTGTCCCCGTAAATAGTCCAGAGGGCATCCTCCTTATCGGTGCGTACCTTCTCTTTCTCCAGGGCCCTGAGTGCTTCGAGCGCCTGGTCTGCTGCCTTCTGGTGTTTGTCCATGAGAAGGTCAATTGCCATATCCGGGGAGATGGCGCTGTACCGGGCCGGTTTTGTGATCCGTTTGACAGCAAGTCCCATCTCCTCAAGGTGATCCAGCGCCTCGTACACGGTCGGCTTTGAGATCTCGAGGAACTCGATGATCTCTTTTGCCTCGGCATTATCGTACAGGACCAGCGCGGCGTAGACACTCGCCTCATAATTGGATAACCCGAGATTGTTGAGCGCTTTCACAAGCGATGCCGGAATAGTCCTCATTATATATTCATTCTCCGTGGATTGTAAAAAACCGATGGGTTGTAAAAAATTTTACTACTTCCACGATACTTTTTTAAGGATGTACTGTAAACTTAACAAAAACAATGTAGTAAAAATTATTACTACTCAATTGAGGAATTACGAATGTTTAGTGTGACACATCCTTCAGCTTATCCGGATGCCCGGGATTTTACCGTAGATCGCAGACCGGCTGATTCAGGAAAGAGGAGAAAAACCTCCCCCTGCCGCTCACATCCCAACTATGTGATGCTCCTGTTCCTTCTCATAGCCATCGGATTTCTGGTACTTCCGGCAAGTGCTGACACCATAACCGATGCTATTCAGGCTGCAAACAATGTATACGTATCAAACTATACGATAGATCCGGCAATCCTCTTTACCGGGGATACCGCCACGGCAACGTTTTATGTCACCAACGGGAATGCAAACCAGAGCGTCATGGTTAACCATGTGACCTTTGGTGATGACGAAATCCTTCTCACCAGCGGATCGTATGACACCACTGTCAATATCGGGCCTCTCCAGACCCGGTCGTTCGTATTCTCTGTCGGAACCGAAAGATCTGCCGGCACCTATTATCCATCCTTCTCGTTAAGCTTCGTCGCTGGCGACGGCATGTATTCAAAAACGCCGGTCAAGGTGGACAATACGCCCCTTGTCATGACCATTGCTGACCAGCCGGATGCTTTTACCCTGGGGGTAAAGGAGACGATCAGTGTCCAGATCTCCAACCCCCGTGACAATGACGTAAAAAATGTCATCTTTGAAGCCACCGGGAATGATGTTACCCTTACACCGGCAAAGACGTACATTGGGAATCTGCCTGCCGGGACCAGTACATTGGTCAATTTTACCGTTACACCGGTTTCCTCCACTAACCTCTTCATGAATGTCGATTACGATAACGGGGATAATGCCCACACCGTCAACTCGACTCTGCCGATCCAGTTTACGACTGACAAACTGCGGGCTAACCCAGTGATGAGCCATATTGTTATCGCATTCAACAACGGGACCTACGATGTCACCGGAGATGTAACCAATGCCGGTCTTTCGAATGCAAATGGTGTCACGGTCACATCGCTTTCTCCCGCTGTGCCACAGGAACCCGATAGGAATTACGTTATAGGTACGCTCAAACGTGACGACTTCGGCAGTTTTGAGGTCACCTTTACCGTTCCTGACGGTACGACAAGCGTTCCCCTCCAGCAGTCCTATAAAGACAATGACGGCAATATCCTCACCTCCATCCAGAATATCGATCTGACCCAGGCTACAACTCAGACTGGCTCACAGCCAAGCATACTCCCGGTACTGGTCGTAGTTATTATCATCGTGCTTGGCGTGGGCGGGTATTTCTACATGAAGAAGCGGAAGAAGCAGTAAGGGAGGGGCGCCATGCTGCCGGTCATCCAGTTCTCCGATGTGGTTAAAATCTACCCGCTCAAGGCCGGAGATGTAACTGCCCTTGACCACATCTCATTTGAAGTGGAACGCGGGGAGTTCATCTCGATCATGGGGCCATCAGGTTCCGGCAAGTCAACGCTGCTGAACCTGATGGGGTGCCTTGACACACCGACCACCGGGGATATCTTCATGAGCGGGATTGGTGTGCGCGATATGAGCGATGTCGAACTCACGAACCTGAGACGAGATCGCATCGGGTTCATCTTCCAGTACTTCAACCTTTTCCCGCTGTTAAACATCATCGAGAATGTTAGTTTCCCCCAAATGCTCAAATCACAAAAAAGTGTTGACCCAAAAAAAGCCATTGAAGTACTCCATTCTGTGCAACTCGAAGAAGGACTCTATACCCATACGCCGCTTGAACTATCGGGAGGTCAGCAGCAGAGGGTTGCAATTGCACGGGCGCTTATTAACGATCCGGACATCCTGTTATGCGATGAACCGACTGGAAATCTCGATTCGAAGACCGGGGCAAACATCTTGGAACTCATGACGGAACTGAACAGGAAAGGTTCGACCATCATCGTGGTGACTCATGACTCCAACGTTGCCAGTTACACGAGCCGGACAATCCGGATAGTTGATGGGAGAATTGCAGCATGAGCACGATATTCTGGGAGATCTCCAAACGAAACATCCGGATCCATATGCTGCGCTCAAGCCTTGCGATGCTGGGGATCATCATAGGTGTTGTCGCTATCGGGGCTATGGGTATCCTTGGCAACAGCATGACTCAAGAGATTAGCTCAAGTCTCTCGTCCGTAGGGGACAGCGTGATAGTCACCCCATACAGCGGGGGCGGTGGTTTTGGCGGTGGTGGTGGCGGTAGCGGAAGTTCTGCAAACCTGATGCTTACCGACCAGAATTACCAGCAGATTAAACGGGCAGTTGCCCCGAATGTAGCGATTCCTATACTTTCAACATCCGAACACATGAAAGTGGGTGTCGGAAGCGACGATATTGTGGCGACCATTTACGGTATTCCAACAAATCAAGAGAAAGACTTGCTACCTGATCTTGAAGCTGGAGATTACAACAATGAAAACTCCGGCTGCTTGGTGGGCTCGACATTTGCAGCGGATCATCATATCCAGGTCGGTTCCCGGATCTCTATCGGCACTGACGGGCAATACGGCACGCTCAGGGTTACCGGTATTATCAAGGAACGAGGGATGAGCTTCGATATCAGCACCGACAGTGCACTCGTTGTAACAAAAGAATGGTATCAGAATACCTACAACACGCAGAATGTATACAATGAAGTGGTCGTAAAGGTCACCAGCGGCGATACCGCAACCGTAAAAACGATCATCGAGAACCAGCTCAACCGGAATATCAAAGAAAAGACGGTTTCCGTGACAGACAGCAAGGCAACTCTCGCTACAATCTACTCGACCTTTGGCACGGTCACGACCTTTGTCACGGCCATCGGGGGTATCTCCATGGTCGTTGCAGGAGTCTCGATCTTCAATATATTGATGATGTCCGTCAACGAGCGTATCAAAGAGATCGGCATTATGCGCAGCATCGGCACCCAGAAGAAAGAGGTGATGAGCATGTTCATCTACGAGTCTGCCATCATTGGTGTAATCGGAAGCCTGATTGGGGGGATTATCTGTATCCTTGCCGGATATGCTGTAAGTGCTCTGATGCTCGGCACTACTAAGTATCTCTTCACTGTGGCAACCATGACGTCAGTTGTCGAAGGAGTAGGATTTGGTATTATCGTCTGCCTTCTTTGCGGAGTCTATCCGGCTTGGCTGGCAGCGAACCTCAACCCGATCGATGCGCTGAGGCACGAGTGAGGAACACGCAGCATGAAAATTTTTTCTTTTTTCGATAAAAAAAAAAGCCTGTTCTCTAGGGGAGACTCAGGGTGTCACTATCCTGACCGGTGATCCGAAAAAAGCAATCATTTCGTTATCAGGACCGATGATCATCGCGATGCTCCTGATGTCCAGTTATAATATTGTGAACGCTATCTGGGTTGTCGGCCTCGGTTCCGATGCACTTGCAGCTGTCGGCTTCATGACCCCTTTGTATATGGTTCTCATGGGACTGGGAACCGGTATCGGTGCGGGGGCTACATCGGCTATTGCGCGAAGGATCGGGGCAAACGACCGTAACGGCGCAAATAACTGTGCAGTACATGCACTCCTCATCGCTCTCATCCTGTCAGTAATTGTTACCCTGCCGCTTGTCATTTTTGCAGAGCAGATCGCCCTTCTTTTCGGTGCCGGGGAGACCGCAGGCCTTGCTGCAGCATACGGACAGGTTCTTTTCGGTGGTTCGTTCTTCATTCTCTTTGTCAACATTGCCTATGGCATTCTCCGGGCAGAAGGTGATGCCAGGAGAACGATGCACGCCATGGTGGCCGCGTCCCTGTTGAATATTGTTCTCGACCCCATCCTGATCTACGGGCTGGGCCTCGGCATTGCAGGAGCTGCATGGGGTACGATCATCTCCCTTGCTGCCGCAACGATCGTCCTCTGTTACTGGTTCTTTATCAAAAAGGATACCTATGTGTGCTTTTCCCGGCAGGTTTTCATTCCGAGCCGGAACGTGGTTTCCGATATCCTGTCCGTGGGAATCCCTGCCAGTGTTGAGTATCTGTTGATGTCAGCACTGAATATCATTCTCAACCTGATACTCGTTATCGTAGCCACCACGGATGCTGTGGCAGTCTTTTCCGTGGGCTTCAGGGTTGTGTCATTTGGGATTGTTCCTATTGTTGCTATCGGTACATCCGTAGTATCAGTTGTTGGTGCGGCATATGGGGCAAAACATTTCAGGAAGATCCGGGTAGCTCACACCTTCTCGATTATCTTTGGACTTTCCATTGCATTCAGTGTCAGTGTCCTTACCGGGATATTTGCCTACCCTATTGCGTCTGTCTTCTCCTATTCACAACAAAGCGCCCACCTCTATCCGGCAATTGCCGCGTTTATCGGGGTCATGTGCTTTTTTTATCCCTTTGTACCGCTGGGTCTCCTGTCATCTTCCCTGTTCCAGGGTGTCGGGAAAGGACCGACATCCCTTTTCCTGACGTTCATGAGAAGCCTTGTGTTTGCCGCAGTCTTTGCATACCTGTTCGCAATCCCCATGGGCATGGGAGAACAGGGCGTCTGGTGGGGGATAGTCGCCGGGGAAGTTGCCGGTGGTCTGCTGGGATTTGTCTGGGCGCGGTTATACTTGTCAAAGCTGGAGGTCCAGGGGGTCTTTGAGGTCAGGAAAAGCGAGGCTGGAGCATGATTCCGACCGGGGAACACGTTTATGATGAAGAGGGGTAGGGGAATGCCTCATGAGAATCCGTGGTTACTTATCACCCGGGACGAAATTGCCGAAATAAGACGGCAACTTGAAATTCTTGAGGAGAACAAATCGGAAAAAAGTCGGGAGAACACCGGCGCCATTGCAGAAATCCTTACAACCGTTCGATGGCGCCTGCGGTATCTACCCGGCCTGGCAGGCAGCGAACCTCAACCCGATCGATGCGCTGAGGCACGAGTGAGGTGTTATGTTATTGAGAAGACCGATCCCCGGATCTGGTATAATCCGGGAGTGTGACAGGATTATGGATTCGATCCATGGATGGCATAAAAAAGGAGATGAGTATCAGGGATGCCTCAGAAGAATCCATGGTTCATCATAACGGCCGATGAAATTGCGGAAATTATGGGGTTCTCTTTTCTATTAATAAGGATAAACCGGGGGAAACGTCCCGGTATACTAATAAAATTGCAGGGATCCTCACCTCCTTGGAAAGACGTCTGTAATGAAATGGAACGGGCGGCATGAACAGAATCCTCCTTCTTGGAGTAGAAACACGAAATCCTCTGAGGTCTGGAACGTTAAACCCGGTAACATATGCTGGTATCAGTGAGCAGTCATCTACCAGGACAGGACGATCAAACACCTTTGAACGGGAAATCACATTAGTGAGAATCGGATGGATACAGGATGAAAAGACAAAAACGGCCACAGGACAAAGAACCCAAAAAAACCGGTATCCTTCCCTT
Organism: Methanoregulaceae archaeon; assembly: GCA_015660885.1. GTDB lineage: Archaea > Halobacteriota > Methanomicrobia > Methanomicrobiales > Methanospirillaceae > Methanoregula. The sequence goes on along the minus strand of JACTUB010000010.1, from coordinate 61,070 downwards.
ATATCCAGTTTCCGTTGTGCCCGGCTGTATCCATTGGGGCACAAGTAAAAATCCTGTCAGCATGGACTACCCTCTCCCCTGTCATCCGGCACCGGGGACGAAATTCCATGAACTCTATGGGAAATCAAGGAATGAGATGTGCCCATTCCTAAAGGAATTGGCTTCAGTACTTCACTAATTTTTAGCTCGGGCTAAAGAAAACAAAAAGATCTAAATAGTCGGTGGGCGCCGAATATGGTCAATAAACGACAAATTGCCCGCCGAATAAAGAATGAGATCCGAGCAGAAGATTGTTCCGAAATTGCTGTTGAAGCAATCAACCGACACGTCACCATTTCCATCAACGGGCAACTAAACCAAAAGACGCTCATCCGGTCACTCGTCGGCATGTCAGCGAACAAACTTTCAGTGCATTCCATCAACAAAGCCGTAGAAAAAGTCCCGTGTGAAACGTCGGTCAGATACCATTTGTCGAAGGTAGATTTAGATTCACTTCTGGCATTACAATCAAAGATCCTCACCTATTCAAACGATCAGATCCTCGTTCCGGGAAAATCGTATCATTTTGCCATAGATTTCACCGATGATCCTTATTACGGAGAGATTGTTGACGTAAACAAAGATTACGTCATCAAGAGCAAAATGAAGGATTCCACAACGACATTTTACTCGTATGTTTCGCTCTACATCACGACAAAAGGGCAACGGTTGACCCTCGCAGTTCTCCCGGTAAAAAAGGGAATATCAAAGGTTGAGTACATCCGGAAATTCCTGGCTTTCATCGACGATGCAAAAGTGACTACCGAGGTACTCTGTCTTGATCGGGGTTTTTACTCAAACGATGTGTTCTCGTTTCTCCAGGCTGAGAACATCCCGCACATTGTTCCGGTGAGAAAACACGACCAGGAACTCAAGAAGATTCTCCGGGGGAATCATTCCCGATATGCCCGGTACACGATGATGGGAACCTCCGGACCTCTTGATCTTACCCTGGCAATTGATGTTCAGTACCTTCAGGGAAGGAATAAGAAATTCGGGAATGTGCATCTCGGTTACGTCGTGTATGGTATTGACTGGAAGCCGCGAAGGGTCTACCAGGTCTACAAGAACCGGTTCGCTATCGAATCTTCATACCGTATCCGGAACATTGTGAAAGCTAAAACATCTTCCAGAAACGTTGTGCTCCGGTACCTCTTGACGATAATCTCGTTCCTCCTCAAGAATATCTGGGTGGCTCTTCAATGGATGTTCTTCTCAAAGGTTCGACAAGGGCCGAGAACGATCGACAATGATTTGTTCCGTTTTGATCTCTTCAGGCTCTTCGTCTGGGAAGGGCTCCGGAAAAAACTCAAATTTGTTTCTTTGGTTTCTGTTCTTCGATCTCTCGGTTGATTGGAGGTTGGTTAGGGTTGATAACTATCCAAAGTTCATGGGGGAAAATTTAGAGAAGTACTGTATCATCACAAAAATAATATGTTTCGCTCGAAAAACAAATTTTGAAACATTTTTAAAAATAGTAATCTTTCTTTAGTACGTGCCAAAGAGTGCGATAACCGTAATGCCAATAACAAACAGTATCGATATAATAACAGTCAATCCATTTGGACTCATAAATGCGTTTACTGTGAGAATGTACCAGTTCGAAGTCGGATTTATTTCCGGGGGAAGAGCTTCATAAAAAAATTTATAAATTGTCTGTAAAAATAAAACTGTCAAAATATATCCAATTGATAAGAAAACTATCTTTTTTGTTTTCTTTGACATAGAAAATAATTTCCTATTCGATTATAATAATAATTGGTTATCCATTCTATTGCATCACGCAATGCGCCGGTGCCTCGCTAGACTTTATTATTCCATCAGTATAGTTAATCGTTCAAGGAAGATCCGAAATTTAATCCAGACTGAGAGAACCACCGTCCTCGGGTCTTCCCCTTCCTTTTACTGTGCGATTCTGTTGCTTTCACAGGTTCTGTTGCGTCTGCTGCTGATCGCAAATGCTCGCTGTTGGTAAAGCGCAACTTAATGACAATGATTAATTAGTTGTTGGTGTATCCCTTCACTATACATCTAGGAGATTTATATGGCGACGACCGCTTATATGATTAAAAAATTTGGTGTAATGAGTGTTGCAAAGTTTAGTGCGATAATTGGTCTCATCTGGGGATTTGTTATGGGACTGATGGTGGCAGTAGGAGTTGGGAGAACTGCGGCCATGTTTGGTGGGGGTATGTTAGGAGCTGGAGTTGGAATCGTTGGATTCATTGTCATGATTGTACTTGGTGCAGTCTGCGGATTTATTGGCGGTGCAGTCCTCGCCTTCATCTATAATATTGTCTTGGGTGCCATCGGCGGCATCGAAATGGATCTGGAAACCAAATCATAAAAAATTAGTCTTTCAGTAAGACGATGTTAGGTTAAGGAAAGTGCTACTTAGTACGGGAGTCATAAAGCAACGTAGGGGTTCCGGGACAGGGGCTGTATGAAAGAATGCGGGGCCGGACCCGGCAGTAAAAACCGGTGAGATCGGGAAACTTGTCCCTCATTGAAGGGCTCACCTTTTTTTCTCATGGTTTGTTCTTCCCGGATCCCGGACACGGGTACCTGGAGGGATGTATCCGGGAAACGGGACAGGGCAACCAGGGGGCTGATATTCTTTCTCATTTCATATTCCCCCCGCACCCCCACCCTCTTATATCCCATAAACCCCCAAATAAAAACCAACGAAAATGAACTTTATCCACATCGCCGATACCCACCTTGGTCTTGCCGCGTTCAACCGCCTCGATCCCGAGAGCGGGATGAACCTCCGCGAGAAGCAGGTGTACGATAATTTCCTGTCGGCGATAGAGGTAATTATCAGCGAAAAACCCGACGTGCTCGTCCATGCGGGCGATCTCTTCGACCAGGTGAAACCCAAGACCCGGGCCTATACCACGGTGCTCGAAGCGCTCGACCGGCTTCATGCGGCCGGCATCCCGTTTATCGTGATCGCCGGGAACCACAGTATGGTCAAGACCCGGTACACGACATCGCCCTACGAAGTCCTCACCTACCACCCCTCCCATATCACTGCTGCCTACAAGTTCCGGTATGAGAAGGTGGAGATCGGCGACACGGTCTTCCACCTCATTCCCAACATGCTCCGACCTGAGGATTACCGCATAGCATACGACCAGATCGAGCTGACTTCCGGCCACCACAATGTGCTGGTGACCCACGGACTTGCCACTTCCATCAAAGATCAGCGGCTGGCAACCGTGGCCGAGCACGAGCTGGATAACACGATCCTCTCAGACCGGTTCGATTACATCGCGCTCGGGCACTACCACCGCCAGTGCCGGATCACGGACAATGCCTGGTATTCGGGTTCCACCGAGTACCTCACCTATGGCGAGATTGCGGATACCAAGGGAGGGCTGCTGGTGGATCCCGGGCGGCACGAAGTCCGCCACCTCGGCCTCCCGCATACGCCGATGATCGATCTCGGCACTATCCCGTGCGAGGGGGTGCACCCGAAAGATATCACCGGTGAGATCATCGCCCGTATTAACCGGATGCGGGTCCCTGCACAGGCAATGGTGCAGGTGACGCTTGACGGCATGTCCCGGGAACACGGCAAAGGGATCAACATGAAAGACCTGTCGCCGGTGCGGGAACAGCTGCTCGACCTGAAGGTCCGGGTGAAGGGAAAAGACGAAGAGTCGGCGGTCCCGCTCCAGCAGGACATCAGGACCATTGATTACCTGCAGGAATTTACCTCCTTTGTCGGCAGGCAGCAGCTCTCTGCCCGGCAGAAAGCGTTCATCGGGGAGCACGGGCTCGACGTCTTACGGGCGGTCATGGAACAGCACCGGGAGTCAGGGGAATGATCATTGACCGCCTGGTGCTGAAGAATTTCAAGCGGTTCAAAGCGCAGGAGATCTGCTTCCATGACGGGATCACCGGCATCCTGGGCAATAACGGGACCGGCAAGTCAAGCATCGTACAGGCCGTCTTCTTTGCCCTGTACGGTGTGCAGGCGACCGGGATCTCCGCAGATTACATTGTCTCGTCGTTTGCGTCACCCCGGGAGAAGTGCGAAGTACGGCTCGACTTCCGGATCGGCGGGGAGCGCTACACGGTCCACCGCACGTTCAGGAAAGGTAAGACGGTCACCCATGACGCCACGTTCCATAAGGACGGGAAACTCCGTGCGACCGGGGTGAACCAGGTGGAGACCGAAGTGAAGAGGACGCTCGGCATGGGGCCGGTGGATTTCAGGAACACCATCTATGCGGCCCAGAAAGACCTCCTCACCCTGCTCGAAAATACGCCGGGCAGGCGCAAGGAATGGTTCCTCCGGGCGCTCGGGATCGATTACCTGAACACCGAGAGCCAGAAGATCGTAAAAGAGCAGACAGATGAAAAAAGCGGCGGCCTCCAACGGATGGAAGGGACGCTTGAAGCCCTTGCCCGGGGGCTGGATGCGAAAGAGTTTGCCGCACTCCAGGCGTCAGTCAACGGGTTCAGCCAGACGCTGGAACAGCTGAATAACCAGTACCGTAATCTCAGCGGGAAGAAAAAAGCCCTTGATGACGAGTTCCGGCTCTACCAGGACCAGAGAACGAAATATACGGGACTCACGATGACGCACTCGGCCCTGTCAAAAGAACAGGACGGCCTCAAAAAACAGCTGGCTTTCACGAGATCGAACCTCACCGGCCTGGTACGGCTGGAACTGGAATACCACCTGCTCGCCGAGCGGCTGGCTCCCTTTCCGGAAAAGAAAGCCGCCCGTGATGCTTTAAGAAAACTCAAAAATGAGCATGACCAGACCCGGGTCGCGGTACGGTCTGCCGAACGCGAATGCCTTGAGGCAAAGAAGCGGGCGGAACTGGCAAAGGCGAGGATCGCGTCACTCGACCAGGACGCCGGAAAGAGAGCAGCGCTCATCGCCAGGGTACGCGATGCCCTGAAGATCAGGGAAGAGATCGGGGATTATGATCTTGAACACCACGTCTCCTCGGCAGGAGAGGAGATCACCCATGCTATCGGGACCATTTTTGCCCAGCTGAAAAGCCTTGAGAGCGAGAAGAGAAAACTGCTGGCGGACCGGGATACTATCCGGAAAGCCGGGGCCGAGGGCACCTGCCCGCTCTGCCGCCAGAAGCTCGGCAGCCATTATACCAGCATTGAAGAAGAGTACCGGGTCCAGGTCCAGCGCATTGATACCGAGACTGCCGCGTTGTCTGAAAAACATACACGGGCCGAAGAATCAAAGGATGTCATCAACGCCCAGAAGCCGCTCCTTTCAGAGATACATTCCCTCACGGAAAAACTCAAGATGAGGGTCTCCTTTGAGGCAGAACTCACTGATATGCTCTCCCAGCTGCAGGCAAAGGATGCTGCTTGCACTGTACTCATGCAGAAGATCCGGGATCTCAGGTTTGAAGAAGAGGTTCTTGAGAAGGCTGAACGGGAAGTAGCCGAGCTGGAGAAGATCCAGGACCGGTTCAACGATCTCCGGGAAGAACTGGCAAAGGCTGACGTCCTGAAAAAACAGGTTGCAGATCTTGAAGGGCAGGTTGCCCGGAAACAGGCCGAGATTGTGCAGGTCTCCTCCGAGATTGAGCGATCGCCGTTTGACCCGAAAAAAAGCGGGATGCTCGAACGTGCACGGGCGGAGATCGAGACAGCGGTGCAGGACGTGTCAGCAAAGACCACCCAGACCACCGAACGCATGAAGTTTGCCGAAGAAAAGATTGCAGGATACCGGCGCACGGAGGTACAGATCACCGATCTGCAGAAACAGTCTGAAGATCTCAAAGGCGAGATCGAGCTGCTGAAGCTCACCCGCTCCGTCATTGCAGACTACGTGATCTACCTCATGCAGGTCGTCCGGAGCCGGCTCGAAGGAGAAGTCAGCCGGATCATCAGCGAGATAACTGCCGGGCGCTATGAACAGGTGCTGCTGGACGAAGATTTCAACCTCCTCGTCCGGGACATCGATGATGATTACACCATCGATCGGTTCAGCGGCGGGGAGCAGGACGATATTGCCGTTGCCCTGAGAATCGCCCTGTCGCGCTACCTTGCCGAACTCCACAACGTGCACGAGAGCACACTGTTGATCTTCGACGAGATATTCGGCAGCCAGGATGAAGAACGGCGCTCCAACCTCCTGAACAGCTTACGGACGCAGGAATCGCGTTTCCCGCAGATCATCCTGATCTCCCACATCTCGGAGATGCAGGGTGAGTTTTCCAATACCCTGGTCGTTGAAATGGGTACCGACATGGTGAGCCGGGTCAGGGAGGTGGAGTAATGGCAGGAAACCCGGCGTATGCCAGTGCGGTACACGAAGCCGTGTGGCGCATCCGTGCAACTATCCCCGCAGACCTCGGGGAGAGATTTGCCCGGGAGAGCGGGATAACCCGGGAAGATTTCGTCTCCTGCGGCCCGGCACGCTGCGGCGAGATCTGCGCGATAGACGGCAGCAACGTCATGCTTATGGAGTCCGGGAGCATGGCGTTAACCGTTGCCCGGGCAGCCCAGACGACGTTTATTGATATGAAGAGGAGCCGGAGATCCATAACCCCGCTGAAGCTTGCTCTTATCGGCCCGGAAGCGGAGAACACGGACTTTGCGGAGGTGTACGCCGAATGTTTCGGCCAGCCCCCCGGCACCCCGCTTGCCAATGACGACCGCCCGAAAGCCGCCGGCATCCTGCGGGACACGCTGGAGTACTGGGTAACCGAACAGATGGCAGCCTTGCTGGACCCGCATGCCCTCCTCCTCCGTGACGGCCCGCTGAGAGTCTCCCATGCCAGCCATGACCCGGTCCTCGCCCGGATTGAACTGGCATGCCGGGACAGGGATATCGATCTCGCCGGGGTCAGCAAACGCACGACTGCCACATGGGGAGGCGGCCACCCGCTCCTCCCGTCAGTCTTCGGGCTGGCACAAGCGCTTGAGATACCATCCCCATGGTGGATTCGCATCGATCCTGCCGTCCTTGACCATGCCCAGTTCCCGCGGTGGCAGCACGGGCAGATGTATGTCGGCAGCCTGCACCCGCTTGCAAGGAACCCGTTAAAGATCGACCTCCTCAGGGATCTGCCGGACGGGAAGGTCGGGCAGATCATGGACCGGCTCGCGGCCTGTTCCGCCGACGGCCGGATCCCGGGCTATCCCTATCCCCTGTTTGATGCCCACCGCACGGTCGTGCTCACGGAAGAAATGGTGAAAAACGTCAGGAGCGACCTGCTGGCCGGCATCTCCCGGAGCGGCATCGACCGACAGACCTATGATATCCTGTTTGGAGATTACCATGATGAATTTGCGCGATATTGACCAGACCGATCAGTCGAAATACCGGTTAATCGGGCGCAGTGTGCTTTCCTACCGGTTCATCGCTCCCCACGACACGACGCTCTTTATCGGGGACATCAAGAAGATCACGGACAGCACCAAGCAGGCCACCTTCTTTGCCAGGATTACCGACCTCTCCCATGACAGCAACTTTGCCGATCCCAAGTGGGACACCCGGGTGTATGCCGAACAGTTTTACGGTCTTGGCGAAGACGTGTTCATTACGGTGGATGCCGTCCCGCTCGGGTTTGTGGACGCCGGGGGAAAATTCCATAAACCCCGCACCATTCCCTCAAAATTTTCCGTGGTCGAAGACCCCCTGGCTGAGGATTTCGGGTTCCTGACACAACAGATGGGCGAGATCGAGGTCGGCCTGATGCGCAGCGGCCAGGACGTCATCCGGGACGTGGCCGTCCGGATCCCCGCCCGCGTCCTCCCCCAGCATATGGGTGTTTTTGCGACCACAGGCATGGGCAAGAGCAACTTCATGAAGACCTTCTGTGCGTCCTGCATGAAGGAGCAGAAGTTCGGTCTCCTGATCGTTGACCCGCACGGCGAGTACGTGAGCGGCGGGAAATCATCCACGGGTGAACCGACCAGGGGGCTCGTCCACTACACGCAGGGGAGAGACGGACTTGCCATCTTTACTATCCGGGGTGAGAATGACCGGAAGAAATACGCGATGAACCGGCTCTCCCTCGAGTACAATGATTTCCGGATCGGCGATCTCTCTATCCTCCACGATCTTTCAGGTCCGCAGCAGGACATCATCGAAGCGTTCTCGCGGTACGGGGGAAAGGAGGTCATCGAGTTCTTCCAGACGGTCGATCCGGAAATTTTCCCGATCCGGGATCCTTCATCTTCCGGCGTACAGGAAGGGAGTCTTGCCTGGCAGATCCGTAATTCCATGGGAGGCCCGATCCGGGTCATCCAGCGCTATATCGAGAACCTTGTCAAAGGTAATTCTGCATTTTTCCGGTCGCAGGGTTCTTCGGTACCGGAAATCCTCCGGCACCTTCACGAAAACCGGGTCGTCCTGATCGATATACCGGACATGGGTGAACGCAGCGAGCTCTTCGTCCTCTCGGTCATCACCCGCATGATCATGGAAAAACACCGCTCAGAAGCCCGGGGTTATGGAATTGACGAGACACAGGAATCCTCCCACCAAGTGCTTATCACCATTGAAGAAGCCCAGCGGGTGCTTGCCAGCGGCGGCTCGTCCACCCAGATCTTCCGGGAATGTGCGATGGAAGGGCGGAAATTCGGGGTCGGTCTTTGTGTAATCACCCAACAGCCCAAGAATGTGGATCCCAAAGTGCTGGCCCAGGTCAATACGTTTGTCGTCATGGGTCTGGGTGACCGGGGAGACAGGGAGATTATCATGGGGAGCGCAAAACAGGATCTCTCAAAGATGGAGATCGAGATCCAGACCCTTGACCGCGGTGAAGCGATCATCAGCACCATCGGTATCCCCTTCCCGGTCAGTACCCGGATCCACAAATTCGAGGATTACGTGCACGAACTCAATAAAGAAAAAAAACACAGAATCAGCGACGGCCTGGAAACCGGTTTCTGATCTCGTGCCTGATTACAAAAGAAGCGTATTTCTTATCATATTATTTTGAGCTCATGAGTTTCTGGGCAAACGCCTGGCACGCGAGAAGGTGGGGGCGGTCACGTTCAGATGCATTCCATGCAGCGCTGAACAATATGAGCAGGGCATTGTCAAGCGCACTATAAAATTCCATGTCTTCGTCATGTGCGGCAACCGGAGGCTTTGCCAGCCGGGGAAAGTCCTTTTCAGGAAATGTCAGGTATGTCACGGGACGGGGCTGTGACCTGCTAAGAAGGGTCGAATGCTCATGGATAATCCTGAAAGCCAGAATAATCACCGGATCCGAATTTCCCCCATCAGCCGGTGCGGTTCTGGAACCCTGTGCTGCATCCTCGTAATTTCCTTCGGCAAATCGCACAAATACTATGGCGGCAGCGTGCGCTGTTTCAGGACTGATACCGCTGAAGGAATCCCGGGTCTGTCCGATATAGGTCTTTAAGGACCCGCCCATTTCTTTGCCGAGCGATACTGCAGTACCGGGTTTTCCGAAGCGGTACTTCAGCCGTATCAGCAGGATGGTAAGACTTACCGCGTACAAGAGCTGGAGGATGACCGATGAGAAAATATCCGTGGGTACTGCAATGAAGATAAAGGAATAGATCGGCGTCGTGAGCGCAACGATATCTTTTTTGGGGCGGATCCAGGCAAGGTACGCAAGCACCCAGGAAGCAAAAACGCACCCGAGAATCGAGATCCTGAAGTCGAACGGGGCGCCGTTGATCCAAAAGACGATGGCAAGCAGTGCTCCCCCAAACGAAAGCAGGGGAACGGCAAGCTCCATCCGCCAGTCCGGCATTTCTTCAGTAGGTCTTTCCTGGTTTGGGTTATAAGTGGGTGTATCTGCCATGAAACAAACCTAGGGGAATGGACTTTTCAGGGATAGGGATACCAATACCCTGACATTGCCGATAGTGCGAGGAGTGTCATGTTATGATTTTTTGATTTTTCTGATTGAAACACAGTTGATGACCGGATCCCCGGTCACAATATAACGCCGGATTACCTGTCCGAGCACTTCAACGATATCGTTGACTTTCACATTCTCATCCGGACTGGTGAACATCTTTACCGAGATCTCACCGGTACGATCTGCGACGGAATACTGCGGGCGGTTCAGGAACTGGAAATGTACCCGTTCAACCACCCCTTCGATGCGTACGATCTTGCCGACCATGCTTTCATTGATCAGTCTGACCCGCACCGTCTTAGCCTCGCGCTCGTAGATCGGTTTAATATCTGCATACTGCCTGCGGCTCATGTAATTAAGGGCAATAGGGATTACAAGAAGCATGACCAGGGCAGGGACCAGCCAGATGAGCTGAGACCTGACATTACTACTGACTATGGATGCAGCACCAAGTAAAATGGCAAAGATCACAAATACCGCAACAGCGACAATCGAGACCTGTACTTCAACATCCCCAATCTTCATTAAAAAAGTGTGTGTGGTTAATCTACTTCAGTGCTGCGATCTCTTTACGGAACGCAACCCAGTAGACGACACCGACAAAGAACATGCCACCGACAATGTTACCAAGAGTAACAGGGATAAGATTCGATGTCCACATGTTCATCCACGTTACGGTAGTTGTGGTATGAGTTACCGCTGCAGTCATGATACCCGCAGGGATGAAGTACATGTTCGCGATAGAGTGTTCGAGCCCGCTTGAAACGAAGGCCATGATCGGGAACCAGATCCCGAAGAACTTTCCGATGAGGTCATCCGCGCAGATACCGAGCATGATACCGAGGTTAACGAGCCAGTTGCATCCGATTCCCTTGAGGAACGCTGACCACATGCCCATCATACCGACGTAACTGGTCTTTGCTCCTGCTATTGCAATTGCCCGCGTCCCGAATGCTGTTATTGTGGCAACACCTGCTGCATCAAAGGAAACAAATGGTCCGTTTGACATGATGTATGCCCATACAAGGGAGCCAATCAGGTTACCGATATAAACCAGGACCCACAGGGTCAGGACTTGTGCCCAGCTGATCTTGTGGATGAATGCCGCCATCGGGGCAAGCATCGCGTCACCGGTGAAGAGCTCAGCGCCCGTAAGCACGGTGATAATAAGCCCAACCGGGAACACGGCTCCCAGAACCAGCTGGGTCATACCTGCTGATGCGAAACCACCTGCTATAGGAGCAGAAACACCCGCAGCAACCTGTGCAGGTGTCAATGCTGCATAAGCAATTCCTGTACTGCATACTGTTGCGAGGGCACCACCCATCGCAATGAATGCTCCAGACATAAACCCGCGGAGTACCATGTTCCACGCGGGCAAACCTACTTTATACTTACCGGCATCGCCAGCCTTAGCGACGATTGCTACCGGAGGATGAAACACCATTCTCTTAAACACCTCTGAAACGTTTCAACCTATACCAATAACATATTAAATCAGTTTCGTATAGGTCAATTTACAATCCTTTGTGTGCTTATTAATAATTTTCGGATTGTTTGCCAATCGGGCGCAGTTAATGAGTAAACGAGAAAATATCATGGATGGAATGGTTAATCTATTATAATTAATTTTTTGTATTATTCAACTAATTTTTAATAATAGAGTTCCCTGAATTTGGTAATGATATGCTTTCTGGTGGTACTGCAGGGTCAACGCGCAACCGGGGAAAACTTCAGATACATTGATAGAATGAGAAATAAAAAGCTAATCTTATTTCTTTTGCAGATTTGCCCGCAATTTGACGGGAAATTATTTCCCGCATCGGACATAAATCTGAAGTATGGACGGATTTTTTCATTTTTGCCTTTGAAAATACCAGAAACCAACGATACGGAAAATCAGGATTATTCTGTACCCGGACTTTTTTTTAAGATACTCTGCACCATCCGATACTATCCGGGTTATTCGCGGGAAACCAGTACATGAAAGAAAAACCCGATATTGCAGGATCGATAACAAACCGTTAAACAAAAAAGGCAGGAGGACAAGGGGGATCTATGGATAGCAACAGCAAGATACTGCTTGTTCTGGGCGCAGGAATCACCATAATCCTTTTGTTTGTCAATATATACCTTGCAGGAATAGTATGCGTGCTCTTCATCACTCTGCTGATGTCACTCCAGATAATGCAGGATAGCCGGGGGATCCCGGATATTGTGGCAAAGCTCAGGGAAGATGCAAAAGGGGTTATCCTGACCAATACGGGAAATGCAAGGGCGGAAAAGATACATGTCGCACTGGTACCCGGCAATATCGAGTTTGAGGCTCCATCACTCGATCCGGATTCAACGTATGAATACCGCCTGGATGCCATGGTCGAAGAGATCAAGGTTGTGGTTACGTATGCCAATGAAAACGGGAGAAAGTTCTCCGGTTCTTCCCGGCTGTCCGTATTCGGGGATGAGCCCGATCTCCTCAAACCGTTGATCCCGATTTTTAAATAGACTGTCCATGTCTGGACGCATACTCTGGTTGAGACTGCCGTAAGGATCCACTCTCCCCCATGCTCCCCAGATCTTTTCAGGAAAAAAGCAATCGCCCGTGCATTCTGCGTCTTTTCAGTTCGCGGGTGCAAACGATGAAAAGGCACTGTCCCGGAAGGAACTGATTGTTTACCCGTTGCAAAAAAAAAATAAAAAAATTATTTTGGAACCGGGTTGAACACGTTCTCGAATATCATGTCGCTTCCGGTATTGCCGAGCCGTGAACGCTCTTCCCTCTCTTCGACCAGCGCAAGAAGCGGGAGGGACATGTCCACACCGGGCACATGACCAAACATCTTCTCAAGTTCGACCTGCTGGGCGTGCATGAAGAGCGCGTTGGGGATCTCGGCAGGGCAGAGTTCCTCGCACTGGCCGCAGTTCACGCAGGAGTCCGCGATGTGGGCGTACCGGATAAGGTGGAACATGAAATTGGGCGGAACCTGACCGGGGGTCACATATGCCGGGTTCTTTGTCGTGCAATCAACGCAATAGCAGATAGGGCAGGCCTCGATACAGGAATAGCACTTGATGCACCGTGACGTCTCCTGCATGATCTTCTTTAACCGCTCTTTGCCGTCGCCAAGTGATTCAAAATCTTTTTTCCTCCACTTTTCACCCAGTTTGAGCATTGCACCCTCGACCTTGCCCCGGATCTCAAGACCCTTGGGGTTTGCGGCTTCTGTTACCAGGATACCGGATTTTACTGCGCCGTTTAAGAGGTTTGCACCTTTCTCGCTGCAGACTTCCACAAAGGTGGCCTTCCCGGCCTTGTCGCCGATGACACCCCAGTTCCCGCAGGCGAGATCTGCCTGACGGGGAACCTTCATCTTACAGCGGCGGCAGTTGCTGCGCCGGCCGTATCCGGCCTCTTCGAGCTCGTCCATGGAGATGCCCTTATGGCCGCCCTCGTATTCGATGATGAACTGGCCCTTGTCGATCTCTTCCTTGTGGACGGTATCCGGGTCAACCCCGAACTTCTCCGCAATCATTTTGCGGGCAAGGATCGGACTGACCGATCCACCGCAGTTGACGCCGACCAGGACAACGTTGTCAAGGTTGATCTGCTTGCGCTTGGCAAGTTCATAGAACGCCATTGCATCGCAGCCTTTGACCGTTACCCCGATCTTCATATGCTCGGCACCATCAAGGTATTTCTTCACAAGCTTTGGCATGAGAAGAGTACCACAATGGAGTGATCCGGCCGTCTGGGCAAGGTCCTTGGGGTCCGTAATGAGTATGGGCTGGGCATCATAAAGGTCGGTGCCTTTCCTGATCGCAAAGACCGCATCCACGGTTTTTGATTCGAGGGCATGTTTCCACAGTGCAGTGACTGCACCGCCGAGTTCTGCTTTCTTCTTGATATCTGCATCATTGGTCCATGCGTAGAGCATGTCGCCTTTCTTTGCCATGTCACTTTGCCTCCGCGAGCTTTTCTATCCGTACAGCACAGGCCTTGAACTCCGGTATTGACGCAACCGGGTCGAGTGCGTTATTCGTGAGCACGTTTGCAGCACATTCCGCGTAGTGGAATGGAATGAAGACAACGCCTTTTTTGATGTTTTTTGTGACCCGTGCACCGATCTTGATCTCTCCTCTGCGGGTGACTGCCTTGACCATTTCCTTGTCCCTGATACCCAGTCCTTTTGCATCCTCAGGGTTCATCTCGACCCAGCCGGTCGGTTCTTCACGCTCGAGATCCTCGGAGCGTCGGGTCATCGTACCGGTGTGCCACTGCCAGATGCAGCGCCCGGTGGTCATGATGAGCGGGTAGTCCTTGTCCGGTACTTCTGCCGGGGGTTTCCACTCGATCGGGGTGAAGATGCCCAGTCCGTCAGGATGCGAAAATTTCTCCTTGTGCAGGATCGGGGTTCCCGGGTGCTCCTTTGTCGGGCAGGGCCAGCAGAGTGCTTCGGGCTTCTCGAGGCGCGTGTAGTCCATCCCGCCATAGGACGGGGTGACCTTTGCTACTTCATTGAAGATCTCTTCTGCACTCTTGTACGGGAACTGCTTGGCAAATCCCATCGCTGCCGCGAGCTCGCTGATAATCTGCCAGTCCGCCTTTGCCTGGCCGGGCGGGTCCTGCGCCTTTCTCCATTTCTGGACACGGCGTTCGGTGGACGTCTGCGTGCCGTCCCTCTCGGCAAAACAGGCTCCCGGAAGTACGACGTTTGCAAGCTCAGCAGTCTCGGTCATGAAGATATCCTGCACGACAAGGAACTCGAGGTTCTTTAACCCCTTCTCGACGTGGTGCAGGTCAGGGTCGGAGATCATCGGGTTCTCCCCCATGATGTACGCGGCCTTGACTTTGCCGGGTTCGTCAGCGAGGACGTTGATCAGCTTGGTGACCGTCAGACCCACCTTGCCTTCTGCAATCTCACAGCCCCATGCGGTTTCCATCTTCTTTTTCATGTCGGGGACGATGACGGACTGGTAACCGGAGTACACGTTTGCGAGGGCTCCCATATCGCAGGCGCCCTGCACGTTGTTCTGTCCGCGTAGTGCACAGATACCCGTGCCGGGTCTTCCGAGGTTCCCGGTCAGCATCTGGAGGTTTGCGGTTGACTTGACGTTGTCGACACCGGTCGTGTGCTGGGTGATGCCCATCGAGTAGAGGATCGCGGATTGGCCGGACTTGCAGAACCACTCTGCCGCAGTGATGATGTCCTTTGCGGGAACACCGGTGATCTTCGCAACGTTCTCAGGGCTGTAGGTATCCTTCATCACGATCTCTTTGACCTTCTCGAAATCCTTGGTCCGGTTCTTGATGAAGTCCTTGTTCTCCCAGCCGTTCTTGAGGGCCTGATGCATGAAGCAGTTCAGGAGTGCCACATCGGTACCGGAGTAGAACTGCAGGTGCAGGTCGGCCTGTTTCCCCGTCGGCGTGAGCCGCGGGTCGGCGTAGATGATCTTTGCCCCGTTCTTCTTCGCCTGCATGATGCGGCGCCCGATCAGCGGGTGCTGCTCGAAGGTGTTCGTGCCGATGACAAGGAGGCACTTTGATTCGGCAATGTCCGCAATTGACTGGGTCATTGCACCGGACCCGAATGCACCTGCCAGACCGACGACCGTCGATGCATGGCAGAGCCGGGCACAGTGGTCAATATTGGGCGTCTTGAGGACGGCCCGTGCAAACTTCTGCATCAGGTAGTTCTCTTCATTGGAGACACGGGCCGATGAAAGGCATGCCATCTCTTCGCCCTTGTACGACTTGAACTTGGACGCTATCAGCTTATAGGCCTCGTCCCAGCTCGCCTCGACAAACTTCCCATCCTTCTTGATGAGCGGCATTGTCAGGCGGTCCGGGCTGTTGACAAACTCCCAGGCATAGTTGCCCTTCGGACAGAGCTTGCCTTCATTGACCGGATTGCGGTGCCACGGTGCGACGCCTACTACCTTCTTGTCCTTGACAACAAGGTTGAAGCCGCAGCCGGTACCGCAGTACGGGCATGTGGTTGGTACGTATTTCAGTTCCATGTTCTAACCTCGAACAAGCAAATTTCTGGTTTGACTCTATTTAAATATAGTGAATGTACGATAAAAAGTGATTAATAGCGGTGGGTTATTATACTCCTGCAATGAATAAGATAATAATCCCGTCGTTAACCTGAGTCAGGAATCAAGGGATACTGATTGATACATCCAGACCAGATCCAATGATACGCGCAGAATATGAAACAACCACGCATTCCCCCGCTCCTCGTCGATATTGTCCAGAGCGGTATCCTGGCATGTGAGGGGATAACCTTTGACAGCAGGGATGCCTGTCCCGCATGTGGTGGCGGATTGACCGGGTACGATACAAAGAAGAAACAGTTCGCTGTTATGCTCAGGGAAGACAAACCGCTTCCCGTTTACGTATTCGTAAAACGGTTCTTTTGCAGGCAATGCCGGTCCGTCTGTTTTGCCGATGACCCGTTCTACCCGGATACCCGGATCGGATCTCCGGTAATTGATCTCTGCAGGACGCTTTCTGCTACCATGCCTTTTCACCGCACATCTGCTTATCTGGCGTATATGGGAATATTCGTCGACCGCGGGACGGTCCGGAATTACGCTCTCGGGTCATTTCCGGAAATCCCGACAACAGATCTTTATGGGATCCGATTTCCTCTTTCAGTTGTCTCGCTCTCCTCTGTCGCTGCCAATGCGGGTGAGGGGAGTCGCATCGTAGGGGCAGAAGCGCTCGCCGCCTGTGGTTTCCCATCCGCATACCGGGCAGCGCCGGACCAGCTGCGGCTTTCTGAACAGGGGAATCAGCGGGATGAACAAAAATAAAAAGAAGAACGGCAGGCCAAGCGTCCATAATACTGCGGTAACTGCAAGAGATCCCAAAAAAAGAATAAGGCTCAGTTTCCACGGTTTCATGCTACTATCCCCTGAGGTGCATTAACCTGCAGCTCCTGCCACCTGTTTCCGGTACAATTTCCGATATATCAGAAGTATTCGCCTCGTCCCGCAACTTCCCGCACGGAACAGGCAGGCAGGGCATCAGCCACCGCTCCCAGTTCCCCGGTGAGGTCAATACCACCCAGTTCATGGGAGAGAAGAGCAGCTCCAATCCCCCCAACGATTACCCTTCTGGCAGCGGACTCTGCGGCAATACACTTGACCTGATTACTTATCAGCGTTCTTTGTTTTTCCCAGAACTGTTCTGCGATCTGGTGGGCTCCGTTGTATCCGATTTCTTCAGGATCAGCACATACTACACGGGCAAGCCGCCGAAGTGATGCCGCTCTGGTTTTTTCTTTTTTATCCGGTGTATCACAGGTATACTGTGACGGAGCAATGTGTCCCAGTACAAGATGCGCATCCGCACTTGTTGCAAAATACTCAGAACTTACCGGAGTATTCACTCCATCGAGTTTTACTGATCGCAGCAGGGTGGCGACATTTCCCCTGAGCAATCCCGTATAGATGAGATACCCCTTCTGGAGCCGCCGGAGATCCGAAAGACCGAGGAGTGATTCAAACCGGGTAAGAGGGATAATATCGGCAGTAGTACTCCCTATATCGAGAAGCACTGCATCCGGATATTCATTCCGCAGGAAATCTGCTGATGCAAGCCAGTTTGCCGCTGCAAGCTGAGGCACTGCGATGTCATGGAACAGCCCGTCCACCCCATAAAAGCGTGCATGCGGAAATGCTTTCTTGACTTCATCGACAATGAAGGAGATGCCCTCCATCCTGTTCTCAAAACAATCCGCAAGTTCCCCGCTCATTACCACGGCTGCCGGTTCATCAGGAGAAGTGACATAGTGGTTCAGCAGCGATGTGACAGGAGCACCTTCCCAGAGCGGACAGTAATGAATATGAACTCCCTGGTGATCCACAACTTTGAGATTAGCCCCACCAACATCGATGCCAATCATAACGGTGTAACCTTCCCGAGGTTATCGAACCGGACACTGCCGGCAAGGTGAACCTTGCCGGGTGCAGTCCCTTTCGAAGCCGCGATAAGGATATCAGCAATCTCCTCTTTCATGCAGGCTGCAATGCCAACAATACTGGTAGTAATTCTCGGGTTCACATCAACGACATATACCTGATCGGCCACGACAACGTCAACACCACAGTATCCCTGGCAACCCAGAACCCCGACAACTTTTCCGGCAGTCTCAACGATCTCTGCTTCCCGTGACGGGTGGACCGGGGTCTCCCCGCCATGATAGCTGAACATTCCGTCTGCCCCGATACCAATAAACTGCCGGTTAACGGCAAGCGCAAGCGGAGGATTGCCGGAGAAATAGAGACATGCCTCTCCCACGACGTGGCTTGCAACAAGACTGACAGAGAAGTGTTCACCATCAATAAATTTTTGGGAGAATTCTCCATTTCCGGCCGGGCCATCCGATAATCTGACCCCCTGCGCCCCACATCCGTTTACCGGTTTTATCACCCGTTTTCCTGCGATGATTTCATCAGGCACGGGTACCTGGTGACTTCGCAGGATCTTTGCTGTCCGCACCTTGTTTGCACAGAGCGCGGCATTCATACTGCCGCACCCGATATTGTGGGTGTGCTGTTCAAGGATCATCGTAAATCCTGGCAGCAGGTTGTCCGGTGCAATCACCAGTCCCATCTCACAGCAGGGGGCAAGACGTTCAATCTCAGACCCGAAGTCTCTCGTCACTGGACTGATGACTTCATGTCCGCAGCGCTCGAAACTCTGCTTCAGTACATCAAGCATTGCAGCACCTTCAGGTGCAAGAAGGGGATCGTGAAAGGTGGTATATTCGGCAAGCAGGACTTTCATCATTCTTTTTTTTGTTCTTTAAGGAAATGACCCTATCCGATCGGTGAACTATTTGAGCGGTGCGATTCATACGTGAATGCAATGAAACCCTCGATCCTGCTGACCAATGATGATGGCGTGAGTTCTGTAGGCCTCTGGGCTGCGTATGAAGCACTCGCTCCCATAGCGGATATTACCGTTGTTGCACCGGCAACCCAGCAGAGCGCTGTTGGCAGATCGATATCGATCTTTGAGCCCTTGCGGGCGACCCGGATCATGATGAATGATATTCCTGCATGGTCAGTGGCCGGCAAGCCCACCGATGCGGTCATCATCGGTCTGTATGCCCTTAACCTCAACCCTGTACTTGTCGTGAGCGGGATCAATATCGGAGAAAACCTCTCTTTTGAATCAATCATGACCTCCGGTACTGTCGGTGCCGCACTGGAAGCCTCCAACCAGGGAACAAAGAGTATAGCGTTCTCACTTCAGGTTGAGGATCAGGGAGATAAATTCGATGACCCCCGTTACCACGGACAAGACTTTGCCACGGCAAAGAGTATTGTTCGTGATGTGGTGTCCCGGGTCCTGACACAGGAGTTCTGTCCGCATGCGGATGTGATCAACGTCAATATCCCTTCAGACGTGAAGGGGAGATATGAAATTACCCGGCTTGCAAGAAAACTTTTCAGGACGGGAGTCGAGAAACGTTTTGACCCGCGGGGTCGCCCGTATTTCTGGATCAATGGTCCGCTCATTGAGGATGCCGAAGACGGGACTGATGTTCATGCAATCCGCAGGGGGAATATCTCTATCACCCCCATCACTCTCGATTGCACTGCCTATGCGGCAGAGGACGAAGCAAAAAAAATATTCCGGCAATAACCATCTTTCTGAGGTAGAGTAATTCAGAGATAAGAAAATCTCTTTTTTTAACCGCATATTGACATTGGAGGGTTGAAACAGCCCGTGAGATATTTCCCGAGTCGGGCAAACCCGGGTATCATCAGTATTAATTATTGTCAACTGATATCTATCAGGTAGATGGACGATACTGCACAGGCTCTTATCGCAGCAAAGCGTGCAGCCGGTTACCAGGCAGCAGATATGGTACAGGACGGGATGATCCTGGGCCTCGGTACCGGCTCCACGGTCTTGTATGCACTTGAACGTTTATCCCTCCGGGTTCGCGAAGGTTTACAGGTCCGGGGGATACCGACATCGTATCAGACCGCACGACGTGCCTATGAATATGGCATCCCCCTGACCACCCTCGATGAGGAGCCGGTGCCAGATCTTGTCATTGATGGAGCAGATCAGGTCGACATCCGCCTTAACCTTATCAAAGGACGCGGAGCGGCGCTGACCAGGGAAAAATGCGTTGCAGCTGCCGGGCTCTGCCTGGTGATTGTTATCGATGAACAGAAGCTGGTCACTACCCTTTCCGCACCTGTTCCTGTTGAAATAATTCCCTTTGCAATCCGACCGGTTATGACCCGACTGGAGAGCCTGGGATGCATACCCGTCCTGCGGGATGGTGTTAAAAAGGACGGTCCGGTCATTACAGACAACGGGAATTTTATTGTTGACTGCGGATTTGACGGGGTGGATAATCCCAAAGAACTGGAAACTGCACTAGCGGGGATCCCGGGTGTTGTCGAGAGCGGACTATTCTGTTGTTTCACCGAAAAGACAACGGTTATCGTGGGAAGCAAAAAAAAGTGTAAAATAATTACTTCAGCGGATATAGTCCCGTAATTTCTGGACAAGGGCGAGCTGATTGGTCGCCTCTTTCTTCTTCTCTTTTTCTATGCTGTCCATTATTTCATGGATTGGCCGGGATAGCTCGTATATCTTGACCGGGCGCCCTTTGCTTTCTGCTTTGCTTTCCCGGCTCGTGATCCAGCTCTGTTCGATAAGATACCTCATGGCAATACTGACCTCCGGTTGGCGGAGATCGGTGCCCCGCTCTATAGCCCTTGAGGTAGCTTCCGGGGTATTTGCCAGAAAGACCAGTACCTTTGCGACATTTCTTTTGGTTCCAATTTCAATGAGGAGGTTTGCGAATTCCTCCTCTTTTTCGGTGAAATACATTACATTCTCTGTCCTCATGCATCACATCCCTTGTTTAATGAAAAATTATAACCAAAATATCTTATTATTCATATATAGGCTCTCTTATTGTTGTGCAATAGACAGATATTATTTATATAACTTATATTTAGTAACGTCTTGAAATAATTAAATATAATTATAAAAAATAATAGATGCAACAACAATATATATATAAAAAAATCCGGAAAATAAAAGTCAGATCAGACCAAGGCTGCGGAGGTCGGAAAGAATTTTGACAACCGCTTTCTTCGCATCTTCAGGTTCCTTGCCACCCGTAATGATCAATTTGCCGGATCCAAAGAGAAGCACCACTACTTTTGGATTATCGAGGCGGTAGACAAGTCCCGGGAATTGTTCCGGTTCGTATTCTATTTTATCGAGATTGAACCCGACAGCAATCTTATTCAGATTGATAGGAGTAGCAAGATCAGCAGACGTTACGATATTCTGGATCTTGTAATCGAGTTTCTTGGGGATATCGATGCCGAGATCCCGCAACTTGGTGCCAAGGATATTGAGTCCCTTGCTTAAACTGTCGATACTCTTTGCACCGGTGAGCACTACTTTTCCTGAACCGAAAACGAGCGCAGCAATCTTGGGATCCTGCATGCGGAGCACAACACCCGGGAATCTCTTCTTGTTATATTCGGCACCCGTGATCTTCGATGCAATCTCGGGTAGATCCAGATAATCAGTCACTTTTGCGGAGGCCACGATGTTCTCGATCTTAAGGGAATCCTCTGGTCTGACCTTCATATTTATAAATGCCACAAAACAGTATTTATAAAGTTGGGTAAAAATGTACCTTCTTTTTCGTTCACTCTTCCAAAGTCGAGATGTCCCCGGGGTCCATCCCCAGCTCTTTTGCCTTGAGCACCCGACGCATGATCTTACCGCTCCGGGTCTTAGGCAGGGATTGAACGAATTCGATCTCAGATGGCATAGCAATCGGGCCAAGAGTAATTCTCACATGATACAGAAGTTCCTTTTTAAGCCGATCACTCGGTGAATGCGTGAGACGGAGGATCACAAATGCTTTGATGATATTACCTTTCATTGCATCCGGTTTCCCGATCACTGCTGCCTCGGCAACTGCCTGGTGGGAAACCAGCGCGCTCTCGACTTCGGCAGTCCCGATGTTATGTCCTGCAACGACAATCAGGTCATCAGCACGCCCGAGCACCATGATATATCCTGCGGCATTCTTCACTGCCAGATCCCCTACCGCATAGCAACCGGGGATAGTGTTCCAGTATTTCCGGTAGCGCTCATCATCTTTATACACCGTCCGCAGCATCGATGGCCAGGGCTCCCTGATGACTAAGAAACCTCCGGTACCCGGCTTGACGGGTTTCCCTTCCTTATTCACTACATCGGCGATTACGCCGGGAATTCCTTTTCCCGCAAAGCCCGGTATCATTGGTTCACCCACCATGGTCGTGACCATCTGCATACCTGTCTCTGTCTGCCACCACGTGTCAACGATCGGGCAGGACTTTTTCCCGATTACGCGGTAATACCACTCAAAAGCTTCAGGGTTGAGCGGTTCGCCAACCGATCCAAGGATGCGCAGCGTACTCAGGTTGCACTTATTCGGCCATTCCTCACCAAGTTTCATGAACATCCGGATAGCAGTCGGTGCAGTGTACAGGATGGTTACCCCGAATTCCTCCACCATCCGCCACCATATGGAGGGATCGGGAAAATCCGGAGTACCTTCTGTCATAATGATGGTTGCACCCATTGCCAGCGGACCGTAGACAACATAGGAATGCCCGGTGATCCAGCCGGGGTCCGCAGTGCACCAGTAGACATCATTTTCCTTGATATCAAAAACATATTTGGTCGTGTAATAAGTACCAACCATGTAGCCGCCGCAGGTGTGAACAATGCCTTTGGGGGCGCCGGTCGAACCGCTGGTATAGAGAATGAAGAGCGGGTCCTCTGAATCCATCACGGCAGGCTCGCACTCCTGGCTCACATCCTTGATCAGGTCATAAAAATCGACTTCCATCTCACTGTGAATTTCTACAGGCTGGTCAAGTTCCCGCCTCAGGACAACCACGTACTCAACACTGGGTGCATTGATGATAGCTTCTTCGATAACACGCTTGTACGGAATGGACTTTCCTCGGCGGTAGGTAACATCCGCCGTGATCACAACCTTTGCTTCAGCGCCATTAATCCTGCTGTTCAGTGCTGCAGCACCGAATCCCCCGAAAACGACGCTGTGAACTGCACCTATACGTGCACAGGCAAGCATGGAAATGATCTGTTCGGGGACCATGGGCATATAAATGCAAACACGATCACCCTTGGTAACCCCGAGTTTCTTGAGCCCGTTTGCCACCCTCTGGACTTCGCGGTAGAGCTGGCGGTAGGTATAGATACGCTCGGTACCATCCTCTCCCCTCCAGATAAGCGCAACCTTATTCCGCCGGCCATTTGCGACATTACGGTCGAGACAGTTATACGTGATATTTGTTTTGCCACCAGTGAACCAGCGGGCATAAGGATAATTCCACTCCTTCACCTTTGTATACGGGGTGAACCAGTGAAGTTCCTGAGCGACACGGTCCCAGAAACCGTCGGGATCTTTTAAAAAGTCATTGTACGCCTTCTGGTAATCTCCCAGCCAGCTGTTCTGCTTGTAGGAAGGATCCGGCATGTAATACTTTTCGGAGAGTTTTACGTCAAATTTTTCTGCCATGAAAAACCCCAGATTTTACATTATTAATAATGACTGTTCGTTATAAAATGTTACCATTTTTAACCGCAGTTGTCTGATTGGTTCAAAAAATAGCAAAAAAACAGGTTCCATAACAAACATCGCCGTGACTTTTTTATCGGATTTTGTTTCAGTTCACGGGCTGATCAAAAAATCCGGGACCGCTTTTTGCCAGAAGCCTCATTCCGTAGTATGCGGTTTTTTGATTGTTGTTGATGCCTCGAGAGTCTTTTTGATCTCCCGGGCTAATTATATCTGGATGCCGACATTTGGTCTGGGTTTGGCATTTTCAGGTAGGGTAATAGAAAATAATCGGCATAAGTGTGGGTTATTGCCGAAATAAAATTTATTTACCCCGTGAACTCCCTCTCGAAAACGAACCTCCCCTAAAATTAAAAATAATTATTAAAATACCTGTGATAATTGCAAAGATGCCGATAATGAAAAAAACAATTAAAATGTTTCTTACAATTTCTGTTGCAACCTGTTTTGAACCCATCACATTTATTATTACACATAAAACTCCAATAACAAAACAAACTATGCCATCTGATAAATCGGGCACTTTACACCACCCTACGCGGGCATGAGTCATCAAAGGCGATAAATCTCCCGATTTGCAATTCATTAAAAATGTGGGCAAAAAATCTTTTGTTTTTTTAATCGCGACGATAATCCCTTTACCCTTGATAAGCCCCCGGTTTTTTAAAAAATTGATGACGGGCTCTAAATTAAATTTAGAATCGAGCCCATTGTCAAGATACTCCTCTAGGGATTTTGGGAAAACGCTCTTTCCGATCTCTTGAAAATACAAAAGTTCATATCCGCATTCTGTTTGGCATGATTGTTATGGTCGAGGGGGGGTAATTCTTATTCATTTCCCAATCATTTCGAAAAATAGAAATATTACCTGCAATATTCACTTGATTTCAATGAAACTTCGGTGATACATCATGGGGATTAATGAGGGGCTTTTTGGGAAAAAAAACGATAATGATCAAAGGCGTGCTCGAGATATTAATACGCCAACACGGTCTCACTTCTCGAAGGAAGGTATCGACGGTCCTTTTGAACTATATTGTGGTGAAAATATTAATTTAGGTGTGCCGGATGAAGTATTATATGAACTTGACAATCCCCATGATTTATTGAGTCTTTCGGGAACCTTGATATTTTATAATAAAAAAATAAGGACGTGTGAAAGGCAATGGTACATCCATTATAATTATAATGGTACCAGGTATCGAAATAAAATAATTCTTCGGGAAGTTGAAGGTGGTATAGTAAGGTTTATTCCGCAAAAAACGGAGAATATCGGTGTATCGGACTCTTTCTTCTTTATCAAATAAACCGCTCCCAACTAATGAGACTTTATGATAGAAAAAGTTTAATTTTTCTTAGTTCTTCAGATGGGGAGTATGCCTGCACCATGTACCAATGCTTTGCCAGATTTTATTATTTTATAAGAACAGATAACCATTCAAGCAAGACCAACCCAAAAGCTGATCCATCCAGAAACCTTTCATTGGGTCTTCCGTTTCAAAACAAACACATTGTAATAAATCATAGATAAATCAACACAAGGAGATCGCGCAGATGGACACAGCATCCGTATTTTTCGCGAGTATGCAGGCAATTTTTTGGGTTCTCAGCCTGTTCTTCATGCCGGGTTTTGTCATCACCCTTGTCTTATTTCCCCGGTTAATGGAAATCGGGACCATACGAAGGTCGGTCTATTCTGTAATCCTGAGTATCATTTTTGTTTTTGTAATCGTCCTGTTCATGGGTGTCGTATTGGGGTTAGGTCCGACCCCGGGAAATATTGGTCCTGTTATTTCGGTATTTTTAGTTCTTATGCTCATTATATGGCTCTTTGAAGTATTCTTCCCGGGCAGCAGGTTTCAGGAATCGATCGCTCCACGTCTCTTCCGCTCTAAGGGGTATCAGGCTATCCGGAAGAATTTTTCCCGGCAACTCCACGCTGCTCTAGATCGCAGGAAGGCTGCCACGACACTGGTTGTCTTTCACGAGAGCCAGAGATCCGGAAGGAATCATATCAACCATTCCTATCTCCTCAACGTCGGCAGAGAGATTGATATCCAGCAGATTATAGAATACAAAGGGAAAACCTCTGGCAGTGTCTTGCCCCCGCCCGATCCAAAGACCCGGTATGTTGAACTGACCGTGCGAGAGTATAACGATGGCATGGAGTCATTAGTCGATGATCTGCGGGTTTATCCGGTTCATGTCACCAGGAACCTTAATAGTACAGTCCTGGGTTTCAAACCAAAGCGCGGTAATCTGGATATCTCTGAACGTATCTACACAAAAACGACTGTGACCGAGGTCCAGTGGATCTACAGCAATGACTTTCATCTTTTTGCCATCGCCCATCCTTATGACACTCTTGACCAGATGGTTGATCGGATCATTGCTAAAATTGACCAGATCGTCACGTCACTGCAATACGGTACCCGTGTCACCCCCCACACAGAAGACCAAAAACTGCGGAGGGATGCATACGATGCAGTAATCGGGAAACCCAAGCCAGCAACCCCTGCACCTGTCAGGACAGCAGAGTCCAGGCGGCGTCCACAGATTATCTTTGATCCCGACGAGCGAGATCGCAGAAGCATGCAAAAAGAGATCCTATCGGATCTTGACATGTATGACATAATGCCGGCATCGTTGCACAAAACCGACCGACTTATCGAAAAAATTATTATTCCCAAAGAGGCCGATATCAACAAACAGGTTTTAGCACGGATCGAAGAAATTCTGGATGATGACTGGCTCTACACTTAGAGATTGTGCGGGGAGTCCGGAACCCCCATCACTTTTTTCATACCATTGTTAATAGATGTTCATATTTGCGTTCTGTTGCCCGATCTCATGTGGTTTGGGATGTTTCTATGCGGTACTATCAAAAAGTCTAAGGATTTTTTGTTGTGATAGGAACAACAACATTGTATTTAATCTGGTAACATGAGTTTGCAAATATCACAATATTGCCAGGGAATTGTTAACCATTTTTGAATTTTATTTTTCGTGATCTTTATGCAGGCCCGGTGCATAGCTCCACAACCGACTTCATATAAAATAGTATACTATTTCCAATAGGATAAAACCCATCGGACAGCAATTAAAAGATATTTTAGAAGGGGCGCGATATAAGGATGATTAGATATTAGTCATATTGCCGCCACGTGTGGTCGCACTTGGTGCAGCGGAAGAACCGGACTTCGCTCTCATCGGCCGCCCGGAGCTGGCGGAGCCACCAGATTGCAAGGTTATTCTCGCACTTGGGGCATTTGATCTGGATGGTGGGCATAGTCTTTGCCTGGCCTTCCTCCTCAACGATCACGATCTCGTTTTCAGTGCGCTCGACACTGCGCTTCATCTGATCGTTGTTACTAATCTTCCGGATATAACCACATTTCCGGCATTTCAACTGGCCCCCCGACGAAATAAGCATGCTCTTACATTCAGGACAGAACATCGGTATAGTGTGGGCAAGCATAGGAGATTAACCCTTTTATCGTGAGAAATAATGGATTGCAGGAAATTCTGCGTTTTTGATAAAATACAGCCCGTTTAACCAGCCACAAAGGCTGATGACCACATGCTCCTTCAGAATCCTTTTTTTGGTATCGGGTGAATAATTCTATAATGATTGAGGATCTGGTGCTGATCAATTATTATTTTGTACTGATCTCCTGCATCGGATTCCTCGCGGCCCTCGTACCCGGTCGTCACCGGAAATATGCTGCAATTACCGGGTGGACATTTATCGTCCTCTACCTGTTTGCTGAACTTCCTTACTACTTCTCGCTCGACAATTTCCTGTATCCCATCATGGCAGCTCTGTCAGTGCCTTTCCTGATCATCACCTCAAAATATCTCTTGGCTGAAGATGATCGGGTCTTGCACCTCACACGAGCAGCCGCAGTAGCATTCCTGATCTATGCACCGTTTGAATATATCCCGGCGCTGGGCAACTGGCTCATTGGCATTGTCGTCGGACAGATCTCGGGAATACTTGATGCTCTCGGGTTCCCTGTTACTCTTGCCGACTGGAACATCATCTCAAGAAATGCATTCCGTGTCGAAATTATCCTTGCATGCACCGGCATCCAGAGTATCGCAATCATGCTGGGTGTGGCAGCAGCTGTACCGACAAGCATCCGTCAGAAAATTCTTGCCTTCTTCCTGGTCGCCCCGACCATCTATATCCTGAACCTGCTGCGCAATGTCTTTGTTATTATTGCCTACACTGATCAGTGGTTCCCGTACTACCCGGCTATTGCCAGCAACGGCGAGTTCGGCTACGAGAGCTTCTTCTGGGCACATAATGTGATTGCTGAACTGCTCGCGCTTGTTTGTCTGGTGTTCATTGCATATGGTCTTTTCACCATTATACCAAAACTGGGATCGTTTGCTGATGATATTTACCAGATCTATTTCGGGGAGATCAGGAAAGCGTTCGGTAGAGGTAAATAATTCTCTGGATTGCGGAAAGGTTCGTGCATATCGCAATAATAATCACGGATATCCAGATAAACCCGGTTATGCCGCCAAGAATCAGGACAAGGAACGTTTCAGGCCGGCCAAAAAATCCAATGCCTTCGAGCGGGTCATCGATTTTCCCTTCTACTTTCTCACGATACCCAATTTCCGCGTAGACTACCGGCTTTATGAAGGTGTTCATCAGGGATCCAATAATAGCAAAAGCCACAAATGCAAAGTCAGTGAAAGGAGGTACCACAAGATACCGGCTGATAATTGCTGTACCGGACAAACCCACACCAAGCAATGCGAGGGCATCTACATATTTATCGACAATCCAGTCAAAAACTGCCCCGAAATTTGAATGGGCATTGGTCTTTCGTGCCACGCTCCCATCGACAAGGTCAAAGATCGCAGAGAGAACCAGTGCCAGGCTGCCCCAGAGAAAGTGGCGCTGGAAAAAAAGATACGCACAGGCAACGCCGGCGATAAGTGCAAACATCGAGATCTGGTTGGGGGTGATGCCGAGCCTGATAAAAACGTCTGCCACCGGTTCAAGATATCTGATAAATCTTGGGCGGAGTGCAGTAATATTCATAACCTAATTCATGCATACGCGAGCCATTAATAGTTGTTGTTTTACGTCGATGTTCCATGAAGGTATATCATCGCTGCCCTGCCAGATTTCCGGCTATCCTGATCACGCCATCGTCAACTTCTTTATATCCCCCACCAAAATATAACCGGAGACAAAAGTTGCGATGACTGACAAGAAAGACCGTCCGCATGTGCTGATGATGTCAGAGATCACTGCTGACGGCAAACTTACCCTGAAGAAAGGAGCATCTTCTAAAATTCTGATGAAATATATGGCGCACGAAACCGAGATCCTGCTTCATACGACACGCGCCGAGTATGATGCAATCATGGTCGGAGCCAACACCATCCGGATTGATAACTCATTTCTTACCGTACGGCTGGTACCGGGTAAAAGCCCGTTGCGGGTGATACCCTGCAGCATGGCGGACATCCCGCTTGACGCGAATGTACTGGGCCCGGATGCCCCTACAGCAATCGCTGTTTGTGAGACGGCACCCGGAGATCGTATTGAAGCAATCAAAAAGAAAGGCGCCCATATCATCGTCGCCGGGAAAACACACGTTGAGCTTCCGCTTCTTTTAAAAATCCTCAAAGAGAAATTCGGAGTCCACAAGCTGATGATCGAGGGAGGACCTACCCTGAATTGGCATATGCTCCACGATAAACTCGTAGATGAGATCCGGCTCATTCACCTGCCATTCATTGTAGGGGGTTCAGACACCCCGTCACTTGTCGGGGGAATGCATATCAACACCGAAAATGAGATGATACGTCTCCACCTGAAGAAATATTATATGTGCGGAAGTAATCTCGTATCAGAATTTGACATTCTCTATAGTGAGGTATAGGCGATGGATGACGCCGTGGTACCACCCGGTACGGTTCACCCAAAACCGAATCCGGCAAAGAAATGGTTTTTATATATCCTGTTCGGGCTCATTTTTGTAACCGGTTTAATCATCGCGGCATATTATATATCCCATACTGAAAAAACGGGGGTCACCGTTATCCGCATGGAAGGAACCATGGTGACTGGCCGGGAGTCTGATGCGGATACCATAGGAAGCGAAGTAGTGGGCGGCGAGCTTCGCGACGCTGCCGATGATCCGATGATCGAAGCAATTGTCCTGCGCGTAAACAGCCCGGGGGGCACTCCGGCAGCTGCAGAGGAAATTATCCGCGACCTGGATTACGCCAGGTCAAAGAAACCGGTAGTCGTCTCAATGGGGGATCTGGCAACCTCGGCTGCATATTACGTGAGTGTTCACGCGGACAAAATCTATGCGAACCCTGACACGTTTACTGCAGGTGTAGGAGTAATCTGGACGTTCTCAGATATCAGCCGCTTTAATGAAAACGAAGGCTACAACATCAGTGTCATCAAATCCGGCAGTAAAAAAGACATGGGTTCAACCTCACGCCCGATCTCGAATGAAGAACAGGCCTATGCCCAGAAGATTGTTAACGAGAGCTTCGAGAATTTTATCAATGATGTCATCACGCATCGGCCAATCGCACGATCGGAGATCGATGACGGCAGGGTCATCCGGGGTGCCGATGCCGTCAACTTAAATATCGTGGATGAGATAGGAAACTTAAATGACGCGATTAATGGTGCAAAAAAAATAGCTGAATCGCGACATTAAACCATCCAAACCGGGTCCGCCTTCATAAACTCCCGGCAGACCGTAGTCGCGTAATGCCCGGACGGGAGCGAAAATTTCAACCGCACATCGTTTTTGGTGATGACTGATTCGATATCTGTTCTTAATGCAATTGATCGCCATGCACCGTCAAATTTCGTTCGGACGAACGCGGATGCACGTTCGAAGTCTTGTGCAGTAATGTCAAACTTTGCGAGAAGGGATTCGGTTGCAAGCTCTCCTTCACTCCTTGCTTCAAATTTTTCTTTTCCCGGCATGAAAAATGCGATACTGCAGCGTCCTCGCCGGATGTGAAGAGAAACTGCATCACTGTTGGTTCCGGTAACGGTATCGGTGCGTCCGTTGGCAAATATGAGACGGTCACCAACCAGAGGTTCAGTGAGGGTATGACCATCATCAAACCGCTGGCTGATAGCACAGTTGAAGAGGTACGACTGGAATGCCGAGACAAACATTGACAGGAGTTTTGGCGGCAATTCATGGAGCGCTCCCGGATAATCGTTCGGGTGCGTGTTCAGGAAGTGGAGCATCGCACGTTCATACGACATCTGGGGAGGGAGATCGGACAACGCTGCCCGGATATCACGGGTGTCTGAAAATGCAGTCCGGAGAGCCCTGATATTTTCCGGTTCTCCCGGGAATGCCTGGCCCACGTAGGTAATTACTGCTTTCTCAAAATCACCGTGCAGGATCCATTCCCCCACAAGATGGGTCACCGGACGCGTCGCACCGAAACGCTGGAGTCCGAAATAGTTGGGTACGGCCAGGGAAACGGTCTCACAGGTCGCACGTACCCGTGTCTCCAGGTCGGCCGGGTGGCAATCCCTGATCATTATATCGAAGCTGTTGCCCAGCAGATCTCCCAGGGAAAGGGCTTCGTTTGACTGGCCAACGGGCTCCAGGGTAATATCTTTCAGCCGGATTTCAGAGACCTGATTGGCAGTAATATGGTAAAGCGAGATCAACTGACGGGTGATTGCGTTGCGATCCTTGGTACCTGCCCATCCGATTCGACGGTGACTGATACCAAGTCGTTTAGCGATCTCCTTTATCGCATGCTGTAGTTCCCAGTTTGATTTCGTGAGTCTGCAGATGAGGTAAGGACCACTGGCACTCCCTTTTTTTACAAGAGGGATCTCTTCAACGATAAAATCAGCCGGGTCCATGCGGAGTTTTCCTCCAATCCCTTCAGAATCGCTCGCGTAATACTTCATGCCGAGCAGGAGTTCAAGGGGATAGGTGCTCTGTTTCATAGAAGAGAGAGTGTGCCGGTAATTTTATCCAGATCTTCGCTCTTCGCCGGCCCCATCCCGAGTGCAGTGATGGTACCGGGCGGGATCTCGGTCATGCCGGCGTCCTGAATCAGGGATGAGGAAATCCCGACACGTTCTGCGATTACCTTGAGCTCATAGAGCGTCCGTTCATCATTTGCCTTAAGTACTACTTTCTTCTGCCCTTCGGAAAGCCATGCTTTCTGGAGGGATTTGTCTGCATTATTGTATGCACCAATAGCTGCGTGTGCAGCCTGTGCACACCGCTTGCCGCAACTCATTTTCACATCATTACGGATGACGAGACACTGTTTGTAACGGAAATATGGTTCGGGTTTGTGTATAGTTTCTCTATCGGGAGGTTTTGACATCTTGAAATCTCTTTAGTTTGCGCTTGGATTAACCTTTTGAATATAAAAGATGGAATGTATCTTACGGACATCAAACATGAGCCTCATAAACACCCGGATGGATCTGACACAAAACGATCCGGGGTTATGCCATACTCTACTATTTTATATGAGGTTGCCTTCTCAGGAAGTCTTTCCTGTTTCTGATCTTTTTTTAAGAAATTACCCAGCCCTTGTTTTGTTCAGCGGGTACAACGGCAGGATGATTCCCGGGCGGGGCGACTGTGTGAAATCGAAATCCGACCTGAGATCCCCGAGTAGTGCGACGTTCTCCCGCACCGTCGGACGGAGATCAGGACGCTGATCGGTCGCCGGGTCAATCCGTTCACCACCTAAGAAATTGTCCTCGATAAACTTGAGGTATGCATCAAAAGTCAGGATCTGGTGATCGATGAAGCCTTTTTTTGCATACGGGCTGATCACGAGCGCCGGCACCCGCAGACCGTAGCCGTTAATGTCCACGACCGGCGGGACAACATGGTCGTAGAACCCGCCCCAGTCATCCCACGCCAGGAAGATCGCGGTACTGTTCCAGTCGGGGCTCTCCATCGCGGCATTGATCAGGCTGGTCGTGTGTGCCTGGCCGGTACTGACAAGGGCCGGCGGATGTTCACTGTGCATCTGGTTAGGCACTATCCAGGTAACAGAAGGCAGCGTCCCGGCTCTGGCTGCCAGGTAATAGTTACCCAGCGGCTGGATGTTTCCCAGCTGGTTATCCTGTTTCACCGTCTCAAACCAGGGCAAGGGGTTCCATATCTCCGGAGCAGATGCCATCTGGGGCTTGGGATCGCAGAACATCTCATCATTCTCGCAGTCCGGCTGAGTACCTTCGTCCACGTAATAAGCCCAGCTCACGTTTTTCCGGTACAGAAGGTATGTAAGGTCGGTCCATGCATAATCCGGGTTTACTTCCTTTGTGTTCGGGTTCAGCTGCAAGCCTAGTGACTGCGGGTTAGCCAGCTCGTTTCTGCAGCTCAACGGGTCTGAAGAGGTGCATTTTGCAGACCAGGCTGAGACCATGAAGAGGTGTGCCGGCAGGCTCCATGATGTGACAGGCTCGAACATACGATCCTGGAGTACATACTCATCTGCATACCGCCAGTAATTCGGGATCTCCCGGGCGTCATGGTAGCCCATCACGTCCGGGTTCCCGAGCGGCTGGGTGCATGCGGGGTCAACGCTGCTTGCACAGGCCTGTTTCCGGCCCAACAACTGCTGCCGGATGAACCCATCCATCTTCCCCCCGTCAATATCCGCAACTGCATTCGGTGCTCCGTGGGGCCCGCCTTCATTCCGGTCATTGGGATCATAGTACGGCTTTACGCAGGTACCGCTCTGCGGGTCTGGAACACATACGGTCGGGACACCGTTTTTCATCGGAATGCCATCGGCACCCGGGAACGTCCCGAAATATTCATCAAAGGCACGGTTCTCCTGCATGATGATGATGACATGTTGTATCTTATGGATATCCTCTTGGGTGACAGTATGTGGTATCGTGGATTGTATCCCCGGGGTTGGTGAGAGGGTTTTAGGTCCGGCACCTGATGGGGACGTACATCCTGCAGTCACAAGGAAGACAGTCAGGATTGCAGCAATACTTAGGAACGTAACGAGGGGCAACATGCTTCGGGTCATAGGATCATCCAGTTCAAAAGGGAATTTCCATAGGAAACATAAAAACATATGGATAACGATAAAAATGATCGACCACCTGAGAGTAGATCCGTGACTTTTAGCGTATCACAAAACCTTGCTTCACCATTTGAAAGGACGTGTTTTGGAGAAGTATTTTTATTAAAACCTGTCTGATTTAAATCGGATTTATGGATATCTATTTAAAGTATTTTAGAATGATTTTTTGTAGTGATAGGAAATGAGTAATGGAGAGATAAGCGGTGGGTGGAATGTATATACAATATTCAAGGTAATTGCTTACGGTATCCCCGCTCTATTAATTGCATTCGGGGCATATTTCGTTTTTTCTCGACATACAATCGATCCATTTGGGCTAAAAAGAATAATCCCAGATGGTTCGTATTTAATCATAATAGGTTTAGCCATTTATTTTATGGAGATAGGTTTTTTATATTTTTAAGAGTAAAGACGCCAGCAGGAAAGAGATTGGCAGATTACCCAATATTTTGTTTTCCCCATAGCAGCACTTTATCACTGATGGTCTCATTCCCTGTTCATATTTTCAAAATTGGTCAAAGTTCCGGCAAGAGCGTCATGCATCAAATAAAAAGTGGGATGAGCGCCGGGACCTCTTTTTTATACCGGGCATAGTCCTCTCCGAATTCTTCCTGCAGGTACTTCTCCTCCATCCGGATCTTCCAGAGATAGACCACCAGTATCAGGAAAAATGCTATCAGACCCAAGGGCTCACCTATGATGATGGCTGTACCGGCAACCCCGAACAGTATCCCGGTATAGATTGGGTGCCTCACGAGACTGTACGGCCCGGTCCTGATAAGTTTGTGATCCACCCTGATCGCTGGCATGCTGCTCCAGTACTTCCCCAGGTGAACCCGCGCCCAGACTGCAAAACCGAGACCCGACAGGGTAATGATCGTGCCACTCAGCCCGATAATCAGACTGTCGGGTATGGCCCTCTGGACCAGAAAGCCGGTTGCGGACCCGGAGGAGTAGAGCACCCAGAAACACCACAACAGTACGAACAGGATCCAGGACCACCGGGACTGCTGGCGTTTCAGTGGCGACCGGGTCATCCATGCAGAGATGAACCAGTATACCCAGAAAACAACCCAGACAAGGGCAGCTGTCAGAAGGAAGATATCCACGATCTATCTCCTTATCAGGTACACCAGTCTATTCCCCGGTTATTGAATCTTTGGAATGCAGGTGCTGTTGCGTTAACGGGATTAACGGAAATGAAAACGTCTTGTACCGAATGCACCATAGCAGCATACTGTCGCTGGGTTATGTTCTGAATCTCATCGATAATGACGAGGTAATCCGTGTTCAGCTTACCACCGTGAGTAACTACATTTCCAATGCCATTTTATACATCTCTTCAGGGAGGAGAGCAGTCATGGTTTCAGTACTGACCGTACCCCACTTGCCAATCTCGATAATTACTTTAGCAAGAATTTCAGCGGAAGGCAGTTCAACGGTTGCTACGAAATCGTAACGGCCGAAGGTATAGTAATGGCTGATGAGTTTTCCCCCCGCTAATTTTATGATTTGTCCTGCCTTATCATCCCGTTGTTTCACTTCCTTCATTTTCTCGATGGCCTTATCGGTCAATTTTCCCAAGATAATAAATAGTGGCATAGTGAGTGGAATCGATAGAAGGGTAAATAAAAGTAATGGTGGGTTGTCAGATGGGTGTCTCATATTCCCATCCTGCTAAAGGCCGACAGAATGCGAATTTGGTCTTTTTCTCCCGTAATCTCCTTAAGAATTGGCAGTAAACTCAAAATGATTAATTATATGTCCTGAAAGGCACATATGCGTCGTAGATTTTTACCCGTTCTCCCTGCGGAGTGATCGCCCAGACCTCACAGCGATCATTGTTCTGGGTTGTTCCCTTGAGAATGAGTTGTTTGCCGACAGACATCGGCTCTACCATTTTATCTTCTTCAACGACTCCGTCAGAACGAGTTACCCTGACATCAATCTCGTTGATGAAATTCAGACCCTTTCCCCCTCGATTTATCACGATGATCTGCGGGTCGATAGCTTCCCCGTTGCTTTGGACCTGGACTTCGATATTCCAGATTCCGGGCAGGGTCTGTGCAGGTCCGGGTGTCAAAGAAACAGTTGGTGGAGTTGGCGTAGGGGTAACCGGGAGTGTCCCAGGTTGTGTGCACCCGGCTGCAAGAACAAATATTGTGAAGAGTACAAATACAGATACGATTACGATTTTCTTTTTCATACCGGATAATATCCCGAGTGCGTATTTTATGTTTCTGTTCTTACAATCCGGAAAAAGTATTGGCATGATTCAAAATATCTTGAATTTCCCTGACTGCTATAAAGAGAACCAACCCATTATTCCATTTGGGGCATTCTGACTAACAAAACGCGAATATGACTGTTTTGAAAAAGAACTGTGCAACTGAGGTCATGGCGTTCGATCATTCATTTCCCCGCACCAGCACCCTGCCCGATAGGATGTAGAGGATTTGAACAATGACCGCATTAAACACTGCAGTAATAACCACGATGGGAACATATACCGCAACAAATATTGAAAAATTGTCATGGTACATGGCGAGGAGTGTCGCACGCATAAAAACGGTTGCGATCCCAGCGAAGGTAAAACCACTCGCAAGTGTGGCAATAAATGTTGTAACCATCGGGAACAGATTTTCCCTATTCCTCAAAACCACATAAAAACAAAAACAGACATAGGCACCTACCGGTTCACTGATCAGGTTTGCCTGGGGGAACACGGAACTTGAGATCAGCATTGACAGGACCCCGGCCACGATACCGATTCCCAGTGCCTCGTATACATTTGGCTTGATGAGGATGATCGCAAGACAGTAAAATGCGATGATCATATTCGGTGTGAGCGGGGTGTGGAGCATCGCAAGGAAGTATCGCAGGATCGTACCGATTGCAAGCAGAATTCCGACAATTGCAATATCTTTTAACTTCATATCTTTTACCTCTTTTAACCCACTTTCCGCTATTGACTGAATTTTTTATATAGGTCTAAGGATAAATCATTACTAATATTTTGAGACGATAAAATTTGTCAATAAATTGTTGAATTCTTCTGACTTGATGCATGGTGTTAGTGCAGGATTTATTCATCTCGCATTCTTCGGATTCATCTTTACCCAATTATGACATCTTGAGCACTGCACTTTGACAGGCTTCCGTGACCCTTCCAAGCCGGCAAGTCGTATTCCCATATATGTCCATTCATGTTTGCAATGGTGGCAGGTAACCCGGCAGCTCGTGTATTGGCTGTCCATTGATCATCATGAGGGGGTTGACTGTATGAATATCATGCAAGTGAAGAGTGAAAGTGCAATCATGGCATGCAATTCCCTGGCAGTATTGCCCGGTCTGTGGACTAATGCTGCCAGATTGATTTGTAGGTTCCAATCCTATCCCTCGCGTTCTGTCATCGGGTTACAGGTATCTCAAATTTCTTTTTGATTCTTACCAGGGCACATACAAGTCTTTCATCGTACTTTTCTTGCGACACCAGTATGATGCACGAAAAAACTAGGAAAAGGACGGACAAATGATTCATCTCCTGTTGTGAGAGAAAACAATCTGATTAAAGGACAAGTCAGGCAGATATCTTTTCAGTCTGGCCGATTAGAATAATCCGTTGGTATCAAACAATTGATTATAATTGCCGGAGCCAAGCTGACCAAGTTGGGGCATCAGGATCGCCATCACTATTGCGATGATTATCAGGAGCGCGATTACGATCATAACCACGGCAAACACAATGAACAGAACCATGTGAAGCCTTCGAGTTTCGCGGAATGCGATCTCCCCGTTGTTCATCTTTCCCGCCACGGAATACGCATTATACATTGCATATAGCCATACAATAAGGCCAGGGATGAGGAAGATAACTAATCCCGCAAGGGTAAGAAAAAAGATGAAAAAACCTTTTGCAGTTTCGCCATTGTATACCTGCCCGAGTCCAGGAAGAACGGACGAACAAAATCCTGCAATCAGTGGATTCTTGTGCTTCCGGGGCTGGGTGAAATATCCCATGTATCTGATTGGAGTCCCTCCGTCAATCCGGGCGCCGCATTCACTACAAAACCGTGGGGACTCCGCGGCTGAAACCTTACCACAGTTCGGACAGATCTCGTGCATTGGGAATCTGATGAAGATTGATCCACTCATGATAAAAAGGCTCGCGGATACAGAAGCATTCACCATTTTCCCCCAGTGCATTCAGACTTGAGACAAGGTGGCAGAGCAGGATTAACAATTGTTCGTTAGTTTCCAGAAAATAGGGAATTAAAGATTATTATTGGATGTGCCTGGCGGTGTATGGGTAAAAGATTGTTGTATATGAAATACCCCGGCACCAGTTGCAAAAAATGACTATTATTTCTTCTTATTTTTCAGATTTTTTTTGGGAGCCAAAATACCTGCCTTCTCTAATTCTTCCCGAGCGAGCGTTTTAAAGCTCTTTCTCCTGTCTTCACCGGGAAATAAATCACTTTTAACTTTTCCATCTAAGGTTTTCGGTCCCCTTTTCTTTGCCATGCATGAATAATATATAATCACTGTTAATATTTTTTGTCCATAGAGAACTGATTAATTATCAAAATTAATTTTGAAGGATAAGATTCCCTGTCGGATGGAAAAAATTAAAGGAAATGCTTGAATCGCCCGGGGAGATGAATCCGATGGCATTTCCTGGTTAATCAGGATTTTATTACTAAGAAGAAAAATTGTTCTTCTTCTAAATATAACATACGAGAAATGGACACAGAACTTCTTGATTCGATTATTTACCTTGGTATCGGAATCATCGCAGCAGGTATCGTTCACATAATTTTCATATGGCTGAAAAAGAAGGCTGAACAAACGGAAACAAAGATGGATGACCTTCTCGTGTATTCATTGGGATGGCCATTGGTAATGCTGGCTTTTTTCATCCCGTTTTTCCTGGCTATCGAACACTTATTATCCCTATATCCTCAGTTGCAGTGGATAGCGGATTCGAAAGTGCTAGCCTCCGGGTACATTCTTGTGGGTACATGGATCATTGCCACGTTTGTTGACGGTTTTTTGAATACCTACGGGATGGCACTTGCAGAAGAGACCGAAACGGACCTTGATGACCGTATTGTTGAGATCCTCCAGAAGATTGCCAAATGGATCATCTGGTTCATTGGTTTCATGTATATTTTATCGACGTTTAATATCAATATTACCCCGCTGATTGCCGGTGCGGGAATCATGGGTATTGCGATTGCGCTCGCTGCACAGGACCTTTTTTCCAACTTTTTTGGTGGAGCGGTTATCATTACGGACCAGCCATTCAAGGCAGGCGACCGGGTCCTTATCAATGATGTTCTGGGCGATGTAATCCATATCGGTCCCCGAAGCACGAGAATAATAACCCTCGATTCGGATATTGTAACCATGCCCAACACCAAGATTGCCACCAGCATCATCCATAACTATTCAATGCCAAATCCCCAGGTCCGGATCCAAATCCCGGTCTCGGTTTCCTACGCAGCCGATATTAATCAGGTTAAGTGCGTTCTTTCAGAAATCATTGATGAAGCAGTGAAGACTCGACCTGATGTGATTGCCCCGGATCCAAAACCAACAGTGTACCTGATGAAAATGGATAAATCTACGATGACTTTTATGGTCACCGTCTTTGCCAGTGGCTTTCTGTATAATAATATTATTCAGGATTACATGAACATCCAGATTGTCGAGCGGTTCAGAAAAGAAGGTATAATTATCTCTTAAAATTATTTTTTTTTAAGATTCACTTGTTCCAGTGTGTTGGGTGTCTGCTTTTTCATGAAATTTTCTCTATTGCGGTAAATCTACCGTTTTTATTTTTTTATATAACCGCCAAATTTTTAATCTGTCACACCTTCCATTAATCCTGAATCCTGGGCAATGGATTACCCCGCAGATTTTTTCGATCTGTTTGAGTAGCAGGTTGAGATCGTTTCGGGCACGGCGCAAGCTTGTCGATCTTACGAAGGATTTCACCAGTGTGGAGGAGAAACGTCACGGGATCGAACTGCTCGAACAACGGGGTGATGCAGCAAGACTCATTATCTAGTATTTTTTACTATTTTCCCGCTTCTTTCCCGTTCCTGTGAACCTTCATGACGATCATTGTGCCTTTGATAAACCGTTTATATATTCTCTGTCCCAGAATAGTATAGTCATGGACCATCCTTATCCGGGAAATAAGATGCGTGATGCAACCGGCTCGTGCATTTATCCCTTGAGACCAGGTGGGTGGACGAATTGGTCAGTGAGGTGAGTCTTTATGCCGGAAACACAGCAAAAACACGGCGAAATTATCATCAGTGTTGAAAACCTGGAACATTCTTATAAGGATTTCAAGGCGGTTGACGGGATAAGTTTCTCGGTAAAAAAAGGTGAGATCTTTTCATTTCTCGGGCCCAATGGTGCCGGAAAGAGTACCGCGATCAATATCCTCATCACCCTGCTTGCAAAGCAAAAGGGTACGGCGAGTGTTGCCGGGTTCGATGTCACCAGAGATCCCCAGAAAGTCCGCGAATCAATCGGTATCGTCTTCCAGGATATCACACTTGACCGCGACATGACGGTCTGGGAGATCCTTGAGTTCCATGGCAGGTTGTACAACATGCCTTTTGAACAGCGCAGGAAAAGGATAGAGGAACTCTTAAACCTTGTCGAGCTGGCAGCTAAACGGGACGAACGGACGAAACATCTGAGCGGGGGCATGAAACGCCGGCTTGAAATTGCCCGGGGGCTGATGACACGCCCCAAGGTGCTCTTCCTGGATGAACCCACCATCGGGCTTGACCCACAGACCCGGTTGAGGATGTGGGAGTATATCAAAGGTGTCAACAGCGAAGGGACGACTATCTTCCTTACTACCCATTATATGGACGAAGCAGACCAGCTTTCTGACCGTATAAGTATCATCGATCATGGCCGGATTGTCATATCCGGAAAACCCTGGGAACTCAAAAATACCCTTGGACGGGATTTGATCTACCTTGAGACAAACAACAACGAAGCTGCGGTCCGGTTCCTGAAAGATCTTCCCAGCATCCGTAACATGAAAGTCAAATCAAAAGGATTTGTGCTGATGGTAAACGAGGACGGATCCAAGGTGCTCCCCCTGATCATTGATACACTCCGCAATGCCGGCATCGAAATCTCTACCATCAACTTAAAGAAACCGTCAATGGACGATGTTTTTGTCTTTT
This sequence comes from Methanoregulaceae archaeon, assembly GCA_015660885.1. Classification (GTDB taxonomy): domain Archaea; phylum Halobacteriota; class Methanomicrobia; order Methanomicrobiales; family Methanospirillaceae; genus Methanoregula. The sequence goes on along the minus strand of JACTUB010000010.1, from coordinate 20,207 downwards.
ATACCGGAAGAGAGATCCGTGACGAAGGCCATGCAAAAACCTCGTTCCGTCGAGCTGGAGGGCGGTAACATGCCGTACGGATTTACCACTATCTACTGGCGGGACATGATCAGGTTTGTCAGGTTTAAGACCCTGCTGGTCTCTTCCCTCCTCCAGCCGGCGCTCTGGCTGGCTTTTTTTGGTATAGCGATGTCGAGCAGTTTTGATAAGCTGATCACAGGATTGCCCGTAGTACCCGGCGTCCATATGATCGGCTACCTGACATTCATGGGCGCCGGTATTATTGCAATGACGACATTGTTCACCAGTCTCTTTGGCGGGATCGTGATCCTTTTTGACAAGAACTGGGGGCTGATGCGTGAGATCCTCGCAAGCCCCATGAACAGGAACCACATCATTTTCGGGATCGGTCTCTCGGGGGTCACCAAGTCATTTATCCAGGCGATCATCATTATGGTCTTTGGTATTTTGATTGGGGCCGCATTCTTCAGCGGGTTTACCGCAGTGCAGACCGTTGTCGGAGTATTTGGCATCCTCGCATTTGTCGGGATGTTTGCGCTCGGGTTCCTATTTCTCTCAGCCGCCATCGCCATTTCCATGGAGAGTCCCGAGGGGCTTCAGGGAGTCATTACTCTTCTGACGATGCCGATATTTTTTGCCAGCAACGCCCTGTACCCTATTGACTCATTCCCGGCGTTCTTAAAAATACTCTCTGTGTATAATCCCATGACCCTGTTGATTACCGGCATACGGTATTTTGCCATCGGCCCGGATTTTATTGCTCTTGGGAAGCACTACCAGTATACGCAGTCTGATATCCTCATGGCCTATTTCGGACTCGTGGTTTTTGCCACTCTCACGTTCGGGCTGGCTTATTGGCGGTTCAGAAAAGCAGTTGTCACGTAAAGTAAAGAGGACTACCTAGATTCCCGTGCACGCACCTAGGCCAGGGTGCCCCGGTGCAGTATCTCTTTTCAGAGCTATCACAGGAGGCGGGAATCATTTACATGAGATATCTTCTGTTTGGCACCCGTGTTTTGTCGAGTATTTCTCAAAGAGCCAGATCTTTGTGCCGTTATTGTTTCAAAAAAAGAACGTCTTTGGAAAAATTACCGGGAAAACCGGGTCGAATCATTCAATACTCTTTGCAGATGAACCTTAAATGAATTATTCGGGAGCACAGGGATGGCGCACGTACTGGTATCGCCGTTGAACTGGGGTCTGGGGCACGCGACCCGGGATATACCTGTTATTAAAACCCTCCTTGACCATCACCACGAGGTGACGATTGCAGCGTGCGGGAATGCACGTTCCGTCCTGGAGCGAGAATTCCCCGAATGCCGTTCTGTTGACTTTCCTGATTATCCTGTGCCCTACAGCGCAAGCCGGTTTTTTCTTCCGAAATTTGTTGCTTTCTTCCCGCTCATCTTAAAGGCGATCTCGGATGAACGAAAGAATCTGGATCTGATCCTTGCCAAAGATCCCTATGATCTGATCATCAGCGACAACCGGCTGGGAGTCTATGCATCAAAAATTCCTTCAGTCTTCATCACCCACCAGCTCCATTACCACCTCCCCCTGATTTTCTGGCCGGCTGAACTCTTCGCGGTTGCCATGAATGGGTTCCAGCATGAGAAATACCGCCATATTATTGTTCCCGATAACCCGCCGACCCAGACCGCACTTGCCGGTAAACTGTCCCGTCCGGGAACAGATGCAACAAAGAAAAGAGTATATTTTTCCGGCATCCTGACGAGCACCCACAAATGTGACGGGGAAGAAGATCTCGATTACCTGATAATGATCTCCGGACCCGAACCCCAGAGGACACGGCTCGAGAAGATACTATTGCAACAGGTCCATAAGATTGAGGGGCGCTGTGTCATCCTGCTTGGCAGCCCGGGAAATAGCGGTACATGGAAACAATCCGATACGTATAGTATCATTCCCTATGCATCAACCCGGGATAAAGAAGGACTCATGAATCGTGCAAAATTTATCATATGTCGATCAGGATACACCTCCATGATGGAGATAGCCGAGCTTGGCAAGCGGCATGCCCTCTTCATCCCGACCCCGGGGCAGACGGAACAGGAATACCTGTCCTGGTATTATGAAAAGAAAGGTTGGTTTCATTCACAGAGCCAGTACCGGCTCAATCTGCCCGTGGATATCGGGCTCGCTCAACAACCACGGTATACAGGATTTCCTGCCATCTCAAAGACAAAAGAAAATGTAAAACGGCTTTATGACCAGGTACTTGCACAGTATCTTGAGCGGTGAGGGGCAGGACCGTCCCGGAAAATCCCAAGCAGTTTATACAGGAAGTGCCCATCATTCTCCATGGATGATCTGGTAGTCACGGGAGTACTCGGGCTCACCGGGCTCTATCTTGCGGCTGTCATTCTTCTTTTTGCGATATATTTTTTCGGCCGGCTGATGTATATTTCACTTGCCGCCGGGGATTTCGGATTAGTTCTCAGGGGTTCAATCGCCATCCTGATCGCAGGTTCGGTATATCTGGCAGTCGGCTGCTGGTTACGTAAAACTGATCAAATCTAAAATTTTTTAAGTCCTCGTTGATTTGAAGAGTAAATACCCATGCTACTTTCATCCACGGGAGTCGACAGGACACCTTGCATTCGTTTAAACATTTTTTGAAGACTATTCTGGAAAAAGTCTTCCCATTTTTTAGTACCTGACAGCTGCACGCTTGATGCTGGCGCATTCGTGCATAAAATCACCAGAAACAAACCACCACAGGGCGACGGCGTTTGTTGAAGGGTGCGAAATGATGGGTGTTCTTTATCTGTCCGCTCATCACAGAAATGAGTCTCATTTTTCATTTCTCCCAAGAGTATCCCTGAAATCCGGCACCACTTTCAGCGGGATCCTTGCAGGGTCAATAGAGTGAAAACGTGCTGCTACGGAGCATCTTATACAATTACCAGATCAGATGAGAACCTTCTTTGAACGACCGATGCCCTGAAAAACCAGGTCCATAAAAGGGTATATCTTTCATGCAGGATATCCCCGGGCTATCGGTCACACTGATGATCCCAGCTGCCTCCCGGCAATTTTTTGGGGATTTTCGGTAATATCCGTGCCACAATAGCGGCAAGGATGAAGAAACAGATGGTAACAAGGACAATTGACCCGCCCGGTGCGATGTTGTACATGAATGAGAACTGTAACCCGGCAACAACAGAGACGACTGCAACGCCGCATGCAGCAAGCACGGTCTGCCTGAAAGGCATCTTCAGTTGTATCATTGCGGATGCCGGGACCACGATCAGGCTTGATACTAAAAGCACGCCAACGAGCCGCATTGCAACGACTACAGTTAAACCGGTCATGATCGTGAAAACAAGTTCCAGTGCGGGCACCGGCAGGCCTGAAACTCTTGCGAATTCCGCATCAATAGTGATCCCGACCCATTCCTTCCAGAACAGCAACAAAATACCAATGACGGTAACTCCGAGAGCTGCGGCAAGGTAGAGGTCGGTCTGGTTTATTCCGAGAATTGTCCCGAAAAGAAAGGACAATACGTCAACAGCCACATTTTGCGTGATACTTATAAGAATAATACCAATTGCAAGCCCTGCTGCAAACATGATCGCAATCGCCGCATCCGATGCCACCCGCAATTTTCCAAGGGTGTGTATACCCAGTGCCCCGAGTACCACCCCGACAACAGCAGTGTATAAAGGATAAATTCCCGTGAATAACCCAAGCGCAATCCCGCCAAAGGCTACATGACTCAGCCCGTCTGCAACGAGAGACAGCCTCCGGAGGACGAGGAACACTCCGAGGCTCGAACAGGTGACTGCGACGATAAGTCCACCAAGCAGGGCGCGGACTCCAAACTGGTAGGATAAAAATTCAAGGACCATGGTCTGTTCTCAGGTGCTTCTGCCTGCCTCTACCATCAGGTTCCACAGGCCTTCTGCATTCAGGTTCGCAGAGGGACCGTCATAGATCACCTTCCTTTGCAGGAATATGACCCTTTCAACATGTGCTGCCAGATCGGGCAGGTCGTGCAGGATCATCAGGACCGTGATCCGGTGCGCTTTATTAAGATGATTGACCAGTTTATAGAATTCCTGTTTGCTCTGTGCATCGATACCGTTTGTCGGTTCATCGAGCGCGATAATGTGTGGCCTGCCCACAAGTGCACGGGCGATCAGGGTTCTCTGCTGCTGGCCGCCGGAGAGGTCGGAGAACAACTCATGCTGCACATGATCAAGACCTGCTTCTGCGATTGCGTTATCGACAGCCCTCTTGCTGTCGGAATTCATACGTCTGAACAGTCCTATCTGGCCAAAGGTTCCCATTTCAACAACCTCGCGGGCAGTAACCGGAAATTGTTCCTGCCTGATAACCGGGTTCTGGGGTACATAGCCGATGCAGGGCCGGCAGGGGGTCATCCCCTCGCATTCATCGATATGACAGGAAAATGAAACGGTGCCCTTATCGGGCTTCAGGAGGCCGACCATGATCTTCATGAGAGTAGATTTTCCCGAACCATTCGGCCCGGCAATTCCCACGAGCTCTTCCTGGCGGATCGAAAGAGATACATCTTCCAGAACGGGATTTGCCCCGTAAGCAAACCAGACATTGTTCAAGGTGAGACAGACCTGTTCACCTCCCGGAAGCATCACTGGCATACCATCGCTTTCTTCATTTCCTTCAGGTTATTTTCCATGATCGCCACGTAATCGGTATCGTCCGGCGTCAGGGGACCCGCCGGGAGTACCTCCATTGTTCTGAACGGATACACGGGAAGATTGAGTTCAGCTGATACTGATTTACTCAAATCTTCTGCTTCTTCCGGCTCAGCGAGGATGCCTCTGACATTATGTGCCTTTGCCTCTCCAATAATAGCCGACATCTGTTTCATGGACGGTTGAGCATCAGGGCTCATCCCGGCAATGGAGATCGGTGTCAGGTTATACGCCGCCGCGGTATAGTCAAGGAAGGCATGTGAGCTCAGGAACGTCCTGGTGGTGCAGTTCAAAAACCCTGCCGTGTAGTCGGAATCGAGTTGTTTCAGCTGTTTTTCAAATGCCGCAGCATTATTCTGGTAATCAGTCGCATTTTTCGGGTCTGCCTTGGACAATTGCCGGGCTACGTAGGTTGTATAGTACTCTGCAAGCTGCGGTGATAACCAGAGGTGCGGGTCCTGGGTAAGATTCGGGAAATCCGCATACTGGCTTTTCATCAGATCATAAGCTGGTCCCGGGATGGCATCGGCAAAGGTCACAAGTTGTATGTCAGGGTTTGTTGAGGCGGCAAGATTTGCTGCCCAAGGTTCGAGAAAAGGTCCGTCATAGAAGAATACTTTCCCGTTTTTGAGAGCCACTGCATCATTTGGTGTCGGCTCGTAATCATGAGGATCGGCCCCGGGAGGAAGTATCTGGGTAATGGTTATATGATCTCCCCCAACGGGTGCGACGAGAAGCGTGATCGGACGGAACGATGTGATTACCGGTAATCTGCCGTATGAACTGGTGTCGGCAGATGGTGTCGAACCGAAGACACCGGTATAGGGTGAGCCTGCCGTGGCATTATTTGCGGGTGTCGTATCCGGTAGATGAGATTCCTGTGATTTGGTCAGGCAACCGGTTACAGCAACTATTGCGATAATGATTCCCAGAGCCGCAATCGGCAGAATCGATTTATATTGTCTTTGTACCACCCGGATCACAATCCTTCGCTCGCCACCATGTGTCTTTTCTGCAAATCTGTTTCGCAGGTTGGGTATATAATAGTTGGGAGAATTTTGGATATCGTCCAAATTTCAATAATAATTCATGCTGAAAATAGTATTCAGTCATATTTTCGGAATAATGCCGAAACTAGAGGGGCAGAGAAGGTAAAATGTATATGGAAAACGTTTCTTTTCCCGGTCTCATATCCGGAGACAACCGTCATCATGCGTAATATCCCCGCATATACCCTTGTTTGGATGTCCCATGGCCCTACACATCTGATCTATTGCTTCTTTTGATACGAAACTCTCAAACCTCGAGACCTCAAGACAGGCCTGTTCATGCGAAAAACCAAAATGCGTCAGCGCCAAAGCGAGTATCCTGTGTCTTTTTATCAGGAATTCTGCCGTAATTTTTCCTTTTACCGAAAGAGATACCCCATGGTAGGGTACATAAACCAGAAGTCCCTCATCGGCAAGTTCAACAATCGTTTTTGTAATAGTTGACGGGTCTACACCAAACCCTGCGGCTATATTGTTTGTCTTCACAGGACCGTTTTTCCCGTTTATGAATTTGATATATTCAACTTTCTTTGGCGAAAGTTCGAACACGGTATCCATGCTCATACAGACAATGTTCAATGAGTAACCCAAAAAAAGTTTGCTATTACTCCAAAAATCTTCAGTACATCAGATTTGTGAATGCCGCGATAATGAATTCATTCCTTCTTTTTAAGGGCATGAGCCTGACTCTGCATCCCGGCCAGTAATGTCGGGGAAATGCGTTCCATGGTTGCATCTTGTCATGTTTCCTTGATGTGAAACCTTTTCATGGGTTCCGTGACCGTTCGGGCACTGTGTGGACCGGCAGTTCATGGGAAATAGTAGATGATTTCGAATGAAAAAATCTTTTTAATGGAAATTTTACGGTTCACCAAATTTATTTTTTAATTAATTTATTGTCAACTGTGTATTATTTAAAAACGTAAAATATAGTTTTTACGTTAAATTTTTTATTCCGGCCTGTAGCCGAGTGCCTGTACTAAGGTGATCATCTCTCTGACCTGATCTTCCTGCTCCCTGGTCAGTTTCCGGTTTTTCTGGATTAATCGCCCCATCCTGATGATTTGTAACCGCTGATCACGGGAGATTGCTTCAGAATGATGAGCCCACTTGATAAGACCTAACCACTGCCTGCGGTTAAACGAGAAGACAGGACCGGGAATCGCTCCACTGGCGACATCCGGAACTGTGTAGTCCTGTTCTGGTTCTTCCTCTGCTCCAGCGTTATCATATTCGTCATCTTCACATCCCAGATCTCCTTCTTCAGCATCGGAATCTTCAGTTTCTGGTGAGGATTTCTCTCCGTTTCTGCCTGCTTCCGGCTCATTATCTTTAACGGGTTTGGGAGTGGGTTCATTTTCTTCGAAGAGATCCTCAAGACCGGAAAAATTCAAACTCCTGACATCCGTTTCCGGTGGTTCACCAGCAGTTTCGGCTGAAGGCTTGTGAGAACCATATTCATCTTCTGAAACCGGAGAGGTTTGTATTTCGGGATTAATTACCAGTTCAAGTGAATGGGATGCCGGGTCTATTTTCACGGGCAGATCCGGCTCCTTTGCGATAACTTCCTGAACTTTTTCTTTTTCTGCCCCCGCCAAATCGCCCTTTGAGAGAGTGTGTTGTAACCGCTGTCGTTCCAAAACGGCAGCTGCAAGCTGTTCGTCAGTGGTCATATGGTCCTCCCACTCGTCAGCAAGAGCGGTTCTTGCCTGTCCAAGTTCCAGAGTGAGAGCCTGAACCCTTTGCTCTGCTTTTAATTTTTCCTCGTTAAGGATACTCACCTCTTCTTCAAGGGATTTTTGCAGATCGCAAACAGATTCAAGATCCTTTTTGAGATTCTGGATCTTCAGCGCCCGATCATGTTCCTGATGATCCCGCTCCTCAGTTACGGCACGAAGTTCTTCTTCAAGACGTTTCTGTTCCAGAGCTGCCGCATTCGTTTTTTCTTCAGCGATCAATCGCAGCTTCCGTTCATTTTCAAGTCTTGCATTCAGTGAATTCAACTCGACAACTGCTTCCTGGTTCTCATTCGAGCCCCGGTGCTGACTCCGCACGATATCTAACTCAGTCTTTGCCTGTTCAAGTTCGTCAACAAGCAAGCGAATCTGCTTTCCGGATTGTTCTTTACTCCGGTTTGCCAGAGCCAGTTCTTCCGCATACGCCATGTTCTGTGTTTTTGCAGCAGCAAGATCCTTTTCAAGCGTTCTGCGGCTTGCAAGCGTTTCATCGAGATCGTGTTTCAGTCGTATGAAAGTCGCTTTGTACGACTCCATGTCTGTTTTAACTCTTTCTTCGGTTTTATCCTTTTCCGCAACGACCCCGGCGAGATTTTCCCTGAGTGATTTTACCAGACTTTCTTTCTTTTCGAGTGCTTCTTTAACCTGGCTCAGCTCACCGGTCAGGGAACGCACCTGTTGTCCGGATTCCTCTCTCCCCCGGGATGTCAGAGTTAGCTCATCGGCATATTTTCTTACCTGAGTTTTCGCAGCAGCGAGATCCGTTTCAAGTGCTGAACGGATCGCAGTTGCCTCCGCAAGAGCTTCGTTCAGCTCTGTAACAGTTGTATCGTACAAAACCTGGTTTGCTTTCACCTTTTCTTCAGTTTTTTCCTTTTCAGCGACAGATTCAGCGAGATTTCTTTCCAGGGATTTTATCACACTCTCTTTATTTTCAAGTGCGGTGCAGGCAGTCTTGTATTCTCCCTGGAGTGCGGTAAATTGCTCATTGAGTTCATTGATTGCGGATTGAAGCGATGATTCCAGCTGTTCTTTTTGCTGCCTGAGGGGTCCCAACTGCTCTTCTGCCGATACCCTCCCATTTTTTTCAGTTTCCAGTTCTCCCTTCAGCCGGGTCAGATCCGCAACCATTTGTTGCATAGTCTGGTTGAGACCAGTAATTTTCTCGTTAAGATCCTGTTCGGATTGCGCTTTGGCTCCCATCACTGCCTGAATTTCCTCTTCTGCAGAGATCGCCCGGTTCTTCTCGCCCTCGAACGCAGATTTCAGTTGTTCATGTTCAGGAATGAGAGTATGGAGAGTCTTTTCTGCCAGATCTTTTTGCGTCATAATCTCCTGGAGGGTACTCTCCAATGAGATACAGTGGGTTTTTTTCTCTTCGAACTCTCGCTGAACAGAATCGAGTCTCGTTTGTGCGGTGTCGATTTGGGTTAATAATCCCGAGACCTGTTGCCGGAGAGCGTCGGTTTCTGACCGGTGAAAAGATTCGATCTCCTCCTTCTCCCGGATCATGGACCGGATATTCTCGTCCTTAGTAGCAATACGTGTCTTTTCCGCTTCAAGCTCCTCTGCAAGCTGACTGATCTCTTCTGTTTTCTGACTAAGGGCACGTTCCTTCTCCGTACCTTCGCTGGTCAATGCGATAATTTTCTGTTCTTTTTGCTTGACGGACGCATTCAGGAGATCGATGACACAGGTATGCTCGGTGACGCTTTCTTCCAGGGTTTCTGCAGATTCAGTCAGCTTTTGAATTTCCGTTTTCAATTCTGACAGCTCTGATGATTTATTGACCGCGATCTCAAAAGAGGAGAGAAGGAACTCAAGGATTTTGCGCCGACTGGCGGCAACAACGTAGATCCGATCTTCATGATTGATTTTGAACTGCGTTTTGATGAGATCCGGAGTCTGTCGCTCAACGGGCGTTGTGAGCATGCTTTCAATAAGTGAGAGGCGATAGGGAAGATCGGATGGGTAAGAAAGGAAGTTGTCCGCATTACAGTCAAGGACATTCAATAGGTCCGCGAGCGTGGATGCACTGGTAAAAATGAGGACCGGGATAACCCAGAGGTCGCTATCGGCCTTGATCCGACGGCAAACCTCGAATCCATCTTCCACGGTCGTAGTGTCACAGATCAGGAGGTTTGGCTTGCCTTCACGAAGTGTTTCAAGAAGGCTTGTGCTATTGGAAAAGAGAGTAACCCGGTATCCCTTTTCTTCCAGATGCTCTGTAAGCTGTGGGGCTAATGATTCACTGATACTTAAAACGAAAATATCAATGGTACTTTCGTTTTTATCCAATGGTTCCTCATTCATCGCTATCTCCCTTACTCGATTAAAACCTCAAGAAATTATATACTTGTTTATATGTTCTTGTATACACAATTATAGCATTTCTGGTCAAACGGGACGTACCAATGGCTGATTGATAATAAAAACGGCAATTATGATTCTGTCATAAAAAAGAAAACAGGGAGATTTTTAACTATGAGAAGCCCTGCATTGAATTGCCCTACCCGTCCGTCTGGTAATAAAGTAAAATATTCGTTATCGGAAATAAAGTATTACACCAGAGGACTTGGCTGTTTATCGCCAAGGGCAGGAAGCCGGGTGGGTTTGACCAGGACCTGCTCATCTGACTGACGGATCTTTTCAAGTATCAGTAATTTTCCTTTCTGTGTCATGGCAAAAATCGGAACCGTTATACCGGCCTGGAGAAGTGCCCCGGCACCGGCAATTTCGCGGATAGTTCTGGATGCACAGGAAGTAACAAGATCTGATACTGAAACGAGTAATTCCGCTTCATCCTGGGAGAGCCCGGTCACATGGACTGCAAAAATAAGAGTATCCGGATGTATCCTGCGAATAATCTCCGCAATCTCGGGATTTGCAACAGTAACTGCGATATTCCGATACCCTTCAGCAACCGCCAGTGCTACCCCTGCCTGCTGATCAATTCTGGCGTGTTCCCGGTCAAGCACAATCCCTCCTCCCTGCTCAATCCGGTCCATAACTGATGAATAGGGAGATGTTTTGACAAGTCCGGACATCCTGCCCCCGATACCCTGCGCCATGGCAGGTTTTGTAACAATAACTGTTCCTGCGCCATCACATGCAAGTACCGTCGCATCGATCAAACCAGCACGAAGACCAAAACTCAACAGTTCTGATGCCCCGAACCCGACAAATTCCCGCGTATCAAGTATCTCACGTCGCTCAGTACACATACCGAACGCCTCAATCCGGTGTTGGATATTTGCCTTTACTGTCTCTTTTGTTATTGAGGGAATCGGGTATGCAAATCGTCTTGCAAGGGGACAATCGGAGATCCGTGTCTCGCCGACTTCAACAACCCTGCCATCCCTGATGACAATGCGACTCCGCCCGATCGCCTCAATGATATGTTCATCATTTCCTGTTGCCATAAGCGTCCATCCTTTGAATAAAACCTGCAAAAAATACATTGTTTCTCCGGTTTAAGGAATATCGCACACATACTCTAATTCCGGCCTGTCCAAACAGATATGATAGAACAGCGACGATGAATTTACATGGATGCGGTTTCGCGCTACCGGGAGATTGACATCGTCCGTGGTATCGCGGTTCTCATGATGGTGCTCTTTCATACGCTTTTTGATATCAACTATTTTCAGATTTTTTCCATTGATGTCTCTGCAGGATTCTGGCAGTATTTCGCCTTTGCAACTGCATCGTTCTTTCTCCTGATTGTTGGAATATCGCTCACCATCAGCAGGGCGAAAGCAGTGTCAATGATCTCAAACCATCAGCTCGCACTAAAATTTGTATACCGTGGAGCCGGCATCTTTCTTCTTGGGATTGTTGTTACGTTTGGCACCTGGCTGTATCTTAAGGAAGGTTTCATCGTTTTTGGGATCCTGCACCTGATTGGTGTTTCCATAATGATCTCCCCGCTCTTCTTCAGGTTTAAAAAATTTAACTTTATACTAGGTCTTCTTTTCATCATGATCGGCTATTTCCTCACAACGGTTACCGGTCCAATCTGGCTCCTTCCTCTTGGCATTCATCCGGCAACCTTCTGGTCGGTTGATTACGAGCCGCTTTTTCCCTGGTCTGGTATTGTTCTGTTCGGTATGGGACTTGGCGAATGCCTGTACCCGGGGGGCGTGCGGAGGTTTACTCTTCCCAAGATCCCGGCATTTTTTGGAGAAACCCTCGCATATCTGGGGCGGCATGCACTGATAGTGTATCTGATACATCAACCGATTATCATTCTCCTGCTTGCGGCTGTTTTTGGAACTAAATTGCTCTGAAAGGTCATCGGGTGGGCATGTGGCAGGAAAAAATCCGGTACTCCGGCGGCATGGTAATACACCATACAGGATTACCGGTACCCAGCCCGGGTCGTTACTTTCCTGTGATCCTCCGTTTCTTTACGCTCTTTCCTGAACGGTAAGACCTTGACAATTCTCGATCGAAAACCTTTGATCGTATATCAACAGAAGATCATAGGTATAGGAAAATGGACAAATCCTCAAAGATCTTCAGAACCACGGATTCCTCTGATCTCAAACACGCACCAGCAGTCATGAAGATGATCGATGCAATTCCGGCTATAGTTTTTTTTCCATGACGCATTACTCCACAAACAGAGGTATATTCCGGAATTCCCTGACATCAAACATTCCCCGGTTCGTGATCCTCAGCGCCGGGACAACGGTGAGTGCGAGAAACGAGAGATACATGAAGGGATCGCTGATGCTTTCCATCTTTTCTGTGGTGTCGCGCAGATCCTGTAATCGTTCAACCACCTTCGGGTAGGGCAGTGTTGACATCAGCCCACCGCAATCGAGCGGGAGTGTGGTCTTTGATCTCCCCACAACAGCAACCATCGCGCCCCGCGAGCAGATGACTTCATCGATCGCCGATCGGATTTCCCCATCACTCGCCCCAACAGCAATGATGTTATGCGCATCATGAGAAATACTGGACGCAATTGCCCCCCGCTTCAGCGAGAAACCGTGGACAAGTCCGACACCACATGGCGAATCACGGTACCGGTTACAGACCACAACTTTCAGGATATCCCTCTCGAAATCAGGTATATCCTGTGTTGTAACAGAGTATCGCAGAGAGCTGGTGAGAATCTGGAACGGAATGAGCCCGATTACACGGGCTTCGCCGCATCTATCGATACGGAGGTCTTCGGCAGAAGGAGCTTTGCCGGGAAATGTTGAAAAAAAGGGAGGGGGTGTTCCGTATATGGGCTCAACAATCTCATTTCCCAATACAAAGACTTTTTGTACCCTGAGGCATCGCAGGTCCTCAATGACGCAGAAATCCGCCCGCCGGCCCGGGGTCAGTGCTCCGCGATCAGACAGCCCGAACCGTTCTGCAGCTGAAAGCGTCGCCATCCGCAGGGCAAGTTCCGGTTTGAGCCCGCATTCGACAGCCCGCCTTACGCACTGGTCAATATGTCCTCCCTCAAAAAGCATATCCGCATGGCAGTCATCTGTAGCAAAACAACAACGGGATACCGTATCTGGTGTTACCAGATCTATAAGATCGGTAATATTTTGTTCGGTTGAACCTTCACGGATGAATATATACATTCCGCGCCGGAGTTTTTCTTCTGCCTCGTCCAGTCTGGTACATTCATGGTCGCTCTGTATGCCGGCAAAGATATATGCGTTAAGATCATTTCCTGTGAGAAGGGGGGCGTGACCATCACGGACAGAACAGATCTGGAGTTTTTCCACGATGGAGGGATCCGCAGCGAGAACACCGGGAACGTCCATCATCTCGCCCAGTCCCTGGATGCCACAGCGGCCGGCATACTGCCTGAGATCCCCGGCTTTGAGTGTCGCACCACCCACATCTTCTGGTGTCGCGGGCACACATGAAGGAAGAAGGTACAGGATATCGATGACTGCACCCTCCCGTTGGGCGAGCATGAAATCAATTCCCCGGGTTCCGGCAACGTTTGCTATTTCATGTGGATCAGCGACAACGGTGGTCGTGCCGTGGCGTACGACCAGGCGGGCATATTCGCGGGGCTCGAGGAGTGAGCTCTCGATATGGACATGGGCGTCAATGAGCCCGGGTACAATGTACGAACCCCTGAGATCATATTCCGTTTTTCCTGTATAGTTACCGATACCCAGTACCAGCCCGTCTTTAACCGCAAGTGCACCCTGCTCCCAACCACAGATAAAGGGGTTGAATATCAGGGCGTTTCTGAATACCGTATCCGCAGGAGTCAGCCCCCGGGCTGCTCCCAGCAGGTCCCTTAAGCAGACGTCCGGCAATTATACCACAATATCCCGGATAACCGCGGTTTTACGTTCACCATGTTGGATAAGATACATTTTGAGTTTGTAGTTTCCGGGTCCGAGCGTTACCGGGATCAGGACGGTGTTGTCACCTGTTTGCAGTTTCACTGATGTCATGACAACAGTATGTTCCTGTTGCGAAAGCCCAATTACCTGATATACTGTCACCTGTATGAATGCATCAGAAGGTTCATTCGGATTATTAATCTTCGCAGTAATTCCGTCATTTGTGTAACCAACCTCGCCTATACTCGTTGATACACAGCCGCACAGAAACATAAAAAGAACAAGGAGAACGATTTCGCAGGTAATTATCCTGACATGTGCGAACATTAATCAAATGTAAATTCTCCGGAATTTAAACTTTGGTATAACGGGCACGAAAGAATTTCTCACCTTTAACATTGTTTGAGAAACTGAACAGTTTTTTTGTTAAAAGGATTTTTCCAGTCATATAGCCCAACACAACGTTTGGTAATCCTCAAATGGATGCGGTTTTTAAAAAGACCTGTTTTGGTTATATGTTCAGATCTTTTCCACGGTAACCCGGACACGGTCCCCGGCTTTCAGAATGTGACCTTTCGGTATATCAATATTAAACCACAGAGCATCCGGGTTATCCTGCGTCGGGTCCTGGGACATCAGGCAGTCTTTGTAGTCATTGATGTCGGCAACGAACTCTATCTCAGATTCAAACTCCAGAAGTTTGACCATAATAAAAAAGAATGACGGGAGTTATTGTTAAATTGCCCTGGGCGTGACCATCCACGTTGTACTGTTCGAATAGCTCCAGCGGATTATGTCGAGCTCCTTGCAAATATCTGCAAGGATCGCCATGTTTGTTCCAACCTCTTTTGGGGATAAACCAAGTTCTTTTGCAATATATTTTGATTTAAAGTAGTGTTTCCCTTTGGTTATACCCGAATTGAGGTATTGAACAATTTTGTGCTGGGTCTCGTTATACGTTTCACGTAGTTTTTTTGTTGTATCCATGTTCTGCCTCAGCATTTAAAACTCATATAGAACAATTCATATATATATATATCTGATTGTTCCGGTTAAAAACCGGTCATTTTTGTTTCGCTGCACTCATATTCTGACAGGAAAGAATACATCTGACTCGCAGATTACACTGAATTTCGTGGACCTGATTAAAGCGGATTTCGGGCATTTTGCGTTATTTTCATCGGATTTTTTTTAAAATAAGGCAAATTTTTCATTTTTGTATCTGTGCTTCACCTATTTTGCTGATGAGTGCTTCGAGAACTACGTCGCGCATGCCTTCTACGAATTTGATGCTCCCCACCACAAGGTGTCCGCCTCCGCTGATACCGCCCCCGGGTATCTCATTTCTGAGTTCCCGGACCATTCTGGGAATGTTCATCAGCACCCCACGGGATCGAAGCACTGCAAAGTCCGGACCAAAGCCGATGGTCACGACAGGTTCTCCTGCATGTTGTTTGCAGAGCCGGTCGTGTACTTCACCGGAAGTCTTGCCAGGAGGGGGGAACGTGAACTTGTGCGCATGGATTTCTACATCAATAAGGAAGAGATGAGCTTCGTTCCTGAGTAATCTGGGGACTACATGAGGCATGCAGGCACTCATCTGGTCTTCGATCATGGTATTTGCCCCCTCTACGAGAAGCGTCACAAGTTTCTTGTAGCGTTCAGGGTTCCCGGTCAGGTTCAGAATGTCCTTGACGATCTCTCTGCCATCATTGAACCGGAGCCAGAACTGCTCGTAGTCAAGGGCAAGTGCGATATCCTTGCATACCTGTTCAGGGTACTGATCATGAACAAGGGCAAGGAAAAGGGTACGTTCCGGAGCTTCGCTCCTGTCGCCGACCCCGGCTATTGCCGGGAGGTGCCGGATGAGAGGTTCGATTTTCGGATTGATCAGGCGGGCGACTTCAGTACCGAGCATCCCTGCAGTGATGCCGAAGTCTCCCCCGACGTGATAAGGATTGACATGTGCACTGAGGTACTTGTCTATAGTCGCGTCAGGATGATGATGATCGATCACCACGAAGGGTATATCATACACGCTGGCGATCTTGTAAGCGGGTTCATCTTCCTCCGTGGATCCATTATCGGTCAGAAGGACCAGCGGCATCTTCTGACCATACCGGATATGGTCCTTTAACGAGAAATCAAGGTCGCGGGTGATATCTTCAATCTCATAGAACGGGGCTTTTGAAGGGGCACGTTTGAAAAGGAAGTGATCCGCGTCAAAGTCACCCCCGCTCTCCCTGATAAGTGAAACCACAGCCTGTTCTATTGCCACTGCTGAACAGATCCCGTCAGCATCGGCATGATGGCGCAGTATAATCGGCTGTGAAGTGAAGATCGCTTTTCTTATTATTTTCGCGACCTTTTTCATCTCAGGACGGAGTTTTTCAATGACCTCGCTTTGCACAAGCAGCGGAATATTTTCCGGTTCGGATCGTGCATCCAGCGCTTTTTCTATCCGTACTTTCACCGCCGCTGCATCTTCACCCGTAAGGATAGACAGGGCATCGACTTCTATCTGCAGCTGGTTGTTGCGCATCATCACTTCGCCGATGACTTTGACGATATTGTCCAGCTCGGCTTCCGGATATGCCCGGACCCCGGCTTCTATAAATGCTGCCGCATTCTGGGTCCCGGTTTCATCTACAATGGTAAAAATCGTGGGGCCACTCGTCTGTTTGATCTGGGCAATCTCTCCTTCGATCGCCACGGTCTTTCCAACTTTATTGGTCAGATCAGCGATGTTTACCGTCGTGGACCTGCGGTCGACCGTCTGCACCTGGTATACCTGGACAAGGACTTCTTCCAGATCAATATTGCCATTCGGGCGTATCTGGCGAACCCTGACGAGGACAGGATCGCGTTCCTTGTGTTCCGCCTTGATATTGCTCTTGTGGACAAGACCCTTGATCCTGTCATTAATCTGGGCAAACATCCCAAACGTTGCAAAACCCTGTACTTTTGCCTGGTATATCTTTCCTTCTTCGACATCGGAAAGGTCGCATCCTGCACCCAGCCGATAGACTATAACATCATTATTTTCCATAGTTTTTTCTCACCACACACAGCGAAGCGTACCTTTTGCCTGCATTGTTGCTATTCTCTCATGCTGCAACGTTGCATACGAACCAATGCTGATTGGATTATCATTGGGTTTAGTGATGTTTAAGTCCATGGTATCAGGCATCATCGTAAAATAATAAGATATTAAAGGGTAACGAGGTAAGTTTGATAAAAAATGAAAAAAGGTTGAAATTTAAGATTTCCAAAGAAATAAACCCGCGACAGGTTTTGTCATCACCTCTCCCGTCAGAGAAACAGAAATGACAAAGGACGGGTACGGTTGCCTCCCCAACCATTCAACCAAATCCCGGCTGGATGAACATGATATCAATTATCATGTTCATTCCGGAAAGATTACCAAGAACACCTCCGGACTCCCTGAAGGAACCGCATCTTCCGTAGTGGAGAGTATCAGTTGCATCACTATATTGTCCTGAACAATTCGCTCATTTTAAAGGTGATGCGGAAGGGTCTGGGGATTTGGTTAAATCTCATCCGGAGACTTGATTATTCCGGAAATTAATGTCTGCCTGCCCCCACAATCATACAGGTTATCCAGCACGCTGGCAACTCGTCTGCGTGAAAGGAAGATGGATGTTCCGGAAGTGATCGAGCAGGAAGAGACCCACAAGGCAAAGAAGAAAGCGCATACTCCATGCAGGCCACGACACGTACTCCGTGAGCCGAACAAGTACACCAACATGGAAATAGCCACCGAGTAATTCTGGTTTGATGTTTTTGCAAGTGCCTTGGAACTTAACCGGCGCAGGCATTTGGGTATCTTCCTTGATGAATTCGATCAGGTCGTGGAAAACTTCTCTGAGGGCTTGCAATGGAAACTGATCGCGGATCTTGGGTCAAGGATAAGGGCATTGCGCAAAGCAAATATCAGTTCATTCTTTGCAACGCACCAGTGGGCTTTTGTTGACTGGAGGATTGCAAACAGGATCGAGTATTACGGGTTTTTGCGAGGTTGTTCCTGTAATAAGAATTATTCGATGGTGCGTGAACAATCCCTGATCTCCGATCTCCCTATAGGCACGATCCTTCTGGAAGAGAAGAAAGTCAGTTTCGGGATATTCCGGTTTCCCCGTATCCTGGAATCCCACCCCGCAGTACAGATCACGGTTTGAAAGGAACCGAATTGAGGCTGACGGAATTGGATGAGGAGATGATCAGGAATGCCATGCGGGATAGCGGGAATGAGTGAAACTTACTAATCAATTCCGGGTTATTTAGTTAACTTATTCGTCAATCTGACTCTGATTCAATCAGGTGATTGAAAAACATGCATGTACAAAAAATTCCTCGGTTATCGGGAATGAGGCACGCACAGCTGTCGTTTGTGGATCACGATCCGGTTTTGACTTTCAGGGATTTCGTATGAGCAACTCCGTGAAATGAGAAAGAAAGCTGCAGGAGTACGGTGATTGTGAATGGAAGAATGGTTCAACAGACTGCTAGGGATGAATACCATAACTGGCTTTAACCTCGCTCTCGATCACGATCCGGTGAAAACGCAAACCGGAATTTCATCGCGACAAGTTAAGGAAATGATCCGAAAAAAAATCGCTGAAGAACAGAAATAAGAGTGCTGACTCTTCCTGTGTTGTTATTAGCTGCTCTATCTGATGTACAGGTATCAGATCAGCCCGGAGTTGCTTTTTCAAAGGAGATATATGAGAGGTTTTTTAATCAAATATATAGTCAATTGTGTGTTATTAAAAAATAAGGAAATTCCGGTACCTGTTCAATATATATTAGATAGATCAGGACCCGGAGACCAACCCGCTTAATCTAATATATTGATAATCTTTTGATTGGTTCGGGAGCCATTTGGGAGTTCCTGTAGATTTAAAAACCGGCAATTGTTGATTCGGGATATATTCACCTTGAAACGATGCTAAAACAGAGGAGTGATAACCTTGTTCTTTATCAGTCGCCAAATTACGATAAAAACATTGAAGCGTGGATGGCGTTTGGCAGCGATAATGATCAATGTACTTTGCTAGAGCAGTTAGCACAAATGGCACTGTATTGAAAAACGGGTCGAGGAAAGTACAACAACGGAAAATGGGACTTAAACCTTAACACAGATATTCCATTACGGTTGTTTGGAGCAATCTATTCCGATAAGTTTTTGAATAAACTCTGTTGACAGATGTTCCGGATCTTTTTTTAATATTTCGTGGTGTTTTTTTATTATTTCGCACGTAATTTCTTTACCAGTTATTGTTTTTGGATCTATACCATGCCTTTTCTTCTGTGCCTCTCTCATTTTCCTGTGGGCTTCTGGATCTGCCCATCTTTTCATCTGTGCCTCACTTATTTTCCTGCGGCCTTCTTCCGATATTATTTTTGGCATCGCTTTCTGTGTCTCACTCATTTTTCTGCGGGCTTCCTCAGAATGTTTTCTTCCTTTATTTCCCACGCTCACTTTCCTGCGTTCTTCCGGATCTTCCCATCTCTTCTTCTGTGCCTCTCTCATTTTCCTGCGGGTTTCTTCCGTACGTTTTTGCCCTGTATTTGACTCGCTTAGTTTCTTACGGG
The DNA here is from genome assembly GCA_015660885.1 of Methanoregulaceae archaeon. GTDB lineage: Archaea > Halobacteriota > Methanomicrobia > Methanomicrobiales > Methanospirillaceae > Methanoregula. Next base: position 768 of record JACTUB010000010.1, on the reverse strand, counting down.
TTTCTTCAGATACTATTTTTCCCCTTTGTGCATCCCCAATTTTCCTGCGAGTTTCTTCAGACACCATTTCTGAACATACCTCTTTTCATCAGGCACCAGTAACCCCTATGTGTTGCACTACTGCTATCCAACTTTTACTTATGTGATTTTCCACCAAAATACAGTTTGCACTAATGGCGCTATATGCGACCGTGATCATTCTGACAGTTCTAGTTCTACTATTATGATATAATAAAGAATATTCAGTTTTTGGGATAAAAAAGAACAACCATTCCCGGGAATGTCAAATCATAATTTGATGTGATATTTGTATTTATGTCATAAAAATTGCACTTCATAAAAAAGAAATATCTATATACAAGCAACATACATAAAACTACACATTACATTGTCTTGCCCTAGATGGGCATGTAAAAGGTGTTTGAAATATGATTACAAGAAAGAATGATGAAGCAGTATCACCCGTTATCGGTGTGATCCTGATGGTCGCCATAACGGTGATCCTCGCAGCGGTTATCGCTGCGTTCGTGTTCGGGATGTCAGGGAATATCAGCAAGTCCAAAATTGTTGCAGTAACGGCACAGCAGCCGGATGCACAGACCATCACTGTCACGTATCAGGGTGGTCAGGATGCAGGGTCTTTTGTAAACGGAAATGTAACAGTTACACCCTCTGGTTCTGTAACATGTACAGTTGCTTATTCTAATGCAACGGCAACAACAGGTAGATTTATTTTAGCCCAAAACGTCGGATCGTGGGTTACAGCTA
>JACTUB010000030.1 GCA_015660885.1 Methanoregulaceae archaeon | reverse complement strand
GAAACCCCTTCTCTGGTCTTATGTGGAACAACAAGAATAGATCGTCTGGTTGCATAAGGGGGAGAGCGAATTATCGCTTCAATAGTATGTTTCAATACATGATCTAATTGATTGTTCTCCTGGAAAACTTTCCCGAAAAGTCCTTTTTCTGTGTCAAGAAATTCAGTTTCAAAATATTTTTTCAAGGATTCTTCTTCGTTGGAATAAAAATCTGGAATGCATTGTTTTAATGGGTTTTTTAATAACACTTTAAAATCAATAAGTTCATGGATTTGTTGTCCTGCCTGATCGATAATAACTTCAGTTTCTTGTGGATTTCGAGCAATTTCAAGCATTATAGGAAATGCTTCGCGAATCGTATCAACTTTACAACCATCGTCCTTCGTAAGTGAAAATTTTTCTAAGTTAAGATCTCGTCTTAAAAATCTATGATCTTTTTCAAGAGAGACCACTTTTTTTATTGGAAAAATTTCTTTTTTCTCTTTTAAAATATTTGCCAATTTTTGTAGTAATTCCTTATTATCCTCAATAATTGTAATATTTCGTAATCTTAGTTTTGTTTCTCTGATAATTTGAATCGGTATTCCTGTTTTTTTATGAATTATACTTTCATCCCAATTTTCAGCATCTTTTAATTTTGCAATGGTTCTAGAACCATATTTTTGATTTCCAATTAAAAATATTTCAGTAATATTGGGGTTATTCGATAATTCATAAATTAATCTTGCAACAGTTAATTCCCAAAAATCAGGCAATCCTCCACCTTTAACGGGTCTATCATCAACAGTGATAATTTCATCAAATATCTCATTTGGGAAAAAAATTGGATCATGCCCAATTTTAATTAGCGTCGCAACACAGAAGCACTTTGGTAATAAGGTAATCTCGTGCGTTTGTTTTACAATATAGCCAAAGTTATAGGAGTTACTTAATTTTCCCGTATCATGTGCATTTGTATATAAGATTTCTCCTGATGATAATTCAAGAGCAGCTAGAGATTGCGTTGGATTATATTTGATATTCAAAGTTTTTTCTGGATCGCATGCATTCAATACCCCCTCTTTTTTTAGATGAGCGTTAAAAATTCCATGACTTGCCGCAATGCAAATATCCAACTGTGATATCACAGGTTCAATATCAGGTTCGGCTGATTTGATTGAAGTTGTTTTTATAAACCGATTGTCAAAATTAAAATCAGCCCAGGCTATGAATTCCTTTACACAATCTCTAACAATTTCATAAGAAAAACCATGATTTTGAATTTCCTTCGATACATATTTTGAGAGAGTATTTAGCCAAACATTTTGGTAGGGCATTGAATTTAGCGTTCCGCATTTTGTAATACAAAGAGATAAATTCAGAGCATCAGCAATAGGGAGCTCGATATTGTCAATGTTAGAATTTTTAAATATCCGTGTAAGACCTCTCTTTTGTCGTTTAGTCGCTTTTAAAATTGTCTCACTATCCGATACAAGGTTGGAGAATAGTTTAGGATTCTCAAAATTAATATTAACGTCTATTCCTATCGTAACTCCGATTTTAATATTATCAATTTTATATTCAGCGGATTCAATTGCTTTGCTTATTTCAAATGCTAACAGGAGAGAATTTTCATAAGAGCCATTTGGATATAAAATAACATATTCGTCTCCCCCCTTATTCAAAGGAATTCCGCGACTTTTTGTTATTCTTTCTAATAGCGCTGCAAATTGTTCAATTAATTGATCTCCTTTCTCGCTTCCGAATCGATCATTTACATCTTTAAATTTATCTAAATCGACATATAATACTGCACAATTTTGTTCTTGTAAAATTGTATCAGCTAATCTGTTTTGGGCAAATTTTTTCCCATCTTCCATATGTTGAATTGTAATAAGGCCGGAAGGTTTTGCACGAATATTCGGCTTCCAAAATGCTTCAAATAAATTCTGAAATATTCCAGTATAATTAAATTTTTTTGATAAGGGTTTAGACCATAAAGAAATTATTAGTTCTCCCGATCGATTTCCTTGAATTTCAGAGGTATTTGAATATGTGGCATTTCCAGTTTGCTTCATCCCAATTTCAAGATCATCAAATGGTTTTTCTGATTTAAAAATGAATGTCAAACCGACGATTGGGCTTTCTTGATGTGCAATTATTTTTTTAATATCTTCTTCAAATTCTTGAATAGAGATTAAGCATTCCTGATAGTGCGCAACAATAACAGAAATTTGCATCGTCCATTTTGTTCGAGGCATCATCATTACCATGTTCTCACCATGTTCAACCTGAAAAATATCGTCTTGATTCTTTTACTAATCGCAATACTCCTACAACACCACTTGCAGAATTATATTTAGTAACGTATTTGCATGCATTTAATGCTTTTTTTGAGGCTCCTTTTACAGCTACACCAATTCCAGACCATTCAAGCAATTCAGCATCATTGTCATTATCCCCAATTGAGAGAACTTCTTCTCTGGTATATCCAATTTTTTTAAGAATTTGCTCAGCTGCTATTGCTTTATTGCTTCCTGTAGGGCGGATCTCCAGATATTGCGAACCGCTTTTTGTGATTGTAATTTCAGGAAAATCCTTTAATTTTCTTTTGATATTTGTGAGTGTTTTTTTATCATCTATTCTAATCAGAATTGCAAGTAATGAATTGTAAGTATCAGGAATATCATCCCACTCCTTCCATCGGATATTCATCTGGTTAAATTCCTTTTGTATTTGACCGATATTTGACCATCCAAAAACGATTTCGGGATCATCGACATTAGAGAAATCTTCGAAAGGTAGTGTTTCATCATAGATATATGCCAATAATTGTATAGACTCATTACTGAGTTTTTTGATTATTTTTTCAAAGATTTCTGATGGAATATTCTTTTTAAAAAGAAGTATATTTGAGTCGCGAAAAATCACTAAACTACCATTGTATAATATGATTGGGCGATTTTTTGGGAGATTTAATTTTTTTAAAAAATTTTTCACACCATGTAATGTTCTTCCCGTTGCAATTGTAAATTTTACCTTGTAATGCTTATTTGATCGAATTTGAGTGTTAAAATTATCCCAGATATGCGGGTCCTCTGGATTCAAGAGAGTACCATCAAGATCTGCGATGATCAAACGAACGTTACTGAATGGTCTCAATTGATCTATAGGAGAATTATCATCGGGAAGTTCTTTGGGCATTAGGACTCCACTACATATAATCTATGATTAACATCCCGACATTGAGATTTATTTGTATAACCTTTAGCAACTAAAGTGAATTCTTGTACCTCACCATATTCATTTAAAATTGAACGTAATTCATCGGAACGAATTATTCCATTATCTGTATAATGAAATGCAAGAACATGAAAACGCGATTCATTAAGGACGCATTGTAATTCATTTTTTGCTGTTTTTATTGAATTGAATGCAGACTTTGGTCTGATTGAAGATGGTATACCAGATTTTCCATGAATTGGGGGAGTCTCGCAAAGAGCGATTGTTTCGGGTAAATGATAATAACCGGCATATGATCGTTCATTGTAGGGTGGATCAAGATAAAGAATGTCGAATTTTTGTTTTCCAACAAGTTCCTTCGCATCGCAATGAAAGCATTTACAGTTTGAGTTTCCTGGTGTGAAATTTATTAATTCAAATTTAAATGGCAATAATGATTCTTGATACCAATTTTTTAAATAAGCATAATATGTACCGGCACAATTTGCAAATTTATCCATACTATTAATCAGTGAAGCAAGAAGCACTGCCTTTTCAGAATATGTAATCAATCCCTGTTTTTCCCATAGGCGGATTTTTTTCCAACAAGATTCAATTTTTTCACCATTTTGAGGTATAAAAAATTTTCTTTTATCGACATAATTTTTTGAGAACCAACCTTTTTGAGGTTTTAAATTGTTAAAATATTCTACAATATCTTGACAACTTGTAAAATCAGTATGGGAAAATAGTTTTTCGAATTGTGGTGTCGTATTTTGTGATATTTTTGTTATTTGGAAATAATGGGCAAATGTTAAAACATCCCCACAGTAAACTCGATAGTTTTTAGATTTAAAGAAAGACCCAATTGTTCCAATACCTCCAAAAGGATCACAAAAAGATCCGCCAGGTTTTTTTTCCGATAGGATTCGATAAAGTGTCGGTACGACCGTTACTTTCGATCCAAAATATCGCATAATTAAAATAAGATTCGTTTTAACTTTGATATTTGTTTTTATCCTTTATCCAGTTGATCCAAAACCCTGAGTTCCTCGTGGTGATTCTGAAAGATCATCGCTCTCTTCAAAATGGGCAAAATATACAGGTTTTAAGACAAGTTGAGCGATTCTTTGTCCAATCGTAATTTCAAAGTTCTTTTCACTGAGATTCATTAATATTATTTGAATTTCACCACGAAATCCCGAATCAACAGTTCCTGGACTATTTAGGACAAAAATTCCTTCGTTTAATGCCAAACCACTTCGTGACCTGACTTGTATTTCATATCCTTTTGGAATTTCAATTTTCAAACCCGTTGGTATAGCTTTTCTTTCAAATGGTTTAAGTGAGCAATTAATAATTGAACAAATATCAGCCCCGGAATCACCAAAATGCTGATAATGTGGAATATTGGCGAGTGGAGATAATCGTTGAATTTTTACTATAACGTTATCCATATCCATTCACTATCAATTCTGTGTATATCCTATTTATATAACAATAACTAGCTCACAACAATAAAACGATTAGATTATTAAGTAAAATGTAAATAGGACTTCTCCACCTATTATTGTTGACTCTCTCCACACAAACTGGTCAATCCTACTAGTATCGTGGATCTTGGAAACGAGTGAAAATTCGTTTTTTTAGATCTTATTGGAAACGAAAATATAAAATAGTGAAAATTGTAATCGAAACAAAAAAATTACTATTTCATTCTTTTAAACAAAGAGCTCAGCAAACCATAAATTTATTTTGTTATTTTTCCATCCTTTAAACAATCAAAATGCGATGACACTTGTTGTAGTATTTCCAGCATCTGATGGGATTGTCATTGGCTCCGACACACAATTGACACGAGGTAGCACTCGATGTCAAGATGTAAAAATTATCGGGTTCAACCCCAACTGTTTGTGAGCAGCTGCTGGAGACATTCCCTTAATTCAAAGATTTAAGGACGAAATAAATAAAACACGTAGAAAAAAGAAATCATTGGAATCGACACGAGATGAAATAAGTCAAATAATTAAAAAAGTAATGCAAAAAGTAATTGATACTGATGTTCGCATTCATATGGTTAATAGCCCAAGTGAGCTTTTACGCATCCATAAAATTGAGATAATTTTTGCCGAATATGTCAACCACCCAACAACATATCATTACCTGAATACAGGAGTGTCAGAAGTTTTGGAACGCCCGCATGCCATAGGTGTCGGGGATGATTTTGCATTTGCGCTCTTACAAAAATATGAAGATACTATTAGAAAATTTAATACCGACAAAGCTTTAGTCTTGGTATACAAAATTCTTAATGAAGCAATTAAAGTTGGAGCATATGATCTCAACTTCCCTATCGATATTTGGGTAATAAATTCTAAAGGAGCAAGAGCTGTCCAAGGTGTCGAATTAGATAATCTTCATAAAAAATTTCAAGAATTGCAAGACAAGGAAATAAAATTATTAATTCCCTAATTATCCCAATCTTTTGTACCCACATCTACTACAGTAATAAACTTGAACCATTCTCCATCGATTTGTCAAGGGATTTAATTGACGTAGTTGGCCTGATTTATGTAATGGTGAACCGCATATTGGACATTTTGTCATTTTAATATCAGTATCACCTACATCACTATCATTATTATTATTTTCCGATTTTTCTTCAAATCATTTTTCATTCTCAAAAAAGACAGAAGTTACTTTACACCCTACATTCCTTTATTTCCAATCTCCTCTCGTCCATCTTTTATCCGATTCGCCTCCCAATAGATGCTATTAGCGGCTATTTTCAGTTGCAGTTCAGCTCCGGACAGCCGAATGGGCGGAGAAATAGGGGAATCCCAAAACATGAGTGCTCTTTTTTCGCGAATGAGGGTCTCTGATCATGCCAAAACCACTTTGGGAGAGACAACTCTCCGAAAGAGAGGAGGTATAGGTAAAGTGTAGGTTTTCCGGAGACTCCTAGCTGGAATTCCAATCCCCAATACAGCCCTTCCTTTCCTCTTGACCGTGCTAACTATCCAGCCCCTTTGAGTTTTGCCTCCCATTAGGGTACATTAGCGTTTTACACGCCCGCTTAAAATGCCCCGTTTGGCGTAAATCGCGTGGAGAACGCGTCCCTGGAAAAAGTGTGTAAAACTGTACCTGTTTTTGCAATTGATTCCGGAAAAGTGGTGTCCGGAGAGGTTATCCGGGGCCGTACAGAGTCCGGATTTCTCTGTGGAAATGCAGGTATCCTAGGGGATGGAAATACACCGCTATTGATGGTGGAAAACCAACCGGCTCACCGTAAAAACAGAATCGTGAAACAGCGCGACTCCCCCCAATTCCCACACTTTCACACTCCTTCTTCACAAAGGATTCGGGAGGAAACGGCCGAAGGTAAATCATGGCATTTGATGATCTGAAGCAGTTCAAAGGGCAGGCCTACTCCGGCATGGCCATTGGGGGAACGCATGTCTGGGAGTACCCCAACGGTGTATGGCAAGAGCAGAAGGTGGCGCCGGACCGCTGGAACTTCTCCTTCTGGTCCGAAAAGAAGCGGGTGCATAAGGCGCCGGCGGGATCAGGAGCCCTCCCCGGGACACAATACCACTGGTTCATCCTCGCACACCAGCGGGTCCGGAAGCTGGACCCGGATACCTACGAGACCGTTATGGAGGGCGTGAAGTTCAAAGTCGCCCACAAGAGGCCGTTCTGGCGGGCCTGGAGCACGGACTACCCGGACCAGGAGCCCGAGCGGGAGATCCTGATCCGGATCCTTGAGGAGCAGCTGAACGAGATGAAGAACGGGGTTGCATGACAATCATCCGGCTTCGGCAGATGAGGGTGACCGTGCTACCCTACCCGCCACCCTAAGTTTCGCCTCCCATTAGCGTCCATTAGCGTTTTATAGCTCAAAGGAAATAGCCCCGTTTGGCCTAAATCGCGCGGAGAACGCGTCCCTGGAAAAAGTGTGTAAAAATGCATCGTTTTTTGCAGCATATCCGGAATTTGATCGCCCGGATAAGCAATCCGGGGCGGTACAGGGCCTGATTTGGGGGTGGAAGATGAGGTCTATCAGAGTGTGGTGATATGATGGAGAAAGGACCGGGATGATCTACCTGCCTCTTTCTTTCACCGGACAGTACCCCCTCTCCACCGCCGTTACTAGCGGGTGATCCCCCGGTTAACTCCTGTTTCAACGATCCATGGTGATCGATCGGGATGACAGGACCTCATAGATCTTCAGTTTTGTCGGTGCTGCATGCCATGGATCGGTCTTTGCGAAAAATGCCTTCATATGGGGTTGCGCGAGATGGTCATCAAGACTGCGCTGGTTCTCCCACTCTTCAAAAAAATGCATGACCTCAGGAGAGGACACATCAGCTGCCAGTTCGTACCGTGTGCAGCCCGCCTCGCTGCGGACCCTGGGTATGATCTTCTGTACTTCCCCAATAAACTCCCGCTGCCGTTCAGTTACAAGGGTAATCTGTGCATCTACAAGTATCATGATCTTCCACCCTTCCGGTAAAGTCCGGATTGTATTTCTAACTTCCGTACTTGGTAATTTTCGCTGGACATTGTCTGATCATGTTTCCTCTTCCATAAATCCTTATATCTTGTACCACGCCCGTTATCTTTTCGAATAGAAAAAAATCCCGGATGAGATCTGTCAGAAATAATCAATCCTTCAGGGATCGAAAAGAGGCCCGGTGTTAAAAGTAAAATATCATTCAGGAAATGATGAACTATCCTTATACCTCCATCCGGCTTTACACTATATCTAAATCTGTATGCGATGAACAGGATACCATGGTTCTGTATTCACCAGGCCGGGACCCGGGGAGTCACCATTCCAGAGCACGGCTGGTCTGGGGAACCCGGTGTAGAGGTTCTGCGGAATGAGCAACCTCCTTTAACCGCAACGAATTGATACCCGAAACAACACACGATATGTTTGATGGTGGATTTTTCTCCGGTGACAAAAAAAGACCTGGCGGCGATTATTGATATCTACAATCATTATATCCTGAATTCAACCGCAACCTTTCACAGCGAGAAACTCTCCAAAAAAGATCTGGAAGAATTTCTCTATGTCTCTCACCCGAAATACCCCTCGTTTCTGATAAAGGACAATAACGAAATCATCGGTTATTGTTTCATAACCCAGTACAAAAAGAGGCAGGCATATAACCGCTCTGCCGAGCTGAGTATCTATCTTAAACCGGAATTCACCGGCAAAGGGATCGGAGCTGTTGCGCTCTCTCATCTTGAGACCGCCGCAAAAAAAGCAGGTATTCATGTGCTCGTAGGGACGCTGTGCGGAGAAAACCATGCAAGTATCCGGCTTTTGGAAAAGTCAGGATATTCCAGATGTGCCCACCTGAAAAACATTGGTGAAAAGTTCGGTAAGATCCTGGATGTGGTAGTCTACCAGAAAGAGATCTGATCCATTTTTTGTATCACGCTATCCTGCGATTCCTTCGGGAAGAATCCCCCTCCTGCGATCTTCCTCAGCCCAGCCCCGCTGCACTGCCGCCAGTGACCGGCCAGCCCCTCCGCGTAATCCCAATCCCGCTCACCTCCAATCCCTCACCCAATCCACGAACGTGGCTAAAAGCGTTTGACAATTATTTTATATTGTAAACATCCATACATTTACATATGTTCCTTCCCATGAACGATAAGCAGTTTAAGTTCTGGAAGATGCGGCGCAGCGGGATGTCCAACGTCTCAATCGCAAACTATATCGGGATAACAAGGCAGGGCGTCTCGCAGGCGCTCCTCATAATGGATGAGAAGATCGAGACCTCGCTGCGGGAGATGGCCACGGCAAACAGGATCCAGATTGAAAAGATCGATGTAGAGCGGGGCATCCTGTTCGGGAGATCTGTTCCCTTCCAGACCAATGCCTATATTTTGGTCTCGGAGAAGCATGGCATGCAGGTCTGGTACGAGCATGATGGCGATTGCATTTCCTGCAAAGAGTTCACAAAATGCATCGAGTTCATCTGGGATTTCGCAGCCGAGCTGGGAATAAAACTCGAAAAGACCCAGGACCCGACAAAAATGGCTGAGGAACTGCTCGCAAAGATCCGGGGGAGTACCGTATGAACCAGAATTCTCCTGATGTACACTGGTGGCTTGGCCTGTGCCCGAAAGCACCGGTGGCCCGTGCCTCGCTGACAGGTATTGGTGATCAGCCTGAACCAGCCTATGAGGGCAGCCCGGATGGCGGTGCCGGCGGATCGAGAATGATCCGGCGGGGAATCGGGGCCGCCCTGTCAGGCACGAAGACGCTGGCGCGGAACCGGCAGCTCCTCTGGTTTACGCTCCTTGCCGGGCTTGTGCTGGCTGGAAACACCATCGGCCAATCGGCACTCCTCTACATCGACAGGACTCTGCAAACTGATATAATCGGATGGCTTATCCTGAACTTTTTAATCGAGTACGCAACACTGTTTTGCCTGGTGTTCTTACTGGCGGGCCTTGTCCTGAGCATCTCATCAAAGAAAGAAGGTTCTGTCTTGTTTTTTGTGGAGCTTTCAGGGGCAAAAAAATACCTGAAAGCAATCTTCTTGTGGTCTTTTGTTCTGGCACTCGCAGGCATGATGCTCGACAGTATTTTCTTTTATTTTCCCGTCTGGTTCCCGCGTGAGCTCGGGTTCCTCTATGGCTTCGGGCATTTCAATTCTTTCCTTTTCAGCACGCTCAGCCAGTTCCCCTTCAACTTGACTCCTTATCCGCCCACGGCCATCTTTACCGAGCTTCCGGGCTATGGAGGACGGACGCTGCTGTTAGGGATATATCCAGGGTTCATGGAGGCCCTGATCTTTTCGGCGATCAATCTGCTCCTGTTCATCCTGACCCCGTTTGTCCTGCCCTTTATCGTTCTCGAGCAAAAGACCCTCAGGGAGGCAGTCGTGAGATCGTTTGCCATGATGAAAAAGACCTGGGTTGAGGTAGCTGCCTGCGCCGTCTTCCTTGGAGTTGTGGTATACGGCGTGTTCCTTACGTACCTGCTCGTCCAGGCAGCACACGTGATGGTCACCCCACCCGAGCTTGCGTACCTTTATCGTCTCACCGACACGTGGTTTGCTCTTGGCCTCCTCTATGATCTCGTACTGTTTAGCGTTGCGTTTGTGGTGGCAACGGTGGGAGGGATTGCTGCTCTGGATCTTTACACCTCTTCAAAGACCGGGCAAATGCCAAAATCCGCTGAACTTTCCCGGGAGATGAGCTGATGCGCTTTATTTCTGTTACCGCTGGCCGGTGGCTGTGCCTGTGCCCGAAAATACCCACCGTTCGTCCTGCACTAGCGACCCTTATGGTCCAGCCTGAAACAGTTCCAGCCGACCGCCCGGATGACAGCGGGCCTGCCGGCAGATCCATCCATGTACGGCAGGGGATCAACATCGCTACAGAAAGCCTAAAAACGGTAGCCCGGAACCGGCACCTGTTCTGGTTTGCAATCCTCTCCGGGCTCCTGATGGTATTCCTGATCGTGGCAGAATCATGGGGTGATATGCACGTTAACGATACGCTGTCATTCCCGGTCACGCTATCCATCGGTAGCATGTCATTATATCTTGATCCCTGGTTCTTCCTGGCAGAGATGATCTGCGTGTCCTGTTTCTCCTTCCTGGTAACAAGTCAGGTCCTGACGGTAAACGGAAATGAGATGAACCAGCCCCCTACGATTCACGAACGACTCGCCATCACAAAGGGCCTACGCTGGCCGCTGGTATTCCTCTCCGTGGGAATGGCCATTGCTGCGACCCTCGTGTTCGGGATCATCATCCAGAATTGGTCCATTGCCATTGCAGCGGGAACCGTCCTGTCGGCGTTTTTCTGGATTCCCTATATCTATGCCCTGGGAGAACTCTACACCACGCTTCATTTCTGGCTGATTATAACAGCCATCAACTTCATCCTGTTCCTCCTCATTCTCTGGATACTACCGGTACTGGTACTGGAGAAGAGAGGACTGTTCCACGCCATCACAACGTCATTCTCCGTCCTGAAAAGGAAACCGTTCGAGATTATGGGCTGCATCCTTGTATACGGGGGGATTGCCCTCGCACTCACGGCAGTATCGCTCATTATCGGCCAAGTGCCTCAACAGCTCATCGACCATGGCTATGGCCAGTCAATGTATCTCGGCCATCTGGTGCTCCCCACAATCTATTATGGGCTCATCCTTGCCTGCCTGACCCTGATGGGTGCGGTCTTTGCAGCCTCCGGTGTTGCGGTTGCTGACCTCTGCCGGATCAGGACGGTCAACGGGATATCCGGCATACCGGAACGGGACCGCAAAAGACCGGAGACTGCCTCGTAACGCGGGTATCCGCAGTTGTTCAGAAATGGCCGGGCTCATACCATTTTTATCCCGGGCATCTGCAGGGGGATCTCCAGGTTCATAGTAGCATCGGGAATGCCCGATTACGCAGGGTTCCGGCAGGAAACCAGTAAAAATTCAAGCCGTAATAATTTTATATTGTAAACATTGATATATTTACATATGTTAGTTCAAGGCCACAACAACCAGTACGGGTTTGAGAAGTTGATCCTGCTGCTTCTCCTGTCAGTTACGGCAGTCCTGCTGATATCTCCTGTATCAGCATATTCCGCCGATGCGGGTGGAAAGCCAGTGGTTACCATCGTTGCAAGAGGAAGCCAGTCATATTATTTTGGGGAGGAAGCGGACCTTTCCGGGATCAATTCAGCTTCAAATTCCACGTACCTTTTCATAACCGGCCCCAACATCCCGGAGGGTGGCGTGACTCTTACTCCGCCAAACCAAAAATCGGTCAAGGGAGATCCCAGTTCGTTTACAACGGTGAAAACAAAACCGGATAAAACATGGGAGTATAGCTTTTATACGGCGAATCTCATGATGGATGCCGGGACGTATACCATTTATGCTGTGAGTAAGCCAACACCCAAAGACCAGTTTGATAATACAACAACCTGCGGCACGGTGAGTGTGATCCTGAAAAGACCTTTCATCACTGCAGAGATCTCCCCTGCATCAGTTACCAAAGGCCAGCCGTTCTCCATCACCGGAATTGCGGAAGGAATTCCTCCGGAGGTCCAGATCTGGATTATTGGCAATAACTACGAGTTCACGACAAAAACTCCGGTCAATCCGGATGCGTCATTTACCTTTACCGCCACTGAAGCGATATCAGGGAATCTCCCGGCAGGACAATATTACCTCTTTGCCCAGCACCCGATGGTAAACAACCAATTCGACATTGCCGTCACCGGCGATTATGTCCGCAATATGAAACTGAACAACGGCACGAACCTCTTCAGGATTACCGGCCCGGGAAGCCTGCAGGGCAGCGATGCAAAAGATGCGCTCGTTGCCGCATTCAGCGATCAGGAGGCAAACGATCACACGTATACCAATGACACGTATACTATAGTCCCGTTCCAGGTCACTGATGCAGGAAGTCCGACGCCCCAGGCAACAGCTGCTTCAACCGCTCCGGTCCAGCGGACGACCCAGCACTCCCCGCTCCAGTACGCTCTGCCCGGGGCAATCGTCGTGGTAGCGGGAATTGTAATCTGGAAGAGGCATTAAGATCATTTTTGAACGGATGAACCTGTCATCCTTTTTTTGGCTCTGTAGAACTCCTAAGTTCTCAGAAGTAAACACCTAACCACAAAAGCTAAGGTACAGTGTCTCATTACCTTGTAATGGGAATAACGAGCGAGGAGACAAAATAATGTCAGCAAACCGGTATACCAGGTTTGTTGAATTATCCTCCGGACTGATCCGAGATTCCAGAATTCCTCTATTCTCATCAAGAGGGGGTCAGGCAAGATATCAAGGCAAAATTCACGTCGTTACCTGACGTCAAGATCTCTTGATATTAGCCCCAAAACAGCCCTCCCTTTCATTTCCCTTTCCTCCAGTCCATAGTAGAGGAGTTTTGCCTCCCGATAGGTGCTATTAGCGGCCATTTTCAGCTCCGGTTCAGTCCCGGATAATAAAACCGGATACATTATGAGATTATCCGGAAATATTAGTGCTCGTTTTTCGCGAATTAGTGCCAATTTTGGGGTCTGCAATTCCATGGCAGGGAAAGTCTCCGACGGAGATGCATATGGAGTAAAGTGTATTTTTTTCCGGGCGTCTTTGGAAAAGATTCCGCGACAGCACCCTCTCCATTGCAAAACAATTTTCACAATATGCCAAAAAGTTTATACACAATGCACAACATATTGTGCATTATGGGAACCATGAAAGACCAGACCCTTATCTATGGCAGCATTATTGCTGTCGGCATTGTTGCCGTCGTTATCTGCGTCGGCATGGTCACCGGGTTTTCGGTTGCAAAACCGTTTATCTCCGTTGACCCGATCGGTGATAAGAACGTGGGAGACCAGGTTACCATTTCCGGTACAACCGGTCTTCCGGCCGGCGCCAGAATTCTCGTGGAAGTCTATCCTTCGGTCTATGCAGACCAGACCGGAACCGGGAGCGGTGAATTCAGCGGCGCGACCGGGACGATCACGATTGCCAATGGTACCGGTGGCGCCAATACATGGTCGTTCTTGCTTGACACTGCACCATTCAAACCGATGGAATATCTCGTGAGCGTGTCGTCACTCAAAGGAGATACCTCAAAGGGAGATTACACAAAAGGGGACATCTTCGGTTCAACGAGGTTCATCCTCTTCCCGGCATCCGGGACAGCGGGGACTGCCGGCACGTCCCGGCCTTCGGATAACGCGGCCCCGGGTGGTATTCTCATTGATGCTATCCGCGACACACCCGCAGGAGATCCTCTTGTTGTGAGCGGCAGGACCAACCTGACGGCCGGTACTGACCTCATCGTAAAAGTGATCCCTTCATCCACGGACAGTGCCCGTATAGCCAGCGATTACCAGAACCCGGAGATTGCTGCAGTGACAAAGGTTGTCGAAGGCTCCGGTTCGGGCAACCGCTTCTCGGTCTCTCTTGACACTGGTCACCTTCCCGTTGCGGAACATATCGTGCTAGTCTCTGACGTGAAAGGCAATGCAGCCGGTATTAATTCCTTACCCGGCTCCTTTACCGGTTCAGCGATGTTCAACATCATAACAGGTGCGAACGCCACTGGCAAATCCGGCAATGACGCGGGACAGTACATCACCATCGATCCCGTTTCCGATACGACAACCGGCGATCTCCTGATCGTTACGGGCTCAACGAACCTCCCGGGAGGGACGATCCTGATGGTCAGTGTGGGCAGCCCGGGAATCGGCAGCGGCAGCAATACTGCTGTGAGTACAGGCACCGGAGGGGTTAACCGGTATTCCCTGCCGATAGATACCGCCATCCTGAAACCCGGCACGCAGACGATTACGGTCACCACTATGCTGGGTGACGTTTCAAAAGGAGATTACCGGCCGGGGACAGTCAACAGAACTGCTTCTTTCACACTGAAAGGCACCTACCTCGGAGCGGATACACAGGTTCAGCCAACCATCACCAGCAATGATTACATCCGCTTGGACACGATCGGTGAGCGGTCCATCGGGGACCAGTTCCTTATCACCGGGACCACCAGTCTTCCTGTCGGCACCATGCTGATCTGGCAGGTCATGCCGGATCCGGGGACACCTCCGACCGGCATCAACCTCACCACAAAGGGTATTATGGCAAATGCCCCGGTGACAAAAGGAGATAGTGCAGCCAACCGGGTATCGTTAGCCGTTGACACGGGCGGCCTGGTGCCCGGGGAGTATATTGTTTTAGTGGGTGAAATGCAAGGAGATCCGGCAAAAAGGGATATTACCATGGGTGAGCCGAAAGGATCCACATACTTCACCGTGAAATAGGCCGGTATATTCCATTTTTTTCTTTACTAAGGAAAAAGCAATGAGACTGTTAACCGGGGAAATTGTTGCAATGGCAGTCTTTGCAATCGCCATCCTTTTGGCCGGCTGCACTGCCGGGGACACTCCGGCACCGGTGACCGGAAGTGTTCCTGCTGCCGCTCCCGCCGTGACGCCGATAACTGCCGGAACCGTAAGTACCCTCCCGATAACTCCGGGCTGTGCCTATCCCCCGCTGAACCCGTGGACGTGGGTACCGGAATCGTACCCGCCCACCGATCCAGACAGGACAAAACTCCAGCCGGCCCCGGGCACACTCGTCAGCAAGGCGGACCTTTTTGGTACTCCTTCGCTGCAGTGGGATGAATACGAGTACTCGCAACAGATCCGGGGCCTTCCCGATTCTTTTGGAACCTCGAGAATGGAAAAGTCAAAGGAGGATTCCCGAGGCAAACCCGTGATACACGAGAACCATACCTATGGTCTCCACCCGGAGGAGTCACGGGCATTGTGGGATACGACGATGGATGATATGTATTATGACGAGTACGGGAACATGGTGTCCATGCACCGCCGGGTAATCAGGGACGGGGAATTCCTGGAAAACCGGGACTATCCCCCGGTTACCCTGAACCGGGGAACACCGGATTGCTCGGGAACGATATTTGAACCCCGGTATACTTTCACCGGGATCGACCCGGTGACCGTCCCGGCAGGGACGTACCCGGGTGCGATGAAATATGTCTGGGATACTGACGATGATCCGTCGAGTAAGACGTCGACGGTAACGTACTGGTTTGCTCCAGGCGTTCCCGTGCCGGTCAGGTGGATGTTTGAAGACCAGGAAAAAGGTTTGCTCTTTACCTATGAGCTGAAAGGCTGGGGATAAGTCCGGGAAAAATTCCCGGAACTAATACGATGCACAAAGGCAAATGATAAAAATTTTTTACCAGATGCACAAAATACATTACACTGTGAGCCTATGAAACGAAATTACCTGACCTGGGCCGGTGTCATAGCGGCGGGGCTTCTCGTGGTCCTCTTCGTGAGTATTCTCCTGACCGGTACCTTCACCATCCTTCCTTCCGCAACCATCGATCCTATCGCCGACAGGAATACGGGGGACCTGATGGTTATCACGGGAACGACAAACCTTCCCCTTTTCTCCTATATTTCCCTGAGTATCCTGCCCGCTTCCCAGCCGCCGGATCCCACCAAGGGCCGGGGAGCAGACGCGAGCATAGCCCGGGGTTCCGGGATGACTAATACCTGGTCTGCCGCAGTTGACACAACCGACATTACCCCCGGAGACTATCGCGTGGATGCCTACCAGCGTACGACTACGAATGCATCGGATGGTACATTCAGGTTTACTTACAGTGATCTCCTCGCGTCGTCCCGGTTCAGGCTGGACAGTTCGAACGGGACCCTGTCAGGCCCCGGCAGCAGGGAGATCATGGAACCATTTATTACCGTGAATGAGATTGGCAAAAAGAGTATCGGCGACAAATTCCTGGTCTCGGGTACGACCAGCCTGCCACCGGACACCGATCTCCTCTATGCCGTCATCCAGCAGTCCAATACCTCGATCTTCACCATCGACACGAAAACCCGGAACGAGACCACGCTCGGCGGGCTCACCCGCACCGGCATAATCTCTGTTTCACCGGGCATTGAAGGCATAAACCGGTGGTCATTTGCCCTGGACACGACCCGGTTTATCCCTGACAAGTATCAGGTCGTCGTAACCCTCGAAAATACCAGTGCGGAGAACATCGGGAAGGAGGGTATCTTTGGAACGGCATACCTCACCCTCAGGGAAACCCCCTCGAACAGCACCGAATCCCCCTCACCCGGACCTGGTTCCCCGCTGTTTATCACCGTGGATACGCCCGGGACCCGGCACTTTGGGGAACGGTTCACGATTACCGGCACGACAAACCTTCCTGCGGGTGACGACATCATGGTGCAGATAACCCCGTCGTTTACCTCGGCCCATACCCTGGTTGTCGATCCGAAGACCGGATCGATGGGAGGGGAATTTTCCGGGATAATGGGGGGAGTACCGGTGGTCCGGGGTACCGGGGGCATAAACCTGTGGTCGATGCTCGTTGAAACGGCAACTCTCAAGCCGACAAAGTACGAGATAAATGCGTCGACGTATACGGAAGACCCGGTGACGAGAAAGATCGTATTCGGCAACGTCTCCGGAACAGCACAATTTACCCTGGAGAGCTGAAACGACCATGAAACGTATAACCTACCTGTTCTGCACGATCCTCACCGTGTCCGTAGTTGCCGCGATGATCGGGTGGTCGATGGCAGCCGGGAACTTCCTTGTCCCTCTCCTCGCGATCCCCCTGGGAGTCATCGTCGTCCTGGCCTGCCGCCAGAACGTGAAAGAGAAACTTGAGGATGAACGGACCTGCAGGATCCGTTCAGAAGCCGCGCTCCGCACTCTCGAAGTACTGGTGATCGCCGGGGCCATAGCGACCGTGATCCTGTATTCCTATGTAGTCAGTTCGCCGCTCTCGCCATCCATAACGGGAACAGTCACCAGTAATGCTGACGGGACAAACTCCATGACCATCAACCTGTACAAACCCGGGACCCCGTCACTGCCGGAAAACCTCATCAGGTCAACCACGATCAGGGACATTAACGCGATGAATGAAAGCGAAGCAGGGGAATACTGTACCTTCGTCAGGGAGAGTTACCGGGAGAACGAGAACCGGGGCCTTGTCGGGATGACCATCGGGAGTACCCTGGTTATTCTCATCGTAACATTCGGAGCATTTTATCTCTATTACAATAGAAAATACTGATACTCAGGGCTTGCACATGAAGAACAGGATCCGCGTGCTCCGTGCCGAGCGCGAAATGACCCAGGAACAACTTGCAGAGCTTGCCGGAGTTACCCGGAACACCATCATCTCCATGGAGAAGAACAAGTACAGCCCGTCGCTGAAGCTCGGGTATCGCATTGCCCATGTCTTCGGTGTCGGGATTGATGATGTTTTTACCTATGAAGAAGCAATCGACGGACCGTCCGGAGAGGATGATTCCTGAAGAACTTAATTTCTACCCTGCTCCTGTTGATGCTGATTGTGATGGTATCAATACCGGTGGTGCGTGCAGGAACTGAAGAGGCCAGGCAGGTATTCCCGCAAAATGATACCGCCGGTTACCTCCCGGTCGATGTTATCTCGATCGATCCTTCGATAAAAGAATCATCTCCCTGGTATCAATTTCTGATTCTGAGTCCGGAAGGAAAAGAGAACCAGTTCAATGACGTGGGACTGGCGATTGACTTCCTGTCTCCGGATGATCCCCAAAGAGACGTTCTGAAAGCCGAATTACGGGGGAAGATGAAGGACATATGGGACAAATACCCGGTTGTTTTTGATACAAAACCGGGAGGACCGGGTTATCCGGCCTAAGGCGGTTCCATCGTCACCGTGCGGTTTGCATCGCCACTTCAGGACATCCGGCTGACCGACGAAGAAAATGACGTGATTAAAAAAAGTGCGTCTCTCATGAACGAGGCATATACCCGGAAAAACCAGCAGGAGTCTCCGGGCACACCCAATGGTTCGCTGGATTCGCCAGGGGCGGGTCAGACCGTTTCCCAGCCCGCAGCCATTCCTGCGGTACTCCCGGTTTTCGCATGCTGTTGTTGCACTGCTGCGTATGCAATGATCAGGACAAAACGGGATCGGCAAAAATGAATGAATCCCCGGTGTGAAGGAAGTCCGCGTGATTTGGGACATACAACCCTTCCTTTCCTCCAGACCATGCTACCTATCCAGCCCCTTTGAGTTTCGCTTCCCATTAGCGTCCATTAGCGTTTTATAGCTCAAAGGAAATAGCCCCGTTTGGCGTAAATCGTGCGGGAAACGCGTTTTTTATAAATATGTGCCCGAATTCACTGTTTTTCGCAGGTTGTCAGGAAATCGATCGCCCTGAAGGGTAATCCGGGGCCGTAATAGGTCCGGATTGATGTGGGGGAGATGAGGTATTCCAGGAAATAGTGATACGACAAAGGGGAGATTTCGGACGGGGAACCGGGTTTGGGGAAAGAGCAGGTCTTTCATGATCGCAACCAGGAATTATCAATTATAAAAAGTGGGGTCCTTTTTCCTTCGATCGTGCTGCCCTACCTAACCAAAAAGGGGCAGCTGTTCCCATAGACAGAATTCAAAGGTGTAAGATCAGGATTAAAAACATCATATGAATTTAATTACACCGGCGAACATCATTTTTTTAAAAAGGTTTATCGCGTTGCAGCCGAGGGAAACCGGGGAAGCAGCCATTAGTCCCCGTTTATAAAAAAATATCAGATTCCGGCACCATGTTCAATCATTCAGCTCGTCGTTCAGGAAGCACTGGCATGAAACAATTCCCTTACCTTATCTGTCTGGCCTGCCTGCTCCTCATGGTCCAGGTGGGTATTACGTCCGCTGACTCCCCGATAACAACGACAACCACCACCACCACGACCACAACTCCTGGCAGGACCGGCGGCAGTATCTATTTCGAGACCGACCCGCCCGGCGCCACTATCTGGCTGGACAACATCGAGCTGGGAACCAGTCCGTTCACGTATTACTCCGAGAAAACAGGAACACTGGATGTGCGTGTCCGGAAGAGATTGTACGAGGATTACACCGGTAAAGTCACCGTGATCGATGGCAAACGGGTCGTTTTCTATGCCTGGCTCATTCCGGTTCCAAGCGTTATAACTGC
>JACTUB010000009.1 GCA_015660885.1 Methanoregulaceae archaeon | reverse complement strand
AAAGAGGTTATCAGTGACGGGGAGAAGGAGGAAGGGGCGGTTTCCTATTATGATCAGGAGCTCAGGGAAGAACCGGAAGTTGCAGATAACTTGAGCAGTAAAGAGGTTATCAGTGACGGGGAGAAGGAGGAAGGGGCGGTTTCCTATTATGATCAGGAGCTCAGGGAAGAACCGGAAGTTGCAGATAACTTGAGCAGTAAAGAGGTTGCCAGTGCCGGAGAGGAGGAGGAAAAAGGGGCAGTTTCCCTTTATGATCAGGAGCTCAGGGAAGAACCGGAAGTTGCAGACAACTTGAGCAGTAAAGAGGTTGCCAGTGCCGGAGAGGAAGAGGAAAAAGGGGCAGTTTCCCTTTATGATCAGGGGCTCAGGGAAGAACCGGATACTGAAGGCTCCCTGAATAACCAAGGGGTTACCTATGCTTCTGCCGGAAGATACGAAGAAGCGATTTTATGTTACGATCAGATCCTCAGGAATAATCCGGAGAATATTGATGCCCTGAACAACAAAGGGGTTGCCTGTGCTGCTTTAAAAAAGGGTGAAGAGTCTGTCATATATTTTGATAAAGTCCTGAAGATTAATCCGAGACATGAACTCGGTCTGACCAACAAGGGTGGTGCCATAGCAGGCCTGAAGAAGTACGATGCGGCAATCGCCTGTTTTGACAAGGTCATCAGGATCAATCCGGATAATTCTGATGCATGGTACAATAAAGGAGTAACTCTTGCCAATCTTGGAAGGTATGAAGAAGCTATTGGATGCTACGATCAGGTCCTCCGGATTTGTCCGGATAATCCAAACGCCCTGAACAACAAAGGAATTGCGTATGGTGCCTTAAAAAAGTACGAAGAGGCAGTTCTCTGTTACAATGATGCTCTCAGGATTAACCCGGAACATGCGCTCTCATTGATCAACAAGGGGGTTGCCCTTGCTGCTTTAGGGAAGTATGAAGAGGCTGTTGCGTGTTTTGATGCGATCCTCAGGATTAACCCGGATTATGCGGATGCATGGTACAATAAAGGCATAGCTCTTGAAGTTCTGGGAAAGACTCAAGAGGCAGTTCTCTGTTACGATCAGGTCCTCCGGCTAAGTCCCGATAACGCCGATGCCCTGAACAACAAACGAGTAATCTGTTCTACCCTGAACAAGGAAGAAGAGTCTGTCGTGGGTTCTGATGAAGACCTCCTGATCAAACCGGGTACTGCTAGTGCTTTGTACAGTAAGGGAATAGGTTTTACCGATCTGAAAAAGTTTAATGAAGCCATCGCGTGTTTTGATGCGGTCCTCCATATTAATCCGGATAATGCGGACGCATGGTATAACAAGGGACGCGCTCTTGCCAGACTAAAAAAATTGGATGAAGCTATTGCCTGTTTTGACGAGGTCATTAAGATCAATCCGAAGAATGAACTTGCTTCTATGAATAAAGGAGCTGCCCTTACCGATATGGAAGAGGACGAAGAAGCCATTGCGTGTTTTGATGCTGCCCTCCAGATCAACCCTGATAACGCTGATGCATTGTATGACAAAGGAGTGAATCTTGCCAATCTCAAGCGGTACGATGCGGCTATCGCGTGTTATGATCAGGCCATAAAGATTAATCCGGATAATCCCGAGGCTCTGAACAACAAAGGAGTTGCATATGCCGCACTAAAAAAATACGAAGAGGCTCTCGAATGTTTTAATACAGTCCTCAAACTACACCCGGACAATGAATTGGCCAGTCTTATCAAAGGAATTACACTTGCCGCCCTGAAAATATCTGATAATGCGACAGCATGTTACGATCAGGAATAACCCGGCCACCTGCGGGATCCGGAAAAAAACAGTGGATATATCATTACCCCCCGCTGGCCGGCGGGAAGACCTTTGTCCTCAAGTGGTTCGGGCGGTGACAAATAAGATTACGTTCTTATCACTTTCTCCGCAAAATATCAGGGCATCGGGTATTCCTGTCCAACCCATATCCCGCTGCTTGGCAGCCCGGTTAAGCCAGCTTTAATCCAACCTTTAAATAATCCTGTTCTCTAACCATACACCAGAAAAACCAGGTTTACTCTATGAGCAGACGACAATTCAGACCGGATGACCCGGAACGACGTCAATGGCAGGATCCTGAAGAGATTCTTTCCTCTATCGGTATAGTACAGGGCATGGTATTTGTCGATATGGGATGTGGCGACGGGTACTTTGCCCTTCCTGCAGCCCGAAAAGTTGGTTTTCTGGGGAAAGTATATGCGAATGATATTGATGCCGGTGCTGTTGAACGGCTCCGGCGACGGGCAGTACAGGAAAGGCTGGACAACCTTTTTACCGAAGTAAAGGAGGCTGAAGAAACGATCGTCTGTCAAGGATGTGCAGACATCGTGTTTTTCGGCATAGACCTTCATGATTTCCGGGATCCGGCAAAAGTGCTTTTAAACGCAAAAAAGATGCTCCGCCCTGAAGGGCGACTGGTAGACCTTGACTGGAAAGATCAACCCATGGCGTTTGGTCCCCCGCTGGAAAAGCGGTTTTCGATTGACAAGGCCCGGAACCTGATTGGATCAGCCGGATTCCCTATAGTATCTGTGCAGGACGCGGGACAATATCACTACCTCATCATTGCCGGGCGATAAACCTGCAAAGTGGTATGCAGCTGCATTTCCCTGTATCCCTGTCGAAATTCCAAGAGGAGGGACGGGGAAGGAGTGTGCCTGTGCGATGCATTATTGAATACTGGATTCCGGCCAGGACCGGCAGCTGCAGAATACTGTACGGGAACTTGCCAGCGAAGGTAAAAAAGTACATCGAGGCCATAAAACCTGAAGCGGCGTATTTTCGGTCAAAGATGAGCAGCGTACCATGATCATGATGGTGAACATCCCAAACGAGGATAATATGGTTGCAATGATTGAGCCCTTCTGGCTTGATTGGGATGCCTCCGTCTCCTGCGCACCCGCGATGTCGCCTGCAGATCTCGAGAAGGCGGGTAAGGACATGGAGAATCTCGCAAAGGAGCGGTGTTAGCCGGTGGGGAAGGAGATTTTTTACGGAAAATAACTTGCCCGGATAATGTTGTCAAAATCGGTTGTCCTCGATCTCACCTGATGACAAACGCAGGAACCATGAGATCAGCAGAACGCGATTTCTCATACCTCTCATAAGACAGACCCCATTTTTTGGAGTTATTTTTCAGATAGACAGAAAAGACCTGCGATCCTGCCCCCGTATCAATCCAAAATAACATAAAAAGATTAAGACGGTTACGAGGATCCGGAATCATCTCCGGATCCTGTACACCACAGCAACGGTGCCAATTGCCAGCGCACCGACGATGGTAAAGGGCGAAAGTTCAGTACGTGTCGGTACTGGAATAGTCCCACTTCCCGGTGCAAACACCGCAGCTACCTGGGCGACCTGTCCTCCCTGGACATCGACCGAGGACGACCAGTCACTATAACCGGGGAGTTTCATGTTTATGATATGGGTACCCGAAGCTACATTATAGATAGTAACGGGGGCAACCCCTCTGAACTGACTGTCAAGGTATACCTGTCCACCGGCGGGTGATGAGGAGGCAAAGATTGATCCAGCTGCTCCCACTGCTCCGGAAGAGGCTGACGAGCTTTGCGGAGCTGCAGACGGCTGGGTAAATACGGCGCTGATATACGAGATCTTCCCGCCGGTTACTTCAACAGTTTGCGTAAAATCCGTATATCCCGGAATGTGAAGGAGTATCGTGTGGGATCCGGGATTGACGGAGATGACATTAAAAGTATTCCCGGATGAGGTGGATCCTTTGTAAATTCCGTCGAGATATACCAATGTTCCGGGCAGGTTCGAGGTAATATCCATCGAACCAAATCCCGACGACGACGAGTAGGGGACCATAGCCAGGTTAATAACCGTTCCCTGTCCGGCTACAACATTTTCTGTACTTGTCATGACCTCGTACCCGGCAAGATGGAGCTCGACCATGTGTGCTCCTTCAGACAGCGAACTGACGGTTACGGGTGATGCGCCCTCGTAATTTCCATCAACATACACATCCGCACCCAGGGGAGTCGATTCCACAAACAACGAACCGTACGACACGAGCGGAACAAGGTTCGCATCGACTTCCATACCGGCTCCGTTATCCACATACACATTGGTTATATAGGCTTCATACCCGGGATAATCAATCTCGACAGTATGATATCCCGGCATCAGGCCGGTGAATATATAGGGTGTTGTTCCGGTATTATACCCGTCAAGGATAACAACCGCTTCTGAGGGGTCGGAGGTAACAGTAAGCGAACCTGATGGATAATACGAAGTTATCGGGAAAGAATATCCCGGGGGATAATAATACGTTGGTAAATAGACCGGACCTGAAGGATACACCAGTACTGTTACAGGGACTACGGGGATAGTCGGCGTCGGGGTGACTGTTGTGGTCGTTGGCGGTATGGTCTGAGTACCGGGTAATGTTGTTTCCGGTATGGTCTGGGTAACCGGTACTGTCGTGGGAGTCCGTGTAACAGGTACCGTCGTTTGCTGGACAGTGGGGGTTGGAGTTGCCCGGGTGGTTTCCGGTGTTCTCACCGGGAATGAAAAGGTTGGTTGTATAGTCGTTTCACGCCGGGGCGGTTGTAGAGGGTGGGAGATGGGAAACTCTACCTCTCCGGAACGGTGCTGGATTGGAGAGGTGGGTGAACTGGTGACTTTCGCGGGGTTCACTATGGAGGGGGGTGCCGGTAGCATTTATCTGATTGTTCTCTGGTGCATCCTGTGCTTCCACTACAATAACAGCGACTGGCATGAGGATTACACCAAGAACGAAGACTAAGCAGGACAGGGACAGCAGATATTTCATTACAATCATCCATAGTATTTTTGGGATTTCTATAGAAATCTCAATACTTATTATTTCTTTGGGCAATTACAAAATTTGTAATGATTTTGCACCCGAGGAATCCCCACTAGGGGCTGCTTATGACTATAACTGGTTATCTTTGCATTGCCGGAGTTTGTATTCTGGAACCTGAAGAATGAACCGTCCCCAAGCAAAGTCAACGTCAGATCTTGATTCACATTCGATTAATTCGATCAATATCGAGTCCTTTTCGCATATGAATACTGTTTTAGGATTTTCCGGTCACCATTCATCTCACATCTGTTGTCGGGAGGGCAGAGGAAATTCTCAATTACAATCCCATACAATACACACGCATGGATCCTGATGCTGCGACTCGTGATCATAAAGGACTGACCGAACCAGAAGCACGTGAACAGCTTAGAAAGTTTGGCAAGAACAGGATAACATCCCGGCACGAGATCACGTTCCTCGGTATAGCAAAGGAAGAGATCACTGAACCCATGATCCTCCTGCTCCTTGCTGTTGGAGTATTTTACACAATCCTGGGAAACCTTAACGACGCTCTCACGCTCTATGCCATCATTGCAACACTCGTCCTTGTCGAGATCGCCAATGAATACCGGGCAAAAAAAGCCATCTCATCACTCGCACAGCTTGCCGAGCCAAAAACGAGGGTCGTACGCGACGGTACAATCAAAGAAGTTGCTACCGACGTGATAGTTCCGAAGGACCTCTTGGTATTTGTCCCCGGGACAAGGGTAGCGGCAGACGGCAGAGTTGTGTCTGCCGTCAGCCTCCAGGTTGACGAATCTTCACTGACTGGTGAATCGTTTCCTCAGGATAAGGTGCCGGGCGATGAGGTATTTGCAGGCACTCTCGTGATCGCAGGAGAGGGAATGATGGAAGCCGGGTTTACCGGCGGAGCAACCCGTATCGGGAGACTCACTGTACAGGCTCAGGAGATACGGCAGCCGAAGACCCCGCTCCAGCTTGCGATGAAGGCGCTCGTGAAAACGCTGGTCTTTGTTGCTTTATTCTTCTCGGTTATTATTCCTCTTATCGGATTTTTGCAGGGACAGCCTCTCCGCCAGATGTTCCTTACCGGCCTTGCACTTGCGTTTGCCACTATCCCGGAAGAGCTCCCGATAATCATCACGATGAACCTGGGTCTGGGCGCTTATATGCTTTCGAAAGAGAACTTTCTTGTAAAGAAATTAAAAGCTGCTGAGACCCTGGGTAACGCCACCGTGATTGTCACTGACAAGACCGGAACGCTGACCGAGAGCGCCATGCGTGTGGTTACGCTCTTTCCCGATCGTGATGCCGGTCTAATCCTGCGTTCTGCCCGCTCTGCAATGACGGATCTATCCGATTCGATCACCGATCGCGCCATCATTGGTGCTGCTGACATCCAGCACATCTCTCCCGATCCAAGCCGGGTGATACGGGAACGCTCATTCGAGACGGGAAAAAAGACCCGGGCGCTTATCCGGGATCACAACGGGAGCCTTGTCCTGTATATGATCGGCGCCCCTGAGGAGGTGCTTACCGGAGTATCCGGCGACACTAAGGATGCAACTGCAGCACTTGCAAAAGAAACTGCCCGGGGGCAGCGGGTGATAGCAGTGGCACACCGGACACTCAGTCCTGCAGAAAGGGAAATTCCATTACCAGCACTTGAACGGGACCTAGAACTCGACGGCCTGATAGCGATTGAAGATCCCCCGCGGCCCGGTGTCAGGGAAACGATTGAACGGGCACAACGGGCCGGCATCAGGATTATCATGGTGACGGGTGACCATCCGCAGACAGCAGCCGCTATCGCCGGGGAGGTGGGGATTCCCCATACTCGCGTACTTGAAGGAAAAGATCTTGATGCACTCAAGGATACCGATCTTCGCACCGAGTTAGACAGCGTTTTTGTGTTTGCCCGGGCCACACCCCAGCACAAGTACCGGATCGTCAAAACCCTTCAGGAGAAAGGAGAAGTCGTGGCGGTCACCGGGGATGGAGTTAACGATTCGCTGGCACTGAAGGGTGCAGACATCGGGATTGCGATGGGAATCAAAGGTACTGATGCCGCAAAGGAAGCTGCCGATATTGTGATTGCTGATGACAACTTCATTACAATCGGCAAAGGTATCTTTGAAGGCAGGCGTATATTCGACAATCTCTCCAAGGGTGTAAAGTATTATCTCTCGGTAAAGATCGCCCTCATTGCAGTCTTCACTGCATCGCTCGCAGCCGGTATCCCGTTTCCCTTCTCGCCTATCCAGATCATCCTGCTGGAACTCTTTATGGACCTCGGAGCCTCTGCATCATTTGTTGCAGAACCCCCTGAGCCATCTATCGATCAGCGCCCGCCGCATGATCCGCGGATCCCGTTCCTGAATACCCCGATGTTGGCAGGTATTGCGCTGGGCGGGGGTGCCCTCTGGGTTACGGTGTTTATACCCTACTGGTCAGCACTGTACCTGAGTATGCCTCTCGCGGCTGCCCAGACTGCCGCGTTCTCCTCGTGGATGATCGGGCATATCCTGCTCGCGTTCTTCTCACGATCAGCGCATGATCCGCTCTACCGGATCGGGGTGTTTTCAAACCGCGTGATGGTTCTGTGGGCGGCGGGAGCATCAGTATTTCTCGCACTCCTCCTGGGAGTCCATGCAATCGGACAGCGGTTCGGCATAACGCATATTACTGCCGGAACAATTTTTATTATTACCGGTTTTGCATTCGTATGCATGGCAGGTTTCGAGCTGGCAAAAATCGCTAAAAAAAGTGAAAGCCTGACAAAGGGATAGAACGGGATCCCGGCGGAATCCCCCTTTTTTTTAAAAATAATGCGTTCAGAAGCATCCGGCAGATCCGGCAATATCACCGTATCGGAACACGATTTGCCCGGAAATCCTTGGTTGCAAACCTTTTTTTCAGCATTGAGAAGGACCTGACCATCATGCACACCCGGTATGCTACTATGAGAAGTGTATTAACAGTTCAGGCATCAAAGCTACCGGAAGAACACCCGATGCAGGGAAAAGGATCGCACTACATGGCTGTCGCAATACAAATCCGGAATTTAACCCGGCGATTTAACGATCTGGTCGCCGTGGACAACATATCTTTTGATATCGATCACGGAGAGATCTTTGGCCTGCTCGGCCCCAATGGTGCCGGGAAAACAACGACCCTGTCGATGCTTTCGACCATGCTCAAACCCACCTCAGGTTCAGCGACGATCAATGGCATCGATATTGAACAGGATGAGGATGGCGTACGGAAATCCATCGGTATTGTCTTCCAGGATCAGAGCCTTGATGAAGAACTGACTGCATGGGAAAACATGGACTTTCACGGGCGTCTTTACCGTATCCCCGCGGACATCAGGAAGCAGAGGATCACCGAGCTCCTGAACCTTGTCGAGCTCGAAGACCGGAAAAATGACATTGTAAAAACATTTTCCGGAGGGATGCGGAGGCGCCTTGAGATCGCCCGGGGTCTTCTCCACCATCCTTCGGTCCTCTTCTTAGATGAACCAACTCTTGGGCTGGATCCCCAGACCCGCAACCACCTCTGGCAGTATATTGCAACCTTGGCAAAGGAGAAGGGGATTACTATCATCCTCACCACACATTACATGGATGAAGCGGACCGGTTATGCAACCGGATCGCCATCATCGATCACGGAAAGATCATTGCCCTCGATACACCAAAAAACCTTAAAGATGGGATCGGGGGAGACGTCGTGACGATCAAATCTCCCGATCCGGCAGCCATTGTCGCCGTCCTGACTGAACCGTGGATCACCCGCACGGAAAAACATAAGGATGAAGTGAATATCAGCCTGCAGAACGCCGAACAGCATATCAGCGCCATCGTGACGCTGCTCACCACACACCAGGTCTCCATCGAATCCATCGCCATACACAAACCAACGCTTGAAGACGTGTTTCTCTCCTTTACCGGAAAAACCATCCGGGAGGAAGAAGCGGACCATAAAACGAACATGCGCATGTACCAGAGGAGGGTGAGGCATTAATCATGGACATCATCTATACCATCTGGCTCCGGAATATGAAACGCTACATACGGTCAAAGAGCCGGATCATCGGGAGTATAAGTATGCCGCTCTTCTTTCTGCTTTTTTTGGGGTTTGGCCTGAACTCTGTCGTGCAGTTGCCCGGGCTCGGCGGTAACTATATCGTGTTCCTTATCCCGGGCATGGTAGCGATGAGCGTGCTGTTCACCTCCGTCTTTTCCGGGATACAGATCATCTGGGACAAACAGTTCGGATTTTTAAAAGAGACTCTTGTGGCGCCGGTCTCGCGGCTTGAGATCATGTTAGGCCAGACACTTGGCGGGGCGACGACTGCAGTCCTCCAGGGATTCATGATCCTTGTCCTTTCCGTGTTCATCGGACTCCATATATTAAGCCTGACCGGGTTTCTCCTCGCTTTTATGTTCATGGCATTGATCGGTATATCGTTTACCGCTTTTGGGATCGCCATTGCATCGCGAATGGAGGATATGACCGGTTTCCAGCTCATCATGAACTTTGTCGTATTTCCGATTTTCGGCCTCTCCGGCGCACTATTCCCTATCAGCTCATTGCCAGCGTGGGTGGGTCCGGTTACCCTTCTGGATCCGCTGACGTATGGTGTTGAAGGCATCCGGTATGGCCTGACCGGGGTCTCACAGGTCAACCCGCTCGCGTGTTTTGCGGTTATCGGAAGTTTTGCACTGGTGATGACCGTGCTCGGGGCCTTCCTGTTCAGGAAGATCAAGTTCTGAACCGGGCGTCCCTCATTTTAGTCCGGTTACCATTACCTGGTGCCAGACTCAATCCTTCCGGTGGACTGAAGCGTTCCTTTTATATGCCTCTTTTACGTAAAAACACCATCAGATGGATACGGAGATCCGGGACCGGTTTGTAACCCGGTGGCAGAAATACTGCCCCGGTGCTGAGCTGCCAATTACCTTTGAGGTCAGTGAGAAGTGCAGGACTACAGAGAAAGCAAAAACCCCGGATGGCTGGCGATGCATTATCTGCGATCTTGCACGGGTGAGGATGGGGACATCCCTTGTCTTTGACCAGTCCTCGGTAACCTGCAGCGGTGGGCAGTTTTATCTGGGGTATGACACACACCGCAGTGAGAACTTCCGTTACTTCCTGTCTGACGGAAAACCGGGCGTGGTAGAGGGCGAGCGCTACAAAAGGACACCAGAGATCGTCGATGAGATCACACGGAATCATGTTTCCCTCCCAGCCGTTGCTAACTATTACATGTTCAGGCGCTGGGATAAGCTGACTGGCGCTGACAACCCTGATGTGGTAATCTTCTTTGCACGGCCTGAGGTGCTGTCAGCACTCTTCACACTTGATAATTTTGACCAGGCAAACCCCAACGGAGTCATCTGTCCATTTGGTTCGGGATGCTCCTCGATCATTCACTATCCCCGGCTTGAGCAGCAGAGTAATCACCCGCGGGCAGTATTCGGGATGTTTGATCCATCAGCCCGACCCTGTGTTCCGTTGGATATCCTGACTATCGCTATCCCGATGAAGAAGTTTGAAAAGATGATTGGGTTCATGGACGAGAGTTTCCTTACGACAAAGACATGGGACAAGGTGAAATCAAAAATTGCCCGGAGCACTGCGTTGCAATCGTCATAATTACGTTCAGCGCTCACACCTTTATACGCCTTATTACAGCATCGGATGCTGTTCCGGGAACCCTCACGATCAAAAAAGTTTAATGGAGAGCGTTTTAACAATAATTACATATCTTATTTTCCCTGATAAGAGGTGAGATTACGTATAAACTTGCTGTATTCAGTTGCGTAGTAATTTTGTTGCTTATCGCCGGCTGTACCACAATTCCATCTGATACCGGCGCACATCAGCCGACGTCACCTGTTCCGGAACTTTCTGTTCCAACACCATCTGTCACGGTTGTACCAAATCCCGTTTTACCCATGAATGCACAGGTTGTACTGGGAACCAAAGAAAACCCGTTCACAGCGTCCATCGACAGTTTCGAGGTCGATTCCCCGTCAGAACCCGGTCAAGAGACGATAACTATTTACGTAGCGGTAAAAAATAACGGGACAGAGCCCATCCAGTTAGTCTGGTTCAGCAGACTTACGGACATTTCTGGCAAAATCTACGGGGGAATTGGGATATCACATGGAGGTACTGGTGCACGGTCCGGCCTGATTTACCCGAATATGACTGAAGCGGCACGGGACTATGTTGTCGTTCCTGAGGCGGATTTTGCACAATTGTCCAAAGGTGCAATACTTGACGTTTACTTCATGGAAAAAAAGTCAGATACGCTTTCCCTGGTGCCTGATTACCATGTTCGATGGGCTATCGATCCCGCCGTAATTGCCTAATCCATTTTTTTTGATATCTTCCTGAGACGACTGCTGATTCCTGTTGTCAGGTGAAGGATTGGTGTTTACCACCTCATCATGAATAGTATCCCGGTTCCCGCATTTGGGTTACTCCTCCCGTTTCAGGATGATTCCGGGGAAGGGAGAAATCCCGGTCTTCCTTATTTTTAAAAAATCTAAGGGGATTACAGATATTTAACTATTGCAGGAAAAACTGCAGATGAGAGAAAAATAGTATGAGCCTTCCATGGATTCATCGGGCCGGTCGTATTAAGGGACGTACTTTATCCCTGGATAAATATACCCGCGGAAATCGTCTTCTGTCACCGAAAGATCGAACTGATTAATAATTAAATCACGGAATTCTTTTTCAAGTATTAAATCCGGAACCTTCTTTGTCTGTTTCCTGTAAAACCTGACCCATTCTGCCCAGAGCAGCATACACTGCACATCACAGACAGCATGAGGTTTTACATGCCTCGACAAAAATTCCTGAAATGTTTTCAATTCATTCAGTTCTTCAGAGCTGACTTCTATCCCCAGATTATTGTAATTTTTTTCCAGCTCACTTCCCTTTGGTATATCCGGGTAACCTTCGAACAGGACTATATCTGTGCTTGAGGGTGTTTGTTGAGCTGGCAAGGGAAATGCATACGGCTGATTAATTCCGAATGTTTTACTGACCTCTGAACTCTTCATCGCGGAAATGGAAATCACCATGCTATGTTTCAGACAGGGAATTTATAGTCAATTGCCTAAAAAACAAATTTTGAAACATTTTTTGAAACATTTCTATTAACGGGTTTTTTTCGCGATCCGATATTTTTATGCATCATGGCACGATATGAGGAGAAGTGATGAACCAGACAGAGACCGCTGATCGGGTTGCAGAAATCATGCTGGTTTTTGCCCGGCTGACCGGCCTTGAACCGGCAGGGGCTCTCCCGCAGCGCTACCTGTGGACAGACGCGTTTGCCGTTTGCAACTATCTTGAACTTTTCCGTCAGACAGAGGATAAAACCTACCAGGAACTAGCCCTGCGTCTTGTTGATCAGGTGCATCATACGCTCGGGCGGCACCGTAACGATGATCCACGTACTGGTTGGATCAGTGGTCTCCCTGAACGAGAAGGTGAGCTACATCCAACTTTAGGAGGGTTGAGGATAGGAAAACAACATAAAGAACGAGGTCCAGACGAGCCATACAACGAGCGCCGCGAATGGGACCAGGACGGGCAGTACTATCATTACCTGACGAAGTGGATGCATGCGCTTAACCAGGTAAGCCAGGTTACCAAGGATGTAAAATATCTCAGGTGGGCAATCGAACTGGCGCAAACTGTTCATGCCGGGTTTACCTACCTGCCCCGTCCCGGTGGCCGGAAAAGGATGTACTGGAAGATGAGCACCGATCTAACCCGTCCGTTAGTTCCTTCCATGGGCCAGCATGACCCCCTTGATGGTTTTGTAACCTACAATGAGCTGCAACTGGCTGCAATACAAGATTTCGCGCAATTGTCGCAACCCGGCCTGAATGAAGATATAGCTGATATAGCTGATATCTGCCGGGGGATGAGCCTTTCAACCGATGATCCACTGGGTATCGGCGGACTCTTTTCCGATGCTTCGAGGATCGCACAACTGACGATAAAGAGAGGTTCTGCCTATGGCAACCTGCTGGAATCCATCCTGGATCCAGCCCTGACGGGACTCGATTGCTTCGCAAAAGGTGGTTCTCTTGGGTTACCCGCAGGTTACCGCCTTGCCTTCCGTGAGCTTGGCCTCTCGATCGGCCTTTCGGGAGCGGGAATGATGGCTGCTTGGATCGAAGAGAACCCGGACGTGTTCGGAAGGTCGGGTGTCCTGAAACGACAAGTGGAATCTCTCGCAGGATATGGACCGGTCGGGAAAAATATCGAACAATTCTGGATGCATGGCATGAACAGGCAAGTTGACACCTGGACCGAACACCGTGAGATCAATATGGTGATGCTTGCTACAAGCCTTGCCCCCAAGGGATTCCTGGTAATTTAGAGATCATGATCCAAAAATAATTTCGTTTATGGCAAATGGATAAAATACCCCTCAATAAATTTGAACAGTTTCCGTCCCCACTTACCTGCCATATTTCGTGATTTGCTTGAGTACCGGTGCAGGGAGTTATCGTATCTGCGGTATCTCCCGTGATTAAAGGGAACCCTGATGGAGAAAAAATTGCCCGGACGCATTTTTTACGGCTATCTAAACTATGGGAAGGGTAAAAATAATATAAAGGTAAGCTTCTCTGAATGCTCGTCATGAACACCGCTGCAAAGAAGCGATACCCGAAAAACCCGGTTTGCGTGGCTGTCAACGTTTCAGAAACCATTAAAAATATCGAAAAATACCGTGAATCCAGATCGTGATAATCCCTTTTAAAAAACAGGGATTTTTATTTATTTTTTACATTTTTTAATAATGCAACGTTTTTTCAACTTGAGCCAGAAGGTCTTTTTCGATAACGGGTTTAATGATATATCCACCGGGTGATGCTTCCTTTGCCCGGGCTATTATGATGTCATTTGAGTGTGCTGTTAAAAAAATGACCGGAATATCATACCGTTTACGGATTTGGCGGGCGGTTTCAATACCATCAAGCTGTCCATCGAGCGTAATATCCATCAGGATAAGATCCGGCTGGGGAACCCGCTCCACCTGCCTGAGAGCATCCTCACCGGAAGGTACTGGTTCCCGGACCTCGTAGCCTGCGTTAGTCAGGATCTCCATAAGATGGAGGGCGATGAGTCCTTCATCCTCAACTATCAGAATTGATTTCTCTGTCATGATGTTCCTGCTGCGTTGTGCTTATCGCTGAACCGGAAGGTGATCTCTGTGCCGGCGTCAGCCTTTAATCCAATCGTGGCTTTTAACTGATGTTTTGCCAGGAAGTACACAAGTCTTAAACCAAGGGTTTGTGCTGTCCTGATATTGAATCCTGGAGAAAGCCCGATACCATTATCACTGATTGTCAGAAAATGGGTTTCGCCTTTACTCTTCAGGGAGATGCGGATGGTACAGGGTTCAGAACGTTCCTTCATACAATCGAATGATTCCGGGAAGGCATATTTGAAAGAATTCGTGACGAGCTCGGTGATGATCAATCCGCAGGGTGTCGCCCGGGTGAGATCGAGAGTGCTATCTGTCTCTACGACAGTTCTAATCGACGAAGAGTGATTATAGCTCAGGGCAACCTGGTGTATGAGAGGGGTCAGGTATTCACTCATGTCAACCTGGGAAAACTTCCCTGTCTTGTATAATGTTTCGTGAATGAGCGCCATACTCCTTGCCCGGTTCTGGAGATCTTTTTTAAGAGCGGATCCGGCGGGGGTTTCATCGTACGATCCTTTCAGGCTGAGGAGTGAGATGAATGCCGTAAGGTTATTCTTTACCCGGTGGTGGATCTCAGAAAGCAGGATCTCCCTTTCTTTAAGAGCTTCATTGAGTTCAATTTCCCGGCGGGTGAGTTCCTCAATTGCGCTGCTAAGGTCATCGTTCTTTTTCGCCAGTTCAGTTTCGGCCATTTTGCGCTCGGTGATATCGTTTCCCTGGGCTATCGTAGAATGGATGGTTTTTCCGTCAGCTTCAAAAAGGGTTGCCGAGTTCCAGAGGACAATCCTGATTTCCCCTTGGCGATTGAGGATGGGAATTTCAACGACATTGAGCTGTTCTCCGCTCATTGTCTTTCTGATGATTTCCATCGACGCATCCAGGTATTTTTTGGGAAAAAGTACACCGAGGTGCTGCCCAATGATTTCGAGTGCAGATCTACCTGTCAGAAATTCGAACGCATGGTTGAATCTTGTAATCCGAAAGTCCGGGTCCCAGACTACTATTGGGGCGTTGGCATAGTTGATCAGGCTTTCAAGGTACAGACTCGTCTCACGTAATGTTTCTTCCATCTGCTCCTGTCTGGTGACATCAAACGCAACTTCTCCGGCACCCACAATAGTGCCTTCCATATCCCGGATGGGAGTGTGGAGTACATGGTAGATCTTTCGGCCCTGACCGTGATTACCGAATTCTATCATCTGGTTCACATTCTCACCCTGCAGTACCTTGCTCCATTCTCTTAGAGTCCGATTCAGCTCTTCCGGTATATCTTTATACAACTCGACCATGCTGGTACCGATCGCGATGTCCCTGCCGGTAATTCGCTTTATCTCTTCTGCATACGCTTCGTTGAAGAAGGTATAACAGAAGTTCGTGTCCTGGGCAGCGATGATCACGTCCGTTCCTTTCGTTATGGCCTCCAGCAATTCGTGAGCCCGCTGTAACTCCTCCTCTTTTTTTTCCATCTTAGTTATTTCACCCCAGGCAACGATCCCTTTGATGATTTTTCCTGCTTTATTCCTTTCTCCTCTCTCCGTAAGCCAACAACTCCCCGGGCCGCTTCAGGAAAAATAACCCTATAAAAAATAAATGTTACCCCTGTATTATAAAGTGACCTGTTTTAGTTGCGTGCGGGAGAGGTTCAAAGTAAAATCCATTCAAAACTGAGATTTGTATGCGCTCAAAAAAACAGGATTTTAATCCATTACACGTGCAATTCTGCATATATTCTCAGGCTTTGAAACCGGGCATGGAACTCCCGACCGCAGCCATAACGGCAAATACCGTGCACCCAACAGCTTTTGGACAGCATACCGAGTACTTTTCTGGATTCACTAATCGGATGACAAGGTCATCATCATGTGCTCAAATCATAAACTTCAAATATCGATCACCGTGATCTCACTTTTATCAGAGAGGGGTGTAGGCGAATATGTGCTTCCTTCCCTTGTAGTCAGATGACCTGAAAAGATCCCCTGTCGCACGGCAGAATACGAAAAAAAAAAATTCTTCCGGATGAGGTTCCTGTGCTGCAAAACCCCGCGCCACCCGTTCTCTGGCAGCCCCAATCAAGGGAATCGTCTTTGACTACGAAAACAGATAACACTACTGGAGCGATATAAAGCATGGAAACACCTCCCCTTGTGAACAACACGCGGGTTGCTGCCATATTTTACGAGGTCTCTGAGATCCTGAAGATCAAGGGAGAGAAATTCAAACCACAGGCGTACGCCAAGGCTGCCCATGCGATTGAGACCCTGCCGGAGGATATCGCGGATATCAGCAAACGGGAAAAACTCGAGGAGATCCCAGGAGTCGGTACCCATCTTGCCGTTAAGATCAAGGAAATTTTAAACACCGGCCACCTCGAGTACCTTGAGAACCTACGGCAGGAGTTACCGCCCGGGGTCCGGGAACTTGCGGAACTGGAGGGTATCGGGCCAAAAAAAGCCATCATCCTGAGCCGCGAGCTTGGCATCACCAATAAAGAAGGACTGGAGAATGCGGCAAAAGCGGGGCAGATCCGGGATCTGCCGGGTTTTGGAGAGCTGAGTGAGAAGAATATCCTGCGCAGTATCATGGCAAAAAATAAGGGGAGGCGTTTCTTACTCGGCCAGGTCCTTCCTGTTGCACAGGACATTGTACAACAACTCGTCGCTCTTCCTGCTACAAAGCAGATCAGCCTTGCCGGATCACTCAGGAGAAAGAAAGAGACTATAGGAGATGTCGATATCCTGGCAACTTCTCCCGAACCTGGTAAGGTTATGGATGTATTCTGCTCGCTTTCTTCTGTTGACCGTGTCTTGGCTCGGGGCCCGACCAGGAGTTCTGTCGTACTTGCCACGGGTCTTCAGGTTGACCTGCGGGTCGTGAAGGAAGACCAGTACGGGGCTGCTCTCCAGTATTTCACTGGGTCAAAGGACCACAATATTTCACTCCGGTGGCTGGCGCTCGAACGTAACTGGAAGCTGAATGAATACGGTATCTCTGACCTTTCGACAGGAAAAAAAATCGCCGGAAAAAGCGAGGATGAAGTATACCGGATGCTGGGCCTGCCGTTCATTGAGCCGGAACTGAGGGAGAACCGTGGTGAGATTGAAGCGGCGCAAAAGGGCAGCCTACCGGATATTGTCCCCTATACTGCAGTGCGCGGAGATCTCCATGTCCACACTTCATGGAGTGACGGGAAAAACACTGTTCTGGAGATGGCAGAAGCTGCAAAATCTCGCGGATATGAATATATCGCAATCTGTGACCATGCAAAGAGCCCCCAGTTTCCCCGGGGGCTGACAGAAAAACAGGTTGTTGAACAGGGAAAGGAGATTGAGCGGGTCAACCGGACTTTTGATGGGTTTGAAGTGCTTTCCGGGACAGAATGCAGTATCAACGATGACGGGACACTGGATATTGGAAATACTACCCTGCAGGATCTTGATGTGGTGGTGGCAAGCGTTCATTCCAGCCTGAAGATGCCCAAGAACGTGATGACACAACGTATGCTCGCTGCTATGCAGAATGAACATCTGGATATCATCGGCCATCCCACCGGAAGAATTATCCAGCAGCGGGAACCGGTAGATCTCGATCTTACCGCTTTCTTCAGGACCGCAGCAGAACTTCTGGTGATCCTTGAGATCAACGCTTTCCCAAACCGGCTGGATCTTTCTGATATAAACTGCATGAAAGCACGGGAATATGATGTACGGTTTGCGCTCGGTTCGGACGCCCATGCCCGCGCTAACCTGAGCTACATGGAGTTCGGGGTTGCAACAGCACGGCGGGGATGGCTTGGGGCAAAGGATATCGTGAACACCCTGTCGATCCGTGATCTGCGCACCGTGCTGGGATCGTGACAAGGGTGAACATGGAGCGATTCAAAATTACCGCATAATAAAACGAAAACAGAACCTGCTTCCCGGATCACGGTAAGAAATCCACAAACGTCCTCACACCTGCTTTTTGGTATCCAGACCAAATACCACACTCCGCATCGAGACCGATCCACCAAATATCATCTCATTGAAGAACTGCGGACGGTCACCTCCCGCAGCCCCGATCACGCAGATCAGGGGGAGGTAATGCTCGCTGGTAGGATGCGCCAGTGAAGAGATATGATATTTTGTATAATTGATGAGCGAATCATAGTCCCTGGTCTCAAGGTTTGTTTTCACTATATCATCGAACTCTACAGCCCATGGATAGGGTTTTGCACGCATGTTGAGCATCATAAGGTTGTGAACGAGGTTCCCGCTGCCCAGGATCAGAACCCCCCGCGTCCTCAACAGGTTGAGTTCTTTACCTATCCTGTAAAGAAGGGATAACGGCTGGTTGTAATTCAGGCTGAGCTGTATCACCGGTATATCAGCATCCGGATACATATGCCGGAGAACAGACCAGGTTCCATGGTCGAGCCCCCACTCATAATCGAGACCGATGCTGCTGCTGCGGACAAGGTTTTGCACAAGCTTCGCCCCTTCCAAAGATCCCGGGGCGGGGTATTCAATCCGGTAGAGTTCATCCGGAAAACCGTAGAAATCATGGATTGTCCTGGGATGCTCGATTGCCGTGACTGCGATTCCTTCCTGGGTGACCCAGTGCGCTGAAATGCTGAGGATGAGTGCAGGTTTAGGGATCATCTCCCCCAGCCGTTTCCATGTATTGCTGAACGGATTGTTTCCCAGAGCATTCTCCGGGGAGCCATGCCCTATAAACGCGACCGGCATCCTTCCGTGTGACAGAAAAGCGGGTGCATCCTCCCGGCTTCCTGAATGTATACCGTCATTCATCATGTTCTCAATGGATTGTTAAAACATAGTTTCATAGAATGCATATACATTTTTTCCTTCCTGATTAAATCCATCAGCCACTGGCATCTTGAGTTCCCTTCATTTCTGGTAATAAAAAAACCGTCCCGCGATCAGTCCGGGAATTTCTGAAGAGAAATGACAGGGTTATTATTTTCTCGGTGTTTTTGTGCCGGTCTTTCCTTTCTTCATCATTATCTTTGCAGGTCTCGGGCGGTCCTCATGGGTGCCATGATCCGTATCCAGATACTGCTCCGGCGGCTGGGTATGAGGGCTGTGCCGTGGGGGAAGCGGGGTTTTTTTCTGCGGATGATGGGCAGGGTGAGGATGGAGGTGATCCATGGGATGGTGTTTATCCTCTTCCTTATGCCGATCCTTGTCGAGGCTTGTCTGTGAGCCCGTGAGGGACTTGTGATCATGAGGTGTCGGGTGTGGTTCGCGTCTTGGTGCCATATTTTTAATACATTCATTCCTTCCTGATAAACGATTGCATATCGGCACTATCATACTTCATCCGTATCATCAGCCCGCTTTCATGCAAGAATGTCAAGATGTACCATACCCCAAAGCAGCCTTATCCGGCCCTGATGAGATATTAACTCCTGATAAATTACTATCATCCCGATCTTATTGAAGAAAAATGCTTGTTGTCCCAACCTGTCCCGGCATAGATTTATTGAGAATTTGATGTTCTGGATTAACAATCTTAATCGTTTCAAAATCTGGTACGATTTCCCTGTTTTGCACATTATCAGATATAAAAGATTTTAAGGTATTTCCGGATATGAGTTGCCTTAAACTATTTCCCTACAAGAAAAAAGAGCAGTTTTTTTTCGGATTCGAAGCATTCTATTGACTTTGCCACGAAAATAGATTCATTCACATCACGATATTTCCTTACGACCTTATTCTGGTTTCATTTTCTTGATATCTGCAATTGAAAAAACATCCATTAGAAGAAAAACATTGTGCTGGCATGCAGATAGGAGTAGTCTCTTTTTATTAAATAGTACAGGAAACTCCAACGAGTGAAAAATACAAAATATCCTCCGTATATCTCCGATGGTTCATTGATTCATATTGCCAACATAACGAAAGACTGACAGGGGAGTATGAGGCACGTTTTAATTGATCCTTGGGTCATGAAGACCGCTTCTTCCTTCTTCACAAACGGTCACTTCCTGCTCTGGCGGTACCTGTTCCCAGCTATAATGCGCAGATCGAACAGTGCATCTGCTTCTTCTTTGGAAAGTATCCCTTTCTCGACAGCAAGATCCCTGATTGGCTGCTGTTTTACCCTGGATTCATGTGCAATCTCTGCTGCTTTCTGGAACCCGATCTTCGGGGTGAGCAGGGTCGCGAGGACGGGATTTGTGCCGACGTTCCTTACAAGCCGCTCTTCATGTGCCACTATGCCGTCAATACACTGCATGGTAAAAACCGGGAGGTAATGGGTGAGCAGCGAGATGGATTCGAGAATATTATGGACAATCAACGGTGTCATAACGTTCAGCTCGAGCTGGCCAGCCTGCACAGCCATGGATACCGTTGTATCATTGCCGATGATCTGGAATGCGATCATATCCGCACATTCGGCCATGACAGGGTTGAACTTCCCGGGCATGATAGATGATCCTGGCTGCACTGAAGGAAGGGTGATCTCATCAAGCCCCGATACCGGACCAGAGCTCATAAGCCGGAGATCATTCGCGATCCGGATCAGTTCAAGGGAAAGTTCCTTAAGTGAGCCCGAGAATGCTCCCATCTGCGACAAGCTCTGCAATGCCTCGAAACTATTTCTGGCGGGAATGAGGTCAAGACCTGTGAGGGAACAGAGGTTCCGGATCACGGCCTCACGATATCCCGGCGGTGTGTTTGCCCCGTTTCCGGTTGCGGTTCCGCCTATTGCTACTTCCGACAGGTCATCCCTGCGTTCCCGGATCCGTTCTGCAGCCCGGACTACAGCGGCACTATAAGCATAAAATTCGTCACCGAGCGTGACAGGGATCGCATCCATCAGGTGCGTCCTGCCGGTCTTTGGCAGTAATGCAAATGTATCCGCTTTCGTCTGCAATGCTGTGGCAAGATCTACAAGTACTTTATCGAGATACTGTGACTCCCGGATTATAGCGATGTGCGAAGCGGTGGGAAATGTGTCATTGGTTGACTGGGCAAGATTGACCTGATCGTTCGGGCTCAGGAATTCATAATCCCCTCGGGATCTTCCGAGAATTTCCAATGCCCGGTTTGCGATCACTTCATTCACGTTCATATTGAATGAAGTCCCTGCACCTGCCTGATAGATATCGACCGGGAACTGATCGGCAAATTTCCCCGCAAGGACTTCCTCTGCTGCAGTCACAATCGCCTTACCCCGCTGCAGGTCAAGAATACCGAGTTCCATATTTGTGAGAGCAGCCGCTTTTTTGATAACAGCATATGCAGCGATCAGTTCCGGCGGTTCCCTGTATCCGCTGACCGGGAAATTCTCTACTGCCCTCATTGTCTGGATGCCGTAATATGCGTCTGACGGCACATCCCGGACACCGAGCGGGTCACGTTCCTGTCGCATCATGGTTCCTTCCTTCCTGAATCCCTGTCTTTTTTTATCTTCTTAAGTTCCTGCCGGGCGTGTCCGATAGCCATATCCGGCGGCACACCCTTCGGACAGACCCTTCGGCAATTGGTTTGGAACTCGCACGCCCACCACCCATCCGGCCTATCGGCACTACTGAGCCTTGCTGCACCCTGCTGTTCACGCGGGTCGATGCGGAAACGGTAGAGTTTTGCGAGTGCTGCTGGTCCCATATACCGTGGATTTTTTCCATTGACCGGGCACGCCGCGAAGCAGGCAGCACAAAGAATGCAGGTAGTATACCGCTCAAGTTCCCGAACCGTTTCCGGTGTCATAAGCCGTTCCTTTTCTGGATCCGGGTCCCCTGGCCTGAATACCGGTTCGATCGCCCGGTAGCAGGTAAAAAATGTCTCCATATCCACGATGAGATCTTTGATCACCGGTAGATTCGGGAGCGGTTCTACGAGGATTTCCTCTCTTTTATCCCAGGGTTCGGATAGGAGCGGCAGGACGTAATGGGAGAGGGGAAGATCAAGGTTACCGGCCACCAGCGACCCAAGTTGAGTCCGGCATGCAAGCCGGGGCACCCGGTTGATCAGCATCGCACAGGTTCCGCAGACCGCTCCACGACAGGAATAACGGAAGGCAAGGGAGTCATCATACCGCGACTGTGCCTCAAACAGTGCTGTAAGGACCGTCTTGCCTTGTGTAGGTTCGATCATAAACGTATCATATCGCGGTTTTTCCATCCCGGGGTGGAAACGGAACACTTTCACCTTCATCAGTACACCCGCTCCTCAGGAGTAAACATGCCGAGTGTGACCGGGGCGTACGTGATTGCAATCTCTTCGTTCTGACGGCTGGCTATAGTATGGTTTAAGAAGTGATCATCATCCCGGGCGGGGTAGTCCATCCTGGTATGTGAGCCACGGCTCTCCTTCCGCATTATCGCTCCCAGAGCTACCGCTTCTGCGACCGGAAACATATATTCGAGCTCGAGA
This sequence comes from Methanoregulaceae archaeon, assembly GCA_015660885.1. GTDB lineage: Archaea > Halobacteriota > Methanomicrobia > Methanomicrobiales > Methanospirillaceae > Methanoregula. The sequence continues at coordinate 73,873 of JACTUB010000009.1, read as the reverse complement.
TACCGGATGAGGGCCTGGTTTGCTGCACGATTCTTGTCTGAGATTGTGATGTTTCCCAATCTTTCCCGTAGTTTATAGATCTCTCCAAGTCCTTTTACCATAATGCTCCCTTCCCGGAAGATACCAAATTTTGTATCCATCGTCTCCTTCAAAGAGTCGATGATGGGGAAAAGCGGCTCTCCACCGCTTCTCCCAAGAATGCCGTTGATCTTTTCCTCCATTTCCTTCATTGCTGAGAGAACCGGTTCAGACGCCGGAACGGGTTCTGATCTTACATCACGGATAATGGAATCTGCTACCAGCCGCCCGAACACAACCGTTTCAAGGAGCGAATTACCTCCGAGCCGGTTTGCCCCGTGGACACTGACGCAGGCGCATTCTCCGGCCGCATACAGGCCGGGGAGGCCTGACCGTCCTTCAATTCCCACGCCGATCCCCCCCATGGAATAATGCTGGCCCGGCTGTACCGGGATAGGTTCTGTGATGGGATCCACACCCGCAAAATCTATTGCGATCAAACGGATCCCTGGCAGACGTTCCCGGATACGCTCCTCACCGAGATGACGGAGATCGAGGTGTACACAGCCCCCGTCAAAACCTCTGCCGGCAACGATCTCCTGTTCGATCGCACGGGCGACCACGTCCCGCGGAGCGAGGTCCACCGACTGAGGAGCATAACGTGTCATGAACCGCTCACCATTTCTATTGATCAGGATACCTCCCTCACCACGGGCTGCTTCAGAAATGAGAATATTTGTGCCCTTCAAGGAAGTCGGATGAAACTGGACAAACTCCATATCCTTAAGGAAGGCTCCTGCCTGGATCGCGAGTGCCTGACCGTCTCCGGTATTGATGATCGCGTTTGTGGATCGGGAAAAGATCCGCCCGAAGCCTCCTGTAGCCATGAGGGTCGCTTTTGCGCAAAACCCATGGACCGTTCCAGTCATAATCTCAAGAGCGGTGCATCCTGTGCACTGTCCGGAATCGATAACAAGCGAGGTGACAAAAAATTCTTCGTATACTGGTATTTTTTTATCGGTTACCTGTTCGTAGAGGGTATGGAGTATATTATGACCTGTCCTGTCTGCAGCATAACAGGTCCGGGGAAATCCAGCCCCTCCAAAAGGACGTTGGGCAATTTTTCCGTTCTCGAGCCGGGACCAGACCGTACCCATGTGCTCCAACTCAATAACCGTTGCCGCTGCCTCTTTGCACATGAGCACGACCGAGTTCTGGTCCGCGAGATAATCCGATCCTTTGATGGTATCATAAGCATGCCGCTCCCAACTGTCAATGGCACCCCTGCTACCGGGAACGTTTCTCAGGGACGCATTCATCCCGCCCTGTGCGGCTACTGAATGAGATCGGAGAGGATGGACTTTCGACAATATCGCACAGGAAAGATCTGCCCGGGATATCTGCAAGGCGGCACGCAACCCGGTCAATCCCCCTCCGATAATAATCACATCATAGTCGTGAACGGGTGGTCGGGCCATATATTGATATCCTCCATTATGTCTCGTGTATTGCACAAAGGTAGATAACAGTACGCATCGGGTCAGATCGTATTTTTAGTTCTCGGGTTTTGTAAGGATACAATTTTATCCAATGGCAGAACTTGTATTTTTCACCAGTGTCTGGAGAGAACGTAATGGCAGAAAGAGAAGTATCTGTATTAATCGGCGGGAAGGCCGGAGACGGGATTTCAAGTGCAGGCCAAATCATAGCCCATCTTCTTGCACAGACCGGGTACCGGGTGCATATGTACTTCGATTACCCGTCGCTGATTAAAGGCGGGCATAATTTTGCGATCATTCGGGCAGCAGAAGAGGGCATCGGTGCCGTGAGGGAACAGGTGGATTTCATCCTTGCTCTCAACCAGGAGACTGTTAACCTTCACCGGCACCGACTGAGGGAGCGGGGGGTCGTCATATACGATGCCTCCACGGTGAAGCTGGCGGAAGGCATCGGAATTCCGGTAAAAAACATCCTGGCTGCCGAAGAAGCACCACCCGTGATGGGAAATTCTGCCATAATCGGTGGCTTCGTAAGGGCAGCGGGGCTCAACTGGGACGCTTCAAGCGGAGTGCTGAAGAAATCAATGCCAAAAGGAACTGAAAAGAACCTCAGGGTTGCAAGGAGGGCCTATGAGGCATCAGAGGAACGGCAGCAGGTTCCCGGTACAGGAAAACCTGTTCTTCCGGTATTGACCGGCAATGAGGCAATCAGTGTCGGGCTGGTTGAGGCGGACCTTGAGATATATCTCAGTTACCCGATGTCACCTACATCAAATATTCTTCATTTTCTCGCCGGTTATGCAGATGAGCTCCGTATCCGTGTTATCCAGCCGGAGAGTGAGATCGCTGTGATCCTGACGGCTCTGGGGTGTTCCTACGCGGGGTCGAGGGCAGTAATAGGTACCTCAGGTGGCGGGTTCTGCCTTATGACCGAGGCACTGAGCCTTGCCGGTATTGCAGAACTCCCGATTTTGGTCATCCTTGGCCAGCGCACCGGGCCAAGTACCGGTCTTGCGACCTATTCTGCCCAGTCTGACCTTCATTTTGCCCTGCATGCAGGGCAGGGGGAATTTCCCCGCCTGATCATTGCACCTGGAGACGCCGGCGAAGCACGGTACTGGTCCAGGACGGGACTGGATCTTGCGTGGAAGTACCAGATCCCCGCTATTATCCTGTCCGACCGTCTCATCTGCGAAGGACTTTACAGCGTAGAACCAGAAACGGGGATACGATATGCGGCTGGACCGGTCATGGCAGATCCTGCTATCCATCCATATCTCAGGTATGCCCCGGCGGATTACGGGATCTCTCCGCTGCGGTTCCCGCCAGCCAAGGGAGAGATCGTCAGGGTAAACAGCCATGTTCATGATACGGACGGGATTACGACAGAAGATCCTCTCGTAACAAAAGAGATGGCAGATAAGCGGATGAAAAAGATGGACAGGCTTGCCCTGGAGATCGAAGGGATAAACTCCATTAATACCGGGGGAGTTACGGATGCTGTTATAGCCTTACTCTGCTGGGGATCGAGCAAAGGGGTTTGCGAAGAACTGGGAAAGAAGAAGGGTTTACGGGTGATCCAGCCGGTTGTGCTCTGGCCGTTTGCGGAAAAGGCGTTTGCCCATGCGATGGATGGTGTGGAACAGTTCTATGCGGTCGAGACCAATGAGTCGGGGCAACTCGCTACGCTTGTGAGCAGGTTCGGGTACAGACCTTCAGGTAAGATCCTGAAGTATGACGGCAGACCGTTTATGGTTGAAGAGTTGGAAGCAGAGCTGAAAAAGGTGATCTCATGACCGGGGATGAACTCATCAGCGCGGCAAAGAACACCTGGTGCCCGGGCTGCGGCAATTTTGCCATCCAGCATGCACTCAAAGACGTGCTAATCAGTATGGAAAATGAGGGATTTCCTCTCGAAAATATTGTCATTGTTACCGGGATTGGCCAGCACGGCAAGATCTTTGATTTCATGAACCTGAACGGGTTTTACTCGCTGCACGGTCGGACGATTCCGGTTGCAACCGGCATCAGGCTGGCAAACCCGGATCTCAAAGTCATCTGTCTTACCGGGGACGGGGACTCCTATGCTGAGGGGCTTGACCATCTGATCTTCGGTGCAAAAAGGAACCTCGACGTCACCGTGCTGGTGCACGACAACCGGGTCTATGGGCTGACAACCGGGCAATATACACCAACTTCACCCTATGGCTACCGGGGACGGTCCACGCCAGGCGGAGTGAAAGAGTATCCGTTCAACCCTCTTGAACTGATGCTGAGTTCCGGAGCAAGTTTCATCGCCCGGGGCTACACGCATAAACGTGATCAGCTGAAACGCCTCATCCGTGAGGCACTGGTCCATAAGGGTTTCTCCTTTATTGATATCCTCCAGATATGTGCGACATACAACGATATGAGCAGGTATTACGATGCCCGTATCTTTGACTGGGACGAGACTGAGGCGGGGGACTATAATACTGCATACGGAAAGGCCCGGGAATGGGATTACAACAACGATGCCCGGATCGGTCTTGGTGTAATGTACCGGCATACTGCCCCGCTTTTTGAAGATAATTATCCGGTCCCGGAACGGCTCTCGTCTGCGCAAAAATTAGCGTGGGTCAGGAAGATTATGGATGAAAGGGCGTGATTATTATGATTCATCAAATTTTCAAGGACTAAACAAAGGGCCTTATCCGGCAATCTGAAAAAAAGGTGAAGGTAGTGCCGATTAGTACCCTCCGCCGCCACCACCCCCGCCAGTGGCAAGGCTCGGAGTCTGGGTTGTCGTGGGCACCGTTGTGGGTGGTGTAGTGACTACCGGTACACTACCGGTAACATTGGCTACATACCAAAGTTTGTTGAAACCCTGCCCATTCATGTCACCCGGTTTTGTGTCGGCGGAATAATAGTACAGAGGTCTTCCCATGAAAGCCGTCTGTTTCATGCCATCTGCACGGGGCACGAAACTGAAATCCCCGATATTCAGGACCGAAGGGGCTGTAACTGTGTCGGCACTGAAGGGTGGCCATGTCGTAATGCATGCACCAGTGCAGGTACTCTGTCCCGTAGTGTCTTTAGTGAAATAATACAGTGTTTTTCCTGATGTGTCGGTCAGGTATAGACCGAGGGTTGCTGAATGGGAAATCAGGACACTTTCATCAGGCTTCATCACAAACCAGACCTTCAGCACGTTCTCACCATTCAGATCACCCGGTTTTGTGTCTGCCGCGTAGTAATAGAGCGGCCAGCCGTAGTAAGTAGTCTGTTTTGATCCATCAGCACGCGTGATGGATGCGAAGTCAGCCGGATCGAGGGGCGATGATACCCTGACGGAATCGGTTAAGAAGGTCGGCCAGACAGCTGTACATTGACCGTTGCAGGAACTGGAGCCACCTGAGGCGATGTCGTTTGCAAAGTAATAAAGCGTCTTTCCCTGAGAATCCACCAGGATTTTTCCGAGCGTGGTGTCGGCAACCTTGATGGTATCGGGCTGCTGAGTTGTTGGTACCGGTGTCGGCGTCGGAGTTGGCTGTGTTGCCTGGGGCTGTGTACACCCGGCAATAAGGAGTACCGAAACTGTTGCAAGACAGAGAACAAAAAGGGTTGTTTTTTTCATCAGAATCACCTTTACAGGCAGTGTGCAATTCCGCTGATTGCGTGATAACACTATTGCCAGTTTTCAAAAAGTAAAACGTACAAGGGACAATCCTCTTTTTTACGTCCCTTTCGCTGGAGTATGGAGCAGGAATTGGTATTTAATCCAGCAACCAGTCATTTTACTAAGTTTTTTTTTTCAAAAAAGCGTTTTCTATGACCATCTTTCAATTTTCGAATCATAAAATGAAATTAAAAATTATCTTTTTGTCGCGCAACTGTTATTTTCATCTATTCTCTTTATGAGAGGAGATCAATGATGGATAGAAAATGGATAATGTTCTTAGTAGTTTTGTCTCTGATAGGGATTATAGTGATGTTGAGCGGGTGCGTCAGCCAGCAGCCGACGCCAAATCCCACTCTCACACCAACGGTGACTGTGCAGCCAACTGCTTCGCCAAAAATGTACTCGCAGGCCGAGGTGGATGCAATGATGCAGTGGCGGGTGCTCTGGACAGATCATGCAGTCTGGACGAGGCTGTACATCATCGAATCACTGGATAACTCATCCGGTGCCAGTGCTGCAGCAACACGCCTCCTGAAAAATCAGGAGGACATCGGGAATGCTATCAAGCCCTATTACGGGGATGCAGCCGGAACACAACTGACCGCGCTTTTAAAAGATCACATCCTGATTGCGGTCGCAATCATCAATGACGTCAAGGCTGGTAATGCTACTGCGCAGGTTGCTGATGAAGCTAAGTGGACAAAGAACGCTGATGACATTTCAACGTTCCTCGCAGGTGCCAACCCGAACTGGCCGGTACAGGATGTAAAGGTTCTCATGCATATGCACCTTTCAACGACAAGAGATGAGCTGGTGGCACGGTATACGAAGAATTACACAGCAGATGTTCAGGCGTGGGATGCCGTATACGCACACATCCTGACCATGTCAGACGCAATCTCCGGTGGTATTATAAAACAGTATCCGGATAAATTTGGCGGCCCGAAAGTCTACAGCCAGAAGGAGCTTGACCTGCGTAATGGTATGCGAAAGCTCTGGACAGATCACACGGTCTGGACACGGCTGTATATCATTGAGTCGCTGAACGATTCACCAGCTGCCAGTGCTGCAGCAACACGCCTCCTGCAGAACCAGGAGGATATCGGAAATGCCATCAAGCCAGTATATGGGGATGCTGCCGGAACACAACTGACCGGGCTATTAAAAACACACATCTATACCGCTGTTGCCATCATCAATGATGTAAAGGCCAAAAATTCTTCCGCACAGGCTATAGACGAAGCACTGTGGACCAAGAATGCAGATGATATCTCAACATTCCTGGCAGGTGCGAATCCCAACTGGCTGCTCCCGACACTCCAGAATCTAATGTACATGCACCTGTCCACGACCAAAAACGAACTGGTGGCCCGATATACCATGAACTATACGGCAGACGTTCAGGCATGGGATGCTGTATATACTCACATCCTGACAATGTCAGACGCGTTATCGGACGGTATCGTGAAACAATTTCCCACAATGTTCTAGAATTGAGGTTTTCATGACGGCAAAAAAAATCGGCGCGGTTAAAGATCTTGAATACTCCCCATTGAAAGGCGTGGTGGTCGATGGAAAAGAGATCCTGATAATACAAACAGGCTCAAAAATTTTTGCGATCGGGAACAAGTGCACACATAGGGGGTGCAAACTTTCCGGCGGTAAACTCGAAGGCGAAACCGTCCGATGCCCGTGCCATGGATCGATGTTTAACATCGTGACCGGGGCGGTGGTGAAAGGCCCGGCAAAGAACCCGGAACCTTCCTATACCGTAACGGTGGAGAATGGGGAACTTTTCATTGATGTATAATTTTTTATATCCATTTTTTCATGCATGCAATTCCCTTTAGATACAGGCAAATTGCTGATGTTAAAGGGATGGGAGGGAGAGAACGTGGAAAGGAAACAGGCAACGGAGCTTTGTATCTGTCAGATGTGCCCGAGTTTTGTGGACTGTAAAGAAGAGATCGCATTTTGTCTTGCGACAACCGGGAAAAGCAGCTGTATAAAAGAAGAACAGGGGTGTCTCTGTCCGGGATGCCCGGTACTTGAAGCGGAGGGATTTTCTCATGTCTATTATTGCACCAGAGGAACCGAAACTGACCAGCTCGTCCCCAGGTAATGTCTGGAAATGCCACGTGTGCGGGTATACTTACCGAGGGGAGAGGCCCCCGGAGGAATGCCCTCAATGCGCCAGTACTTACCGGGAATTTGAAGAAATTAAAGACAAAAAGAAACTCAGGTTTGATGGGGAGAAGTTCGATGTCCTCCTCGTCAACGGCAGCAATCACCGGGCGAACAACACAGGGTACATGGTTGACCTCATCGAGGAGGTGCTCAAAGAAAAGGGCATCACTTACCGACGTTATAATCTCAATGAATTTTCCATTAATCATTGCTGGTGCTGCTACAGTATGCGGGACAATGCCTGCAGGTACCCCTGCCGGAATCAGCTTGATGATATGCCAGCATTCCACGACATGATCATCGCCTCAAAGGCGGTCATCGTTGCATCTCCGATAAACTGGAATAATATGGCGGCACGGCTCAAGGATTTTCTTGACCGTCTGAACTGTATCCAGAACCTTTACCTGTTAAAAAAACCGGGACTGACGGAAGGCAAGATCGTAGGAATCACTGTCGCCGGGCATGAAGACGGGGCTACAAAGACCGCCATGGACATCTTCCTGTACTTCCAGCAGATGGGATATGTCCTTGCCCCCTTCGGTGTATCCTACCGTACCCATGGAGCGCAGTTTAACACGGATACCGATACGGAATATCTTAAAAATGACCCTCTTGTCACCCTGAAAGTCAAGGGGATGGCAAATAATGTAGTAGAAATGCTGTACCTCGATATTGAGGATAAGCTGAAGAGGAAGCTGGTTCCTGTCTGTGAATGATTATGGGTTAGTTGTGCAAATTATTCCTGACATTTTTCCGGGTTTAACATCCATCCCCGGACCGATGTCATTGCTACTCCGCGGTAGGAATCGGTCATAGTCATCATCAGCCGGGATGGCAGGTATGGCAGGTCGCTGGGTATTAGAGTGACATCCATATAGAAATGGAGATGTCCCTCACCGGCGACACTTGCCAGACCCTGTTTGTCCACCATGATGAAATTACTGACCTGTGCATTCACCTGCACGTCTCCGCCGGTTATGGTTGCACCGTTCTGCGGTGACGAAATGGTTACCTGAGGTGCGGGTGAATTTGTTGCGCAACCGTCAATGGTTGCACACAATATCTGATATGAGCCAGGCTGAATAAACAGGCTGATACAATTGCAGAAATGATGAAATTTTTTAAACTAATACAAAGTCATAACATAAAAGGACCTTAGGACTGGTTGAATCGTATGGATCCCTTTAAACAAAAGTTGCAGGAAATCCGGGCATTAGCGCCATTCGAGCAAGCTCAGGTAATGGCAAAGTACCGCAATATGTGCATCTGCCCGGTGTGCCCCAACCATAACACCTGTGCAATGAGCAAACACGAATGGTTTTACTGTTTTACCGGCAGGAGTTTCTTCTGTATCGATTTTGAGAGAACCTGTATCTGTGATACCTGTATGGTCGCAAAAGAGACGGGGTTGAAACATTCCTTTTTCTGCACCCGGGGGAGCGAAACTGCGCAACGCTATGAACATACCTTATGGGGTACAAAAATTCCGTGATACGTCAAAAAAGATTGTTTGTCCTAATAATATAATTCATCCTGTATGGCAGTTTCCGCCGCAAAAAATAATCATTTCATACCAGTTCTGCATATTCCCAGATTCAATAATCCCAATTTGTTGTGCATGTTAATTCCGATCTCCGGAAAATATCCTTCCCATGTATTTCTCAAGATAGCCGGTGATATAAGGAGTGACTATGGGAAGGATCATCGAAAGAATCTCCATTTTCATGTCTGTCCGGGACTTTTGCTCTCTGCTGCCAGCAATGCTCTCTCTGGAAGCCCCGCGCCGTGTCATCAGCCTGAAAAGCCCGTAGAGGGTTATTCCGGCCCCGACCGCTACAGCTGCTGCTGCAACTGGGTGCTTCCTGACTGTCTCACCGGCAGAGCTGATGGCCTGGGAAGGAGCCCGGGAAACCGACTGTTTCAACCGTCTATAAGACCTCGCGATCATTGCCTCGGTCATGAGGATGTCTTCTTCGGTTACCTGCCTACGTTTTTCCACGGTTCATCATCTCCATTGCCGTCGGGGTCTGCAGGATGATCTTATTCGAGAAGAGCTCGTACGCGATTATGCCTCCCACGAGAAAGATGATGAATCCCGTGATAAGCAGGGCTGCCCAGAGCGGTACTACTGTTGCGATGAGAAGGATCACACCCGCCAGCAGAACCAGTGTACCTGCCACCAGCAAAGTGACCAGTACCGACAGATACACGAGCTTCTTTGCAAGAAAGTCAAATGGTTCGAATACATAATGCTGGAGGAACAGGTCCGTCTTCTGGCGAAGGTAGAGATCGATGTACTTTATCGTAGCGGCAAACTCCGATTCTATCGATAATTCCTCATCGCAGGCTGTTTCTTCCATGCGATCCCCCGTCAGTCGTGGGATTTGCAGATCAACATACCGAAGAGAAAACCGACACCCATCGCCACCAGCACGGCGGGGATTGGGTGATCGCTGATGATAGTCTCGACCGGTTCCACTTTTTTATGGTATTCGGCCTCCATTTCGTGATATTTTACACCAGCTTCTTCCTTGAACTGGTGAATCCGTTCCTCAGCATCATGGAGAACATGCTTGACTTCATCGCCGTGCACCGACATGTCCGCACTCCGTAGCTTACGCGCAGCTTCCTCCAGTGCATCGGCTGTCTTGAGCTTCATAGTATCAGCTCCCGCCACAGTCTTGTTTACCATACGGTCTATAGTATCCTCTGCCATAATGTTCAATCCCTCCCATGTGGCTCCTGATATGATGATTTTCATGATGGTTTCAGAGAGTGCATCTTTGAAAATACCAGAATTTCCATATCAGAGTAAGCGAGTTATTTGTCGGGATACTATATAAAAATCTTATCGATGTTTGTTTTTTAAATCTGATGATTTCCCGTTACATTGCCACGAGCTTCCGGGTTCAATGCTCATTCAGACTGTGAAAATGTCAACCCCGCTTGATATACAATCCTGCGAACCTGTCTGCGCAATGGTAAAACCGGTTTCCTGTTGTTCCGGAGGCGAAACCATTGTCATCCCTATCTTAAAAAATCAGGACTGGAGGTTATAAATCAGGGTCGCAATACTCCTTTGCGAGTAATTTTGCACCTATCACCACGAGCGCAATGAGCACCGGGCCGATAATGAAACCGACGATACCCATGAACGGCACACCGGCAAAAATCCCTATCATCATAATGACTGGATGTACAGCAACCCTTTTTCCCATCATCATCGGGCGGTAATAGAAATCAATCCACCCGCTCAGCAGAGGATACCCCACGAACAGCATTGCGATGACTCCCCTCATATCGCCAAGGCTCAGGAAATAGAGCGCCAGGATAAGAATCATAATCTGGGCACCGATGAGGGGGATCAGCATGGCAAATCCGACCATGGTTGAAAACAGGAGTACGTTCCCATAGCCCAAAAAGTAGAAGAACGGGATTGCAAGGATAAACGAGATTATAGCGGCTGAAATCTGGACGATAATAAGGGCATAAATGGTGTTTTCGGAAATTTCGGACAACTTGTTTACAGCGTCCAACAGTCTTGGGGACAGGGCGGTTGTTATCGTATCCCAGATATATTCACCATAATAGAGCAGCATCGACAACGAGAGGAAGAAAATGATGATCGAGAGAAGTGTCTGCATGATATTGCCTGTCAGGGACAGGACCGTTTTTATAATAAGGTCTTTAAGGGTCTGGTCAAAATTCGAAAGTTGGGCCTCGGTAAATGATGGCAGGAAACTAGATAACCCGGTATTTTTTAAACCGGTTATCATTGACAGCGCCATATCCCCGATATGCTTCTCGTTATTGATCAGTACACTTGCTGCCAGCGACATTACCAGAAGAATGAGAAGAAGGACCCAGACGGTGATAAACGTGGCCGACGCCGAAGGCTTTACGATACGGGAGAGACGTTGATGGATCGGCAAAAGTGCGACTGCAATTGCGACCGCCCATATGAACACGGTCATGAGAGGCCAGAACGCAATAATCGCTACGATAAAAATTGCAATGATGAGGAGCCCCAGTTTCACATCGTCGGTAATCAGGGAAGTTTCCATAAATGTGAATTAATGCCCAAATGATATTAAACTCTATGCAGGTTGACTTCGCATCGGGGATTTTTTTAAGGATCAAATCGCATCTACAGGTGTGGGTAGTGTATGAGAGATTATTTCCCCCCGATCCTGCAGGTTTTTGTGATTCTCACAATTCTGCATCGCACCGGGACGGCAACAACTCCTCCAAGAATAAACCGGGGAAAACAGTGTCTTTTGCCTGAACGAAATCTCTCTCCCCCAAGGAAAACTGCGGCTTTATATAATTATTAAGGACATTGAGTATCTATGGCACTTCTTGGCATAGCAATTCTTATTCTGGTCATTATTATCTTCTTAGCTATTGCATTCTATGTCATCAAAAACATTGGACACCTGGTAATAAACGCCATTATCGGTCTTATCACGTTGTTCATCGTGAATTTCTTTCACCTTATGCAATATGCCGGAAAACCCGATATCGGATTTGACTGGATAACTGTCATCATCTGTGCCCTCGCCGGTTTACCGGGAGCAATCCTTCTGATTATACTCAGCCTGCTGGGGATTACGCTCTGATCCTTCCCCCGTTTCTCGTTTTACGTCACGGGGAGATCGATTACCTTTTTAATATCCCTGCCATAATTTTTCAAAATTTTTTTTACAAGTTTTTACTCACCTGCTTCATGATGCAGAGCAGGGATTCTTTGTCGTTATAAATCCTGTAATACCCGATAAGATTTTTATAGATGTCCTGCTATATACCCGATTGCTCGGATATGAGTAATACTCTTAAGATGATCTCTCCATGACATCACCAAAAATGTCATGTCGGGGATATAGAGTGATGTATTCAACATGAATGAGGAAAAAATCTCTAGGAAAATTTGGTGATTTGTATGGCAGATCTTACTTCACGAGATGATGAACGAGCCGTGGAAGAAGCCCGGAAAAAGGGTCAGGAAGAAGAAAAGCAGAAGCAACGGGAGCTTGAAAAGGCAAAAGAACAGGCACGAAAAGAGGGACTGGAACAGGAACACGCACAACAAAAGTCAAAGGGCAGGGGGAGTGGCGTAAAAATCATTCTCGGTATCCTACTGCTTGTGATTATTCTCATTGCTGCAGCCCTCCTGACGCTGAATGTGACGGTATCAAATGTGGCGCCGGGGCTTTCTATGCCCTTTACAACCAATTATGGTGTTTCGTTCCCCGAAGGCCAGACAATTACCATCGGGAACACGCATATCATCGTGCTCTCGAACCAAGGTTTGATTATAACCGATATCGATGGCGATAAGCAGAATATGGTGGTGGGCGAGGACAGAGTCATTTCGGAACGGCGTGCAGTGATCACGACGCTGCGCGTAATTACTCTTCTCGATACCCACTTCCAGATAAACCTGAAATACAAAGGTGAGCGGGACAACCGGGCATACTTCGATATGGCAGTTCATACTTCGCAGCAGGTACCGGATATCCTTCTCAGGCAGCTGCTTCCCAAGGAGATAGATGCAACACCGATCTGAACAGCTCATGAGTAATTTATCAGAAATGAAAGGAATGCCGGGCATCCAAGAAAAAATATTTTAACTTTTGTTTAGTTGCCTGTCTTGTTACTGTGACAGTTCCTTTTGCCAGACCTGGATGAGCAATAAGGATTTCCTACGCCACGTTAAGGTTGGCTTCAACTCCAGACGTCCCCTCAATATATGGCTCAATGTTGGTCGATTCGTTCCTTAAATATGCAAAATTTTATTGTACCGCCTGACCTCCATCCATGAATATCTCGCTGCTCCTGATCAGCCATAAGAATGGTTATATAACATGAAAGCCCGAGCATCCGTGTATGGGAAAAATTCTCGATAATCCCCGGTTCCGCGAACGAAGATTTGTCTTCTCCAATCGGCAAGACGCGGGAAAGCAACTGGGCGCATTTATCAGACCGCGTTTGAAATATCCTGACCTGGTAGTCGTTGCCATTCCGGCTGGGGGTGTTCCTGTTGGAAAGGAAATTGCACTGGTGCTTGGAGCACCGTTTGAGCTTGCAATTGTGAGAAAAATACAGATCCCCGGCAACACTGAAGCAGGTTTTGGTGCAATAACCTGGGACGGGCAGGTATTGATCAACGAACGGTTACGTGCATCACTCGGACTATCTCAGGATGAGGTCGATGCTGCTGTCGCTTTGACCAGGAAAAATGTGCATGATCGGATTGCCCAATTTACCGGCGGAAGACCGTTTCCCGATCTTGCAGGAAAAACACCCATTCTGGTTGATGACGGGCTTGCATCCGGGTTCACCATGCTGGCTGCGATAATGAGCATCCGTACCTCTCATCCAGCACGCATTATCATCTCGGTACCTACCGCATCTGCCTCTTCAGCTGAACTTGTTGCCGCAGAAGTGGATCAGCTGATCTGCCTGAACATTAGGAGCAGCCAGCGGTTTGCTGTTGCCGATGCATATGAACACTGGTATGACCTGGATGATCGGGAAGTTATGAAAGAACTGGTTAGTATGGACTATTGATAAAATAACGATATATGTCTGATAAAAGCAAGGTGTGTCTGGGAATGTCTTATTTGTTGCAAGTGCATTCTGTCTGCGTTCTTCTGTGCGGACTACTTCTTCACGCCACAGCCCGATACGGTTCGGCATACACATAAGCGTTCCGGAGCCTGCTGTTACTTATCCTCCTATGATGATTGCCACATCCGATCCTAACTTAAACCTGTGGACGAGGGAATATTCCCATAATAAGACCTTTTACTCGTGATCGGTTGTGTAAAAAGGGTCTCAATTCCTCGGGATATGGAGGGAAACCGGTACCTGTATTTTTTACCGGCATCTCCATCCTCGACCGTTCCTGTGAGGCAGCTGCTATTTAACAGATCAGGATATACAGGATGTTTTTGATGAAAAAAGGAAAAAAACTGACCTATGTTGATCTTCTTGCAGATGATACTTTCCATGCCAGATACGAAAAAGCACTGGACCGGATCCAGCCCGAGCTTGGCCGTTCCCACCCGATTATCATCGGCAGCAGCGAGATATTTTCTGCACCGGAATTCGAGGTCCACTCTCCGATTGATCGACGGATTGTTGTCGGAAAATTCCAGACTGCAACATCTCTCCAGATTAGATCAGCTATTACAACTGCAAACGATGGATTTCCTGCATGGCAGGACCGGGATTGGAACGAACGCGCCAGGATCATTCAGAAAACCGCAGACATCCTTGATTCACAAAAATTTCTCCTTTCAGCGCTTATTACCTATGAGTCCGGTAAGACCCGTTACGAGGCAGTCGCTGAAGTTGGGGAAGCCATCGACATGCTCCGTTACCATGTGGAGATCTACAAAAAGCTGAAGGGTTTTGTCATTTCCACCCGTCCCGAAAATATGCTGGCAGAGAGCCGGAGTGTCATGCGGCCGTACGGGGTCTGGGCGGTCATTTCCCCGTTTAATTTCCCACTTTCCCTTGCCACCGGTATGTCGGGAGCAGCGCTGATCACGGGAAATACAATCGTCCTCAAACCGACCAGTATTGCGCCCTTTTCAGTCCTGAAACTATTTTATGCATTTATTGCTGCAGGAGTGCCACCGGATGCAATCCAGTATATCACCGGGCCTGGTACTCAGTTTGGCGATATTATCACCGCTCACCCGGATATTGCCGGTATCGCATTCACCGGCTCCAGAACCTCCGGTATGCGGCTCCATCGCACGTTTGCTGCCAGACAACACTCTATTAAACCGGTGATTTTCGAAATGGGGAGCAAGAACCCGGTCATTGTGACCCAGCATGCTGATCTTGATAAAGCAGTTGAAGGAGTTTTCAAGGCTGCATTTGGATTCAGTGGACAAAAGTGCAGTGCTGCATCCCGCGTCTATGTCCACGAGTCGGTTGCAGATAGGTTCATTACCCAACTCCGCAGACAGGTGGAGAGCCTTGTTACGGGTGATCCCCGGGAGAAAGAGACGTTCATCAGTCCTTTGATCAATACAGGAGCAGTCCAGACATTCAGAGAATCTGTTGAGATGGTAAAAAAGGATGGGGGGCGGATCATCACCGGAGGAAATGTGCTCAGAGGTGGTATATTCTCGTACGGGCATTATGTGGAGCCCACCCTTGCCAGTGGCCTGACGAGAGGACACCCGCTGGTACGGCAGGAGCTGTTCGTACCACTCCTCATTATCGATACGTTCCAAACCCTTGCCGAGGCGCTTGAGGAAGCTAATGCTACGGAATACGGGTTGACTGCCGGCATCTTCTCTGATAGCGACGAAGAGATTGCATATTTTTTTGACACCATCCAGTCAGGTGTTACCTATGCAAATAGGCGTGGAGGGGCGACTACTGGTGCATGGCCGGGGACTCAGTCCTTTTGCGGTTGGAAGGCGAGCGGTTCCACGGGTAAAGGTATCGGGGGTCCCTATTACCTTCTTTCGTATATGCGGGAACAGGCGCAAACGCATATACGATAAGATTTTTACCAGCGAACCATCTCTTTTTAATCCGCCTTGTTGCGACACTCACTGTATTACCATGCCGTATTTCTGCTCAGATCGGAAAGAGTGTGGATGGTGACCAGGATCTGTAAAAAACTGATATGATTTCACGGGACAGGCGACCTGCCAAGCCGTTCAAGGACTGTAAGGTATTGTTCCCGTCGTTGGATGTATGCCTGCCCTCCTGGTCCGTACGGGACATATTCTGCAACCTTCCACCCGTCTTCTGCCATTTCCATTTTCGTGCGTTCTGCAAGTCCTTTCAAAAAGGCGAATTCAATGAGATTTTTATGATCATGCATCTCTTCCCTGAGCCACTCGATCAGTACGGGATCATGGGTTGCGGCAGAAAATGAATTGCCCGTTGAGATGAGGTTCTCTGCATGCGTCCTGAACTGCTTCTGGATGGTGGTAAAGTCATCGGTATCCCCAAGGTATGCACCCTTGACAAGACGTACGGTGATTCCTGCGTTCATACATACAGTCAGGTCCCGGGATGTGCGATCAAGGTATGCCTGCAGGGCAAGGGTTACCGGTCCTCCCTCACTAGCGAGTTCAAGAGCTGACCGTAGGGTATCTTCTACAAGAGGACGGCCTTCCATATCAATCTCGAACGGCACCCCCCAATCCCGTGCTTCATGAAAGAGGAGCGATATATTCCTGACATATTCCCCATGATCAAAGAGCATCCCGATCGCGGACGGTTTTATGGAAAAGGAGATACCGGTCGACTGTTCTCCGGCCAAACGGATCCCCGCGAGATGCAGCATCAGAGCTTGTTGTGCCTCTTCGGGATTCCGTGCAAATTCTGCAATCACGGCAAGTGTACAACGGATGTGTTGCCTGGTTCTTCCCCCGCACCATTGCATGGCGCCTGTCAGATCCGGCAGCGACCAGCGATCTTCCATATTAATCCCCATCAACCTGTTATTTCCTATGATATCAAATCTCATCTCCGGCTGCTTTTTTGATATTTGAACAGAAATAATGGGGGTATGGATGAATAATCGTCCAGCTCAGTATGACTTTAACCGGAAGATATCTTTCATCTAGGTGAAAGTAATTATATTTGGTCATTTGGGAAGGGAAGCATATGGCTCTATGGAAATGCAACGTATGCGGGTATATCTACGATGAAACATCAGGAGATCCGAAAGCGGGAACACCCTCTGGTACTCCTTTTGATAACCTACCTGTTACCTGGACATGCCCGGTCTGCGGTGCAGGAAAAGAGGCGTTTCGCAAGCTGCCTGCTGAAGACATCCATGCAGGTTCGGCAACGACCGTTTCTGACGTGATGGTGGCTGAACTGGTCGCATGGGGGGTAAACCTGGTATTCGGTCTTCCCGGTACATCATCGCTCGGTATTGTTGATGCGATCCGGAAAAATCCCAATATCCGGTATATTGTAGTCCGGCATGAGGAAAATGCGGCAATGGCTGCATCGGCATATAATAAATTAACCGGAAAGATTGCCGCGTGCTTAACGATCGCTGGCCCGGGTGCAACCAACCTTGCCACCGGGCTCTATGATGCAAAGGAAGATCATGCACAGGTCCTCTCCCTGAACGGGCAGGTGGAGACCCAGTACACCGGTCCCGGGGGCATTCAGGAGATAGACCAGGACTCATTCTTTCGCCCGATTACCGTCTATAATAATACCGTTTATGAGAAGAACAAGGCAGTACTGCTGCTGACCCGTGCCCTCAAGTATGCGATCATCCATCGGGGTGTCGCCCAGATATCAGTCCCCAATGATATCCAGAAACAACTGCTGGATTCGCGGTACTGTACCCGCGAGTCCTGCATCAGCAGTCCCGATATCCTTCCATCCGATGATCTTATGAACACTGCTGCCGCTGCGATAAACAATGCTAATAACCCGGTTATCCTTGCCGGCTGGGGAGCGTTCCCTGACGGCCATGCCGTTCTTGCTATCGCAGAGAAGATCAAGGCACCGATCCTTACCACTTTCCGGGCAAAAGGGATCCTCGCGGAAGACAACCCGTATGTAGTCAGTATTTTAGGAAATGTCGGGTCCCCCCAGGCACGCACCCTTGTAAACGAAGCCGATCTTATTATCACTTTTGGGGTAGGTTTCTCAAAATTTACCAATATCCCGGAGGAAAAACCTCTTGTCCAGGTTGATATAGACCCGATCAAACTCGGGAAAAACCGACAGTCAGTCGGACTCTGGGGAAACTGCAGGCTGGTGCTTCCAGGTCTCCTTCCTCTGCTCCACGAAAGGGAAGATGGGTCAATCAGAGAACGCCTCGCTGACATAAAAAAAGAATGGGATATGCTACGCGACAAGGAAGCGGACAGCAGCGCAGCGCCGCTCCGCCCTCCATTTATCATGAAGGTACTCTCAGATGTGATCCCTGCCAATGCGGTGATATCGCTTGATGTAGGAGAGAACCAGTGGTGGTTTGGCAGGAACTTCCGTATAAAACAGCAGCGGTTTTCGATGTCGGGTTACCTTGCGACCATGGGATGTGGTTTCCCAGGGGCAATCGCTGCAAAAATTGCCTATCCCGACAGAATCGTTTTCTGTATCACCGGTGACGGGGGTTTTTCCATGGCAATGGCGGATTTTGTGACTGCTGTAAAATACGATCTTCCGATGGTTGTTGTCGTGCTGAATAACCATCAGCTGGGTATGATCCAGGTTGAACAGATGATGGAGAATTACCCGAACTATGCAACCGACCTGCTCAACCCAAACTTTGCCCGGTATGCTGAAGTGTGCGGGGGGATCGGGATCCATGTCAGTTATCCTGAAGAACTCAGGCCTGCACTCCTCACTGCGATGTCCTATCATCGACCGGTTATCGTGGATGTAGAGACCGACCCGAGACGGTTCTGACCCTTTATTCCTTTTGCGGCAAGAGGCATAATGTGGATCCCGTAACCAGTATTTACCCGCGTTTGCTATGTCTAAGGGCTGCGTTTCAGTCCTGATTTTCTGGGGTGATATTTGAAGTCGGAATGGCAATTTCTTTTTTGCTTTTTATATGTACCTCAGTATCACCTTTTCAAGACAGATTTTTACAGGTTTGTTTCCATCCTGTAATGCAATCCGGTTGACAATTTCCTATTTCCAAAATACTTCTACCATTTATACGTGGGGGATTTCTGTATGGTCCGAGACCTCTGAGTTTGTCGTGCAGATATTTTTGATACTCAGATCATGGACATCATTATTGCCTGTCAGCCGCGCAAAATCCCTGAGCTCTTCTGTTGATACACTCAGGTAATTTTCAAGCCTTTTTGCTGATAAATCGGGTTTTAAACGTTCACGCAGTTCTGGTTTCTGGGTAGTCACCCCCACCGGGCAGTTCCCGGTATCGCAGATGCGGTATTGCTGGCAGGCACAGGCCATAAGCGCGGCAGTTCCGATTGCGATTGCATCGGCTCCCAGGCAAAGCGCTTTCGCAAAATCCGATGAGATCCGCAAGCCTCCGGTTATTACGACGGAGATGTCCCTGATGTTATTCTTATCCAAGTATTTTCTTGCACGGTACAAGGCAAAAATGGTAGGGACAGATGTTGCAGCTTTGATATATTTCAAGGCTGCCCCGGTCGCACCCGGCCGCCCATCTATGGTGATGAAGTCAGGTCCTGCATATACCACCGCAGTCAGATCCTCTTCAATGTCGCCGGCAGCAATCTTTATACCAATTGGTTTTCCTCCGGATGTTTCCCGGAGCCATTTCACCTTCTTTTTTAAGTCTTCCTTGTTTTTGATATCGTCGTATGCAGCCGGGCTGATAATATCCTTGCCTACCGGGTACCCCCGGATTTGTGCTATTTCCGCTGTTACCTTTTCTGCCGGCAGCCGGGCGCCCATCCCGGGTTCTGCAGACTGCCCGAGCTTGATCTCAATTGCATCTGCGGATATCAGGTTCTCTTCAGTGATGCTGTACCTGTTCGGCACGTATTCAAGGATGTATTTAAAAGCAAACTGGCGGGACTCCGGGAGCATACCCCCTTCTCCGGATCCCATGGCGGTCTTCACTGCAGCTGTTCCTTTTGCAATTGCAATTTTAACCTCCTTTGAAAGTGCCCCAAACGACATGTGGGTTACATACACAGGAGTTTCAATCACGAGCGGATAGCGTGCTTTAGGTCCGATCATTGTCCGGGTATTGACTGCAGTCTCTTTGTTCAGAGGAATTCTGGCAATCTGGGCACCTTTGATCAGGATATCGTCCCAGGAGATAACCGGTTTTTTTGTCCGCATCGGTTCGATGATTGATTCCCCGGTCACTGCCATAGTGTGGATATCTGCCATGTAGTCTTCAAGGTCGTCAGATGGGCGTTCCCATTCGGCAAGATACCCGCTCCCGGCCTCTGAACGTTCATCGGATACAGAATAATCTTCAGATACACTGTACGCGGGAGATGTGATTGTACGCACGGATTGAGGGGCCTGGGCCTTCAGGACAGGTTTAAGATGAGTCCAGTCGGATCCGCAGATCGGGCAGGCCCAGTCGGACGGGAAATCTGCCGGTTCAGTGCCGGGGGGGATTTTGGTGAGCGAGTTTCCGCGTTCAGGTTCATACTCGAATACATTACAGACATTGCAGCGATAGAGGGTCATACAGATTTACCAATACCACCCTATCAGTTTTGGGATATCATAAGGATATTTGGGATCACCTGGACAAGATTTTTTTCACCTCGGCATACAGTTGCAATGGGCGTGCAGAAGATCTGCCGGTCCTCCTTATACCTGGGTGTGCCTAGTGCCCGGGAACCAGCACTTCCTGATATCAGCTCCTGCCGGTTGATTGTCACTCATCCCTCAAGGCGAATATAGTTCATGGCTGAATAGACGGATAATTTTTTTGATTTTTACCCCATGAGGTCATCCCGGAGTTACTCGACATTCGTAAGTCTGTCCTGCATATCATGGATCTCTGCCTGTTTTGCCTCCATCAGTGCGGAAATGACTGCGTCAGAAAAGACCAGTGCGAGTGTTTCAAACATCGTACCTAATGGAGCGAAGGCGGACGTGACTGATCGGTAATCGCCAGTCAATTGCCGGATTTCAAACGAATTCTTATCTTTGTGATAATACCCGGTAATGTCCCCCAGATTCACGACACAATCTGCCATCCTGCTCATTTTAGAGTCCGGAGACGCCGTAATAAGACAGACCTTTCCCCCAAGTTCCTTTGCGGTCCCACAGATGGATGCCATCGAGTGTGTCTCACCAGATCCCGAGAACATCACCAGTGTATCGTCCGGAAGAAATGCCGGCGTAATAGTCTCCCCGACCACATAGGTATTGTAACCGAGATGCATCAGCCGTAACCCGAATGCCTTGGCAATCAATCCTGAGCGCCCTGCACCCGCTACATACACTCTCTTTGCAGAAATCATTTCCTGGAAAAAAACTTCCATCTGAAGCCGGTCCAGCAAGATGACAGATTTTGTTATGATAGCTGCCATCTGCTGCATGAATGCTGGGATCCGTGTTGCTTCATCGGTCATGTGCGCGTATCGCACTTTAACATCACAACATATGAACATATCGGTTGGAAGGATCCCTCATCGAATCGTAACCGTACAATAGTATTTTAAAAACCTATTCACTCGCTGCTGGAAGTGAATTCCTGAACCGGATAAGCTCGTCACAGAACTCTCCCAGATATTCATCCATTGAGAGACTGCCCTCCTCAAAAATGCAATCGCCTTCTTCGATGACTTTATCGATCATGTCCCGGGTTGGAAGGATTATATCGATTGGTACTTCAGCTTGCGTCGAACCCCGTATAAGAGCCTCGCGAAAGAGACCGATACAATACCCGATACGATATTTGTATACGCATCGTGTCTTGTTCAGGTAGCCTGCAATCCGCTCCGTTTCTATGCGGAGAAAATCATCCAGAACTTTCTGGTCTTTGCATTTTCCGAGCATATAATGGTAATGAGCATAGGGATACATCTCTTCAAGTTCAGCCGGGATAATGCCACAGGTTCCAAAAATTATTACATGGTAGCGAGACGGATCTAATACCTGTGCTAATATCGATCTGATAAGCTGGTGACTTGGGCTTTTACTATAGGGTTTCCGGACAGCACACGGCATAAAAATTGCAATATCTTTTTGGGGGACTTTGTATTCATCAATGATATAGCGGTAAGATTTTTCAAACTCTGCAAGATAAAACGGGGGGTCGGTCAGAAAAGAGCCCTGACTGATTTTAGGTTCTGCCTGTTTTTTCTGGTCACCCATAATTCTTCCTTACCGTATTGTTCCGGCAACAAAAGAATGAATCGCCCGCATCCCCATAGCCTTATTGACGGGTTCTTTGCCGGTCACATTCATACGAACCTGCCCACTACTCCCTTTCCCGAAGGCAAAAACTAAAAGGATTAGATCTGCCCCCATATTTTTTCAGGGATGTATTTTCTCTGGGCTACTCCAAAATTAATTTTTCATTGACTGGTAAAGTCCTCTGCTACCAAATGACAGAGACGGTTGCTTTCTGCGAGATACGGTGGGGTCTCGCGGAGAATTTTTTCTCGCTGTGGGCGTCTGAGATCTCTGATCCAGTCCCGTAGAATCTCCTCCGTAAGTTCAAGGTGGAACTGCAACCCGAGTGCGTTCTTGTACAAGAATGCCTGATTTTTTACTCTCTTACCACTACAAAGAAGTTTGCCTCTAAACGGCAAATCGAAGGTTTCCCCATGGAGCTGGAACGCAAAAAAACGATCCGGAAATGTTGAGAAGACTCCTCCCTGAACGGGTTCAAGCAGGATCTGGCGCCAGCCTGTCTCCTGTATGTATTTATACACATTCGCCCCTAATGCTGAAGCGATCAGTTGGGCACCAAGACAGATGCCAAGAATCCGGTTTTTGTTCTTAACGGCTCTCCGTATAAACTCCTTCTCTTCTTTCAGGAACGGGTACTCCAGTTCGTCGTTCACGCTCATCGATCCGCCAAGGAAGATGAAATGGGTAGCGTCAGTTTTTGGAACTTCATTTGTTTCATACAGCCGGATATACTCAAAAGGAATGTTCTTTTCAGTAAAAAAAGATTTAAAAAACCCAAGGGGTTCACTGGATGTATGCTGGAATGCGGCAATTTTCATGCTATAGTACCAGAGTTATCTTACCCAATTAAATAATGGATGTTGGGGAACGATCAGCAGGTCCTTTTTATCCAACCGCCTCATTTAATCCACTACCTGGCAACCTTTGTGCGGATATCGCATCTGTTTATGTAAGATATACAACGAGAGAGATCATAATTCGGGAATTCAAGAAAAAGGTCTCAAAGAGACTACAGACCGCATTCCCTGCATACTGGTGTAAAGGAGGTGTAATCTGAAAGTATATGGTGAATACCCGGAACTGCAGAGTCTACTGCCCTGACATTTAAGAACCGGAAATAACCCTGAAGAAAATTATGGGCTTGAAAAAGATCGGGAACTGATTTGCCTGTCCTTTTCCAATGAACCCGGCTATTAAGAAAGGTGCGGGGGAGATTCATCATCGCCAGTCTGTATTTCCTAAAAATAAAGTCCGGGTTTTCCGGCATACACCTCGATGCACCTGCTTTAGCAGGTATATAGTCAGACGAACTTACACTGCTATCAGCTGATCCGGGAACTGAATCGTTTTTTCATCTGATGATACCTGTGTCTGCAGAGTCAGCGTTTCCCCGACGCATTTGGTGGCAAATGCACCACAATCAGCATTAACGGTTATCGGTTCGGTTTTAGCCTGTCCCCCTGAGATATTCCCAATGCATTGTCTGATAAAGGGATTGCCATTCAGGTTAATGACCTCAGTTCTGCTGTTATGAAGCGCAACAGTAATACAGACATTGTGGGCCGTCTCGTACCCGGTATTAGTAATCGTTGCAACCAGTTGTCGGCAGGTCAGTCCGCAACTAGTCTGTTCTCCGGGCTGGAGCACAAAATCGACTGGTATTTTTAATGTTTCTTTCACTGCATACGTACCGGGCTGCTGGATTGTTTGAGACTCTGTGGGATGTTGTATAGTAGAGACCTGATGTTGTAAGGCAGAATTTGTTGCTGCCGGGCTCACTGAGTTTTCGCTGTTTCCTGGTAACTGAAAAACTATGTAAGCTGAGATGACTGCAATAATTATTACTGCAACAATAACACCTGCTAAAATCGAAATCTTTTTTCCCGGAATTCGTGTTCCGGGTTTTTCATGTGCATCCTGTTCCACCTCTTGCATAAAGTTCTCGCGCTCCTGTTAAACATCATATTATTTGTAAATAATAGGATAATAATCTGGTAGGAAATTTTCTTTTCTTCGCGCTGGATCTGCTGGAGCGTCCCAGAACATACAGGAATGGATGAGCCCGCCTAAATGCTTACGGTAAAAATAACCCGGATGATTGTCAGGCTGGATTACCCTATTTATCCCGGTTTGTTCCGGAATTTGCCTCTTTTGCAGTGCATCGAAATCAGGGGTATTTATTTCATGAGGAGCTGATGAACCGGTATGCCCCTTTGGGTACCCGTATTTCAAAACGTGCACCGGTGCCATATATCCCTGTCTCCTGTATGGTCATATCGGTAATGGACAGGATCTGCCGTGACAGGTACATATCAAGACCCGTATTCTGGAAAAACTGGCGGTTGAATGTCTTCTCTTTTGCATCGGGTGGGATACCTATCCCATCATCCTCACAGATCACGAGCAGTTCTTCAAATGACTCCTCACAGAAGAACCTGATGTTCTTGATCTGCCTGCCATAACGGACGGCATTGTCAATGAGGTGAAAAAATACTCTCTCGAGCAGATGATCGGCATATATCTCTACCCGGTCGGTATCGACTGAAAGGGTAATCAATCCCGTACGCACACTGGCAGCTGCCGTTTTGATCAACCCGGTGAGGTTGTACCATGCCGGTGGTTGTATTCCAATATTCTGATAATCCCGGGTGAAGGTGATCAGGTTCTGGATGGCATTTGCCGCTGCCAGCTCCTTATCAAAGGATCTGAGCAGGAAAGCAGGGTCGCGTACCTGTTCTCTTGAGAGTTCGATATATCCTTTCACGACTGTTAAATGGTTCAGAATCTCATGGCGGGTGATGCAGCTGAATACATTCAGTTTTTTATTAGCTCTCTGGAGAGCGTCTTCTTCCTGTACCTTATCGCTGGTGTCGACGAGTGACAGGATCAACATTCCCGTATCCGGAATCGGGGTCATCGTCAGCGATCCGTACCGCAGTTGGCCATCGAAGCGGATGAACTGGAATTCATTGTTTGCCGTCGCGATTTTTGGGTTAATCCGACACTCATATTCGTATTTCTGCATCCGTTCCAGTTCTTTTGGAGCAACAAACTCAGTCCACTTTTTCTTCCCTTCTACTTCGTCCCTGACATAACCGATGATCTTCTCAAACTCAGGGTTGATATAGGAGATTGTTGCATTCTCTTCAATGATTGCAATTGCCGAACCGGTATTTTCCAGGATAGTTCTGCATCTTGACTCGGAAATCTTCAGGTCGGTTTCCTGTTGTCTTGGCGTGGTGACATCGGTGATCGATTCTATTGCACCGGCAAGTTCTCCGGACCTGCTGAAAACTGGTGAGGCAATTTCGCGGATAATTTTGGATTTTCCGTCTGGAGTTATCACCGTTGTTTCTGCGGACAGGGTATTTCCTGTCCATTGAATTTCCCGATACCCCCTCTTCTCAATATCCAGGTCGGACGCAAAGATCAGGTCTATGATCATCGGCCGGCGTTCCCTGAAGAAGGGAATGGCATACTCATTGCTGCCCTTCCTAATGATGTCTGCAGCTAAAATCCCGGTTAACTCCTCGATTGCCCGGTTCCATGCAACGATTCTCCCATTTCGGTCAATTGCAAATGTGGGCTCAGGAATATAATAGATAACCCCGGACATCTGCAGATTTTCGTATTCGAATTCATTCTCCCTTTGTGGATCACGGGGAACTTCGAAAAAGGATAATATTAAGCGTTGTGTCCTTGGGATTACAGCGGCATTAAGGGATACGTACCGGTTCTGTTTTTTCCTGTCCAAAAGACTTACAAAATATTGCCTGGGAGCCTGCTCCGTCATCGCTCTGCAATCGGCAAGGAACTTTGTAAGTTTGTCAACCATTTCCGGCGCGATAAATTCCGTCCATTTTTTCTTTCCCTCGATTTCCTTCTGGCTGAAGCCAATCAGTTGCAGGAATTTGTTGTTGGCCAGAGAAATTTTTGCATCTTTTTCAATTATTATGGTGGGTATACTGGCATTTTCAAAAATAGTACGATATTTTTTTTCAGATGCACGCAGTGCTGTAAGTACCGTGTCTTTCTTATCTTTTGGAGCGCGGGTTTTGTCTGCTGGCATGTCTACTCTTTTGTAAGGTCAGGAGGGAGAAACGTTTTTAAAGTTTTCCCAACCATGAGGGATTCTGCAGGATGGTACTATTCTTTCTTGAACAAGTACGTAAACTTTCAGCTATAATTATTTATTGAAAAACATCTCGTCGTGCAGGGCAGGCGATCCCGATTTTTTATCGTAATCAGTTCCTTTAGTTTTTCGGAAAGACAAAACGCTTCCCGCCCGCGAGATCATTGGAGGATATTCCTCATTTCATTTTTTGTTTCCGAATTGGTGCAACAGATTTAGAAAAATCAGTTATTTGCTCCCTAATGCTAAAGGATAAAAAGGAATTTTCTTAGTATGCGCGTTCGAGAAAATTCTCACTTCTGTACCAGTGAAAGTACCCTAAAATTCTTTCTTCAATCACATCTCGCGAATTATTGCTTCATTTTAAATTCTGAACCATCCGGGACATTTCCTGGGAAATTGAGGAACGTTCAGACTATCTGGTTTCTCCCGAACCATAGTCATACCTAATCCTCCGGAAATGCTACATTCGTCCAACGGCACACGCTGATATGTGACAGCATATGAGAAAAAAGCAAATTATTCTTGTAGGAATATTTCTCATAGCCTTAGTCTTTAGTATCGGGACAGCTGCTGTGCGAGAGAACAATTCAACAAATGTACAGGGTGTGGATTTCGTCTCAAATGACATTAAGCCATTTAACGGCCCCATCGGTGCAGATAGCCCCTTATACGGGCTGAAGGTTGCCATGGAAGATCTTGATGAGACGTTAGCATTCAATAGTACTCAGAGGATAGAAAAGGAGGTTGACCATGCACAACTCCGCATTGCTGAAGTGCGGAGGGAACTGGATCTTGACAGGACCGACTCAGCAGAACGGGTGCAGGAACTGTACCGGCAGAAACTGAACCTGACAGAAAGATCCTTAATGTTCTTTGGATCAAATGAAACCGGGCTGCTGCATGCCTAGGAAATGATCACCTTACACCAGGCCGTCCTTGCCAATCTTTTGCTCTCTCATCCGGATAATACAAGTCTTACCCCGCTTACAACAACAGCCTTTTACTCGGACAGAAATTTGAGCAGAAGTCAGAAATGAAATTCACCCGTTCCATGAGAAAGGATAATAAGACACTCCTCAATGTCGAGAGTCTGGACATCAGGGAGCCGACCCGGGCCGTTGAGAATAACAGCACTCACGCCAAAACCTTAGTCCAGGACAGAAAGGAGAACCAGGAAAGGATGAAAAATCAAAAAGATACGATTGCGGTTAACACTACAATCACCCCCAAACCCGAAAACAGGGAAGAGCACGGAAAAAAAGGGACGTGAGTAAGAAGTCACGCGACCTGTAATTCCCCTAAAATATCACAGGATTAATTCAAAATTTCTCATTACATTTTATACTTCTGAGCAATAATAAACAACAGACAGGTGATCCATGGATTATGTGACCCGGTTCAGCATTGTTACTCTCATGGCGATCCTGATCTGCCTTCCTCTAATTGCAGACGCGGCACCTGCTCCACCGGAATCATCAATAACGTACGCTATTGCAATCCAGGAGGATGGTACAGCGTTATGGCATGTGGAGTACCGGACGCTTCTCGCATCCGATGACGACGTTGAAATGTTTGATACCTATGCTAATAATGTATCGTCAACCTACCTTCCCCAGTTTCAGGATCTCATGCAGCATTCTGCAGCACAGGCCGCCGCTGCTACTTCCCGACCCATGGAAATTGCCGATTTTGCCGGTGATGCTGTCATCCAGACTTCCCCCACGGGTCGATATGGGGTTGTGTTTTATTCGTTCAGCTGGAGAGGTTTTGCAAAAACAACAGGAAACGACCTTACAATGGGTGACGCATTAGCAGGTGGGTTGTACCTGGCAAAAGAAAACACCCTCATCGTCCGGTATCCCTCAGGGTATACGGTCAGTGTCGCCGAACCTGCACCAGACCAGTTGCAGGACGGACTTATCTGGTACGGTCTGCGTTCATTCGGGGCAGGCGAACCCCATTTGGTCTTTGAAAAATCCGGCCTTCCCTTGTTTTGGGTTCTTTTGGGATCGGGCGTTGTCTTTTTTGTTATTCTGGGGGTTATTGTGATCATTTCAAAAAAACGTAGCCGTGAAGCGGATGACCCTGACGAAACGGCAGTCCAGTTATCTGAAACGGACATTATCAGTATTGAAGAGAAGATTATACAGTTATTGAAAAAAACCGGTGGAGAACAGTACCAGTCGGAGATCGTGAAAAACCTGGGACTGCCCAAATCAACGGTGAGTGCAACCCTCAACGACCTCCATAAACGCGGTATTATCCAAAAGATAAAAAAAGGACGGGAAAATCTCATACGGCTGATATGATAATCTTGTTGTCGATCAGCAGTCATCTCCGCAGATATCTCTTCGCTTGATCTATTTTTGGATTTTCTACTAAGAAGGGTCTTCTCTTTGTCTGCTACCATGAACTTTTTTTACTATTGGTTACCTTGGTAGTACGGGAACAGCTATGACAATTGACTGGTACAAAGAATTTGTTAACCTGGACTACACTCCTGAATCTGATGACCTCATCTGCCTGTTTTATTTTGAACCTGCTGCCGGGATCCGGAGTAAGGAAGCTGCGGGAAGGATTGCATCGGAAAGTTCGACAGGCACATGGACAACACCCCATACTCTTCCGCCCCGTATGAAAAGTCTTGAGGCAAAAGCATTTGATATCGAAGGAAATGTAGTAAAAATTGCATATCCTCTTGCACTCTGGGAGGAGGGTAACGCGGTCCAGCTTCTGAGTGGGATCGCGGGGAACGTCTTTGGAATGAAGGCGGTGAGAAACCTGCGTTTGATCGATGTCGCTTTACCCCAGGCATATCTTAATCATTTCAAAGGTCCGCATTTTGGCAATGACGGAATCAGGAAAATGATGAAGGTCATCAAACGCCCCTTGACAGGCGCTGTACCCAAGCCTAAGATCGGGTTTTCCGCACAGGAACATGCAGAGGTCGGTTACGAGACCTGGATGGGTGGATTCGATTTTGTTAAGGATGACGAGAACCTCACGTCGACCCCCTTTAACCGGTTTGAAGAAAGGGTAAAAATGCTCTCGAAGACGCGTGACAAGGCAGAACAAGAGACCGGGGAGAAAAAATCTGCGTTCCTCAATATATCCGCCGACACAGAAACCATGAAAAAAAGGGCAGATCTCCTGGCGGAGTATAGCTGGAACTACGCAATGATTGATGTAGTCGTTGCGGGGACCGCAAGTGTTATGACGATGCGGGACTACTGCTCCGATCTCGGTCTCGCGATCCATGCACACAGGGCGATGCATGCAACGTTTGATCGGAATAAAAAGCATGGTATCACTATGCAGGTCCTCGCAAAACTTATGCGGCTCATAGGAGTATCCCAGATTCATACGGGTACGGCAGTTGGCAAACTGACCGGGACAAAAAGGGAAGCCGTAGCCCTTGCTGATGTTCTGCGGGAGAAGAAAACCCCTGCTGTCGAGGGGATGCTCCTGGAGCAGGACTGGGGCAGGATCAAATCAGCATTTCCCGTCTCTTCCGGTGGTCTCCATCCAGGACTTGTACCTGATGTGCTGAACATATATGGTAATGAACTTGTACTCCTCGTAAGCGGTGGTATTCACGGACACCCGAGGGGTACCCGCGCCGGGGCGCAAGCGACTATGCAGGCAATCGAAGCATGGCAGGAGGGTATCAGCCTCGAAGAAAAGGCAAAGAAGTCAAAAGAACTTAAAGAGGCGCTGGAGAAGTGGGGGCATTATAAACCGAAGTAGATAGATTCCTTTTACGGATCTTTCTTCTTTATAGGAACAGATTTCCTCTTTTTTTCCAATTTGGATATTTTATTCGGAAAATATATCACGCAACATCCTGTCGTGAATACCAGATACCTGCCCAGCACCTTCTATACGATGATTATAATAATAAACTAGGTTATTTTTGTGATTTTACATCGGATCCCCCCTATTTTCCTGCCTCAACCCGATTCCTTTTAATATACGCATCCGAAATCCTAAGCACTCATGACAGAGTACCAGCTCACCTCCAGTTTTGCTCCCGCCGGCTCACAACCGGAAGCAATAAGAAAATTAATCGATGGACTGGAAAACAATGACCAGTTCCAGACACTGTTGGGCGTTACTGGCTCGGGTAAGACGTTTACCATGGCAAACGTGATCGCAGCTGGCAACAGACCTTCACTTGTACTCGCCCATAACAAGACCCTTGCAGCCCAGCTGTACCAGGAATTCTCCGATTTCTTCCCGCATAACCGGGTCGAATACTTTGTCTCCTATTACGATTACTACCAGCCGGAATCCTACATCCCTGCAAAGGATCAGTATATCGAGAAGGACTCTGCTATCAATCCCAAAATAGAGATGTTACGCCTCTCAGCCACTGCCTCGCTTTCGTTCAGGCGGGACGTGATCATCGTCGCCTCGGTCTCCTGTATCTTCGGCCTTGGTAATCCAGAGAATTTCCGGAATATGGGGTTTGAGCTTTCCGTAGGCCAGAAAATTACCCGGAACGACATCATAGGCCGGCTTATCGATATCCTCTTTGAGAGAAACGACCTCGAACTGATGCCCGGCAGGTTCCGGGTCAAAGGGGACATTATCGATATAGTTCCCGGGTACTTCAACAACATTATCCGGATTGAGATGTTCGGCGATGAGATTGAACGTATCCGCGAGGTAGACAAAAACACGGGTACAAAAAAAGAGGAAATGAGGTATTTCTATGTCTACCCGGCCCGCCACTTTGTCACCCCGGAAGGCACCCGGAAAGCGGCAATTGCATCGATCCGCAAGGAACTTGATGAAGTTCTCCCAACACTTGGGATGATCGAGGCGCACCGGCTCGAACAGCGGACAAATTTCGATCTTGAAATGATCGAGGAGACCGGTTCATGCAAAGGGATAGAGAATTACTCCCGGCATTTCGATGGAAGGAAAGCAGGAGAGAAACCCTACTGTCTCCTTGATTATTTCCCCGATGATTTTCTGATATTCATTGATGAGAGCCACCAGACCATCCCCCAGCTTCATGGCATGTTCAACGGTGACCGCTCCCGGAAGAAGGCGCTGATTGATTACGGTTTCCGCCTTCCGAGTGCATATGACAATCGCCCGTTGAAGTTTCACGAGTTCGAGCAGTATATGGGTAATGTGGTCTTTGTGTCAGCAACACCCGGTGATTACGAGTTAAAAAAATCAGCCCAGCTGGTCGAGCAGATCATCCGCCCGACCGGGCTTGTGGACCCCATGGTTGAGGTTCGCCCGATTGAGGGTCAGACAGATGATGTAATACGCGAAGTAAAGGCCACTATCAAACGGGGTGACCGGGTACTTGTTACAACACTCACTAAAAGACTTGCAGAAGAGCTCTCCGAGTTTCTCGCAGACCAGGGAATACGGACCAGATACCTTCATTCTGAAATAGAGACCCTCGAACGTAGTGAAATCATTAGGGAGCTCCGGCTCGGAAAGTTCGATGTGCTCGTCGGGATCAATCTCCTGAGAGAAGGACTGGATATCCCTGAGGTCGGGTTCATCGGCATACTCGATGCGGATAAGGAGGGATTCCTCCGCGATGCAAGAAGTTTGATCCAGATTATTGGTCGTGCGGCGCGCAACGTCAACGCGAACGTTGTATTGTATGCAGATGTCATGACCGATTCGATGAAGCGGGCGATTGCCGAGACAAAAAGGCGGCGTAACCTCCAGGTTGCTTACAATTCAGAGCATCACATCATCCCGCAGACCATCAGGAAACCGGTCAAGGAAAAAGAAGTTGAAGTCAAGGATACCAGGCATGTTCCCCGGACAGAAATCCCCAACGTGGTCATCGAGATTGAAAAGCAGATGCGGGATGCAGCAGACAGTCTTGACTTTGAACGGGCGATTGCCCTGCGTGAACAGATTAAGAAACTAAACGAACGATTACGTGAGGGCGGGAAACGCTTTCATGAAAAGTAGACTTGGTTTTTTGTAGCACGAGAACTTCATACGAATTATATTCATTTTAATCCATCAGAAAAGAATATTTTATTTAAATGGATCTTTCAAAAAAAATCATTAAATGTACAGGCTCGTGTCATTTTTTTATTAGGATCTATCAATTCATCCCAGTTCCATCCAAGTGCATCGGTAATACGTGATATGGGTTGTTTGATGGTTTTCTCTAGCATAAGGTCCCAATCGACTATGAAATCATTTGGTATCTGATCTTTATATTCAAAACATACGACATCGGTGTTGGGATATATACTTCCATGAATACCTTTGATATACACTCGCTTTGGCTTGCTCCCCTGCTTAAAATCGGTTTTAAAATGTTTGTTAGAGTATTTCGCTCCTCTAACTTGGGCATCATCAGTTTCATAATTGTCGAGGTCCTTTCCAATCCCTCCCGGGATCCCAACCTCATCGAGAGAAAATTTTCCTGCACGGTATTTTTGAACAATATCGGTAAGATAGGTGCGAACACCATCGATATTCTCACCGGAAAGGATCAAATCCATAATTTTTCTCTGTACTATTTTTGTAATCTGGGGGGTGTCACTTCGTTTGATTTCAAATCCAACGATATCAGTCTCTTGGACATCTTTTCCCTCTTTCCAAACTAGGAGACCAGCGTACCTCTTCTTCTTTCCTGCCTGAAAGAACCGTGCATAGATCTTCTCGAACTTAATCGAGAAGAAGTGAATATCTGCATTGAGTTCTTTTTTTGCAAATTCCATATAACTTTCGTTAAGTTGTCTCTCGATTTCCCTTGCAGTGGCGATTGTCTGTTCCTTGGTTAAGTCTTTTGGGAGCTGAACCATACAAGAGTCAGTGTCGCCATAGATCACCGTGTGCCCCTGTTGTTCGATCACTTTCCGTGTATGCTCGATGATTGCACGTCCCACTGATGTAACTGCAGCGCCGATCTCACGATCAAAAAGCCGGAATCTCGGATATCCGCTCACGCCATAATACGTATTCATGATCACTTTCAGAACGTTCTGTTGCATATCATAGAGGACATATTGTGGTGAGCCGAAAGGGAATGTATTGCGAAGAGTTTTTTTCTCATCGCGTTCTTTCAGAAGTTCGGAGATAATACTCCTTGTGAGGCCATCTGGTTCTTTTTTAAATCTGATCCCATTCGGAGCTCTAAGTTCTCCGTCCGGACTCTTTGTTTCCGGAGACGCATTGATTGTCATCATCGCCATCGGGTAGAGCGATTTTAAATCAAGGACTATGACATTCTCGCGGACACCCCTGCTCGGTTCAAAGACTGTTGCGCCTTCGAATTCTTCTGCGTTCACAAATCCTTTAGAAGGCAGAACATACCGATCATGTGCCTTCCTGAGAACATAGACATCAATGACACTAGAGGAGTTCAAAGTCTTGTCAAGTGGACAGCCGACATAACGTGCAATTTCACGATAGAATCCGATAAGATTGTCCTTCCGATCAATGGCAACGCACAATTCAACATCCTTGAAATTGTATTCCACAAGGAGAGCCGGATTCTCCCTCCAGAGCGAGGCGAGTGTGCCAGTATACCTGACTTTGCATTCACCCAGTTCTTCTTCGGCTACTGCATCGAGCCGGTAGGATTCTTTCTGTGCGACGTGAATTTTCTTGTATGCCGTGAGAAGATCGAAAAGAGCACGTCCAGGTAATGCATTCCGCTCTGTTGGTTCTTTCAGACGAGCAAGGAGGTTTATAGCAGAAAGACCAAGTTTTTCCATTCGGTTAACAATGTACTGAATATCAAATTCAATGAAGTTCCATCCGGAAAGAACGTCAGGATCTCTTTTTGCAATATATTCGGCAAAATTTTTCAGCAATTCCTTTTCCTGGTCGAACGCGCAGATAGTGTGGAACTTTTTCCGGAAACACCCGTTTTTCAGGCCTCCTGCCGTTTCTTTTTCAATAATTTCGGAGGGGATACCACAAGGAGACAGCAGGAATGTCGTGTAATCATTATCAAATGAGTCATAGCACGTGATGCAGATGATGGCATCACGCTGAGGATCGGGAAAGCCATTTTCATCTACGCATTCGATATCGATAATACAGGAGCGTGCGGGAGCATCAACAATTTCAGGAGAAATCTGTTTGTAATCGACAATCTGTGACGGCGATTTGACGCCTCCCGTTAATCCACAATCGATGAGGAATCGGGTTATAAAAAGAATATCGGCTTCAAAGTGATTCCCTGGATACTGATCACGAAGTCGGCGAACATCTGATGGACGCTTGGTGTACAGTCTGCGAAGTGCTGCCCCTTTTATTGAAAGATATTTTCTCTCTGTTACAACGGTTGCCTCTGGTGGGGTTTCTTTACCGTCAACCATTTCGGCGGGGACATAAAAATAGGGCCGGAATCCGGTAACTTCCAAATGGATTGCTTTGCCCTGAACATCCCTGCCGAAGATATGGATGATGGGGCCATCCGGTGCATTACTGTACTCGACCTGGTTTATGGCAATCTTTATACCGGAAAACTGATCGAGAGTGCAGCCGGGAGTCGCATACACGTCCGAAAGTGAAGATTGGGACGCCATATCAGGATACCGCCCGTGCGCAGAGGTCTTTAACAAACTTTCCCGCTTCGTTCATTTTTTCTGTCTCCCATGCATCAAGCTCCCATTCTTCAATCTTCTGGATTCCGCTGCGGCCGACGTGGGCAGGAACCCCAAGGGAACATTCCGATAAACCATATTCCCCGTCAAGTACTGCTGAACAAGTAATCAGTTCTTGGGTATCTTTGAGAATGATGCGGATAAGATGGGCAAGGTGGAGAGCCGGACCAAAAACCGTGCCCCCTTTTCCCTTGATCACTTCCATACTTGCACCTCTCAGCTCGGAAAGAATCTCTTCCCGCTGGCTGATGTCCACCGCTGATGCGAGGCCGGAAAAGTACGGCACCTGATGTTCGCCATGCTCTCCCAACACAAAAGAAAATCCTGTTATTCCCCGGTTCCTGAGTGCGAGGCCGAAGCGTGCGCTGTCAAGCTGTCCGCCAAAACCTATACATCGCTCCCTCCCGATGCCGGTTTTTCTGCAGAGTACGAAATTGTTTGCATCCATCGGGTTTGTAACCGTGACAAGAATACCTGAAAATCCTTTAAGCAGCGAGATACAGTCACGGGTTGCAGACAGATTAATTTCAAGCAGATCGGCGCGTGTCTTTACTGACGGGTTCCGTGACAGGCCTGCAGAAAAAATGCAGATATCCGACTCCCTGATTGCAGTGCTATCGGTACTGATGGGTATCTGGAGCCCGGTATGCTCGAGATCCAGCACCTGTGCCCTGAGTATATTGGGATCGCAGTCATACAAGACTAATTCATCTGCAATTCCCATGGACGTGACGAGGTAAGCAACTTCACCGCCAATTCTCCCGACTCCCACTACCGCGAGGCGTGCCATCCTGATACAGTATAGAATGCTGATAATAATTAAGTGACTCACAACAGGCAGATAACGCATAACAGTCCTGAATTATGTATGTTCGATCGGTTCAGCAATTCTGACCCCAGAATACCTTTAAGCCAGAACACAAAAAAGATGCCCTTTTTATTATATGACGACTATTTCCTGATGCATGGTATCGATCAGGCCGGGTCCGGTTACTCTGGGTAACGTGGCGCTCGATAATCACCTGCTACTCGCGGCTGGGATTCTCGGAACGACCGGATCGTCGCTTGCCCGGATGCTTTCTTCAGGGGCCGGGGGAGTTGTGACCAAGTCGATTGGTCCTTATCCCAAGGATGGGCATGCAGGGCCATGTCTTGTAGTACTTGAAGACGGGATTCTGAATGCCATGGGTCTCCCTAACCCATCAAAGGAGTTTGTGGATGAGATCATACCTCTCGTGAAAAAACCCGTAATAGTAAGCATATTTGGGACAAATCCTGCTGAATTTACTCTGGTTGCCGGATGGTTTGAGGGCAAGGCTGCTGGTTTTGAACTGAATCTGTCCTGTCCCCATGCAGAAGGGTACGGTGCAGCAATCGGAACCGACCCGGCACTTGTTGAAGCATGTACCAGGGCAGTTAGCGTAACCGGGATCCCGACATGGGTAAAACTTACGCCGAATGTAGCAGACATCACCATGATCGGCAAAGCAGCAGAACGCGGGGGGGCAAGTGCGATCGTCGCGATCAACACGGTTAAAGCGATGAGGATATCAACAGGGATGCGGCGACCGGTGCTGGGGAACCGCTATGGTGGCCTCTCTGGGAGTGCCGTGTTCCCTATTGCCGTCCGCTGTATATACGAGCTCTATGAATCATGCAAAATACCGATTATCGGTTGCGGGGGCGTTGCCACTGCAGATAATGTCATTGAGATGATGATGGCCGGGGCTAGTGCAGTGGAG
The DNA here is from genome assembly GCA_015660885.1 of Methanoregulaceae archaeon. Lineage (GTDB taxonomy): Archaea > Halobacteriota > Methanomicrobia > Methanomicrobiales > Methanospirillaceae > Methanoregula. Next base: position 37,181 of record JACTUB010000009.1, on the reverse strand, counting down.
ATTGGCAGTGCAGTTCTTAATAATGTAAAAGTTTTTGAGACAATCAAAGCTGAACTCTATAAAAAGGATGGATTGGCGCCAAAAGAGATCATCGGGTGTGCCCATCATGAATGATGACCTGTCTGTAACCGTGTCAATCCTGCGGGTGAAAAAAGAAACATCACTCATCCGCACATTCGTTTTTGACCGCACGTTTTCATTTTCCCCGGGGCAATTTGTCATGGTCTGGATTCCCGGAGTTGATGAAATTCCCATGGCGCTGTCGTCAGAAAACACTATCACAGTGCAAAAAGCCGGCGATGCAACCACTGCCATGTTCGCTCTTGGCACGGGCGAAAAGCTGGGAATCCGCGGCCCGTTTGGGAATGGTTTTACCAAGGGTGAAAAAGTACTTGCGATTGCAGGAGGTGTTGGGGCTGCGCCCCTTCTTCCGCTTGCACGGGCCGACTGCGTTATGACCCTCCTTCTGGGGGCAAGAACCGAATCCGAACTTCTGTTTGTTGACCAGCTTGATGAGTGTACGGATGTGCTCATCGCGACTGATGACGGGTCATTGGGACAGCACGGGTTTGTAACTACTCTCATGGATGATTTAAACCTCGGTGTGTATGACAGGATTGCGGTCTGCGGTCCAGAGACGATGATGCGTACTGTCCTTGCCAAAGTTGAAGAAAAAGGAATTGCCCATAAAACGGAATTCTCACTGCATCGCTATATGAAATGCGGGGTAGGTATCTGTGGTTCATGCTGCGTAGATCCGTCAGGCCTCCGGGTCTGCAGGGATGGTCCGGTGTTTTCCGGAGATTTACTTCTTAAAAGTGAATTTGGCCATTATATGCGGGATGCAAGTGGCCGGAAGAAAAATCTCTGAACGAATATTTAAAAACAAATGTCAGCTTGATTCAGGAGGTATCTGCTTTTTACTGAGCCTGTAAATCCCTTTTGGGATCCGGATCTCGAATCGTGCCCCTGATTCCGGTTCTCCGGTCTCGCTAATGGAGAGGCCGGTTATATTCAGGATCTCTGCGGCCAAGAAGAGCCCATAACCGGTATTCCGGTAATACTCGCGTTTGAAAATTCCCTCTTTCATGCTTTTCGGGACTCCTATACCATTATCTTCGCAGAAAATTGTGGTACCCTCACCGTTCTCCTGTGATGAGAACCGGATTTTTGTTACCTTCTGCCCATGACGTAATGCGTTATCCACGATATTGTAAAATACCTTCTCAAGCAGCACATCCGCATATATCTCAAGGTCCCCCACATCCTTCTCTACTTGGACATTGCCAAGTTCAAGGCCGGCAATTGCTTTACTGATGGTTGCAGCAATACTTTGCCAACGGGGAGAGTTTACCCCAAGATCCTCATAATCACGGGCAAATCTGATCTGTTTCTGGATCATCTGAGTGGTCTGTTCGATCTTCTTGAGATATGAAAGGAGTGCAGGATCTTGGACCATCTCTTCTGCAAGCGAGACATACATCACAATCGCAGTTATCTGGTTGAGGATATCATGACGGGTAATCGAGGAGAGTGTGTTAAGTTTGCGATTTGCGAGCTGGAGTGTTGCTTCAAAATGTTTCCGTTCTAGGATCTCCGCTTTGAGTCCCTCATTTGCCCGAATGAGTTCTTCAGATCGCTCTTTTACCTTTTTCTCGAGATCCTCACGTGCCTTCTGGATGACCCGTTCTGCGAGTTTACGCTCAGTTATATCGATAGCAGAACAGATCACAATATTCCCCGGGGAAAGAGATGCAGAAACAAGGAACTGGCGAGCATCACCCTTCCGTTTATGAAGGATAAGTTCAATATCCCCTATTTCTGCATTCTTTTGGATCTGGGTAATGAACGTATTCCGCTCCGTAGAATCAGGAAAGATGCGGTTTAGTTCTTCATTGATCAGGTCACTTCGATCGTATCCTAGCATCTGTGCGCATCTTCCATTCATCTCCTGGATGCGTTGCGTTGTGAGATCAAAAGTGAATATTCCGGCTTGGGAATTTTCGAAGATCTCCCGGTATTTTCTCTCTTCTTCTTTGAGTCCTTCCGCAAATGAGGATGTGACAAAACCAATTATGACAAAGATCACAAACCAACCTGTAGACACGGCGACCTGATTCGGGTTAAAGTTACTGAAAAAATAGACCAGCACGAGAAAGATCGTGCTGAGCGAAAGCGAGAAGAGTACACCCTTTTTTGGGTAATAATTCACAAAGAGAATTATAGGCAGGAAGTAGAGAAATGGAAAGACTTCATCAATAGCATGGGTCAGGGAAAAGATAGTTGCCCAGATGGCAATGATGATAGATACTACAATCGTTATCGTCCAGAAAATACGGTGCCTGATGGCAACAGGAAGGGTCATATATTCTCCCTTTTTGGCTGTGTGGACTGCCCGGACAGGACTGTGCTTTCAAACCTTCGGCATTCAAGGATCTCTGCCCGAAGTTTCTCGTTAATCCGCTCCAGATCTGCAGTACGCGCTTTGACTTGTTGTTCAAGATCATTAAGTGTTTTAATAATCTCCTCGTCAACGATTTTACTATCGGTGATATTGACGGCAGAACAGAGCAAGTGCTCTTTTGTTTCAAACATCGCGGAAATAACAAATCTGGAAACTGCATTGTTACGTCCAAGAAAATTAACTTCCCATTCTGTGTGTTTTTGGTCTTTTGTCACGTCTGCAATGAACCGTTTTAGTTCTTCCTTGTCGGTCCAGATGACAGAGATCTCCTTACCGAGAAGCTCCTCGCGATCGTAGTTCAGCCATTGGGCGCATTTACGGTTTATGTCACGAATTTGCAGATCCTTAAGGTTAAAACAGAAAATGCCATCATGGGATGTGTCCAGAATGTTCCGGACCCGTGTGGTTTCTTCACGCAACTTGATTGCATAGGATGATGCGACAACCCCAATAGTGATAAAGATCGCGAACCATGCTGTTGAAATAGCAATCAGGATTGGATCAGAATTCCCCAGAAGGTAAATGAGACCGATATACATCAGGCCCAATCCCAGTGAGAAGAGTACACCTCGTTCCGGGTAAAAATATACAACAAGGATAATCGGCAGGATAAAGTGAAAAGGGAAGACGTTAATAATGCCATTCAGAAGCGAAAAGATAGTTGTAAGAATGGCAACAATGGTTGCAGCAGTGACGATGAAGAGTCGCAGCACTTCCACATTTTCAACAGATAAATGCGCCACTGACCGTCCCCTACCGAATTCCCAGCCAAACCGGTGAGTTGAACCGGATTTAGTAATTAGTATTAATTTCACTACATATATTTATATACTCTGTGGTAAGTTGCTACATAATCACTGAATACTTATAGGTTTTTTTGATTGGTGAATGGTTTTAGCCCAGGGGAGTTGATGTGCTCAAGATCTTCGAGCTTGTTGATGTTAGTGAACGTCCGGAGTTCAGGGTCAATCAATTGTAACTCATCAACCATGATATACCTGACAGAAAGGTTCATGACCATCTCACGGAGCGATTGGGAATTATGACATTCCAAATATTTGACAAGAGCAGTCCTGCGATAGACTGCATGAAGAGGTTCGAGCATGTCAGGGTTCCACCGGGGAATCACTGCATCATAATTGTCAATATGATCAAAAAGGTATGCAATTACCTTGGGGTCGATACACGGCATATCGCAAGCAGAGACAAAGATTAGATCGCCCTGTGCAGCCAGTGATCCGGCATGAAGTCCACCAACTGGTCCGACTCTTAACCGGATATCGGCTATGCATCGAACTCCCTCAATGCTATTGAACCGTTTACATTGTTCAGGGTCTCTGGCAACGAGGATAATCTCATCGACAACCTGCTGGAGAGAATCGACCAGACGTTCGATAAATGTCCGGCCAAGATAGGTGAAAAAATACTTTTCCTGCCCGTTTGCACGTCGTGCCTCGCCACCAACCAGTACCACTGCAGATCTCACAGCTGTGCCCCGTATATAAAAATGATTTCTGAACTTTTAAATCATGGGCAGGAAACCAAAGAGAGGTAACGATTGTGGTATCAAATCTTCACCCTGCGCAATCCTTTTTTTTCCATCGCGAGTAATGCCATCTTTATATCGACGGATGGAGTAAATCCTCCAACACCATCAGCAGCCAGGATACGGTGGCAGGGAACGACCAGTGGTGTAGGGTTGCGTGCCATCGCCTGTCCAACTACGCGGGGGGATGTCCTTACCCTGGCTGCGATCTCTCCATAGGTCGATGTGCTCCCATACGGTATATCCTGCACTGCGCGGTAGATCCGACTGTAAACTGTATCTTCGTGGATAGCAATACTATCAAGCTGTGAAAGCCTGACATTACGTCCCCCGCAGTATTGCCTGATCAGGGCAGGTACCTCACCGGATATACCGGTTGTCGTGAACCTGACCTGGTGGACGATCATGCCGTTCCACCAGACATGGACGAACCAGAGCCCGAACCGGCAGGAACCCCCTATAATTTCCATTGTGCTATCACCTTCTGGAACAGCGCCACATTACACTCGATCATCTCATCCTGAAGCCATGCAGGGAGCGCATTATGAATCCTCTTTTCCAGGAATCGCTTTTCACCCAGAACTAATACACCACGATCTTCCGGTGTACGTAGCACCCTACCCAATGCCTGAAGGGAACGATTGATAGCTGGCAGCGTATAACAAAGAAACTCACCGTCGTCACCAAACTTATGCCTGAAATATTCTATCATCATCTTCCGTACGCGATTGAAGGGTGCAAGCGGCAGTCCGATCACCATCGCTCCCTTCAGCATCTCACCCCGGTAATCCAGCCCTTCGCTCCACTTTCCACCACACACGGCAAATAAAACTCCTGACTCACCACGGGCCGGAAGCGACAGGAATGTCGAGAGCGCCGCACCCGCGTCAGCTGCATCCCGTGGCTCGATAAAGACTTTTCTTTGCCGGATATGCGGGACGGTAAGGTTTGCATATATCTCAAGAATCTGGTAGCTGGGAAAATAGATTGCCCGGTTTCCTTTGAGGGCACAGAATGCTCTGATGTATTCAACGATCCGTGCACTGTTTTGTGTATTCTGCCGCATTGAAAACGCTGTTGTAATATCGTTTGCACAACAGATAATACGATTTTCTTTGGGAAACGCGTTTGGCAGGGTAAGTGTTTTCACCGGTATGTCCCCAAAGTAATAGCGTGCGAAATTATCGACCGGTGAAAATGTTCCAGAGATCATGACGCAGCAGGCATGTGCGGTGCAGATTTCCTGCAGCGGGACAGACGGATCAATATTACGCACTTCCAAGGTGATCCCTGCTGCTCCTTTCCGGTATATGGTAAGATAGGCAGAGTCTTTTGCTGACTGCGAGAGCCGAAACAAGAATTCCGTCAGTCTCTCGATTGCGGTTTCGCGATATTCCCCTGTTTTTAAGTTCTTTTCCCGGATGGACTCAGCAAGTATTATGAGGTCATCAACAATCGCATCCATGTTCTTATAGAGGGATTCGCGCACTACCATCCTGTCGAATATAGAAGGATCGAACCAGTCCTCCACCTCCCCGGAGTTTGCAAGTCCACGGATAAACTCGGTGAGCCTGGGCAGGACATGCTGGACAGCTTCTGCACCTCTGTATCGTTTGCGCATGCCGGAGAGCTCCCGTGACGCCTGTTCGAGATCGCGTTCTTCGAGGGTTACACTTTCGATGCTGGTGACGACGTCACCGCAATTGTGTGCCTCATCAACAAGAAGCAGAATGTCCTGCGGCTCGACACCGAGGTTGGCATAGAGTTGCTCCCGAATCTTCCGGTCAAACAGGTGGTAATAGTTCAGGATGATTACATCGGCATTCCGGGCGGCATGCATCATCAGTTCATAGGGGCAGATTTGCCCGCAGAATTCCCCCAGTTCCCGCGGTGGTACCGGGTTTGCAATCACCCTGTCTGCCTTGGCGCGGAGTACTGTTGAGGGCACCATCTTGACACCACCAGCCTCAGCCTGCACAAACATTTTGCTGTTTATATAATACGGGCAGAAGAGGGGGTGTTCCTTGTCCATGCGCCGGATCTGCTGGATGATAAATGGATCCTTTGCAGGAATGAGTGCCCCTCGTTCTGCACGGTCACGTATGAGCGAGTTTGAGAATGCCTTCACCCCCTCACACCTGCGGTACACATCTCCTTCACCCCCAAGCGGGCACATGCTCCCTTTGCCGACGAGGTACACTGCTTTGAGCTGGGTTTTTTTTTTGCGCACCAGCTCTAACTCGCGGATGAATGTGGTGAGCTGGCTTACCGTGCGTACCGCGATTACCACTTTTTTCCCTTTGCGTTCCGCAAGAAGGGATGCGACAACACTCGACTTTCCGCTGCCGGTCGGGGCATCGATCATACTGATACCCCCCTCCCGTGCGCACTTCGCTGCAACTTCAAGCATATGGCGCTGGCCCGGACGGTATTCAGCATACGGGAAATAGGTGTCGAAGGTGTCCATTGGAATACAGTTAGTGCTGAAGGGTTTTATGGGCGTCGGAAGAAGATGGGCAGGATTGCCTGAAATCAATCGTGCATTCCTGCAGGATCAGTTTATTGATCCTCTTCCTTCGATCGTTAATTCCTGCCGAGTGACAAATATCCGTCAGAATCTGAGATTGATTGATTGAATCATCCGGTATGACCGTCAGGAAGACGCTTCAACCACTTAGAATTTATACATTCCCATTAATAGATTGATTAAATATCCCGTATTGACCGGATATACCCATCTCTCTTTCCGGTACTGCCCTGCACCTCATGAGGTGAACAACACGAAAAATAAAAAACCGGCAATAAAAAGCAGATTCCGGAACATAGTCTCCTGCTTTTTTTCGAAAATGAGTACACGGGTGAGTAACTATTAACTATAAAATAAAGGGGGTGTTCCTTCCAGAAGCTTATGTTTTTTGTCTGACCAAAATCAGATATATACTGAATGCCAGACGGGAACTGCTTTCCCTGATGGCGAAAAAAGAAGATGTACTGAAATTCAGGGAATCGGGACCACGGACTTCACTTGAAGAAATCGGAGTAAAAAAAGAGGGTAACGAAAACCTTTATGCAGAGATTCTCAGGTCTCCTGAATATATTCTGGGCGAATTTGATCAGGATGGTTATATATTACCCAACCAGGTATCGATTGATTCTCTTCCCGTTGTCGATGATGAACATTTTTTACCGAGAAAAAAATTTAAAATATATCTCATTTCCCGGTTCGGTATCATCGGCGTCAAGAAATATTTTGATAGGAATACCTTCAGATTCGTGAATGAATTAAAAGCATACTTAAGATTATTGGGAAAAAATATCAATATTCCGTCAATCATGGATGTTGATTTCGATTATTTATCGATAACATTTTCTTTCATCAATGGCCCCACCGTCCGGGAGAGCTTGTACAACATCGGAGCCGTAATTATTGATCATGACGTCGAAGCTCGTCCCGAATTGTATACATATCCCGATGAAAACCGCTGGCTGATTCAGACTGAGGACAAATCTGCAAGTCTTTATCGTGTTGTTGATGCACAATTCGTTGAAAATATATTTCAACAAGTTACTAAAATTCATAATTGTGATATTTATATTAATGACGTGAAATATGGAAATGTTATTATTGAAAAATCCAGTAAGGAACCTTATTTTATTGATTTTGAAACATCCCGTGATCTATCCATTTTCGGACCGTATATCAGGAAAATTATGAAAGATCACGAAACCAAATCGTTTGGTAATCTTTTCCCTCACTAAAGGGACAAATTACACACAATCGGGGCCTGGAGAAAACATAAGTCAGAACACCTTTTTACTCTTAAATATGATATCAAAATGACCCATAGATGTTGGTAATTGAACAGGAATTGCGCCCGCTTTTCGTAGGATCCGACCTGGTATATTCTATTGCCATCGGTAAATACAAAGGTTTGAGACTTCCTTTATGAGGTATTATTTTTCCTGACAGGCCTTCGATCCCGGGATCATAAAATAATTTCGAAAGGTTAATAGATCCTCCCTTCCAGCAAGAAATAAGACATTCGTATCTCTGGTAGATACAGGTCTTCAGTTCACAGGCGGAAAAATTTTTATGATCGATCAGTTGCTTACCGGAAATATCAAGTTCAGGGAGACCTTTTTCAAACAGAATTATGAACGTTATTCCGAACTGGCAAAAGGGCAGAAACCTTCCGTACTCTGGATCGGGTGTTCCGATTCACGAATCCAGACCGGGCATATTACCAGCGCAGATCCCGGCGTGCTCTTTATCCAGCGGAACATCGGCAATGTGGCACCGGTACATGACTGGAATTTTGCGACGGTGCTTGAGTATGCACTTAAACACCTGAAAGTCAAAGATATCGTGATCTGCGGGCATTCTGACTGCGGGGCGGTGAAAGCGCTCGACCTGGAGACAGATGACAATTATATTCCCCTCTGGCTCAACAATGCGATGGAAGCCAAGCACCGTGTTGACGCAAAAATGAAAAAACCAGCAACAGATACTGACGCCAGGAAACGTTCACGGATGATCGAGCAAGAGAATGTACGGCTTCAGATCGAGCACCTGAAAACCTATCCGCTGGTAAAGACTGCGCTGAAGGAAAAAAAGGTCCAGATCCACGGGCTTTATTATAATCTTGAGAACGGCGAGCTCTCAAAAATTGTATGATCAGAACTCTTTTTCAATCTCTTTTCTTATCCGTTCGAGGGAAATACGCCCGATTCGGGTGAGACGCCCGTTGACAAGGATCATGGGGAGCGGGGGATATTCGGTCTCGATTATCGAACGAATGTAATCTGGCGTACCTTTATCGATCAGAGTGAGTTTCAGTTCAACCCGGTCACCATACTCGTGTTTCAGGACGCGTTTTAATTCCTCAAACGAAGTATTTAGTTTTCCCGAGGGATAGCATCCGGAAAGTCCGCAGGTGCGGTTCTCATCGCAAGGGAAAGGACCGCATTCGGCATTATTCAGCCCTACAATTTCAACCAGTACGGGACCTGTCATAGCAATACTTTTGGTTGAGACGGTATATGATGATTCGTTAAAGTTTATAGACTGAAAAAAAAGGCATGGAGGTTCAGATAAACCGTTCGAACCGTTCTTTTTTGGCTTTACAAACAGGGCAGATCTCCGGGGGTTGTTCGCGGGCGCACAGATACCCGCACACCGTGCAACGCCATACCGGGAGTGGCAGGGAATTTAACGGTGCAGTCGAAAGAATATGTATTGCACTCTTTTTTATACGTCCGGATCTGGGAGGCCTCCGTTCCGGAACCGGTCCGGTAATCTTTTTTCCTTTGGCAACCGCTTCGCTTACATAGAGTGCACAATAACAGGCGCCGAAATCATTGAGGTCGGGATCCCGATAGATGCAGGGACATATAATATCAAGGTCTTCTTCCTTTTTTCCCGAAGCGAGACGGCAGGGGCAGGCACTGTAACCATAACGGTGTTCATTTTTCAGGAGTCCCCGGACGAGATTTTTAGTGAAATCGACATCGGGGTTCAGGAAGTAACCCCCGTTTCCAGCCTCGTTTTTAAGAGTTTTAAATAGCCGGTCAATTTCAGTTTCATCAACGACAGCCGGATTCATTACTTTAATGCCTCCCGAATCTCCTCCTCTCGAAACCCTATGATGCTTTTCTTGTCCCTGATGACAAGCGTCGGGAAGGAACCGTTCGGATTCCATTTCTCGACTTCATTCATTGCATTATCCTGTTCCTGACCCTCAAGGAGATCAACATACATATAGTCAAAGTCTACTCCAAGTTCCCGTAACAATCCTTTTGTCTTCGCACACCACCCGCAGGTGCTCAGGGCATACAGCATGACCTTTCCTTTTTTTTCCCCGTTTACATGTTCAATCACCATAAAAAACCACCACCAATTCTTTTCATGGAGATTGCTGCAAATACTATATAAAAATGGGGATACCTCCCGTACGGTTACTATAACTGTTTCGTTCCGGGAACGGATAGACGGAGATTTACCTCCCTTCAGAAGAAGGATGAGATGAAAAGGGGTGATGAAAAGTATTAACGATTTTTCATCATCACATAATATCTTCAAGAAGTGCCTGCAAGTCCTCTTCGTGCTCGACATCCACCTGGAGAATGCCCCGAAATAGGGGTAAATCAGAATGTTGTAAGGACGATGGTTGTCCCCGACCTGAGAAATTTTTGGTACCTGCACTATCGTTAATAACTATTCAGGCACATTACATATGGAAATCATGAAGGCGGTTCTGGGTCTCGAGGATGGGCAATTTGTCGTAGGGAAGGGATTTGGTGTTGAGGGGGAATGCTCCGGAGAACTTGTTTTCAATACGCAAATGACCGGTTATATGGAATCCCTTACCGATCCAAGCTATGTCGGCCAGATCCTTATGTTCACTTTTCCCCTCATCGGCAATTATGGAGTCGACAGGGAGAATTTTCAGAACCCGCATGTATGCGCACGGGGTTGTATAACAAAAGAGATCTGTGAAAAACCCTCTTTCCAGCCTTCAATAGGATCCTTTTTTGAAGAGAACTGCCTCCTTGGTATGAGTGGTGTTGATACCCGTGCACTAACCATTAAGACCCGTGTTTACGGTACGATGCGGGCTGCTCTCGTTGTAGGAAGTGATGATGGAGATTATGCCGCAAGTCTCGCATGCAGAACTCCCTCGATATCAGACATTATCCCAATCCCGGAAGTCTCCTGCAAAGAGCCATATCATATCTATGGCAGCGGAAAACGGATTGCGGTCCTTGATCTTGGCATGAAAAAGAATATGATTACCAGTCTTGCAAAGCGGCATGGGGATCTCCATATCTTTCCTTACGCTACAGGTTCCGATAAGATCCTTGCCTGCAAACCCGATGCATTCCTCATCAGCAACGGGCCTGGCGATCCCAAGCAGGCAACTGATGCCATTAAATGTGTAAAAGATCTTTTGGGTCAGGTACCTATCTTCGGTATATGTATGGGCATCCAAGTCTGTGCATTGGCACTAGGAGGAGAAACATACAAGCTTAAGTTCGGGCACCGGGGCGCCAACCAGCCGGTTCGGTTTAAAGACGGGAGAATCTTTATCACAACCCAGAACCATGGATTTGCGGTGGATGCGCATTCTCTTCCAGAGGGTTGCAGAGTTTCCTACACGAACGTGAATGATAATACGCTGGAAGGATTTGAAAACCAAGATCTTGACGTCACGACAGTCCAGTTCCACCCTGAAGCGCATGGTGGACCCCGGGATACAGAAGCGCATTTTTTTGATGCCATGTTCAGGAGGCTCTCCTGATGCCAAAAAGGACAGATATCAAAAAGGTCCTCATGATCGGGTCAGGTCCGATTCAGATCGGGCAGGCCGCAGAATTCGACTTTTCCGGGTCCCAGGCATGCCGGGCACTCCGCGAAGAGGGTATAAACATCGTGCTTGTCAATTCAAACCCGGCAACTATCATGACAGATCCGGAGATGGCTGACGAAATCTATATTGAACCTCTCCGGGCTGATGTAATCGCAAAAATCATCGAGAAGGAAAAGCCGGATGGAATCCTATCTGGTATGGGGGGGCAGACCGCTCTTAACCTTACCGTGGAACTCGCCGAGATGGGTGCCCTTGAAGATGTGGAGATTCTGGGTACACCGCTTGAAGCGATTTATAAGGGGGAAGATCGGGAGAAATTCCGCGATCTCATGACAGAGATCGGCGAACCAGTCCCAAATAGCACTATCATCAATTCGTTAAGCCAGCTCGATGAGGCAATCAGGACAATCGGATTGCCGGCAGTTGTGCGTCCGGCATATACCCTGGGAGGAGCTGGCGGGGGGATAGGGAAAACAAAAGAAGAGTTAACCCGGATCATCGAACTCGGGCTTGCCCGTTCACGGATCCATCAGGTTCTAATAGAGGAGAGTGTTCTGGGTTGGAAGGAGATCGAATTCGAAGTGATGCGGGATGCTTCAGATACCTGCATTATTGTCTGCGGAATGGAGAATGTGGACCCCATGGGTATCCATACCGGAGAAAGTGTTGTTGTTGCCCCGATTCTCACCCTCCGTGACGATGAGTTCCAGGTGATGCGAAGTGCCGCTATTCATATCATCAGGGCACTCGATGTCCAGGGGGGCTGCAACATACAATTCGCTTTCCGGGACGGGAATTACCGTGTAATTGAAGTAAATCCCCGCGTTTCCCGGTCATCAGCACTCGCTTCAAAGGCTACCGGGTACCCTATTGCCCGTGTAGCAGCAAAGATTGCCATTGGGCTTCGGCTTGATGAGATCATGAATACCGTGACCGGATGTACTCCCGCATCCTTTGAACCAACCATTGATTATATTGTTGTCAAAGTCCCCCGCTGGCCGTTCGACAAGTTTAAAGGAGCGGACAGGACGCTCTCAACATCTATGAAGAGCACTGGAGAAGTTATGGCAATCGGACGGACACTTGAGGAAGCTTTCATGAAGGCAAAACGCTCCATTGACACGGATGTTATCCCTCATACAAGCCCAAGCGAGATCCGCATGATTCTCTCGCGTCCGACAGATGAACGTTTCCACTGCCTTTTTGACGCCTTCCGCCAGAACTTTACTCTCGACGAAGTCACTCAGCTTACCTCTATCCTTCCGTTCTTTTTGGAGAAGATCAAAAACATTGTCGACATGGAAAAACGTCTCGGAGTATACAGTGACGTTAACGAAATCCTGACAGCAAAAAAATACGGATTTTTAAATACCGAAATTTCAAAGATTACCGGAAAATCCTTTACCGAGATTGAGAAAATTGCCGGTCTTCCCTCCTACAAGATGGTTGACACCTGTGCCGCTGAATTCCCCGCCAGCACACCGTATTTTTATTCTACCAGAGAGCCCATATGTGAGATTACACCCAATGACCGACAGAAAGTCCTTATTCTCGGGTCCGGCCCCATCCGTATCGGGCAGGGAATTGAATTTGACTACTGTACGGTCCATGCCGTGCAGGCCTTGCGTGATGAAGGTGTTGAGGTCCATATCGTCAACAATAATCCCGAAACGGTTTCCACCGACTTTGATACATCGGACCGTCTTTTTTTTGAGCCGATGCAGCTCGAGGATGTTGTAAACATCTTAAAAAAGGACTATTATTATGGTGTAATGGTACAGTTCGGAGGTCAGAATGCAGTTAACCTCGCAGTTCCTATCGAGCAGGAAATCAGGCGGCTGGGTCTTTCTACCAGAATTCTTGGGACAAGTCCGGATGCCATGGATATCGCAGAAGATCGCGACCGGTTCAGCATACTATTGAGCAAACTGAACATACCCAGTCCGGCAAACAGTTCTGCGTATTCTGAGGGCGATGCCCGGGCTATGGCAGAACAGATCGGGTTCCCGGTGCTTGTCAGACCATCATATGTTCTCGGTGGCAGGGCGATGGAGATAGTTCACGATGAGCGTGAACTCGAGACCTACATGAAAGAGGCAGTCCGGGTCAGCAAGAACCATCCAGTCCTTATTGACTCCTATCTCCAGAACGCAATAGAACTTGATGTTGATGCGGTCTGCGATGGACATGAGGTTCTCATTGGTGGCATTATGGAGCACATCGAGCAGGCGGGAATTCATTCCGGTGACTCTGCCTGTGTTATTCCGACGCAGTCGCTCTCTCCGCAGATACTGGATACCATCCGTGACTATTCCCGCAGGATCGCACTCGGACTTGGTGTAGTGGGGCTTGTGAACCTCCAGCTTGCAGTCAAGGACGATGTCGTTTATGTCCTTGAAGCAAATCCACGTGCAAGCCGCACCGTACCGTTTGTCTCAAAGGCCACCGGGATCCCAATTGCCAAAATCGCGGCGAAAGTAATGATAGGGAGAAAACTGTGCGATCTCGGTTATCACGAGCGCATAATAGAACACGTTGCAGTAAAAGAGGTACTGCTTCCTTTCAATAAACTCGCCGGTGTCGATACCATGCTCGGTCCTGAAATGAAAAGCACCGGCGAAGTGATGGGAATTGATTACGATTTCGGGCTTGCCTTTTACAAGGCATGTATATCGGCAGATAACGAACTGCCGCTTAAGGGCAACATTTTCATTTCGGTCAATATCGAACAGAAGGATGAGGCGATCCCAATAGCGAGACAGCTGCGTGATCTCGGGCTCATATTATACGGAACAGAAGGAACAGTGGATTACCTGTACGAGGCGGGAATTGAAGCACATCTGGTAAGGAAGGTTCAGGAAGGATCCCCCAACGTGCTGGATATGATGCGGCATGGCGAGATCCGCCTTATCATTAACACTCCCCAGGACAAACAGTCCCGGCAGGATCATTACCAGATCATGCGTGCGGCAGTTGATTTCAGTATCCCTTATATAACTACGCTTCAGGCAGCGCGTGCGGCGGCACTTGCCATTGATGCGATAAAGCATGAGAAGGTCACCCTTGAACCACTCAGTCATTATCTGAAGTAAACACCAGCATCCATCTTTTCGTACATTTACTTTTTATTTCTCCGTATTTCCCGGGAAGAGTGCAGTACTATCTGGAAAAACCGGTTTATGGTACATATTAATTGAATATCCTTATATACAGAAATAACAAAAAAAGATGCATGAAGAAATTACTTGTTGTTCTCGCGATCCTGTTTATCGGGATTCTTCTTGCGGGCTGCACATCCCAGCCGGCTCCTGTAGTAACTCCGACCCCAACCCCGACACCGGCTCCGACAACTGTTGTTACAACCGTCCCGACCCCGGTACCAACCACGATTGTCGTCGTGAACACCACACCCACCCCGACCCCGACACCCACCCCGACCCCCACGCCCCAGCCATCAGTTACGATTACCTTCACCCGAACTCTGACAATTACCCCCGGAACTACGGTTCTTATTCCCGTGGGTGGCAAAGTTATCTTTATTAACGACGACCCCTTCAAGCCTCACGGCGTTGTTGCAATTAACGTAGGGTCAGGAAAATACTTCGGGGGAATGAGCCCGGTAACAATTCCCTATGGAAAACCCCTCGAAGTCACCTTTGACACCGTGGGCACATATGATTATCAGACTGTATTCCAGCCATCAGTTGTAGGAAAAATAATTGTTACAAAGTAATCAGACCGATAAACGTTCAGGATTAATCACCTGAACAACTTTTTTAATTGCGCTTATATGTAATCCAGATTTTTGAATTTCAATTGGGTCTGAAATATTCTGCCCTCGAAAATATATGCTCAGACTACATAGCTGTATACCATTACCATTCGGGTGGAGTCTCAACTATGGGAAAAGGTACTATTATTCTTGCATATTCCGGAGGGCTTGACACCTCCATCTGTATCCCGCTCCTGAAGGAACGGTATGACTATGACCGCGTTGTCACCGTTGCCGTACATGTGGGGCAGCGGGATGAAGAGATCGATGTTGCGGCAAAAAAAGGGAAAAAATTCGCCGACCGTCATTATACGATCGACGCCCGAAAAAAATTTGTTCACGAACATATCTTTCCCGCAATCCGGGCGAACGGATCCTATGAAGGATATCCCATGGGGACCTCTCTTGCCCGCCCCCTGATTGCCGAGGAAGTTGTTAAGGTCGCACACAAGGAGGGTGCAACGGCTGTTGCACATGGGTGTACGGGTAAAGGAAATGATCAGCTCAGGTTTGATGTTATCATACGCAGTGCCGGGCTTGAAGTTGTTGCACCCATACGTGAACTGAACCTGACCAGGGACTGGGAAATTGAGTATGCACGGCAACATAGAATTCCGGTGCCGGTAAAAAAAGACAAGCCGTGGAGCATGGATGAGAACTGCTGGAGCCGGAGTATTGAGGGCGGACTGCTCGAAGATCCCGCATATCATCCCCCTGAAGAGATCTATCTCTGGACCGTGCCTGCACAAAAAGCTCCTGATACTCCGGAAAAACTTACGATTGAATTTAAAACGGGAATTCCTGTTGCGCTTAATGGGAAGATACTCCCCGGTTACGAATTAATCCAGAACCTTAACAAACGTGCCGGGAAGCACGGGATAGGACGCAATGATATGATTGAAGATCGGATTCTCGGCCTCAAGGCGCGGGAGAATTACGAGCACCCCGCAGCAACGGTCATTCTTATGGCACACCGGGATCTCGAAGGACTTGTACTTACCCGGCAGGAGCTTGCCTTTAAGCGGATGGTGGATGATAAATGGTCTGAACTTGCCTATAAAGGACTTGTCTACGAACCACTTTACTCCGCTTTGAATGCTTTCATTAATTCGACCCAGGAACGGGTGAATGGCAGTGTAGACCTTGAACTCTATAAGGGTAATGTCAGGGTGCTTGGAAGGAGTTCTCCCGATGCAATTTATTCAAGTGACCTCGTCTCATTTGACAGTGTATCCATCGATCAGTGTCATGCGATCGGTGTTTCCCATTATTTCGGTTTGCAAGCACGACATGTATATGCACAAAAGACAAAAAAACAAAAAAGTAAGTTGTAAAAAAGTATTTAATGTTTTATTCTATTTTTTTTCCGGCATTCGGGCCTGGGGTGCAATCAAATACTTCTGTTACTGAAAAAACGAGCAGTCCTTTTGCCGGGTAGTGGGGTCCTTTTTCCTTGATCTGGGCTTTGATCTTTTCATAATCCGGACCACTGGTTTTTACCGTGACGGTCCCTTTAATCTGGAAACAGCGTTTCTTTTCAGGATCCCAGATATAGAGTGCCATGTGGGGATTTTCTTTGACATTTGCCAAGGTCTTAACCATATAATTGTCTCCAATCCAGATAGTATCGTCGGCAACGAGCTGGACAGTTGCAATTGGTGCAACGTTAGGTATAGCCCTCTTTGAGGCTGTTGCAGCAGCAAATACTTTATTTTTTGCAAAAACTTCTTTCATTTCTGCAGTAAGCTTTACCATTTTCTTCACCTCACGTAACCTACTGGCATGAAACATGCCATATGAGTTCATAGAGTGTGCTTATCCTTATGTTTTGTGCTGCCGTATCATGAGATAAAATAGCGGAATTACCTGTCATTCCTGAAGTTATTATGAAATATCTCTGAATGAATATCTGAATTATGGGTCACTATAGCATCTTGAGCAGGATTCCTTCTTCCCCCTCTTGATTTTCAATTTTCAGCGATACAGACCGATAGCTCCCATGCAATATTGGAACTATTTCTGAAAACGAATCATATTGATTAAAAAAAAGACCCGGGATTAGTCCCGGAAATTATCTTGTTGAAAAATCTGTGATTTCCGGAATAGCGTAAACATAACTGTAACCACTGGCTATTAAAAGATTATCCGTTACCATTACGCGACTACCGGCTTTCACGTTTGCAGTCTCTATACCCCGTGCCGCACCTGCCACTCTTTGGTCGGATCTGGAGTCTATATAGGTATATTCGCAACTGACTTCTGCGGACATTGTGAGGTCTTGTATTGAGGGATTTATAAACTCCACGCTAACAGTAATTCTATCACTACCGGATGGATAATACGCGGCGATTCGTGCTGCTGGTTTCGGGAATTGCACATCCTTTATTAACTGTGCCTCAAAGTCGACAAGGCGTTGTCTTGCGAATTGGATCGTTACATTCTGCTCCTCACACATCGTGGCTGCGCAGACCTTTACAGTATGGTTTCCTTCTTCCACCATTAGATCCAGGGGTTTACCCTTTGATGCAATGCCAACGCTCTTATTGTCTATGGAAACCGGCAGATCGGCATCCCAGCCACCAATGGATACCCGCAGCGATCCGTTTAATCCCGGGGGTGTTACAGTAATATTGGTTATAGGGGTGGTATTTGTCAGGTTTAAGAACGGAGTGAAAGTATTGGTAGGGGTGACATTCGGAAGATTCACCGCATTATTTTTTATTTGACCTACACATCCTGACGTCAGAATACATCCAATAACGATGATAAGGGGAATAAGCACTATACTTTTCATGAGAGGAGTCACCATATTTTTCAAGCGGGGAACCCTCCTTTTAAGAATCTTACCCGCGTGTAATATTGATATAATTTTCCGTGTTTTTATTCTTTCGGAATCAATGCAATAATTCTATTTCTTTGCTAACCCAGTTGCATGGGGTTGAATTCACATAATCCGATACCGTAAAGGATACATGAATCCATGAGATCGAGAAGGTTTCGTTCTGTTACCAATGTCCGATTTTTTGTGAGTCTGATGTATCAGAAAAAATATTTTTCTGAACAGTTCCAGCAGAAGTTTACACGGAATCGAAACAGATAATGGGATCTGGTTCTTCTCTTCTCTACCAGCTCTCCAGCTAACCTATCAAAGTCCTGCAACGGGTAAAACACCAGAATAAAAAAGAGTAAAAGAAGATTGGATGCTAAAAACGAACACATGAGGAATTGATGGAAGGGTTTTATTTTGTTTTTTGAAAATTATCCGGTCTTATACATAAATTCAGGATAATGAATCCAGTAGGATTTCAGATAAGCAATCAACTTTTTTAATTTATAGTACTAATGATGATTGAGTTATTCCTCATCTCCAAAAAAAATGTATTGAACTTGAAAGAAATCATCGTTAGGATCTTATCTATTTCCATATGCAGGTGACCACCTTGAGACATGCAACTACACACGGTAAGAGTATACGCATTCAACGCAGACTTTTCCATTATCCTTACAATTTACCGATAATTACAGAATCTGGTTTTGCATTTGATGGTGATTCGTTTGTCTGAGGAAACAGGTATCAAAAAGATCTATTCAGTCTTTTTTAAACAGGATTTTCCTCCAGACCTGATACTTGTATTGGTATGGCTTACAGCAAGTATTGCGGCAATCTATCTGTCCTTCCCGAATGAAACACCGGTACGTGTTGTGCTTGTCATTCCGGTCATACTCGTTATCCCCGGATACTGCCTTCTCACTGCACTCTTCCCTAAAAACGGGGATATCGATCTTATTACGAGGATGGTTCTCTCCATTGGACTTTCTATTGTAATTGTCCCCCTGATTGGCCTTGGGTTAAATTTTACTCCGTGGGGGATCCGGCTTGATCCAATCGTGATATCATTAACCATTTTTACCTTGGTGACGGTTATTGTTTCCCATTACCAGAGAGCCATCCTCCCGTCTGAAGAACGGTTCAGAATGCCATTTTCCGAGATTGCCGGTGCTTTGCGCAAGGAGTTCCCGACGAAAGGTGGTAAAAAGGTCGACCAGATCCTTAATGTGGTCCTTGCCCTTGCAATCCTTATTACCATTATAACAGCAATATATGTGATGACTGTCCCCAGAGAGGGAGAGACATTCACGGAGTTTTTTATTCTAGGTGAAAACCGGACCGCCGCCAGTTATCCTGCCAAGATTATTCAAGGACAGGATTATTCAATGTATGTGGGAGTGGGGAATCATGAGTACCGGGACGTTAATTATACGATTGAGACCTGGATGCTGCTCACGGAATTTGATAATGTGACCAATAGCTCCCGAATTTTGACGATGGATCCCAATGACCGGCTGTCAGTTACCCTTGCACACGATGAGACCGCCATCATTCCCTATAACTTGTCGGTTAAGAAAAGCGGGTACAACCGTGTGGAGTTCCTGTTATTCAAAGATACCGTTTATGGTCCTGAATTAACCGGAAGCGATCGCATCAACGCGAGCTACCGGGAGCTGCATCTGGGGGTAACGGTTCAGTAGGCGAAGTACCTTTCCGGACGGGTAGTATCGAGAAGACCGCAGTAACATCGCGAGATGAGGGGTTTATTGAGCACTGGTCGACAGTGACAACCTTGTCTGTCCCCTCAGCGATCAATGCCCCGCAAAGACTACACACCGGACAAGGGTTCATTGTACATAATTCTTCGGATTCATCTGCAATGGCCTTACAGCCATCAATGAACCGATACCCGTAGAAAATGAGCGTCACCGTGTTATCACGCCAGCTGCCGGAAACCCGGGTCGCGAATTCAAAAATCTCTCCCATTGTTTCACTGATGAGTGTGATTAATTCCTCTTCTTTATCGGGAACCATCAGTGCATTTCTTTTTTTGAGGTCCTGGATCCATGAGTCACATGCTGGGGTGATGATAAGTCCACCTGCCCCGGTTTTTATAAATGGATCCTTTGCTGACACATTGCTCCCGCTATAAGTCAAGGTTGGATTGAACTGCATAACCCGGGATTCTCCGGTGACGCGCGGGGGGATAAAATATGCATTCCCGGTTATACCAAGATCAGATTCTATACGGCAGATATTTTTACACCATTGTGCAGTAAGGATCCCAACATGTCGCGGATCAACCGTCTCACCCCTCGTAAAGGTCAGGATAAAAATTCCAACCAGAGCACATGCTGTACCGGAAATCACAAAAGCAGCGGTAATAAATTCCCCGAGGTTGGTAACAAGGGCGGCTGCCACGAGTATGACCGCTGCTGCCATGAGGAGAATTGCAGCGGAGGCATAATTGTCCAGTTTTTTTAACTTCATTATTTTCCCCCGCTTCTGGATGGGGATACCGTATTTCCGTTCACAATAATTATCTCCACATTGTATTACAAAAGCTATTGCATATTATTCGGCACTTGACAATTTTTTTTTGATTTTCATATCTTACACGAGAATATGTCGTATATTTCCAACGATTATGCCTTCCCCCTATGCAGGGGGTGATGACAATTTTAAAATGACCACGTAAAATACAGACCAAGAATTTCCATGAGTTTCTGTATAACAACCGCACCGAATATCACTATTCCTGCTGCGGTAAGATACCTAAGATACGGCAGGTAAGAGGGTTTGACGTACCGTGGTTCAATGAGCTCAACGATAAGGAGGAAACCGATGAACCCCAGAATGAAGAAGAGTGCAAGGTCGAAACGCCCCGCAAGGAGCATGATATACAAAATAATAATGAGCCATAGTGCGAAGAAAAGTATAGCGATTTGTTTTTTTCTCATCCGGGATTCCTGCAATATAGAGATATCCCTGTTCCCGTAAAAAAGGTCACCGATCCGGTGCCTGAAAACCGCCAATAGGAATAATGGATTAGATGTTCTATTTAGGGAAATCCAAGGCAGTAGAATTCAGGAAATATGTCTTGAAAATGTCAAAATCTCTCTTCATAAAAACTTTCTCCGAGTTATAGGTGAAATATATCATCATATGCTTCTTAGCCGTTCGGTTTTTATTGTGCTTAACCTGTTTTGCCAACATAGAATGCCCGGAGGAGATATATTCTCAGGAGGACAAATTCATCCCTAATATCCTCCAAGTTACTCTCTCACTCATCGCAAGCAGGCTGGGAAAAATACGATATTTTCGATGTTCTTTTATAGATAGCCTGAGAAAAATAAGACAGAGATATTAAAAGGAATTTTGGTATATTCTCAAGTAATTGTGTGTAAGACAAAAAGGAATGGATATACTCATGCAAAGTGACACAACCTCCCCTATATGTAACCGTTGTATCTTAGATTCAACGATACCTAACATACACTACGACGAAAAAGGCATATGCAATTTTTGCAGGATGCATGATGTTCTGGACCAGAAATACCCTTTGAATGAGGTGGGGAGGAAAAAATTTGAGATGATCATCGAAGGGGTGAAAAAAAATGGTCAGGGAAAAGAGTATGATTGCGTCGTAGGAATAAGTGGCGGCCGGGACAGTTCCTATACACTCTATATTGCAAAAAAAATGGGACTGCGACCGATTGCTGTTCATTTTGATAATGGATGGAACACAGAAATATCCGTCCGAAATATCAAGAATGCAACCGAGAAACTAGAAGTTGATCTCCATACGCATGTTGCTGACTGGGAGGAGTTCAAGGATTTACAAATTGCGTTTCTAAAGGCATCTGTTTCAGATGTTGAAGTACCAACCGATTTTGCAATCATTTCTGTACTGTATGAGGTCGCGAAAAAATATGGTATTAAAAATATTCTCATCGGGCATTCATTCAGAACGGAGGGTATTGCGCCACTGGAATGGACATATATTGATGCAAAATATATCCGCAGCATATACAAAATGTTTGGAAAAAAGAAAAAAATCACCAGTTTCCCGCTTATGTCGATGACTCAGCTTATTTACTATACTTTTTTTTTACGGATGAACTTCATTCATGTTCCTGAATTTATTGAATATGACCATGATAAGGTGAATAAAGTTTTAACAGAAGAGCTCGGCTGGCAATACTATGGCGGTCACCATCATGAGTCAAGCTATACGGAATTCATCCAGTCATATCTTCTCCCAAAAAAGTTCAATATTGATAAACGTAAACTTGAATTCTCGGCGCTGATACGGTCGGGGCAGATGAAACGGGATGATGCCCTCAACGAACTGAAAAAACCTTATCCCTACCGACAGGATTTGATCCCGTATGTCATGAATAAGATGGGACTTAATCAGCAGGAATTTGAAGAAATACTCTCTGCACCACCGAAATCTTTCCACGATTACCCGTCATATTATCCGATAATTCAATTGATGAAATACCCTATATGGATCGCTTGTAAATTTGATCTGCTACCTCAGGTATTCTATGAAAAGTACATTAATTAAGCCAAAGAGTAGCCCCTTGTAACATTTTAGGAAATAACTAACAAGGATCTGAGAATGTGATTGTTGTTGTCGATTATGGCATGGGAAATCTTGGGACGGTAGCTGCAAAGATAAAAAAGATGGATACCTCTGTTGTAATAACCTCAAATCCGGAAGAAATTTCCAAGGCAGACAAACTCATTCTCCCTGGTGTGGGATCGTTCAAAGCCGGTATGGAAAATCTTCGGAACCGGAACCTGATAAGTATCCTTGATAAAAAAGTTGTAGGGGAAAAAACCCCCATCCTCGGCATATGTTTGGGAATGCAGCTTTTCACAAAGAAAAGTGAAGAAGGGTTTGTTGACGGTCTGGGCTGGATTGATGCAGAAACGATCAGGTTCAGATTTAATGATTCCCAGAATGGATTAAAAATCCCTCATATGGGCTGGAATACTATTAAGATAAAGAATAGTCATCCATTATTCACAAATCTCGGAGATCAGTCCCGGTTCTATTTTGTTCATTCGTATCATGTCCTGTGTGAACATCCGGAAAATATTATTGCAGAGACTGAATACGGGTATTTATTCCCTTCAGCCATAGTCAAAGAAAATATCCTCGGGGTTCAATTCCACCCGGAGAGAAGTCACAAGTACGGTATAAAACTGCTGAAAAATTTCGTTGAGAGGTGAATCAATATTCTCCAGATTCGCGTAATCCCTTGCTTGCTGCTTCAGGATAAAGGGCTTGTCAAGACTGTCAAATTCAAAGACCCAACATATGTCGGCGACCCTCTTAATGCAGTCAGAATTTTTAATGAAAGTGAGGTTGATGAATTAATCTTTCTCGATATTACTCCGGCAAAGCAAAGGGGAATACTCAGCAGCCTAAAAAAATACTCAATTCCTCTCGACTTGGTATCTAAAATCTCTGAAGAGTGTTATATGCCACTCGCCTATGGGGGGGGTATTCAATCGATTGAGGATATCCAAGGAATTATGAGTACCGGTGTCGAAAAAGTCGTGATAAACTCTTCTGCCGTAGAAAAACCTGATCTTATACAACAGGCCGCTGATCTGTATGGCAACCAGAGTATTGTTGTTTCAATGGATGTACATAAAAACGCACATGGTTCCTATGAAGTAATGATAAAGGGTGGTTCACAGCCCACCGGTCTTGATCCTTTGATCCATGCAAAAACAATGGAATCATACGGCGCAGGAGAAATCTTTGTCAATTCTATTGACCATGACGGAACAATGAGCGGTTATGACATTCCGTTGATTAAGCATATTGCTTCCTCAATAAACATACCTTTGATCGCGTGTGGAGGAGCCGGGCATCTTCATCATTTTGTCGAAGCTGTACATGATGGGGGTGCTGCGGCTGTGGCCGCAGGATCTTTTTTTGTCTTCCATGGGAAAAGGAGAGCCGTACTGATCTCGTATCCATCGCGGCAGCAACTGGAAGAACTATTTTCCTATGAGGCACGAGAAAAATGAAGATTGTTGTCGATATAAATCATCCGGCTCATGTCCATTACTTCAAGAATTTTATCTGGGAGATGCAGAAACGAGGTCATGAAATCCTGATCACGGCCAGCGAGAAGGATATAGCGTACCAATTACTCAATGCATATCACTTTAATTTCATTCCACTAGGGACGTACGGGTTGTCCCTTCGGGAAAAACTTATCAATATCCCCATTCTCGATATTAAAATGTATAATGCAGTGAAAAATTTCAAACCTGACTTTTTTTTGGGATTTGGATCTATACGGGCAGCACATGTATCCAGATTAATGAGAAAACCCTGTGTTGCCCTCGATGATACTGAACATGCAAAATGGGAACATGCGTTATATGTTCCGTTTACCGATTCCATACTTACACCCTCCTGTTTTACCAAAAATTTCGGGAAGAAGCAGATCCGGTATAACGGATATACTGAACTCGCCTATCTTCACCCGAATCGCTTCACTCCCGATCCTGCCGTTCTCACGGAAATCGGCCTCACCAAAGACGACCCCTTTTTCATCATCCGTTTCGTCTCATGGAACGCGAGTCACGATGTTGGGGCACACGGCCTTACGCTAGATACCAAGCGAAAAGCGATCCATGAATTTGAAAAATATGGGCGGGTGATCATAACCTCAGAAAAGCCTCTTCCGGAGGAATTTGAGAAGTATCGGATTTCAGTTTCTCCAGAAAAGATGCATGATCTTCTCTATTATGCGACTCTGCTCTATGGTGAAAGCGCAACGATGGCCTCCGAATGCGCAATGCTGGGCACGCACGCGATATTCTGCGATTTCGCAGGACGGGGCTATACTGATGAGGAAGAGAGCAGGTATCATCTGGTCTATAACTTTAAATTAGATAGTGGGAGTCAGGAAAGATCGATTGAAAAGGCGGTTGAACTGGTGCAGAATCCGCAACTTAAAGAAATCGCACGGCAGAAACAGGCAATCCTGTTAAAAGAGAAAATTGATGTTACAACGTTCATAGTCTGGTTTATTGAACATTTTCCTGATACTCGTGATAAAATCGGAAAAGGCGATTCGCATGTTCAATAAGCAGCTATTCATTCTGGCGCACGAAATTGGTTGCTCGAGTTTTTATTCGGATTATCAAAAATGTATTAAAAATCAATGGAAACCATGCAAAGAATTGAAAGAAGAACAAGAAAAACAGTTGAGACATATGATCACCCATTGTTATGAAAATGTGCCATATTATCATGACCTCTTTAAATCGCTAAAATTACAGCCAGCTGATATCAGGGTGATCGAAGATCTTGAAAAACTTCCCATTCTTGCAAAAGATACCATCAAACAGCACTGGGAAGCGTTTAAGCCTGTTGGTCTATCTAAAATGAAATTCTATTCACAAGTTACTGGTGGATCTACCGGCAAACCTTTATCCTATCGGATGTCGAAACACGACCGCTTCCTCAGCGGGGCGCTTCTCTACCGGGGATGGGGTTACAGTAACTACGAACTTGGCGACAAGATGGTATTCCTCGCAGGGTCATCTCTTGATATCGGTACAAAATCCAGAATGACTACATTTATCCACGAAACAGCCCGGAACCTCAGGAAACTTTCTTCCTTGGATTTGGGGGAAAAGGAGGTGCGTGAATATGTCCGGATAATCAACTCCTTTAAACCTGATTTTATCAGAGGTTATGCCTCATCGATTTATTTCTTTGCTAGGTGGATTGAGGATAAAGATCTCACAATCCACTCTCCCGCTGCTATTTTTACTACGGCTGAAAAACTCTACCCTGATATGCGGTCGAAGATCTCTGAGATATTCAGCTGTGAAGTATTTGACGGATACGGCCTGAACGATGGTGGGGTGAGTGCCTTTGAGTGTCCCGAGCATACAGGACTGCATATAGATACTGAGCGGAGTGTGATGGAGGGAGTTGATCAACAAGGTCAGCAAGTGGATCAGGGGATGGGACGAATTCTTGCGACGAGTCTTCATAATTATGCCTTTCCTTTTATTCGGTATGATACCGGAGATGTCGGGTCTCTGATTGAAGATGGATGCTCATGTGGACGGGGATACCGGCTCTTGAAAGAAATTATTGGGAGGGAAAAGGAATTCCTAATAACCCCTTCGGGTAAATATGTCCATGGTGCGGCCTTTTTTTTCGATGTACTGAATGAATTCTCACACATAAATGAAATTTCAGAATATCAATTAGTCCAGGAAACTGTTAATGACATTTGTTTGAATCTGGTCTGTAAGGTACCTTTTGATCAGAAGGAACTTGAAAAAGTGGCTGAACTCGTCAATAAAAGGAGCGGAGGGTGGAACATGAGGTTTAATTTTGTTGACGCAATTGAGAGAACGGATGCTGGGAAATATAAGTTTATTATCAATAAGGTGAAGGATGTCAGATAATTTATTAGTGATATCAAACAATTACCCGACCAGTGATAACACCTCTGTGGGGGATATTTTTGTTAAAGAGCAACTTAAATATATACGATGCTATTTTGATCACGTCTATGTAATCTCGCCCATTGCTCATGGGGTGGAATATCTGAGAAAGACGAAATTTTCAGATTATCACTACGATAATATATCCGTGTATTTTCCCAAATATTTTAATCTCCCTTTTTTTTATACGAAGTTCCGGGATAATTGGATAACGTTAGAAACGAATGCCGTAAATAATGTAATTAAGAGAAATAACCTGTCGTTTGACCTGATCCATGCACATTTTACCTGGCCTTCCGGGGCTGTGGCTGTTAGATTAAAGGAAAAGTTCAAAGTGCCGGTAATAATTACTGAACACACTCACAAAACGTTATATGATGCGTTAAATCGGCGAGATCGGACTTTCATTAACACATGGAATGCGTGTGACGCTATTATTCGGGTAAACAAGAAGGATATCCATCTCTTCGTCGAGATTGGGATCCCTGAAAACAAATTATTTGCTATTGCTAATGGATATGATTATAAAAAATATTTCCCCATCCCTGCATCAGTGGCAAGAAAAAATTTGGGTATCGATACGGAAAATAGGATTATTATCCATATAAGCAGGCTGTCTGAAGAGAAAGGTCAACAATATCTGATTGAAGCCATGGGAAGTATTATTAAAAAAAGACCTGACATTATGTGTTATATTGGAGGGACGGGTCCTTTAAAAGATACAATACAAGCACACATTGAAGCAATAAATTGTTCTAAAAATATCAAAATGATTGGATTTGTTCCGGATGATCTAATGGTGATGTGGATAAACGCAGCAGATTTCTTTGTACTTCCGAGTCTTGGTGAAGGTAACCCGACTGTTATGTTCGAAACCCTGGGATGCGGAAAACCCTTCGTAAGCACGAATGTCGGAGGAGTCCCGGAAGTAATTACTTCGGATGAGTATGGACTGCTCGTCAATCCCGCCGACCCAAAGGACTTGGAGGAGAAAATTCTAATAGCGCTGGACCGGGAGTGGGACCAGGAGACAATACTCACGTATGCAGCACAGTATACGTGGGAGAATATTGCAAAAGAGATTAAAGATGTGTATAATCAAATTCTTAAGGTGAGTCCAGAATGAAGATTCCTAATAGAACAACACCAGCCCTTTTCAACTTTTACCTGTCAGCTGATTCGAATCTATCCCCGCTTTCCTGGAACATTTGTGAAAAAGCTATGCCAATCCGATTGTGTAATTCAATCTCAATGTGTTTTTTTGTTTCGAACTGTTTTGCCACGTTTGTTGTCATTATGATAGTTTCTTCAGGCGAGCTTCTTGACGCCCTTGATGGATATCGCCTGCTGGTTCCTGGATCCGAGATCCTTTGCCGAAAAGATGAATGACACCTTTTGAATTTATATCAAACGTAACGTTAATCCAGGGAATTCCCCCGGGGGAAAAGAAGAATACCGGTCGGCTGGAGCTTACCGGGCATGAAATTATCCTTTGCAAGTACACATCTGGATTTTATTACGGTCTGTCTTTAAGGATTGATAAGAGGTCTCATTCGACGGTAATCTTTGTTATATCGGTATATGGATGGATATTTTTTTATCAGTAATAATTTATAGATTTTTTTCAATGAAACCTTTTAATTTCTTTACTTTAGCAGTCCAGTCTAAATTCTTCTCTGCATATTTGTTCATAATAAAGGGATGATTCGGGGTTTTGTATATCTTATGAGTAAAAGAAATAATATCTTCCATCTTAATGGGACTTTCATCTGCTGCAAGTCGTAAAATATAGGGAAAATCATCGGGAAAATCCGTGTCACCGCACGCGATAATATAGGGTATTCCACGAGCACAATATTCACGGGCTTTTAGTTCTGATGTTTGGCTTAATCCCTTTCTGTGCATCCCCAAACTCCCTACTGCAATATGACATGTATCAAACATGGAATCTAAATGGCAACCTCTAAGAAAACCATGAAAATGAATAGTTGCAGCCGGTGCTACAGAACTTTTTAGCTTTTTTAAATTCTCCAATTCAGCC
The DNA here is from genome assembly GCA_015660885.1 of Methanoregulaceae archaeon. Lineage (GTDB taxonomy): Archaea > Halobacteriota > Methanomicrobia > Methanomicrobiales > Methanospirillaceae > Methanoregula. The sequence continues at coordinate 8,656 of JACTUB010000009.1, read as the reverse complement.
CCATCGCCAATAATGTGAAAATGTATATGGACAGGGCCCTGATAATCCGCCATACCCCGTATCATTCTATCTAATCCGTGCCAACGACTAATATTTCCAACGAAAAGGATATGTATATCGTGCGGATTTAGAGGTGGAAGATTTCTTACTTCAACAGAATGGACGTCAAAACCATTGGGTATTGTAGTTCTGGGGATCTTTCGATAAAATAATCGTGTTGTCCAGAATGCTGTAATTTCATCCGTTACTCCAATTATTCCATCAGACTGTCCTATGGTAATATTGCCGAAGAGCAAATCGATGAATGCTGGGAGAGGAGAACCCTTACGAAGCCTTTGTTTTAATTCAATACTTTGATGTTCAGAAATTATCCTGTATTTTTTCGATGGTTTGAAAAAGGTTATTGGATAATACCATAGAAGGAATCCACGATAATAAAATATATCGTCGGAATTTAATGATTTTAAAATTTCGCGTATTGTATTCCGAATTTTTTTTGCACGCTTCAACTTGGACAAAATATTTTCCTTTTCACATTTCTCGACATACAATAGTTTTATATTGTCCAACCCTTCTCCTTTCTCCAGGACATTTGTAATAATTACCAGTTCTGATTTAACTCCCAAATTATTGAGTGCAGTAACCTGAGCTCTTGCTTTTTTTATTTTCCCGCTGTCCAGATCTTCATCAGTGATCATGACATATTTTAACATTCTAACTACGTTATTCAGACCTGAAACTTAAAAATATGATGCATTTATTACGAGGCGTCCACTCTACAACATAAAATTTGCTCCATTAACCGGAGAGATCAGTCCACCTATAATGGATATTCCTTTCATGAATAACAGAAGAGAAGAAGGAACGAGGTGTAATAACGGTGCATTAATTGCGAATGAGCTGATTTTTTTGGTTCCAGCTGTTAGTTCTTCACAGGGCCTGTTAGAAGTGAACCGGAGATTCAACGAATAATCGGGGTTAAAACAATAATTCAGGAACTCCGTAAAAATAAATTTTATTGTCCCTGTTTTAATGTATGGCAAGAATAATTGAAATATTTTTTATTGTCAATTAGCTAATATGCTTACGCCGTGATTATCGTATATTTTCTTCGATGTATATGTCAGGTCATCAAATTTTAAAAGGATGTCTTGCGTTGGTTCAAGAGTCATATAATTCGAAGCTGTTAAATCAGTGCTATCAGTCTGAAATAGCAATCCATTTCTCTTTAATTCCTGGTTTCGAAGAACAAAAAAGCCTCTTAAAAATGTAATATTATCATTTAACATTAATACACTCGTAGCATCATACGAGGGTAAATTCAGGGCCGTTGTTTCACTGAAAAACCTATCATTTAATATCCGGCTTGGGTATTCATCTGAGGAAATTGTGGAGTTATATTCGACAAACTGTGGAATGAAGGTAAATGCATGCATTTCCGATTCGGTGAAATACTCTCTTCCTATACTTGTAGATAAGTCCGGGGAATCTGATATGTTATCGGTTATTGCAGAGAAACAAAGATAAGAAAATATCAACAAACCGAAAAAAAGCGCAATTTTTCGGGTGGTTTTATTGTCATAAAGGGTATACAAAACCACAATAAATCCTATCGCTAGCGCAAAAGCAAAAAATGGTGAAATAAGTAAGCTGAACCGATCTGCTCTAAGGGTGTTCATAACAAATCTTGAGGCTGTTAACGGACTTGGGAAATATAAGGGAATCATGCATAATACAAAAAGGCCAATCACGGAAGGATATTTTGATTTGTAGGCCCAGAAAAGATAACCTATCCCTACAATTACGAAAAAAATTATTACTGCAGTTGATATATTGCTCACCAAATAAGAATATCCCAAATCCGCACCTTGATATTTAAATGTAGATAATCCAGGAGTATTTGCAGATTCAACCTTACTTAAGACTTGGCCGAGGAGTATCACAGAAGTAAATATCCAGTACACAGAAAAAGTAACAATAATAAAGATAAGAATTTTAGTTTTTACCACAAAATAGTCATTTACCAATAATTCTAAAATAATAAATAAAATTAACAGGACCACAATTTGAAGGATTGATACTTGATGCACAAGGATGAGGTAGAGAGAAAACAGTATGGTTAATGCAAAATATGATCGCCATTTCGTTGTCTGAATTTGTGTATGAACCAATAATAAAAAAAAGACGAACCCGATAAAAGCCATAGTACGAGTTATTACATACGTGGAATAGGAAATCACTACCGGCGTCATTGAAAAGAATAAACAAATGAGCAAAGAAGTTTGATTGTTTTTAGTTATTTGATTGAAAAGCAGATATACTGCCCACAACACCACGATAAAGGACAAAGATGTGAGAATAATAAATGAAAATTTTTCATCAGTCCCAAAGAGATTCATTCCTTCAGCGATGAAAATATGATAAAGCGGGAACCAGGCATAGGTATAATCATAGTCTGCAGGAATAAGATGACCTGATAAAAATACTATTTTTGAAAGATACAAATGGGGGATAATATCAGTCATTCCAAAATAGAGTGGATATTTCAATTGCAATCCAAAAATAATGTTTCCCATCACACAGCTGATTTCAAACAGTAGTATCGAAGGCTTTAAATTGTCAGTAAAAATCTGTAAGAAAACCAAGCAGAAAAGTCCGGTAATGAACAGAAAATAATACCAAGGTCTGTATGAAGAAAAATAAAGAGCAAGTATTGATAACGCAAAAAGTGAAACAAAGAGAATCTGGAAAAATATCCTGTTTGCCTGCACCAGGATAAGTGTTTCAGGAACCTTCCTGCCTTTCTTATATAATATCAATAATAAGATCACGATTAGTATTGCCGGAATAATGTAAATAATACCCCGGATCGCAAAATCCGGCCTTTTAAGCACAACTGTTAATGCAAGGCCGGCGATTATTCCAAAGATCATCAGATAATGGAATTGTGTAGCAAAAGCTGTTAATAATGTAGAGCGGAAATCTGATATTATCTTGTTTATATCCATATATCCTTCCATCGGATTATTTAATCATAATTAAAACGGAATTGTTACCTGGAAACATTATCCAAACTATGTACACTATTTGAGCATGCCTGTAATTTATCCTATCATGAATGGCTTTTGCTCCTCAAGGTTCGTATCAATATATAATTTAAACCGGTATACCGTATAAATTAGTGAGTTACTCATGAGTAGAGAATCTGACTACCCAGAAAAAATCATAATCAGACTTAAAACTTATGTTAATTCACTACGCATAAAATTGGTTTCCCGATTTTTAAAGGATCCTCTGCTCAAGGGAATACTAATACTTGGTAGTGGTACTGCGATTTCACAGATTCTCGGAATAATTTTTGTCCCGGTAATAACCAGAATCTATTCTCCGGCAATTTATGGGACCGGAGCGATTTTTACTTCATTACTTCAAATATTACTCGTCGTGGCCACGATGAGATATGAAACTTCCATACTCATAGCAGAATCGGATGATGATGCCGAATATCTTCTTATCTTATCTTTGTTGATTTTAAGTATATTAACTATCATTCTTTTTGTGATTCTGGTCCTTTGGGGTAACTATCTTGCCCGAATATTTCAATTTGAATTCCTTGCGCCGAATTACTGGTTATTAAGCGTTGGTCTTTTAGGTGGGTCATTATACCTGACATTAAAGAGCTGGGCTCTACGTCCGAAAGAGTACGTCCTGATCACCCAGACCGGAATTATCCAAAGTATCACTGGTTCCGTCAGTAAGATTATTCTCGGTATTCTCTCTTTTGGATCGTTCGGTCTGATTATCGGCGACATCATTGGAAGAACGATGGGTTTTGGCTCCCTGGGGAAAAAAATTTTACCTAAAATATGGCATACGATCCATGATCTTGATGTTCATAAATTGAGATCTCTTGCATACAAGTACTGGAAATTTCCAATATTTTCTTTGCCAGCCTCCTTAATAAATGGTATAGCGCTCCAAGTCCCAACCCTGTTTTTAGCCTTTATGTTTAATTATCAAATTGTAGGATTGTACGCGTTGAGCTATTCTATCTCAAGTTTACCTATTTCATTTATATCAACTTCAATAGATCAGGCATTTACTGCTGAGAGTTCTGACCTATTCCGTCAGAAATCTAATGAAATACTAACACTCTACATTGACACCACGAAAAAATTATTTATGTTTAGTGCGCCGTTAGTTTTTATTGGTGCAATTATCTCTCCCGTTCTATTTCCCATTATCTTCGGGAGAGCCTGGAAAGATGCAGGTCTATTCGTTTTTCCTTTGAGCATCTTTTTAATTGCCCAATTCGTCGTTTCTTCAACAGATCGTCTTGATTTCTACGGATTTAACCACTGGGAATTAGTCTGGAATATCTGCCGGACACTCTTGGTACTAGGTGGATTTTGCGTTGCATACCTGCTCAAATTATCACCTGTAATAACTATCCTGATATTTTCATCGATAATGACAGTAATGTATGTAATCTGTTATATTCTCAATATTAAAGCGATTAAATTGTGTTTAAAAATATGATTAACCCTTGAAATCAAAAAAAAATTTATTTTTTCCAGCGGATGATCAAAATCTTTTTAAGACCATATTTTTTTAAGAACTATATTTTAATGAGGTTGGGACGCTATTTTAAAAGGTGGTGATCCACGGATCTCATAATTGTTTGCAGTGGCAGCCCTAAATGTTCTTTGTCAATCGAATGTAATTTTGCGCGATTGAGGGTGGATCCCGCCAGAATATTCATATTATGCAATCCAATTGCTGAATTGGCCTATTAATCCCCGATAGTATGTTTCCACCACGTAAAGATCTGCTCCCCGCTCGTCATCCAGGCATTCTTTTCCGCGCAATATTTTAGAATTTTCTCATAGAATTTCCTTTGTTTACCAATACAAGAATAATTATGCCATAAAAATGTGATAACGCCATGGCATTCTGAGACAACATGTATTAATCGTTGAGTGATATCCCACGCTTTGTCAGAATCCAGTCTCATATAGTGATCGAATAAAGAATCATCCATAATAATTAGGGGAATCTCAACAATATCAATAATTTCTCCATTCTGCAAATTATAAGGTTTGAAGGGATGACACATCCCATTCCGGAACCCGATGCAATCAGCGTACCCGATAGTAGTATCATAAAGAAATCCTGCCTCGTGTAAATATCTCCATGTTTCCGGTACGTTAAACCTTAGATAATGATTCCGGTAACCAATTATTTTTTTATTGAGGATTTTTTCCATCCGTTTCTTTTTTAACTTCAAATCTTCCGGACGGGAATATGAGATAAACCCCCCATGGAGGCCGATTTCAGAGCCTCTATCGACAATATCCCCTAGCGCTGATTCACAATCTTCGATCGGGTAAGCATAATCCTGCTCTTCTGAATTCTCAGCCATGAAATAAAAACTGCTTCTTGCACCATACTGTTCTTCGAGTTTAATGATACTATCAAAATTCCACAAGGGCAGTTTTTTTGAACGCATCTGTGAAATGGAACGCATAAACTCTGATATTGATCCTTGTTTGAGATATTTCATCGAAGATATTACTTTTGGTAGAAAGAAAGTATAGACATCGTCAATGTCATGTGTCAGGCAGACTGCAAATTGCCTGTCTTCTGGATATTCTGCGTGAAGTCCGTGGTCGATCAAGTATTTCGAAACGCCAGGTTCGAAGATATTCCGGTTTGAACTCGCGTAGTAGGGGAATCGACCATATTGATCGCGTAAAGGAGAATTATATTCTTCTTTTAGGGTGAAAATATCCCATACCTTTGGATCTTTTTGCAATAGTTCATGCATATTCATTGACGGGAACTCTTTTCTGTTCATTGAAGGAATTCCTTTATTTTTAGAGATTGCTTACTTCTAAAAATCAGAACATATTTCTGAGATTTTGATTAAATATTTCATATTCATGATTTGATTGAACATAAAAAGTAATAGAATTATCCCCGTTATCAGACCAGTTGATCATCTCATGGGTTTGGTGATCCGTTATAACGAGATCCCTCTCGGCTGAAATATTTACATTTACCAGTCCCCTTTCTCCATTAGTTTTTACCCTGAATCTTAATGTATGATTTTTTATCGATATATCTGTTATAAGCATGTCATTGGTATTGGCATTAATACGCCACCACTCATGGAAGGGAACTATAGATACGCCATTGGCATGATAATTATCAATCCATGTTTTAAATTTCGAATAACTGATGGAATATCGTATAGCCGGGTCCATATCTGTTTGATGTGTGAATACAGGATATATCATCCCTGCTTTTGATGCTGAATTCCACCATTCCCAATTCGCATCCTCCAAACCTCCAACTTTTCGTTCAGAACGAACGCCAGTGTCCCCATTTCTCCAGATCATTTTATATTTATCATAAATGTAATTTGCAAAATATACATTGTCCCCGTTTCTCAGTGAACACCATGATTTTGGGGGCGTATTTAATTGTGAGAAAATTGAGTCATATTCTTCTGAAATTAACTTATAAGATTCACCAGAGGATAATTTTATAAGGGATTTACTGTAATGAATTCCCGCTTCCCAGGATTCATTCTGAATTAATGATTTGAGAAATGTGGTATAATCTCTATCTTTGATGTATAATACATCAAACCAAATGGTACCCCTGTAACCAAATTTTTTCATATATAAAAGACCGTTATGTATGGTAGTGAAGCCATGCGGGCCATCAAATCCAAATGGCAGACATTTTTTGTCTCCAATCGGAGTAATCAGTTTTCTCGGTGCAGACTGAGATATTGAATACAACAGGACTGTTGAAGTGCCTTGATTTGGTAATACAATATTTGAAATTTTGATATAACCGCTTGAGAATGAAGGATACTTCAATTGCGATCTGCTTATATGATAAAATGGGGTGATAATTGGATTTTGATCATTGCCGGAAATTAAATTGGTTTTGGCAATTCCATCAAAAAGAATTTTTAAAGAGATTTTTCCCTCTTTTGCTGGAATAATTATTCGTTTACATTTGAATTTTTCTGACGTATCTCTAAAATAACTATCAATATAATATTCTCCAGAGTTTTCTCTCTCAATAATAATTTTTCCACCCGGTGTCTGAATAATGACGAATCCCTTTTCGGTAGGTTTTTCCAGTTCAATTGTATATTCACATTTTGTCATGGGGACAAATCCCCCGATAAATAATGCTTCTGTCTTTGGATTATCACTTAAAAAAAAAGTTTTAACGATTTTTTTAATTACATCAAATTCTAAAAAATTAAATAAAGAAAACACCTGTATATTGCGTAACCAGGGAAAAAAATTTATGCATTTGGTAGTGAAAATAATACACTTTTCTTTTTCATGGCCTATTATAGATTTTTGGTCTCCAGAAAAAAAACGATAGATCCTTCCAAGGAAACGAGCTGAAACGGAACCTAAAAAAAAGTTCTGTGGTACTTGATTGATCTCTGCATAATTTTGATGGAATAATATAATCTTCCCTTGATCGGGATTTTCCTGTAAAATATTGCTCTCCTCTAAGGAAAATGTCTTCATCCTATGATCAATGTTATTAAAAATATATAAAATATAATCGTTAAAAATATCTGATACATGAGATTTAGGCTATTTCATGGGCTGATGTCTGCTATTTCAAGAATTTTTTCGAATGTTAGGAAGAGTAGATCCCAATGTAGTAGTCAGCTGAAGGTGACAAGATAATTTAAATAAAAAAATCTCCATTCCAGGATCATGATTTCTAAAAGGTGGGAAAACAAGAAAAGGAATATACCGGAGCCTAGTTGACGGTATTTTCAATGTTGAACGCACCATTTTTTACCTTCAGGAATTACGCTCATGAAGGCCCTCAAATTTAATCTTAATGATCCTGCAATCCAAATTAATTTTAATTATACAACCATGTTCCACGGAGCAAATCAAGAATCCTGAGGAATTGCAGAATTTTTTTGGCAATAAATCTTTTTAGATTCGGATAAAGTCTCTCATGAGAAAAGATCAATAAAGTTAATATGAAAGAGGATTGATGCTATTTTACGACACGAGATTTAAGATATCGGATTCTCATTATTGGTCTTGTTATATGCCTGATTCTGACGATAGGATTAGTCTATTACTTGGAAGTAAACCCCCCTGGATGCCCAACGACAAGCTCACTACCAATTTTACAGTCCGGTGAAACATTTGGAGCGATACCAAACCCTACGGGCAATCCTATCGGTGGCGGGCCAGGATATAACCGGATAATCTCCCAGACCGATCCCAGCGTAAAATATGTTGTATCTACCAAGGATGAACTTTTCACCGCGTTGAAAAGTGCAAAGTCAGGGGAAGTAATATTTGTAAAAGGCGACGCGAATATTGACCTGACAGGAACATATGGCACGGTAATTCCCGCTGGTGTGACTCTTGCAAGCGACCGGGGATCAAACGGTGCGCCGGGCGGACTTATTTTCCGGCACCGCACAAATCCTCCCTCGTTGGAGAAAGAACTATACAAAATGTCTACATTGATGATAGGGGGAGATAACGTAAGAATAACCGGTTTACGTATTGAGGGTAACGATACGATCCAGGACGAACTCTTTGAGGACGTTGGCCTTGAAGTACAGGGTGCGATCGAAGCAGAT
>JACTUB010000008.1 GCA_015660885.1 Methanoregulaceae archaeon | reverse complement strand
GTCAACATCATGGAAAGCGAAGACCTCGGCGCAATCAAGGCAAAAATGAACGAACTGAAAGCCCGGGACCCGGGCGCATTCGCTGCGGATCCCATTGTCGTTGAGGTTAAGGAAGCTGCAGGCGGTATTGAGACTGCCGCTGCAGGTGCAAATCCCCAGTTCCTCGAGATTGAAAAGAAACTCGATAAGATCGAGAAGAAAATCGAGTTTGTTGACGCAGAGGTTGCACAGCGTGTAGGAAGAAAGATCGGACGAGATATCGGCATACTATATGGCCTGGTTGCAGGATTAACCGTATTTGTGATGCTGCTGTTCTTGTACCAGAAATTGATGACAATGGTGTAATGGAGGTGTAAAAGAAATGTTCAAATTTGAAAAAGAACAGAGTGTCTGGGACTTCAACGGCACTAAACTTGGTGGACAGCCCGGCGAGTACCCTACCGTATTGGCCGCCTCGATCTTCTACAACAAGCACGAGATCGTGCTCGATGACAAGACGGGAAAGATCGACAAACCGAAGGCAGAGGCCCTGTGGAACCGATGTCAGGAACTCTCTGATGCAACCGGTATTCCGCATTTCATCCAGATCCTCGCGGAATTTCCAGAAGCGTTCGAGAGCTACATCAGCTGGTTCGATAAAATCGACAACAAGACCGCTTTCCTGATGGACTCGTCAGTACCCAAGGCGCTGGCACATGCCTGCAAATATGTGACTGATGTCGGGCTTGCCCACCGTGCGATCTATAACTCGATCAACGGTTCGATCCAGGCGGAGAACATGGAGGCACTCAAGAACAGTGACGTAGACGCGGCAATTGTTCTTGCCTTTAACCCGGCTGACCCATCCGTTCCCGGCAGGGAAAAAGTCCTTGCTCAAGGAGGCGTTGCAGGTCAGACAAAGGGAATGCTGCAGATTGCCGAAGAGTGCGGGATCAAACGCCCGATTCTTGACACAGCAGCAACCCCGCTCGGTCTCGGATCAGGAAGTGCATACCGTGAGATCCTTGCCTGCAAGGCCATCCACGGTTACCCGACCGGTGGTGCGTACCACAACATGACGGTTGCGTGGACCTGGCTCAAACGCTGGAAAGGAACCAGCAAAACACCCTCAGTTCTGGCAGCAGGGTACAAGGGTAAGGATCTCCTCCTCGAGCAGATGTCACACCATTACCTCGGTGGGATAGAGGGTATCAAGCAGGCAGCATGGTCCGCTCCCGATATCGGCTGTAACATGATCGCCAGCACGCTCGGTGCAAACCTTATCATGTACGGTCCTATCGAAAATGTAGAAGCAATGATCACCGCACAGGCCTACACGGATATCGTAATACTTGAGGCAATGCGACCCCTTGGTATCGATGTGAAGGCAGATAACCACCCCATCTTTAAACTCATCTAATCCGTGGTTAACACGGTAAATCTCTTTTTTTTGAATTGGAACGAGCGATTCAAAAAGAGTGTTTTGTCGTTAATATCTATATGGATTTTCAGAATTCAATCAGGCTATAAATTGGAGAACATTTATTCTGCGCAAAGTTGTTTTAAATTCCTCGATTGTCAAACAAACCTGAATTTATGGGATAAAAGTTTCGGAAACGTATTCCTATGGAACGGAGTCCAATTTATGCCCCATTTGTCGGATATAATAAAAGTGGTATTTCCTGTGGAGGATCAGGGTACTGGGATGTTGTTAACAGTGTTAACAAGCACCTGCTAAAAAAAGAGTGCTGATGTACTCACGCGATTATTTTCTGTCGGATTCTCGACGTATTCCTTTGCTGTTAAAGGGTTGTCTTCGGATGTTGGATACGGGACCTTCGACTTATCCATAAACGCAGTCTTTAGGCCCACCTGCTATTCTGACGTGGTAATTTTCACATACGCGACCGTACTGGACGAAAGGGAATTCCCATTTTTTGGTTTACTTCACACACCCTGCCTGCAGTTTCTTTTCAATCTCCACCGAGATGCAGTAGAACCCAGGCAACGTGAAAAAATGGGTGTCCTTTTCTATTGCTTCACGGATATCCTCATCTGATATTCCGTCCTGCCCGGGTTCCAAGATTTCGTGAAATAACACCGGACCGCAGGTTGGTGTTATCCTGCATACGCAGCGCCATTCGTAACCCGCCCTGATGTAATAATACGATGATCCGATCATCGGACTTTGAGCGTTCTGCAATTGCTTCAGAATCAGATCATACGGAGGTTCTGATTTGTTAAACATGATGTACTTGGGCGGCAGGGGGACAGCGCTGTTATTTTTCTTTCCAACAGACATTATTCACCCTTTTTTATGACAGTGCCTTATTCCCGTGTTCCCCGGTTCTTATACGGACAGCATCAATCATAGGGCAGACAAAGATCTTTCCGTCGCCCTGCTGTCCACTCCTGTTGATTTGAGTAAGAGTATCTACAACAAGGGGAACTTCATCATCATTTACCACTATCATGAGCATCTTCTTCGGGAGAAATCCCAGTTCGATTTCCTTTTGAACGGGAACATGGTATTTTGGATCATCGGCTTTACTGATTATACCACGCTGCTGCATGATGTAAACACCGACGTCCCTCCGTACGGTGCCCTCTGGATCCGGTGCCCGGATTGTTCCTCCCTGCCTTCCCCGCCCAATGACATTAAAAAATGTGATCCCTTTGACACCGATGGTTTCGAGTGCACCTTTTGTTGGTTCTACATGCTCAGTACGGATAATTGCAATGATTTCTTTCATATGAATTCGCTCTCTTTTATTTTTCGCCGGTCCTGATTGTATGGGATTCCTCAACATCGGTCACAAAGATCTTACCATCGCCGAGATTTCCCGAGGCAGGGTACTCCTTAGTGCCAGTCCTTGCTGCAGTTTCAATCACCCTGACAGCCTTGGTCACAGCATCATCAGGAAGAACGATAATCAGCATTTCTTTTGGTATCTCAGTATACCGGATAGATCCTTGGGTAATTCCCATTTCCTTGCCCCGCCCGGTAACATTCATTCGTGTCATGGCATAGATGTTATTTTTTTCCAGCGCTTCAATAACCCGTTGTGTGGATTCGGGTCTGATGATCGCACGAATTAATTTCATGGACAACCTTCCTTGCAGATTCTGCTTTTACCGTTGATTACGAGTTGGTGGCTACATATCGAAATACAAGTGGAATTCCCACGGGTGGGGCCGGAGCCGGACCCCGTCAATTTCGGAGCGTTTATACTCAATCCAGACATCAATCACATCCGGCGTAAAGACGCCTCCTTCAAGCAGGAACTTGTGATCCGCCTCAAGCGCGTCAATTGCCTGTTCGAGTGATCCTGGGACAGTTGGGATCTTCTTCGCTGCTTTCCCATCGAGATCGTACGTGTTGCCCTCAAACGGCTGGCCGGGGTCAATCTTCTTCTTAACGCCGTCGATACCTGCCATAAGAAGCGCCGAGAAGGAGAGGTACGGGTTGCACATCGGGTCGGGAGGGCGGAACTCAATCCGTTTCGATTTAGGATTCTCCGAGTACATCGGAATCCTGATGGCAGCGGACCTGTTCCGGAGCGAGTACACGAGATTGACCGGGGCCTCATAACCCGGCACGAGCCGCTTGTAGGAATTGGTGGATGGTGCACAGAATGCCATGAGTGCATTGGCATGTTTCAGGAGACCTCCGATATAATATATCGCTGTCTGACTGATCATTCCATAGCCTTTCGCATCGAAGAAGAGATTCTTCCCGTCCTTCCAGAGAGACTGGTGGGTGTGCATCCCCGATCCGTTGTCGCCGAAGAGCGGTTTGGGCATGAAGGTCGCGACCATACCGAAGTTTTTGGCCATGTTTTTAACGATATATTTGTACATCATGCAGTAGTCCGCCATTTTGACAAGCGAACTGTATCGCATGTCGATCTCGTTCTGACCGGCGGTCGCAACTTCATGGTGGTGAACCTCAACGGGTATGCCGGTCGCGATCATCTTGAGGATCATCTGGCTCCGGACATCCTGAAGCGAGTCGTGGGGGGGTACCGGGAAATATCCCTCCTTATATCGTGGCTTATAGCCGAGGTTGGGTTGCTCGTCACGACCGGAATTCCAGCTGCCTTCGATCGAGTCTACGGCATAGAATCCCTGGTTGACACTCTGCGAATACCTGACATCATCGAACAGGAAGAACTCGTACTCTGGTCCCCAGAAACTCGTATCGGCAATGCCAGTCGATTTGAGGTATTCTTCTGCCTTTTGGGCAATAAACCGTGGATCACGGGTATATGCCTGTTTTGTGAGAGGATCAAAGACATCACAGATGATCGACAGCGTGGGCACCTCGCAGACCGGGTCGACGACAGCGGTGGATGTGTCCAGGTACAGGAGCATATCAGACTCCTGGATCTTCTGGAACCCCCGGATGGAGGATCCGTCAAAGCCTATTCCTTCTGCCCAGATGCCTGACTCAGGATCGGTGGAGCCATTAAGCTCCGAAGCAGGGATTGAGAAATGCTGCCAGAGGCCGGGCAGGTCGTTGAATTTTAAGTCAACGATCTGAATTTTCTTCTTTTTTATGAGAGAATGAACTTCATTGATCTGTTCTTTTGTCACTTCTGTCATTTTTTTTGGTTTATTCACTTGTGCCATTGTTTCACCATCCAACTTTAGAAAGCACTGAAACGGTGCTCAATGCTCGTGCAATATAACAGGCATTCTGGTTATGCCGGGTCTGCACCAAATAAGTATAGCAAATAACAATATTTAAATATATATGGATGGAATGTTCTTTCCTATAAATTTTTGCAGGTGAAATGATTGGCTATTGATTCAGGAGCAACAGCATGGATCCTCGCCTCAACGGCGCTTGTCATGATCATGACGCCGGGCGTTGGATTGTTCTATGGGGGTCTTGTCCGGAAGAAGAACTTCATCAACATGATCACCTTGTCGTTCGTTGCCTTCGCGCTCGTCAGCATCCAATGGGTGCTGTTCGGGTACTCCCTCGCGTTCGGTCATGATATCGGGGGGTTTATTGGCAACTTACAGTATGTCGGTTTGAACAACGTGGGCATGGACCCAGGGCCGTATAGCCCGGTTATCCCGGGATTGTTATACATGGTCTTCCAGCTCGTATTTGCTACAGTCACCATGGCAATCGTGACTTCGGGTTTTGCCGAGCGGATAAAGTTCAGCTCGTACCTGGTGTTTGCGGCGCTCTGGACGACAATTGTCTATGATCCCCTTGCCCACTGGGTATGGGGTGGCGGCTGGTCAGCGACATTCGGCGCGATCGATTTTGCCGGGGGCACGGTCGTCCACATCAGTTCAGGATTTGCGGCACTCGCCCTTGCCCTCGTCATCGGAAAACGTGTCGGGTTCGGGAAGTACGGGATGGAACCAGCCAATATCCCATGGTCCATTCTCGGTGCAGCCCTCCTCTGGTTTGGCTGGTTCGGGTTTAACTCGGGGAGTGCTGTCGATGCGAACGGTCTGGCAGCAGTAGCATTCGTCACCACCAATACGGCCGCAGCAGCTGCTGCTATCGCGTGGATGCTCGTTTCGTGGGCACACGGGGGCAAACCGAGCTCGCTTGGGTTCGTCTCCGGAGCTGTCGCCGGCCTTGTCGCGATCACTCCCGCCGCAGGGTTCGTGACGCCGATGGCAGCGATCGTTATTGGTGCGGTTGCCGGAGTGTTATGTTATAGTATCATGCTCTATCGCCAAAGGAAAGGAGTTGACGAGAGCCTTGATGCCTGGGCAGTCCACGGCATGGGAGGCTTATGGGGTGCACTTGCCACGGGTATCTTTGCCGCAGCAGCGATCAATGGCAAATCGGGTCTTCTCGAAGGCAATGTCCACCAGTTTATCGCACAAGTAGTCGGAGCGGGAGCGGCAGTAATCTATGCATTCATCGTGACCTACATCCTCGCACTCGTCATCGACAAAACCCTCGGGCTGCGGGTATCAGAAGAAGAAGAGTACGTCGGTCTTGATATCTCTCAGCACGGAGAGAGGAGCTCATCATGAAACTGGTTAAAACAATCATCAAACCGGAACGATTTGAATTCGTCAAAAAAGCGCTCGAAGACAAAGGCTTCATCAGCATGTCCATCTCTGAGGTCAAGGGACGAGGCGAGCAGAAAGGTATCACACTGCAATACCGGGGAGGCCTGATGACGGTCGATATGCTGCCCAAGATCCAGATTGAGATTGTAGTTAATGAGAAAGATGTCGAGACACTGATCACCACCATCACCGAATCGGCCCGGACCGGGAAGATCGGCGACGGAAAGATCTTTGTAATCCCGGTTGACAAGGTTATCCGTATTCGCACTGGGGAAATGGAGGTGTAACCGGAAACACGAACACCAGCACTAAACCATTCTCTTAAACAACCGGCATCGAGATTCATCTTCTCCCTGCCAATTTTTAGATGTTGCACCAAAATGAGAATCAAAATACAAGAAATAACTTGTACCGAAATCTGTCCCCTGATCTTTTATGTAAAATGGGAGCTGCTTGAAAACAATCGGATGTTCTTGCGCGCCATGGAAAACAAAATTGAACGTTGATGTTGTCACGAGGAGGTAGCGAGAGCACATCATGAAGATGATCTGGGCCGTAATCCGGCCAGAATCAGCGGAACGGGTGATAAAAGCCCTCGACAGGGCTGGAGTCAGGGGAATAACCCGCCTCCATGTAACCGGGCAGGGCAAAGAGATGGGAATTACCCATGGCGCCGTTCTGTATACGGAAATTCCCAAGGAGATGTTGATAATCGTGGTATCAGACAACGATGTAGCAAAAACGGTCAAGGTCATTCGGAGAGAGGCGAAGACTGGATCAAAAAATACGCCTAGTGAAGGTATCGTCGGAGACGGGAAGATCTTCATTACCTATGTAGAGGACTCATTCGCGATCCGGACCGCCGGCAAGGCAGGATGAACCTGATGAAGGTATGAAGCAGATCATTGCCATCATAAGGGACGAGCGGGTTGAAGATACCAAGGCAGCCCTTGAATGCATTGGTGTCCGAGGCGTCACGTTCCTGTATGTCATCGACCGCGGCCAGCAGAAGGGGAGAGTTAACGCATGGGAATTGGGTGGATACCTGAATCGAAACCTGCGGATGCCGGTTATGAACCCCCAAACTACTGGGGAATCGCAAGATGAAGGGACCGAAGAGGGCAGGTTCCCACTTCAGCCAGATACTGAGTTCACATTTAGTTTTTTGCCAAAACGGATGCTTATTATAGTTGCGTGTGATGAGGAAGTCAGCCGGATTATCCAGGTTATTGTAGATGCCAACTTGACCGGCTGCCATGGTGACGGAAGGATCTTTATCTGCCCCATTATCAGTGCTATTCGGGTAAGGACCGGGGAACAGGGTAATAAGGCTTTGTCCTGAATAACTGAAACCCATGCGATAGCTTACCTCGAGGGATTCAAGCCCTTCGCAATCGGATTATTTTAATTCAACATAAATCGATAAACAGATTATATTACATTGGTTAATCATGATAAGTTCGCCTTAGTTTTATTAAAAGAAATACGGCGATTATACTCATCTAATTTTTTTTGTAATTTTCTGACCAAACGAGAGAATCTGTTGATTCATAAGAGAAATTTTTATCGGGGTCTTTCGCTCGATAATTTTCGGGCAAAATAACATTACCCATCGGGAAAAAATTTTATGAATACACGGGACTTTTTCTTAAGTAACAAATCTGGATGAACAATTAAAAAGAAATTGTTGTTCATAATATGATATGAATTATGAAACACATTTCCCTTCGCGCATCCTTTTCTTAAACCCAGATTTTAGATCTCCCTTCAGGGTAAAATATATTAAAAACAGATATCGGGAATAATTAACGGTAAAAGCGCCAGTACAGGAACAGACTGGAACATCCAATAACTCCAAAAATCGATAATGATAAAGTTATTCCCACTCTTGCAGAAGTCGACCTGATAATGCCGAATTCAGGGAAACAGGAACCGTAGCCAAAATGGATGTAGTAAACATGGCTACTAAGTTGGAGATTCTTGTCAATGTCAAGGCATAGGCCTCCGGATTAAGCTATACGAGATTCCACCGCTTATCGATACTTTTGAAAGACCTGAATCCTCGAGGTATACAGACAGGGTTTGATAACTATCGCCGCTGCCAAGATATGCCTTGTCATTTGGCTCGGTTTCAACGTAGACCGTACAGATTCCGGGATTGATCCCCAAATATGCAGTGCTCCATCTCAATGTCCATTTCTGGTTACTGTCCAGATCAACGATGGTAAAATGCCCCTTGTCAGTCCTTTGGGAAATATCTGTCAGAGTTACACCATTAACAGGAAGATTCGGCCTGTTAAGAAACAGGTATGCCTGTTTTCTACCACATGACACGCCATGGAGATGGTGTCTCCCAGATACGCGTCGATGCGGGAATCCGCACCCCCAGATACACCGGCAATAACAACACCGGTCATAGACATAAAGGGGCAACCAGAAGACTGACCCGCGTTACAATGGTCTGATTGGATGACATTTTTCCATTTCCAATACAGATAAACTACCGGTAAGTTTATAGATTTGGGATTTAATCCTGGTTCATTTTAGGAAGATATGATATCCATGATGTCTGATACGAGATTAAAAAAGGGAATCTGTTTAATTTATTAATCATCAAGGGGTGAGAACCCCTGCTTGAGAACATTCCCGTACCGTAAAACAATTTTTGGATCGGTCGCACAGACAGGACAGACATAATCTTCAGGCAGGTCCTCAAATTTTGTCCCTGGTTTAATGCCATGATGGGGTTCACCACGTTTTTCATCGTAGATGTAATCACACATGGAACAGATATAGCGTGTCGGCCTCCACTCATCAAATCCCCACGTGCCAACCTTGCCTTTTCCCTGAAACCCACATACCGGGCAGACGTACGAATCGGGAAGATCCTCAAAGGCGGTACCCGCTGGAATGCCATTATGAGGTTCTCCGCGAAGAGGTGAATAGACATACCCGCAGAGCCTGCATTTGTATCGCATAAGAGTGCCCCCCTTTTTTCCTGATGCTGAACCTTTCTTTCCTGCCGCTGAAGTTTTTTTAATTGTTGGCTTGGTTATTGTTACAGCCGGTTTCTTTGTCTTTTTCGCAGCACTTTTTTTTGATGTTGTTATCGCTTTTACCATACGTAATTCACACCTTTCTCTACCCCTCACACCGGATTCCAACCCTGTTGAAGAGCTAGATATAAATGAAAATGGAGAGAACCGGCTATTATAATTTTGTATAGTACAGGTTGAAAGGGGAATCGATGGCGGAGGCTGGCAGTTATAAACGATCACTGGGAATATTTGAACTTGTCAGCCTCGGGGTAGGAGGGACAATCGGTTCCGGTATTTTTGTAGTACCGGGAATCGCTGCAAAGTTAACCGGACCGTGGTCACTTCTGGCATGGCTGATTGTTGCCATATCCGCATCCTGCGTTCTTCTTTCACTGGCCTCTGTCTCATCCGGATTTGCGTCATCCAATAGCTTTTATACACTTTTCGCATCGGTGTTCAGCACCTGGCTCGCAGTACCTCTCATCACACTTTACGTCATATCTTCTATATTCGGAGTATCTACTATTGCTGCAGGGATTGGTCAATATACCTCGTATTTTGGCTTTTCACATGTGTTGCTTATCGAGATCACTATCATCGGTGCCTTCTGCTGGCTTAACATTACCGGAATCTCTTTTTCCGGAATGACAGAAAATATTCTCACAACACTAAAAATTATACCTCTCATAATCATCTCGATCCTGCTTATTCCCTTTGTTAAGATCGATAATTTTGTTCCACAGGTTCCTTTCACTGCAACTGGTTTACTCGCAACGATCATTATTGTATACTGGCCTTTCACGGGTTTTGAGATTAGCGCGATCCCGGTTGAGGAGACACGGGATCCCGCATTAATCCGGCGATCACTCATCATCATTATGGGAATTGTTGTATCTGTGTATCTCCTTCTCAACGTTTCGCTTATCGGCAGTGTTGGTGTAGAGGCGCTTGCTACTTCACCTGCGCCTGTTGCAACCGCTGCCGGAATTCTTTTTGCGCGTTCGGGTACAATAGTCGCCGTTATTGGGATAATCGCAATGCTTTCAGCAATAAATGCCTATATAGTCGGCACTTCCCGGATACTACAGTCCATGTCTTCTGAATTTTCTGTTCCCGTAATTCGGGATTTAAACAGCCGTGGTACTCCCGCACCTGCACTTATTGCAGGTTGTGCAATCAGCGGATTTCTCCTGCTCTTTTCCAACCATTTTGATCAGCTTGCGACAATCTCGGTGATTACCACACTGATCCCGTACGTCTTTTTCTGCCTTGCATCATGGGTGATTATGACCGACGTAAAATCGCGCTTGGTATCAGCAATTGGCGCGATATCTACAGCCTCTATCCTCATTATTTACTTTATATTATAGGGAGGTGCTCTTACACAACAAGCAGAAACCCAACCCGTAGATCCCGCAATTTTATCCGCAATCAGAGCATATATCTGAAATCAAGCTATGCAGGAAATATTTTCAGGTATAATCTATTCCTTCGCTGCCCTGTTCATCATCCTCGACCCGATTTTATCCGTGCCGGTATTTGCCGCAATGACGAAGGGTCAGACCCCAAAAGAGATTCACAAACAGGCATTCATAGCTGTTGCTGTAGCAGGGGGATTGATGTACCTGTTCCTGATTTTCAACAGAATGATCTTTGATATCCTTGGCCTCAACATGCCCAGCTTCCAGATAGCAGGGGGAATCCTCCTCTTCCTTCTTGGGATACAGGAAGCGCTGGGTATTGAAATCGGGCATTGCAAAGAACATTCAAATACCGCTGCAGGTGTCGTTATCGGAACTCCCCTTTTATGCGGGCCAGGAACCATCACCACCGTAATGCTTCTTTCAAGGGATTATGGCCTTCTTATTCCATTCGTTGCTATCACTTTTGCACTCATTGCTACATGGCTTGTTCTCTTCTATGCAGATAGTATCCAGCGAGTTTTGGGGGAAGTGGTAACTGATATAATGGGAAAAGTCCTCGGTATGCTTGTGGCTGCTATAGCGGTGAAGATTATTGCATCAGGTATCCTGGCATATAGTGCACTGATATAACATTTTTTTACCCCGTTTATAACGTAGCAAACGAGTATTTACAGTTTGATATGCCGGAATTTTTAATATCATGGGATAATAGTATAATTTTCAGGAATCACGCTTGAATGAAAAAACCTCAACCATATGGTGGGGATGATAACGCATTTTTGCATCACGGAGTCCGGTAATACCTAAATCACTTTCCCGATTTATGTAAAGGTATCTGCTCGTTAAAAATGACGCGGTTTCGGCATTTATTACTTTATAGATCCCTTCGCAGTCAGGAAGTCCCTTTTCGAAATGAACCAATGCGGTATCAGCATTGAGGGGTTCGAAAAGGGACATGGCACCAATTTTTGAAAAGACGCGTATAATCAACCCTTTTATCGCTAATTCGTTAAAATGATCAATGGCAAAAAAGACCGCATCCTTTTCATGCGCAAGAACCTTATCATTTTCACACCCTTTCCACTCACACCACTCGATAAGAAATCTTTTAACTTCCGCCCAGTTCTCCTTGGTAATTGGCTCAACCGAACTGGTGCAGTTACGCCTGAACTTATTTATCTGGTGACGGATCGTCAGATAATTTTTACCGGGAAGCGTTGCAAGGTCCTCAGAACGATAAACATATTCAAAATGATTGCGATCAGGCACGAGATTTATTCCCGGACATATTTCCCGCATCCAGCTGGCGGTTTCGGGATCGATCAAAACTACGGGTTCATTGTCGCTGATATCTGAAGCAAGTCGTATGAATGATTTAAGCAGCTGAGAATCCCTTGGGCCGATGGGCGGACGGAACCGCGTTGTACCATCAATTGTGCTTGCGATAATGAGATTTTTTCGCTCATAGGCATACTGGTAGTGTGCGTAATGATTCCAGCAGACCATATTTGTGAAAGTATTGTCACTATGTGTCTGTGGATAATGTGCGTAGTGATTCTCGAAAAAGGCACGATCTGCAAGTGTAACAGGTTTAAAATTTTCCTGAGTAAGCATCACTCATCACTCCGGAATATCAGCGGAGTGTGTCCTTCCATAGAATGGAAACCGAAAGGCATATAAAAATTCGCAGTTCCTGGTTCTGCAATAAGACCAATCCAGGAAATTCCTAATTCAATGCATTTTTTTACTAATATCGAAACAATCTGAGTCCCGATCCCAGATTTCCGGTATTCCGGAAGCACAACAAGGTCCTGGATATATCCATCTGAAACCCCGTCAGATATAACTCTGCCCGTTCCCACAGCATGACCGGTTTTCAGATCGACCGCTACAGCAAACAGAAAGCTTCCCTGGATCAAATGGGGCAGCTCCGTTAGATCATACTCCTCCTTCCACCACCCACCGGCACGGTACAGGTTTGCAATCTCATCCCTATTCCATGCATGAACGAGCTGGATTGCAATGTTATCGCCCAAGATTATCACGTTCCCTGTTTCTGGCTTTTAAGGATTTTTTTATGCTACTATTATCGTCATTCAAAAAAAATCTTGGGATTGTTCGGTATCAAATAATACTCAAATGAAAAATTATGGCGTTTCTTGAGGAGTCAGCTGCATGATTGCCGTATCAATGATTGCGCCGAGACCTTCAACACCCCAATATTCGGAGTTCAGGATAATCTGGTAGATCGAGAGATCATTGATGTCAATATTATAATAACTGTGATACCTTGCCGCCTCGCACTCTTCTCTCTCGATTGTAATTTGCTCCGCAGTTTGTTCATCCGCAATCTGGTCCCTGAAAACGATCCGCCTTATCCGGCAGCCGACAGGGGCAAATAGCCAGATCCTCAGATCCGCATCCGTGACCATCCAGCCGGAAAGACGGCCCTCAACGATAATATTGTCCCGCTCCTCAGCAATCTCTTTCTGCCGGGCATCAATCATTTTATCAAATTCCGGATTTTCCTGTGCAAGACGACCAAACTCTGCCAACCCCATAGCATGCTCCTTTGCAAGCTGTCGGAAGACTTCTCCGGCAGAGATCATTGAAAACCCGTGGCGTTCTGAAAGGTACCGTGAGAGAGAAGTTGTCCCACTTCCGGGGAGCCCGCTCACGGTGATCCTCATCAAAGACCCCCGATGTTTAAGGATTTCCTGATCACCTGGCTCAGGGTAATTGAACAAATCATATACCAGAGAATCCAGGCGGGAATTATCCACACTGCCGGAGCATGGAGACTGATTGTCCCGGCATAGGGCAGGGTAATTGTACTCTGCACCTGGGCAAGCCGGAAGAGCAACCAGAAAAAGATGGGTACTGTCAGTACAAGGATGTAAGCCATCGGTTTAAATTGCTGTTGGGACATTTCAAGCTGTTCGCGCATTACACGGTCTTTTTTTGCTTCCAGTTTCTTGATCTTTTTTTCGTCCTGAGACAATTGTGCTTCGCGATACTCGGTCTGAAATTCTTTCATCCTTTCCTGGACATCAGTCATTTTGTCATAATCTATTGTGTATTTCTGGATAATTGATGAGTATAATCCCGTTAGTGAAGAAAGGATAATAATGAGGACATAAAAGGGAATATTGAACCCGTCTACAATGGGCGAGAAAACAGCATCAATAGCCTGACCAACCCCGACGCGCAACCACGCAACGCTGTATGAATACATCATCAGGAACATAAAAAGAATCGCAATATACATTCCGTACTTATCCCAGACTTTTCCAAAATTCATATATTCACCTGAGTACGGCAGCCATATCATCGGCAGCATGGTCGAGAAGGAAATCAGCATTAATAACAATTTTTACGGTGCAACCGGTAAGCATCGCATAGGCAGCAGCAATCGAGCGATTGAATTGCTGGTGTTCAGCTATCGATCGGGAACCCTCTTTGTCCCGTGAACGTGTTTCATCGGTGAGACGCCGCATGAGAATCTGGTCATCATCCGTTTCAACGAGAACGATTGAATCAGGCATGATCTCCCGCAGCACCCACTCAGGAAGTCCCGCAAGATAACCTGTCGGGGTCTTGATGGAGGCATGCGTATCAATCAGAACATTGCCCGGGATATGGGAAATTGCCTGTGCAGCACGCTGTTGGAGTTGTTTCTGGACTGCACGATCCAGCGTGCGCATCTGGTCCCGGTCCTTGACGATATTATCATTCTTCGCAACCTCAAACATGAAGGTGCCAAAGTTAATTGAATGGTACTCGACACCTTCTTCCTTGATTTTTTTAAGCGCTTCGTTGACGACCGTCGTCTTTCCGACGCCCGGTACTCCGGTTATGATGACCTTTTTTCCATCCATCCTGGTCCCTTCCATGTCCTACTCTTTTCCAAAGAATGTCCGCATGAACGGGTACATCTCCATGATCTGCTGGCTTGCGATCTCCTCATAAAGCCTATAGGTAATACTTACTGTCAGGAGTAACCCGGTTCCGCTCACAGAACCGATGACACCAAACAGGTTTGCAATTACACTGAGTAAACCTATAAAAACACCACCAATAACAGTAACACGGGGGATGTACCGGTCAAGATACTTTTCAAGCACCTGCGGATTCCTCCGGTAGCCGGGAATGGACATGCCCGATAACTGGATCTGTCGGGCAACATCTTTTGAATCGAGCCCGGCTGTTTTGATCCAGAAAAGTGCGAAGATCGCACCACCGACCACCATGAATGTGATGTCTACTCCCAGACGTAATAGAACCTGCCATGGAGCATGACCAAGATCAGTGATCCACCACATCCATTGCGTTGGTCCATTGATGGGAGCAAGATAATACATGATTCCACCCTGGGGTGTCGAGCCGTTAAATGTCCCGAGTATGGTGATTCCGACATTCGAGAGGAACATTCCTACCATCTGTATATTCGCCTGTAATACCCGGACGAGAATCATGGGCAGGACACTGGCGTAGATCAGTTTGACCGGGAAACGTGCCCGAGCACCCCGCACCTGAGCATGAGCGAGCGGGATCTCGATGCGCGTTGATTCCACATAAACAATGATTAAAAAAATTGCAATTGTCGTGACAAATGCTAGAATGTCTTTGCCAAAATACTGAAGATAGCTTCCTCCATCCAGACCAA
The DNA here is from genome assembly GCA_015660885.1 of Methanoregulaceae archaeon. GTDB lineage: Archaea > Halobacteriota > Methanomicrobia > Methanomicrobiales > Methanospirillaceae > Methanoregula. The sequence continues at coordinate 82,559 of JACTUB010000008.1, read as the reverse complement.
TAGCAATGAGGCGCGGGAAAAATCCCACCGGGTATTGATCAGCAACCGGCGCCCAGTTAATAAATCCGTTTACTATTGCCTGTGATATGCCGGCGATGATGAAAAGACCTACACCGGAACCAATCCCCCATTTAGTCACTACTTCATCCATGAGGAAGACGAGAACACCGCCGATACAGATCTGGAGGAAAATGAGCAAGGAGACCGCAAAGAGATTGCCACCAAAGAATTGGTTGGCAATAACCGGATCGGGTACCATGAAGCTGCCGACAAGATTTGGTGCAGCTTCGACTACAATCATGACAAGGATGAGAATCTTCTGCAGACCCATGTACATGACCTGTCCGCGTGTCTCACTCGTGTCGATTTGGAGAATATCTGCTCCTTTAAGCAGCTGGAGCACGATGGACGCAGTGACGATTGGCCCGATTCCAAGATGAACGATCGAACCGCTTGCACCGGCGAGAAGAGCACGCCATGCAGCAAACAAATCCTGATTAGTTGGAGCGAGACCAAATACAGGAATATTCGTCAGGGCAAAATACAGAATTAATATTCCCAGCGTCCAGATCAATTTATTCTTGAAATGAACGTGTCCTTCTGGACTCTTGACTGCGGGCATCGCAGCGAGCAGGGGTTCCATTCGATCCAGCAGGTTTCCCATTGTTTCACCAAAATAACAGAGGGGGTCAGACGATCTGCGTCTTTCCACCCATCTTCTCAATCTTTACCTTCGCGGATTCAGAGAATGCCTGCGCGGAGATGTTCAGTTTTTGTGTGACTTTGCCGCTTCCGAGCACCTTATCAATACCGATATCAGCGGCGTTGATCACAATCATATCCCCTTCATTTTTTGCAATACCCTGTGCCAGAAGCGATGGTATAATCTGGTCGATAATCCCGACATCCATTACCGATACGGAAATCTGGGAACTATTTGAGAAACCATCCTTTCCGAAGACCGGTCCTCCCATCTCCTTATACCACTTGACAAAGTGGTGGGCGTTGATGCCGGCGCGTCCCCGCCCGCCGCGGTTACCTGCACCCCGCCGGTTTTTATGGGTACCGCCACCGCATGTCCGCGATCCGCGGTACTTTGAACGTTTGTTGGTTGGCATCCTGCTTCACCTCATCTTATAGAGGAGAGTATTGATCTCCTGACCATAATAGCCAAGCGCTCCACCCTGTGTGAAGGTACGTTTGGTGGTCTTGTATCCCTTGCGTGGCGGATGAAGACGTAATACGGGTTTGAGTCCCGGAATTTCACGCAGTTTCGTTTCACCACTCGCAAGTGCCCGTGCAAATTCGGAAATATTGCTGTAAGTCGAGTTCGATTTGATATACGCATCGGTCAGTGGCGCATCGCCAATTACCCTGCCACGGGTAAGAAGCAGAGTTTCAATAATTGCTGCGTCTGCTTCGCCATAGGCAACATAATCCTTTACTTTACGGATCATGCCAAGATTTTCCGGAGTGTCCGGTACGAGCACGCAGTGATTGATGTGGTGAAGACGAAGCATCTTAAGTGTGTCCTTGATGTCCCGACGGGTCTTAACAACCCCGCGAACCTGAACAACTGCGTACATTTACTGAGACCTCCCTGTCCTGATCATGTTGGTCTCATTGAGTGCGTTGAAAGTAGCTTTCGCAAAATTGATGGTAGTGCGCGTCTGTCCGCGTGCAAATGTCCATACATCCTTGATACCCGCGAGCTCAAGCACTTTCTTACTAATATCGCCAGTGACAAGCCCGATACCCTGAGGCGCTGGTTTAAGCGTGACACGGACACTGCCTGCAGTTCCCTTAACCTGCATCGGGATCGAGTGGCTAACATTACATCCGCATTCCCAGCTACCGCAGCCGCGCTGGACCTTAATAATATTCATCTTTGCCTTTACAATCGCTTTCTTGATTGCGTTACCGACTTGAACATCCTTGCCCTGACCAAATCCGATATAACCGTTCCGGTTGCCCACAATAACAACGGCACGGAACTGAACGCGGCGACCTGAGTCAGTCATACGCTGCATCATGGCAATATCAAGAACCTCGTCTTCCAGTTCGGGAAGAAACATATCGACAATCTGGGGTTCCTTTATTGGCCTGCCGCTCTCAAGTACCTGGTCGATACTTTTAATCTCTCCAGAAGCGACAAGTTTGCCAAGACCGGTGACCGGGCGCCACTCTTCTCTTTCATAAGCCATTTATACCAGCTCCTTTTTTATTGCGTCTGCCACCTGTTCGACAATCGTAGCAATATCTCCGGCATTTTTGTTATACGCAGCGATATGTGCACCCCTGACCCGTTCATCGGAAGGGAGAATCTGCTTCCCATGTGGTACATCAAGTCCCGCTTCGACCGCGCCTTTAAGTGCGGCGAAAACCCGTGCACCAGGAGTCGCCCGGTTGAGCCCGATATCCAGAATGGCCCTGCCATGATCTGCTTTTTTTGCTTTTACGGCGAATAGCATACCAGTCAGATAGGCTGCCGGTGTACTGGATGTCGATCCCCTGTAGCCGTATGTTTCCAGTTCGGCAGAGTTTGCTGCGATGAGTGTGCGATCGCCATCCATCTCTGCTGTAACAAGTTGGATAATGATATGACGGTTTGTCTTGCGCACAACCATTCGTGGCGCATCTGCAACGACAAGCCTGGTCCTCTTGTAGTAATCGGTTTTACCCTCTCTTCGTCTTCTGAAGGGTACAAAATACCGTGATCCTGTCGCCATGTTACTTCATCCTCCCTGCGAGGATCTCCATATGTGCCTTCATGTGAGCGACGCTTCGGAACTGCCCGCCCGCCGCTTTACGGTAGATTAAGCGGTACATATGCCGGTCAATCGACCCTTCGTTGCGGAGTTCAACAAGCACTTTCCTGATAGCACGGATCTTCTGAACCCACGCCGTTTTGCTCGGGTTGCGTGCACCTGCCGCACCCTTCCTTTTCCCGGCACCTTTGCAGTGCCCGTATGACCGTTTTGCGATCCGCGCACGGGCCCTGCCACGGCTTACGCCTTTCTTCTGGTGTGCCTTTATCGCCCCATCAGTGATAAGCCCTCTCAGGTCTTCCCGTGAGATTGCGTTCTCGATATCCGAGATACGGGCCGGGTCAAACCAGACACGGTTGACACCGCACTTTAATACTGCGGCAGCGATGCGTTTCTGGCTGGCGACATCACTCATTCTTCTTCACCTCTGACTCGGTCTTCTTTTTTGCCTTTGGTTTTGCAGCTGCCTTGGGTTTGGCTTCGGCAGGCACTTCCGTCTTTGGTTTAACAGATTTCCTGGTTGATTTTACGGGAATCGTTGACTTAGTTTTTTCTGGTGTTTTTTCTGCAGGTTCCGCTTTTGGTTTTGCAGATTTCTTTTCTTTTGCCGGAGCCTTTTTCTCTTCTGCCTTCTTTTTCTCTGCCTTCTTTGTATCCTTCTTGACGGGTGTTACCGGAACTTTTGACTTTGCGGGCTTCTTTTCTTTGCTCTTTTTTTTGTCCGCCGCCTTTTCCGCCGCCTTTGCTGGTTCCGGGATCTTTTCCTGTTTTGGTCCGGTCTTTACCGTGCGGGCATTCAGCACTTTGAAACCTTCCGTGATGGCCTTTTCCTGGAGACCACCACGCGTGCGTTCACCGACAGTTGCTCCTATCCGGATTGCATGAGTCTTTGGATCAATGCCATCAAGTTCTTTTACCGAAGAGATCAACACCTCAAAAAATCCGCTGGGGTGCATCCCACGCACTGCAATCGGGCTTCCGAACCCTGGCTTGGGGAGGACTCCTTTTGCCTTCTTCTGCTCTCTCTGCTTATTGTGCTGCCCTTTGGGCTTTCTCCAGGAATCTGAGAGCTGTCGTTTCTTGCCATATCCATCACGTTTGAAAACTGCTCCTTTATCAACGCGTACCCGGATTAACCGTTTTAATTCAGTAGTCATCGATCTCAGCCCCTCTGAACAATATAGATGCCGTCCTGAAAGACCCTCGGGTCGCGGTCACGTATATGGGTTGCATGCTCAATGTTCGCTGCCGAGGTTCCGACCAGTTCGCGGTCGATTCCCGTGAGCACAACTTCATCATTTGCGATCTTTGCTGTAACACCCGTTTCAATCCGTGCGTAGCGCGCCTTTTTCTCACCGAGGAAGTTGGCAATCTCAAGGCGATTTCCCTGAAGTTTCAGTTGGATCGGGAAGTGGCTGTAAACCATTTTCATGTGGTACTCAAATCCTTCGCTGACACCCCGACACATGTTTTTCGTATGAGCCTCCAGTGTCCCGACCATCGCTATCATCTCTTTCCTTCCGGACTCGGTTGATATGGTGACCTCGTTTCCTTCACAGGTTATAACGACCTGAGGAAACCGCATGTTTCGTGAGAGCAACCCTTTTGGCCCTTTCACGCGAAGTTGCGAGCCATCCAGAGACGCTTTTACACCCTCGGGAATCTTAACTATTCTGACTGCCGACATGATCTAGCACCTTCAATATACATACCCGAGAAGCTCGCCACCGATGCCTTCTTTTCTCGCCTCTTCGTGGGATTTAACACCACGCGAAGTCGAAAGAATCAGGAGCCCGAAGTTCTTTCCAGGGAGATACTGCTTCTCCCAGTATTCCATCTCATCCATCTGTACCGAAAACCGCGGGTTTATTGCACCACAGCGGTTAATTTTGCCCGTGAGGTGAACCTTGAGCTGTCCTCCCCTGCCATCATCTACGAATTCAAAACTGCTGATATAACCGGCGTCCTGCATAATGCGGAGCATCGCACCGAGGAGTTTGCTTGCCGGTTCGATGATGCACACGGACTTGCCGGTATCACCGGCATTTTTTAACGAACACATTCCATCTGCTATTGGGTTACTTCGTGTCATTGTGCATTCACCTTCAGCTCATCTTTTTAAATCCGATTTTACGGGCCCACTCGCGAAAGCACTGCCTGCAGAACATGATATGATATCTGCGTACGAGTCCCTGTTTACGCCCGCACATCTTGCATTCGTTCGCACCACGACCATAGATCTTCTTCTGTTCTCCAGCCATTAGCGCACCTCAACCTGATACTGCTCCTTGAGAAATGCGATTGCATCCTCTTTCTTCACGCGCTGTTTTGACGGGAGTTTTTTCTGCTCCATGCGCCTGCGGGTGATCCGGATACCTTTGCGTTCGAGCACAACATTGACATCCATACCAAAGATGCCAACTTGTGGGTCGTAGGACATGCCGGGAAAATCCGTATGTTCTTCAATTCCAAATGAAATATTCCCGCTCTTGTCAAACTGGCTTTCAAAGACCGTTTTGTTGATGATCCCGATCGATGTCGCAAAAAAATCACGGGCTGTTTTGCCCCGGAGCGTGACCTTGCAGCCGATCGGGGCACCCTTGCGTATGGAGAATGCCGGCTGAGTCATCCTGGCAATGCTCCTGACAGGAGTCTGTTTGGTGATTGTCTTCATGATGTTTTCAGCTTTTACGAGCTTTTCGCCGCTCTCGCCGACTCCCATATGAACGACTAACTTGTCGATATAGATATCACGCATCGATGTCACTGTTCAATCCCCCAGGTTGCTATCGCGGGTGTCTGTTTACCAACCATATAGATATACGGTGAAATCGTGTCAAAGCGTGTCTTGGTTGTTTCATCATCAAGGATTATCTTATTGGGTACGCTTCCGTGCATCTTGATAATATCAATGATTCTTGCAACTTTTCCTGAATGACGTCCCCCGATTACCATCGCCATGTTACCTACTGCAAAGGGGAAGTGGTCGACGATGTTGAATCGTGTTTCAGGTTCAAGAGACAAAACGATCGAATCACCGGATTTGAAGGTGTTGTCAGCGAGCAGGTTCGCACCATCTCTCATGTTCAGCTGGATCTTGCCACCTGGAATAATCGTTTTGTTTTTTACCTTGCATAACCGGGTCTTTGCAGCATCTGCATCGATCTCAATTGAGACATGATGACCATTCTTGTCACGAAGGATCCGGTAGAACTTGTTGATCTTCGGCAGAGAGACTATGTCAAAGAGTCCGATTCCCATCTTCGGATCCCTGCAGGGTCTTCCGTTGATGATAACATCATTCTGATTGAGGATCTGCTTGACTTCTTTCAGATTCCTTGCGAACCCCATGTGATCGCGGAGCCAGACTGCAATAGGCATTGCATTTGCATTGTGCGGTCCGGGTGCCGTTTTCGTAACAAATTTTGTGGTCTTCTTTGCAATGTGCCATGAGTCTGGGGCATTCAGTCGTTTGAGATGATCCGACATTATTCAGCCTCCCCTAATTTTGCCTCGCGGCGTTTGTCAGTGAAATTCAGTTTGGTAATTTGCACATTAGAGGCATCGATGACCCGGGGTACTTCGGTTCCGTCAGCCTTTGTGGACGAAACACCATGGACAACAATCTTCGATTTCTTGGTATCAACTGCATCCACAAGTCCCTCATCACCAACGAAATCCCCGCGGGTTACCTTTACGGTATCACCTTTAATCACACGTACCGTCTTTTTCTTATATTGTTCTTTAAGCGCAGAAGACAACGGGGCGTTGAGGTATTTGGTTTTCACGTGTAAAGGTGCCTGATATCGTGCTTTTCTCTGCTTTCTTGGCTGTTCGCTTTCGATTCGTACCATATTGCACACCTCACACTATGATCGTAGCCATGGACCCGAGCTTAGGGAACCGTTCTGCCACTTCACGTGCTACCGGACCCTTGATCTCCGTTCCTTTTGGCTCATTCTTTTCATCGACGACGACAACTGCATTGTCATCAAAGGATACCCGCATTCCATTAGGCCTTCGCATCTCCTTTTTCTGGCGGATGATCACTGCACGCACCAGCTTGCGGCGCATGTCTGGAGTGCCTTTCTGAACGCTGACCGTGGCGAGATCCCCCAAACCCAGCTTAGGCTGACGGCGCCTGACACCATGGTACCCAAAGACCGAGATGATCTGCACGGTCCTTGCGCCGGTGTTATCGGCACATGCAAGCCTCGTGCCCGTTGCAAGTGCACGGGGTATTGTGGACTGCTTCGCCTTCATTGCTGAAGCACCTCCACAACAACGAAGGTTGTGCTCTTCGACAGAGGTCTGCACTCGGCGATCTTCACCATATCGCCAACCTTTACCTGAATACAGGAAGGATTGTGAGCATGAAGTTTCGAGCTGCGTTTCTCGTACCGCTTGTATTTACGGATGTAGTGCAGGTAATTGCGTGCTACCACTACCGTTCCCATCATTCGATCGCTCACGACTTTGCCGGTGATCACCTGGCCGCGCACCGGTAAAGTGCCGTGAAACGGACAATTAACGTCCTGACATTCTTGTTTTGGTGCCTGAACGTCCAATCCAATGTTTAGTGCCATTATTTTATCCTCTTCTTCTCGTGCAGGTTGATTCTCTTTTCAGGAGTCAGAACCATCACGGATCCATCTATCTCAACAAGTTCGCTGCATGGAAGGCGCAGTTGAAATCTGCTGTGCATCTTGGGGATGCGTTTAACCCCCTGTGAGGTCTCGAGTATCAGCATATTTTTTGTCTCATCGATGATGTGACCGGATAGCCCCCGGTGAAGGGGATTTGTCGCTCCCGATACCAGAACATCCAGTCCGATCAATTCATGCCGGAGGACATTCTGGGGAGTGATCATACGGTTCTCCTGCGATTCTGTTCGGTTATCAAACGGGCAATCGTTCGCCTGAGTTCACCTATGTGACCCGGATTCTCTGTTGCGCCACCGGCACTGACTTTCCCATAATGCTGGACAAGCTCCATCCGGAGCTTGTCCATCTGTTCCTGCAGTTCTACGTCTGAAAGCTGCGGAACATCCCGAGCTCGTAATATTGCCATTACTGGTCCTCCATAAACGGTACTTCATCGGGAAGTGCAGGTTCATCAGAGTCAAGCTCGCCAATATCCGTGACGGTAACTTTAGGTGCCATGCGCTTCTTTTCCTGTTCAATTACGGAGAAGTGATCCGGTAGTTTCGCACCTGCAGGAACCAGCTTGACCTGAACACCTATGACACCAAGTTTTTTGATAGCAACCGCATAGCCTTTTTCAACAATTGTGTTGCTCGGTTCACCGCAGTGTTTGATGTATCCTTCAGTAAACTTCTGGGTACGGGCTCGCGCACCGGTCAATTTTCCGGCGATTACGACTTCACATCCCAACGCTCCGGAATCCATAACCCGGCGAAGAATACTTGACCCCGCTTTGCGGAAGTACCACCCGCGTTCAAGAGCGTTTGCCAGTCGTTCTGCCATGATTTGGGCGTTAAAGCTGGGATTTGTAACCTGCTGGACTTCGATCTGGGGAGATTCAACTCCATAGTTCTGAGCAAGGTCCAGGGTCAGCTGGTGGACCAGTTTTCCACCCTTACCAATGACAATCCCCGGTTTTTCTGCAAAGATGGTCACCTGTGTGCCCAGCGGAGTTCTTGCGATGTCCATGCCGCCATATCCTGCCCGTTTCAGTTCTCTGGACAGGTACTTTTCAACGCGGGCTTTCCGTACTCCCTCTGAAATAAACTTCTGCTCCACAGCCATTACGACACCTCGCGGACAACGATTTCGATGTTCACGGATTCACGCACCTTGGGGGTTGCACGTCCCATTGCACGGGGAAAAAAAGATTTCTGAGCCCGTCCGCGGTTTGCAGATACGTGGATAATCTCAAGATTATCTGCATCAAGACCGATATATTCGGCATTCTTCTTAACCGATTCAAGGATACGGATATATGCCTTGGATGCTTTTACCGGGTATCTTCCGGCATCCCAGTCACCCGGAAGCCCGCGTTTGTGTGCCACATTCCGGTTAAAACGCCGGAACGGAATGGCTTTCTTTAAACCGATAACCTCGTTCAGATACGCAATTGCGTCGTTCACATGCTGGTGCCTGATGAACGTGGCAATCTCGATCGAATGCTTTGGCGACATGTTAAGTTCGTTGGCTTTCGCTTTTGCGATGGTGTCGCCGCTAATTTTCTGTGAATAATCAATTCGTGCCATGTACATCACTTCAGCGGAACGTACTTGCTGCCTCTTGTCGCGCCGATACCGGCGCTGCCGTGAGAGACCCTCTTTCGTGTCAATGCAAACTCACCAAGATAGTGGAAGACAGACTCCGGCTGAAATTCGACTTTCATGAATTCTTTACCATTGTAAATCTCAATTGATTTGCCAACCATCTCTGGCATGACGATCATTTCACGCAGGTGTGTTCTTATTTTCTCGTCACCTTCATGGACCTTTGCGAGTAATGTTTCCTCACCACGAGAAAAACCTCGTACAACCTTGCGGCGTGCACGGGCTGGCATAAGGGGAAGAAGTTCGCTTATCCCCATCGCTTTCAGCTCGTCGATCTTAAATCCACGATAGGTGAACTCCTCACGCCGTCGTGGCATTCTCTTCTGAGTCTTTTTTGGTGCTGCCATACCGATCACTTCCTGCTCTTACCTGTCCTGCGTGCAGCCACATGACCAACCGTTCTTCCTGGTGAGGTGCCTCGTGCAATCGTCTTCGGCCGACCGGGATGCTGGTGACCGCCGCCACCGAACGGGTGGTCAATAACGTTCATCGCGACACCACGGACGCGTGGCCAGTTCGACGCTGTGTTCTGCATCTTGTGGTATTTGTTGCCTGCTTTCACAAACGGTTTGTCGACACGACCGCCACCGGCAACAATTCCGATGGTTGCCCGGCATCGTGCGTTAAACCATTTGGTCTTTCCACTGGGCATCCGGATACCGACCCGGTCATCGATCTTATCAATAACAACTGCCTGAACACCGGAAGAACGGACGAATTTGCCGCCATCGTTCGGGCGCGACTCGATATTACATATGTATGTCCCTGTAGGAATATTCTGAAGAGTTAGCGTGTTACCGTTCTTTATCTCAACATCAGATCCCCAGCTAATTGTCTCACCAATGCCCAGACCTTCAGTAACCAGCATGTAGACTTTTGCACCATCTTCAAGTCTGACGACCGCGATCGGTGCATTGCGTGCTGGATCATGTTCGATATCGATAACGCTTCCGATGATTGTCTGTGTATCATCACCGATGTGTTTGAGTTCAGCCTTGTACCGGTGGGATGGTGCTCGATATGTCGGGCCTCCCTTGCCCCTGCTCTGTGTTGTGATTCGATGTCCCATGTTTCCCACCTACATAATGCCAAGCCGGCTGAGAATTTCCTCTGCGGCTTTTTCATTCTCAAAACTCACGATTGCCTTCTTTTCTCCGTGCATGGTCATGAGCGTTCGAATGTTTTTGACGTTCTGTCCAAACGACTTTTCAATTTCACGTTTGATCTGATTCTTGGTGGCTTCACGGCTGACTAAGAACTGAAGTTTGCTCTGGTTCTCTAAAAGGACCATCGCTTTTTCCGTAACAAACGGGTATTTCAGAGCCATTTATCTCCCCTCCAGTCTTATCAGTGCGCCCTCTGTCCAGATCGTCAATCGTCCTGCCAGCATACCCGGTGCAAGATGCTCAACGTTCAATTGGTCAACGGTCACAACATCGACACCGGATAGATTGCGTGCTGCACGCAGTGGTTGTTCGGCTGTGACAATGAGAAGGCTCTTTCTCTGTTTGAAACGGCGACCACGCATCTTACCTCTTCCGGCACGGACCTTCTTACTCTCCTTCGCACGTTCGATATCATGATAGACACCAGCGGTTGTCAGCGCTGTTATGACGTCTTGCGTGCGGATGAGTGATTCAAACTTATCTTCAAAAATTACGGGAACCACTCCATCAAACCTGTGACCGCGACCGCGGATAAGATCTGCGGAAATGCTTGCGGCTACCGCCGAGCGGAAAGCCTTCTGTTTTTCTTTCTGATTGATCTCTTTAATCAAAATTTTCGCGACTTTCGGAGGATGTGCTTCACGACCTCCCTTGGCCTGGGGAACTTTTGCAGCACGTGAACCATTTTTTATACGGGGCACATGCGATGAACCACGACCACTTCCCCATCCGACTGCCGAGGAACAGATACCTGCAAACGGATTCGTTCCATGGGGTTGCCGCCGCGTGCTCTGAAGAGCTATTACTGCCTTTTTGATCAGATCGGGGCGGTATTCTTCCGAAAAGAGTTCCGGAAGCTCAATGTCTTTCGCGATTCCACCATCAAGTGTTTTAACCTGTGCTTTCATCTCTGATCATCCCTGTTTACTCTGGATGCTCACAAACTGAATTGTCGGCATCCTCACGACATGTTCACCCAGGCGCATTGCCGGACGAATACGTATAAGCCGCTTTACAGGGCCCGGAATCGAACCTTTGACAAGGACGTACGGGCTTTTAAGCACACCATAATGGAGGAAACCCCCGGCTGGTGTGATCTCGCTGGAGTTTTCACTGACCCGTAAAATACGCTTGTTAAATTCTGTCCGCTGCTGGTATCCCAGCTGGCCCATCTGAGGTACCTGCCACCGGACATGATGGGGATTCCAGGGTCCAAGAGTACCAAGATGGCGTTCTTTTCCACCAACAGAGTGTTTTCGCTTTCGCAGGGCTATACCCCAACGCTTTACTGCACCATTCGTTCCTTTACCGGTTGTGATTGCGGTTATGTCAGCATATGCACCAGTCTGGATGACGTTGTTCAGGGAAACTTCGTTTCCAAGGAGCCCCTGTCCATACTCCCACTGTTTTTTGATGTCGCCCCCACCTATTTTGATCTCCATGAGATCAGGCACTTTCTTCGGGACACCCGTGAGGATCGCAGGTTGTGTATAGGAAACCGCATAAATCTCTGCGACAGTACCGGCTGCAACTGCTTCAGAAAATTTCTTCAGTGCAGTCTCCTGGTCATAATCCTTTGGCAGGATTATACGTCGCCCCAGAACAGAATCGAGCTGATCAGCCCAGACTTCTGTCAATGCATGTTTGCCATAGGTATCTCTGGAGTAAGCACGAATCGCAGCGACCTTCATCGAGGGGATTTCAATAACGGTTACCGGCACCATAATTTCCTTTCCCTCAGTGGGACTGCTCTTGTGATCATCCACCATGATAACATGCGTCATACCTACCTTATATCCAGCAAATCCCTGCAGTATCGGCGCCCCATCATAGAGGGGCCACGATTGATATTTTGGGATCGGGCTCTTTGCACGCTTTCTTGGGCTGAATGCAAGAGAACCACGGCGGGGTCTGTTTATTTTTGGCATGTGTTAATCAATCCTTTTTCTGCGTGTAGGTTATTCCCATTTTGACACGAATTACGATTAATCCGAGACTTTTGGATACCTTTGTCTGTTGAAGAAGCCAACACGCGACACCTTGAAAAACACGGATATCTCAAGGACTACATGGATCCGTGGTATGCGGATTTCAGGTATTATTGAACATCCGGTTTTTCATTAGGTTCGGACATATGGATGATATCTTTCACCCATGAGCTGATGTGCACCAGCATTCCTGTCTCGCGAAAGAAGATCCTGACAATAACGCTTCCATCTGCCCAATTATTGAAGCAGCTGGAACGGGCTCGTTGCACGAACGTCGACCCATGCGTACCGGTCAGATCCAACTCTGTCAGCCTGTTGTGACGAATCACAACTCCTTCTCGGGTTGCCCTCCGCATTCCTGCGGAGTTCACCAATCGAGGATTTCCCACGGCACAACCGTCTTTCCTGTGTCCGGAAGTTTGGTTCCGCCGTAATGCCGTAATCAAAATGTACTTTTCATCATTTCAGTACACAGATACAGCAGAGGATAACCTCATATCGGCTTCCTTAATCATTGAATAAAAAAGAATATAAACATATGCTAGTGGTTTTAGAAAATTGTTAGAGATCATGTATAATTTTTACCGTTTTTTTCTGTTTATTTTCTCTTTACTGTTATCCAAAGTAGAGTTCTCCGAGATCGGTGATATATACAATAATATCTTCACATACACAACGTGCCTTACAACATTGAGGGCGGGATTCTCTCAGCCGGTTTATCAATGAAATAGTATCATACATTACTTTTATGTTCATTTTTTCTGCTTCTCCAAAGATGATAGAGGGGACATCAAACAGATCAGTCCCGGAAGGTATAGTACACAGGTGAGTGGCATCCAGAGTGTAGAGAAAATCAAGTGTTTCTTTTGCCCTTCGTATATTTTCCATCGCACTCTTTTCGATCGTGCAGACATTCGCTTTTGAAGTGGAGATAATATCAGCAATCTGCTGCTGGGTCAGCCCCTGTTTGCGGTACCTGAGAACCTCCATCTGGCGTTCGGTGAGCAGCCCATCCTTCATACTATCAAATCTTCTATCCAAACTTAAACACTTTTCGTTAACTCTGCCTCATGCCGACTAACAGTTTTGAGGGAATTATTAAAATGTGAATGCATAATAAAAAAATAATTTTTTTGCAATTTTTCGAGGAAAAATGACATTTCAAAATGTTTATATGAATACCGGGTCATAATAACGTGTTATAAAAAAATAGGTGATTTAGATGGTTGTTAAAGTAGGCGTTGCTAAACTCGGCAACATTGCAAGTGGTGTGATGGCTGAGCTGCTTCTCGATGAGAGGGCAGACCGCGAAGATATGCAGTCATTCATGGCTACCAGCGGCACAAAACTCCAGCCGGAGGATATTGATCGCGTAGTGAGCAATATGAAGGCATGGAAACCTGACTTCTGTATTGTTGTATCACCGAACGGTGTCCTCCCCGGTCCCACCGGTGCTCGCGAACAGCTCGCTGCAGCAGGCATTCCTGTAGTTATCATCACCGATGACGTAACCACAAAGAAGGAATGGGAAGATGTCAAGAACAGCAAATTCGGGTACATCATCATGAAGGCTGACTCCATGATCGGTGCACGCCGCGAATTCCTTGACCCCATTGAAATGGCAGACTACAACGGTAACCTGGTGAAAGTACTCGCACTGACTGGTGCATTCCGCAAGCTCCAGCTTGCCCTTGACAAGGTTATCGACCAAGTGAAAGCCGGCAAGAAGGGTACAGAGATTGAACTCCCGAAGATCATCATGTCCTCGGATAAAGCGGTTGATGGCGAGTTCACGAACGCATATGCGATGTCAAAAGCCCGCGCAGCATACGAGATCGCCTCGGCAGTTGCTATGGTAAACGTCAAGGGCTGTTTCATGACGAAGGAATGGGAGAAGTATGTCCCGATCGTAACCAGCGCCCACGAAATGATGCGGAAGGCAGCCCAACTCTGTGATGAGGCCCGGGAAATGGAAAAAGCCTGTGACGGTGTAATCCGCAAGCCGCACAAGAAAGATGGCATCATCGTTTCTAAAGTGAAACTGATGAGCAAGCCAGAGTAAATCATTTTTTTTCTTTTTTTTTATTTTTCAAAAAGTTCCTATTCTCTAAGCAGCATTTTGCTAATACTCAGTTCTGTAATAACGCCCCAGATCTTCGGGAAGCGTCAAAATAACCGGTTCAAGGTGGAGTCGTTCCATAAAAGCTGAATCGCCTGTCGATAATGGGTTGGGGTTAATCCGGGAAATGATTGAACAAAACGCACAAAACCCATGATTCTCTCCTTTCTTATCAAAAAAGATAGACATATTGAACGCATTGGTGCAGAGTTTCCGGTACAGAGAAAGGATTTCAAGAATTCCACGTGCAAGCAAATCCACATAATTTGCCATCTCACCGAGAGATGAGATAGGCAAAATACCCCGCACTTCACGTTCACCAACAGGTACGGCATGAGCCGACCATAGGATCTCATCACCAAAAAGATACCGGTCGGAAACTTTCTCCTCCATCTTTACTGCCTCCCAGTAGTTCCTGCCATGCTTTCTGCGGTACTGTTGACTCGCGCGAAGATACTGATCGACAATCCGTGAAGGCCGGAGATCTGACAGCCCTTGCATGTGGGGATGGATAAGACTTGCACCAGCTGACGGAAGAAAATTCCAGTTGATGCTTGCATACCCATCAATACGCTCGAGTGCTTCGATCTGACTGAATAGTACATCCACAATCTGCGGACGGGTGAATGTTTGGACAAAATGCTCACGGGTTATTACCGTAACAACATGACCTTCGCCAAAGGGAAAGAGGTTGGGAAATGTGACACTTTCACCCCGAATGATCCGGTTCCCGTCATGAAAAGTGGGCGTCATCGAAAAAACATTTTCCCGACAGAAAGGACAGGGATCTGAATCTACGGGAACATACGATGCCCGATCGATATGCCGGTTCAACCGGTCCGGGCTGATCCTGCATTTGAGTCCGGTGAAATGTTCTTCACGATATTGTAGTATGCCTTTTGCGGTGGAGACTTCCCTGAGACTAAACATCAAAGTTCACGATTATATTTTTTGTTGAATGAGATAGTCGTTTGCCCGCCCATCTGCCGTGTTAATAACCAACGAATGATTTTTTTATTTTTTTTAAAAAAAAAGAGAATTTTTTTTCTATCTGCCGGAGCATCACTGCTTTGTTTCGGCTGTATTCGGGCAGTATTTTGTAATGCGTTTATACTACGTACTTGCCGAGGAGGCGGATAGAGGTGGTCATGTCCGGACCAAGCGGTGAGCCGAAGATGATCTGGGTGACACCGGCCTTGGTGAGATCTTCACATTTCTGCTTGACCATTTCAGGAGTGCCTGCAATAGTGAATGCGTCGATCTCCTTGTCTCCAACAAGTTCTCCAACCGTCTTGAAGTCGAATTTACCCAGTGCAGCCTTAATCTTTGCAACATTGTTGAGGTCAAGTCCGTGGCGGGTGAGGAGTTCTGGCGGGGAGCCAGCCGCAATGAATGCGGCAACGATCTTTGCTGAATTGCGTGCCTTCTTCTCGCTCCGATCGATGGACATAGCAGTGTATGCACCGATATCAAAACCTTTCTTGCCTACCTTGTCACAGGCAGCCTGGATGATCGGGATAGCAATCTTGAAGTCCTTTGGGTTGGATGCGTTGATCAGCGCACCGTCTCCAACCCTTCCTGCAAGATCGAGGACCTTGGGTCCCTGAGCGCCGATGTAGATCGGGACGCCCTTCTTGCCCGGGAGAGTGACCCCCGTGAGCTTTGCGCCGTCGTAGTCAAAGAACACCTTTCCTGACTTCTTGACTTCTTCACCAGCACAGAGCTTGCGGATTTGTGTAACTGCCTCTTCGAGACGCGCTACTGGTTTCTCGGCCTTAATTGCAAGCTTCGGGAGCGTTGAGAGGTCACCGGGTCCAATCCCCAGCACTGCGCGTCCGTCGGAGATCTCGTTCAGCGTGCAGAAGAATGATGCCATTGCGGCTGGCGTGTCAGTGAATGAGTTCATGATACCCGGGCCCATTTTCAGGGTCGTGGTTGCCTGCGCAATTGCTGCAAGGGTGGGGTAGCAGTGACGGTTGTTGTAGTGGTTAGTGATCCATGCAAAGTCGATATCTTTTGACTCAGCAAGTTTACAGAAGTTTACTACTTGCTTTACATTTACATTTCCTGGTACAAATTCAATTCCATATGTCAAGGGTTATTCACCTCATTGAATATTACCGTCTACGCATTTAAATAAATTATCATTTTGCGTTGACCATTTTGCGCAATCCGCCCGAAATATGCCCATTTTAACGTTTTTTTAACCGGGATCTTTTATTTGGATCCTGAAACGGAAGGGAACGCACCAAGATATGTCCGATCAGTCGTCCCACTGACGTTTTTTCGCATTTGCAGTAAATTATCTAATTATCTTATTCCATTTTTCAAATGCTCTAAAAGGTTGGATCCACACCCGGACTCAAATCGATATATTATAGCTTATTTGTATCAGCAGAATTTTTTTAAAGAAAATCCAACCTTTGATACATCATTGCAAAGGAATGTCCTATAAGATATTGAACTTCTTCCAGCAAATAATAGTACATTAACCTACAAGGGACTTTATAGGGTTTATTCGGGATTTATTCATGCGAATACTAGCTATTGGATTGGGCGGAGCAGGCTGCAGGATAGTTAATAGTCTCTATGCGACCGATCGACGCAGCAGCAAAGTAATATGTGTACAGGCACTTGCGATCGATGTAAATTCGGATACTTTAACTCAGCTTGGAAGCCTGCCTGAGAACGCAAAACTATTTTTCCCGCCCTTTGACCCAGACCTTCAGTCGGAAGAGGAAGGAAAAACTCAGACTGCAACAATTGACATCGGGGAAATTGTCTCTCGCATCCAGAATTTTGAGAGTGGAGAGACTGATGCAATCTTCGTGTGCTGCGGGCTCGGCGGCAGTATGGTTGACGTTGCACCTCACATTATAGCGTCCCTTCGTTCTTCGATTGTGGAACCGATCTTCGCACTCGTTACACTTCCCTGTCTTGCCGAAGGTGAACGTCATTCAGCAAAAGCAGCCGATGACATCGAAATGCTGTCACCCCTTCTTGACGGGATTATTCTCTTTGATAACGAAACATGGTATAAAAAAACAAAGGCGCAACGGTCAACACTGATAAAAAAAGAAAAGGGGTTGGCTGAAAAACTCGGGTTTAGGAAAAGTGAACCTGATATTTCCCCGGAACTTGCCACATATTTACTCCTGAACGAAGCAATTGTCAGGAGGATAGCTCTGATTCTGAGAGCCGGGGAGTTCAAGGCGGATGGTGGGCTTGAACTCGCGGAGGTAGTACTGGATTCAGGCGAAGTGCTCAATACCATGAAAGGGATGGGATATATTACCATCGGATATGCAGTTGAGCGCCTGCCACATCATCCATTAAGTTTCTTAACCAGCTGGTACCCGGCGGGTCTTTTCCCTGATGCGCACAAGATAAAAGCTTCCCGAATTGTTGACCTCGCAAAACAGGCAATTTATCACGAGATATCGACACCTTGCGATATGACGAGCGCGCACAAGGCGTTGATTCTCGTCGCCGGTCCGTCTCATGAGATATCCATGAAAGGATTTATGACGGTTCGTAAATGGATCGACCGAAGTATAGCCGGCCTGGAAACAAGATCCGGGGATTATCCCGTAATGAATACCAAAAATGTGGCAATTATCATCATGCTCTCCGGGCTTGAAAATATTCCTCGCATAACTGAACTCAAGGAAATTCAGAACCAGTATAAATCCCGTCGTCAGAACAGTCTTCCAATATTAAGTGATTCAGATTCTGGTATCATCCCCGCATCTGAACGTGCCAGTATCAGGAGCGGAGACACGGGAACATCACTCCTGTATAGTGAAAAAATATTAAAAGATGAGATGCTCGTTCTCCCAGTTACGTCGCGAAAAAGTCGTATATCCAATATACAAGATTCCGGAAAATATGGGCAAGTTGAGGAAGATTATCCAGCCGAGAATCCGGATACTCAAAATACGATGGCCCCGAATGATGTCTTGCCTCGTAAAATCTTATCAGATCCAACATATACCGGAAAAATGACAACGCATCATCTCATTGCAAAATCACCCATTGCCAAAGAAACAAACCCCATGATATCTTCAGGCAAGGCGGACCAATTGAAAATGGAAGAATCTCATGTGTCACTCCATCGGGTAGTTACGCAGGGTGATGATAATCAAACCACGCAATCCGCACCCTATCATTCATCCCACGTTTCTTCAGTTCATGGAACACTACAAAACAAAAAAACAACATATGATACAGATTCCAGGATACCGGATGGAAAACAACTTCCGCAAACAGGAGATGAACGGCTAAGAACAAAGGAAATGGAACGACAAATAATTGAGAGAGAATTACAGCGACAACGAACGATGGCAATATCGGGCCATAAGCCAAAGACTGGACTGGGATTACAAACGCACACTGTCCATCCTTCTGAAATTGTCAGAGTAAAAAGGGTAATTTCGAAAAAGACGCCAATCAAAGATGATCTTGAACAATCTGATCCTGCTGAAGTCCCCCCGCTACCACCGGGGAAAAGAAGGGTGATCATACAAAAAAAGAGGGTGCATCCAGAGATGCAGGAAACCCACGTTCCAGAACAGGGGAATAGGGACTTCTCTGGTAAAGAGGTTGATAGTTCTATAATTATGCGACCTGAGGTATATTCCGGGCAGGCCGATTCCGATGGAATGAAGATTGGTATTAAGAATTCTGCAAATAAATCAAAAGACTATATTTTTGGGGGAAAAGATGTTCATAGGTCTGCTACTCCCCGGGTACGGGATTCGGCTCTTATCCATACAAACCTGAAATCGAAAAAAAATTCCGTGGATTCAAAGATTGTTAAGGATGAACCGGCAAGCGTTGATCAAATCACAGAAGGATTCAAATCACCCGACAATCGAAAGAAGAATACTTCAAAAAAAGATGATATCTCTTGGATCTGATCAATTATTCTCCATCACTTTTGCAAACTGAATGTTACCAGCACCAATCTCAGTAGTAATCTCGATACCGTGTTCTACGGTATTTCCAATATAATTCAGTCCGCTGAACGCAACTATCGAAAGTCGGAAAGGATTTGCGGGCAGGTTAAAGACCTGAGTTCCCATAACAACAGGAAAAACAAAGCCACATGCGTTCATTAGACGGATTGTTTCCTCGACCTGTTTTTTTGCAGAAGAGGGGACTTCCCGCACATTTGCCAATGTGATACCGGATTTGGATCGCGCGTATCTTGATATTGATGTAAGTCCAGATGAAATGAAAAGTTCGAGCGGATCAATGGTTGTTCCCCGGTAACCGATCAAATCTTTGAACCGCTTTGGTGTTCCCTGTTCGATCTCCAGCCTCCCGCCATATGCCATCTTTACCGGTATACCGTTTCTCTGGAACACTCCATCCATAGAGATACTGCAGATAGTAATGAATCCTACCGATCCTGAAGGAACCCGAGGATCGTGATCGATTATCCGATAAGAATTATAGAAACCGCACCCAGCTTTCACAACTTCGTCAAATGCAGATTTGACCTTTTCAAATGATTCAAGGGGAACAATTGAGAGATTATAAGCAACATCACCTGTACTGGTTGCAGGATCGAATGTGCTCCGGTATGCAAGACGCTCGAGTTTTGAGATGATAAATCCTATCCGGTCATCAACAAGAGCATTATCAGTCTCATCCTGTCCGGCCTTTGTCAATATCCTGCCCTGATTACCGATTTTTTCAGTGAAGCCCATCGTGTCAAGGTAACTAAGATAATACTGAACTGCCCGATCACTGAGAATAAAACCGCGTTCTGCCATGAGTTCTGAAAGCCGTTTCGCTCCGATCGGATCACGGTGTTCTTTGAGAATGCGGAGAATTTCAATATATTTTCTTTCTGTGCGGATCATGCTCACTTTGCCTCCACGGCCCCGTGGCTATCCTGATAACGACCCGAATAACACTGGGCGCTCTCCCGTACCTCATGAAATATTATCTGTACCAGACGTTCGTTCTTATGGATGATGATGTCATCGCTTCCCAGATTTGTCAGGCACAGGGTCAATTGTCCGCGAAATCCCGGATCGATAAATCCTGCACCAAGAAGGACACCTCTCCTCCCAAACGAGGACCTGCAACGAAGCGTCCCGGCAATATCCTTTGGGAGCTCGACCCATTCAAGCGTTGGGACAAGCGTACAGGTTCCTTTTGGGAGGTGCACATCCCCATTAGCACGCAGGTCATAGGATGCGGGCTGCTGGCATTCGCTGCTATAGGGAGTGATAACGAGGTTTCCCACTATGCAATTACGGTCAAGACGACGGGTTATCTCCGGTGCAGATAAAATCATTCACTAGATTATCGGTAGAAAATACTTAATATCTTTTGATATATATGAGATGAGAAGGATCCATGGGGTAGAGGACATCCTCTTGGGCTTCGAACCCAAGGACGCGGGTTCGATTCCCGCTGGGTCCGCTTTTTTTAAATAAAAAAAAGGGTATAGTACCATTCTAGGGACTAATCCTCGTATTTTAACAGATTGATAATACGTCCACTTTTAAATTATTATTTTCATTTCTCCGGCTGTACTTCCTGACATATTCTCCCACCCAGAGAAGCATTATTTCACGTAGGATACATCCTTTCGATACCAGTTTTCACGTCGGCTATCCTCATAATCCTCCCGACCATTATTATGATCACCTTTTCCGTCACAATATTGTTTTTCACTGTGATTGACAAGACGATGAACATCCCTTCGTGAAGCTATAACGTTGTATGCTTTCCAGGTATCTGAACAGACAATAAAACCGTTCAAACTTTTCTTGAGATGAGAGGTTGAACTGATTCAGCCCCCAACATTGTCAACAACCGGCCCTGATAGTACCATTCCGACTGAGTATCCCGGATCCGGTTGTCTCTTTATAGCCGGTCCTCATCGGGATCCGTAATCTCGGACTGATCTTCGTTTGTTCTTTCATTGGCCGCGAGATAAGTATCGTGCACTTCGATTGTACTGGAAAAGATCTCCGGCACGTCTTTTGTCAGAGATGTCCGGATAGATTGTAAGGACTCTCACAACTCTTATTCGTTTTATCCGGGTCCTAAGAGATATGTTCTGACTGCCCTGTCCCGGAAGGAACCATCTGATGATTTCTTTCCCGTTAATCCCTTGTAAGAAAGAGAGGAACCCGATGTGATATAAATTCATATTTACATGGGGAATATTTCCTTTTCCCCTTGAATAGTACCTTTACTTTTTTTGACCTGCATTTTGGACATATTATTTTTCCCTTTTTTCATCGTAATTTTCTTTTCGAGTTGCTGTTAAAATGGTATTATATACTAAAAATTTATATATCATTTTTTCTCACAACATGTCGGCGCTTCCGACCGCCAAACATCCTGATGATACCTAACAATACAAGAATGCCGGCTGCTCCGATGACGATAAGCGTGATAAGTCCCCAGTCGAGACTCTTTTCCATGACAAGAGTTATTGATACAGATGCATTTCCCTGAACAAACTGTTTCTGGATCGAAACTGTCTGGTACGTATCCTTTGCCGCTGTAATATTGTAAAGCGTATTGAATTTGACCTTGGTACTATACTGACCGTGATCATCGGTAAATCCTGATATTTTGTCGTTGATGAGGATAGTGACATTTGGCAGCATTTTCTGGTCTTTTTCTTCGACAAAAATCGTAAGATCTGCATTTTCAAAGGGCATCTCAAATGTAAATTCTTCCCCTGAATTGGCTACGGATATCGTACGATTCAGTGACACATAACCGGTTTTTCTGACGTCGACAGCATATGAACCGGAAACAAGGTTGGGAAACGTACTGCGTCCAAACTGGTTAGTAATTCCAGACAAAGTCCCATTAATATAAATTTCTGTTCCATTAACCGGAGCCTGATTTTCATCAAAAACGGATATGAACGCGCCTAATGGTGCTTTCGTAAGCACAACCGAATAGAGGGCATCGGTTTCATTGATTACTTTTGATTCATTAAATGTCTGGTAGCCTGACTTATTAATCTCGATAGTATGCACTTTGCCCCGTATGATAGGTGTTGTCAGAACTCCTCTGGCATCGGTTTTTCCTGCAAGTATGGTATCGATGCGTACTTCGGCATCAGGAATGGCCATCAAACCATCTTTGTCTTTTATCACAAAAGAGAACCGGTTGGACGGGAGAAGCCAGTATTGAGCATCCTTATCATCAGTACCTATGTCAACTACATTCTCACGTGACAGGTAATCCGGAGCGGTGATGGCTAGAGAATACAAAGTTGTTGCATTTACCTCAAAGGTTACTGAACCCCCGGCATCTGTCAGGTTTGTCTGCGTCAGATTTTCCCCGGAAAGGTTCACCCGGGCTCCTGCTACAGAACCAAGGGAATCAGAATCATAGAGAGTTACTGTCAGAAAAAGACTCTTCCGGCTCAGGTTTACCAGGACTGAAGTTTCGTTCTTATCCACAAGTTTTTCCCAGTCTGTATACCCTGGCATGGAAACCCGGATCAGCTGGTCATCTAATCCGGGATGAGTGAGAAAAACCTGGCCGTTAGTATCTGTTCTTGCATAATCGACCCCATTCAGAAACACTGCGGCAAGAGGAATTGTTGTATTATCAGTACTATCAACTACTGTGATTTGCAGTACCGTTGCATATGCGGAGCTGCAGAGAAGGAGAGTGCACAGCAGGACAAAAATGAGACGATTTCTCTGTCTGAACATAATGAATATCCCTTCATGCTCGTATTTGAGCACATCGGTCTAAATCTCCGATAATGACGGCACCCGGTCCAAAAGCATCCCTTCAACAAGGATTGGCATGAGACGCCGTCCATCCTCCATCGCTTTCTGCAGCCTCCAGCTCCGTTCGGCATAAATAGTAAAGAGAGGTTCCCCGGCTTTGATGAGATTGCCCTTTTTTGCATGCAGGAGAATGCCGGCGCCAGGATCATGGGGGGCTCCTGCAATACGGGCAAGGGTGATGAGTGACAGGTTATTCATCTCAATCACATACCCGGATGATGGGGAGTTCACCACAAACTGGTGCTCCCCGGGGATAATGTCTCCTGATTTAACATTTGGATCACCCCCCTGGATCTCTATGATCTGGCGGAATTTCTCAAGTGCCTTTCCTTTCTGGAGGATATCCTGTGCCATGGCAGTGCCGGTACCTCGTGCAGCCTTGCCTGACATCTCAAGGGCAATACCCGCAAGAGACAAGCTCTTCTGGATAAAGGAGTTCGGTTCAGTTGCACCCTCTAGCACCCGGAGAGCTTCAATCACCTCAAGTTTCGGACCTATGCTGCGGCCAACAGGGATATCCCCATACGTCAGCGCACACTCGACTTTCATGTTGAGACGTTCGCCAAGTTCGATAAAATCACGGGCAAGTTTTCTCCCTTCCTGCATGCCGGGGACCTTGGTATGCTGCCCGACCGGAATATCGATTACAACAAGATTGGCTCCCACCGCAAATTTTTTTGCCATGACGCTTGCCAGCATCTGACCACGGGCATCGATTTTAAACGGATATTCCTGAATGATGATGCGATCGTCTGCAGGAGCGATGTTGGTCGCACCTCCCCACACTATGACTCCGCCTACCTTTTCGGTCATCTTCTGCACTTCCGCTGCAGAAAACTCGACATTCGTCAGGACTTCCATGAGATCGGCAGTGCCACCTGCCCCGGTAATCGCACGCGAACTTGTTTTGGGTATCTTAAGCCCGCTTGCAGCGATAATCGGAACAACGAGTAAAGAGATCTTATTGCCAGGAACACCACCGATTGAATGCTTATCCACTATTGGCCTTGATGCAAACTTTATGCGTTCGCCGGTTTCAACCATGGCACGGGTGAGGTGCTCCACTTCATCCATATCAAGCGGATTAATATACGATGCAATGATAAAGGCCGTGATTTCCGCTGAGGACAGATCGTCGCTCACAATATCTTTGATGATAGTCAGCATCTCCTCTTTGGAGATTTTGCCACCATCCATTTTCTTCTTGACATAGTCAAGGGATGCAGGTCTCGCCGCTTCCCTGACTTCTATCTCAGCACCTTCCTCAAGATGAAGTCTCTCGTTTGTGAAGCGATAGATACCTATCGTTCCCTGCGGGGTAATGGTTGACGTTGTCTCCACAAAAGCCGCAACCGAAACACCATTTTTTGGATTGATTACCTGAACTCTGTCACCATCGAGCACCCCGATGGTACGAGCGTCCGCACGATTAAGCAGCACACCCCGCGATGCAATATCCAGATTTTTTACATTTAATTTCATTGATCTGATCTCCTCACTCAGATGGTGAAGCATCCCATGAATGCATATTTCTCACATCTACGTTGATTGCATTGGCCAATAAAAGAGTACCATTCCCTGAATTCATATCGGAAGATACCGTTAAAATCCGTGCAGGAGTGAGAAAAAGCACAAATCTGGTTTATTATAAGGAAAGAGTCGGAAAAAAAAGAGATTTTAGATTTTAGTTCAGTGCCTGCGCACGACGATAAACGCAACTGCACCGAGACCGATTAATGCAATCAATGCACCATACCCGGGCGACTGAGTCGGGGTCGGGGTGGGGGTTGCTGTTGTCGGGACGGGTGTTGCGACTGTGGTCGGAACTGCAGTTGTTACAACGGTTGTCGGTACTGCGGTTGGGGCAGGGCCTTCAAGAACGTTGAACAGTGCAGTGCCGGTAGCATCCTGAATGACTGCGTCCATAGTAACGATGTACTCGTCCGGTTTGAATGTTGATGCATCAATATCGAACGAGAGCGCATTCAGACCGCCGTCACCTGCGGTGACTTTAACCGTACCGGTTGCGCCGCTGAACTCACCGCTCTGGCTCTTCTCAGTCGGCTTGAATGATGATGAGTAGACCTGTACGAGAACTTCGTCATCTACCGCGAGGTTGGTCTGTGCAGTGATGGTGAACTTATCGCCAACATGCCTGTCGCCAATCGGGTTGATATTGATGACTGGTTGCTCAACCAGGAACTGGAGCTTGGTGTAGGTATCGTCGACATTCGGGTCGTTGATAGCCTGGACAAGTGCCTCAGCTGCATCGGATCCCTGAAGGGCTCCTGCGCCGTTGATCAGGAAGACATTGGTTCCGGTAGTGCCGAGGACCTCATTCCTGACGTAAATTGGGGTATCGCCGGCAAGGCGGCCGCTTGCGGATGGATTTAGATCAATATCGAACTGGTTGTTCGCCATCGGGTGCTGGACAACAACGAAGTACTGACCTGAAGTCAGTGTCTTGGTGTCTGCCTGTTTGACCTCATAGCTGAATGACGAGTCAGAGTTTACAGATTCTGTCTGGTAGACAGCATAGTTCTTGCCGAGTATCCAGATCGCGACACCAGGTGATGGCTGACCTTCAGCGGTACCGGTGATGTAGACTCTGTCGCCCTTGGCGACGGTGGACTGCGATGCTGTTGCAGAGACGAACGGTTTCTTGATGATGATGGAAACAGTGCCGTATGCTGCATTAGCGATATCATCAGGTGCCCTGTCTACAGGCTGGCTGACTGCATAGACTGTGTATGTACCTGCATCGAGCGGAATTGTGGCCGTTCCCCACTTGTAGGACCAGGTGTTGTCTCCCGCTACATCAGCTTGCACGAATGTATCGGCGTTCTCGTTGATGACACTGGTCCGTGGAGCGGTAAGTTCTGCCCCGTTATCATTAAGGTTCGGTCCAATGATGAACAGGTAGGTCTTGTACGATTCGGTGTTGGTACCGGAGAACTTGACCTCCTCACCAAGGTAGTAGCTCTGGTCGCCGGCTGCCACAATAGTGACTGCACCCTTTTCGACCTTCACATCTACTTCATCAGACTTGAAGGAGGGGGCGGCGGTAGTTCCGAAGTTCTGCTCAACACGGATGGTGTACTTCTGTGCCTTGGTCCAGTTTGTGGTAGCGAATTCTACAGTTCTTACACCAGTTGGTAGTGTTGTGACTTTTACTGCAGTCAGGGTACCAAAACCAGTGTCAGTGACATGACTTACATCATCAAACACAACACGGCCTGCACCAGCATTCTGGTATGCATAGCCAAGAGCGGAACCTGCGAGACCAAGAACAGAATTGCCGGTAGCTACTGCTGCTGCCTTCTGGTCAGCTGCAGTTGCACACATTGCAATATACGTCACGCCATCCTGACCGGAATTGACCAGTGGGGGCTGTCCGTCAAGTCCGCCTGCCAGATTGGAAGTGCCTTTTACCCAGAGAATGTAGGGTGTCTTGGGCTTACCGGTGATAGTAACCGAGAACGGCTTGCTGCGGACAACGGAATCCTTGTTCGCTTCAATCTTCACGGTGTTGGAGACAAGCGAGACGGTAACGGTCTGAGAGATAGTCTTTGTGGTGTAATCTACGCCACCGTTCTTGTAGTTGTCCTTCATGTTGTTGAGCTTGGACTCTGCCCAGACGGTGTACGTTCCGATTGCGTATGCCTGCTGACCGTTTCCGTTAAGTGCGCCTGTTGACCAGTTACCCATTGTTCCGGGAGTTAAGACTGTACCGGGCTCGAGACCCCAGAAGTACGGGGAATCCGATACATTGAGCGAACTCAGGGTCTGCAATGCTCCGCCATTCGCAACAGTGTCATTATACAGAGCGGTGAAGGTGGCACCTGTTTCATCCTTTACCCGTATGTTTATGTAACCGTCACCGGGATCGTTAACGGTAGTTGAACCCTTAACACCAATAACCGGGAACCGGTGAACTGGATCAAGTGCAGCGATCATGTTAGTGGACACCTTGAATCCAAGGGTCTCACCCTGCGGAACCGACTTGCTGGTTACATCAGCGCTCTGGTCCCAGTCCCAGACATTAATGGCGAGTGTTGGGTCCTGAACGTTGAATACAACAGCGTTTGGATTTAACTGGAAACCAGTAGTCGGGTCAACCACATACCAGTTGCCGGTATAGCCGACAAAGGTATCACCAAGAGTTAATGAATTGGCTCCGGTGGCACCAAAGTCAAAGGACTGTGAATACGGGCTACTTGCTGGATTTGCTGATGATGCCCACCAGCCGATCTTAGTTGAGGTACTTGCACCTCTTGCTGAGTTAAGGGCATTTACTACATTGAGGCCCTGTTCTCCAATAAACACTGTCGCGCCCTGGTTGATGTTCGGTGCTACAACATAGTAGTTGCCGTTGTAAAATGCCGACACCGGCAATACTGCAACGAGCACGAACATCGCAAGTGCAACAAGTGCGATAGTTAATCGCTTAGTCATTCTTTCAATTCCTCCAAAGTTTACATCATACATTTCAAGCCGAGAACGATTTCGACAGATGCCGAATATCTGTTCTGCGAGCCCCATACTCCGTTTAAACGGAATATGGAAGAGTATTTGTAAAAGAGGTAATATATCCTTTGTGGTCAGTTTTTTTGGGGATTTTGAGCCACAAATGCCGTCTGTTTCTTAATCAGAGCGATTAAAATGAGTTTTTTACTGTTCATTCAGTTTCCCTGAATAGTCACATTTTTGCATTTGCCATACTTAGTGTGAACATAATATTACATATAAATTTAAATGTGTACCTATTTTCTGAGGAATGCCAGCGATTTTTACATCAAATAAGATGCAGTAAGGTGCCCCGACAGCCCTTTTGTAAGGTTCTACTGTCAGACCCGAAGATCTAATTATGGAGCGATAACGGCTTTTTTCTCCCTCATATCATTTCAACACATATACAATCTACCATGACACACCTTTTTTTATGAGAATAATCCGGGCGCCAAGTATCGGACTGGCACACGAGCTGGTCATCAAAATGATCCTGGAGAAAGGCTGGGTTCTGCAGACTGAAGATGCCGAGGCGACCATAGAGTTCGAGGAAGTTTCCCTGCAGGTTGATACACCGATGGCAGAACCTATGGTAAGTCAGCACTCCCGGTTCCAGCAGAGGTTTGTAGAACAATACGCCCGGGATCTGTTACAGGGTTCCCATGCCACCTTTGAGTACGACTACCACGGCAGGCTCTTTGGCTGGGGGGAGCGACTGGTTGCAGACGGGCAGCCGGTGCACATCGACCAGATAGCCTATATTATAGACAAACTTGCAATGCATCCGACATCACGGCGTGCGATTGCAATCACCTGGAACCCGGTGATTGATGAGAAACTCGATGCCTGTCCCTGCCTCCAGCTTATTCAGTGTATCCTGCGGGAGGGCAGACTTCATATGCGGGTAATCTTCCGGTCAAATGATATGCTCACCGCTGCCGGGGCTAATATGTATGCTCTCGTCCAGCTCCAGAAATCAATCGCCGAAAAACTTGGAGTCCAGTGCGGGACATATATCCATGTCTCCCTTATCCCCCACATTTACTATCTCCGCGATATACACGATATCGAACCGTTCTGCGGCAAGGGAGCAGTCATTCAGCCGGTCCGGGATGTCTGTCGGGCATGCCAGAAGTGCGGACGGGCGAACGGTGTATGACCAGGGACAGTCCGTCACCTTAATTAAGATACAGCAGTAAAAATAAGAGGAACATAGCCCGGTAGTGTAGCGGTCAATCATGGGGGACTCTGGATCCCCCGACAGCAGTTCGAATCTGCTCCGGGCTATTTTTTTTCAGTGTTCTATTTTCATCTGGACAGAATCTGCCGGTTTCACCTGCGCATGTTCTTATGCAATCAGGGCCGGCAGGATGCAACAGATAAAGACGGCTCCAAAAGTCCCGGCGCCGCCAATACTTACCTCGGATATTTCAAGATCACTTATCCGGAAAATATTTGCGATATTTCCCCCTAACAACGTCCCGATCGTCCCGCTTACAAAGGCAGTTACTGCAGCTGTCAGCCCGGTACCTCCCGAAAGCATTGCGCTGACGAGCAGTGCAGTAAGCCCGGGGATCAGCAGGGGTACGCGAATACCAGCACTCGTCGCTCTGCGCGTTGATACAAAGGTTATGGCCGTTACCATGATGATCCCCGCGCATACGGTTATCAAAAGGGAAGGCCCCATGACCAGGATAGCCCGATAGAGCAAATATATCGACACACCTGCAGGTATAACTGCACCACCAAAGTTAAGAGAGATTCGCGTGTCCCAGACAGGGCAGGGGGAATGGTATGGGTCTGCCATCTGGTCGGGTGCATCATTTCGGGAAACATGTATTATATCACGTCGGAGGCGGTACATCGGGATATTTACAAAACTCCCAAATACCATGAGCAGTACGACAGCAAGTGCAGAAATCCAGGAAAATCCCAGCTTTATAAATGCAGCTCCGATTATTCCGAGTATGAACAGCGGGATGAGGAGGATTAAAAGCCCGATGAGAATGATGAAACCGATCACTGAAAGCGGACCGGCAGAAAAGGATCGGACTTTGTCGCTCATCGCAACCCCTTACGCTTCCGGTTTTATGCAGATGATCGCTGCGTGATCTGCGTGGAATGGAGCAAGCCATTCACTTTCTTTCATTACAAGTCCGGCTGAGGTAAGCAGGTCAAGGGTATCACTGAAGACTTCATTGGGTTCTTTTCGTACATCGACACTCCGGGTTTTGAGCATGAGAATGATGATACCCCCGGGTTTTAAGAATACAGAATTCCGCAGAACTATTGCTGCCTGGTCCGGTTGCGCCACATCCTGATAGAGAAGATCAACAGATTCTACCAGCGGTGCATACTGTTCGGGACGGGCTGCATCTGCCATGATCGGTATGATATTCCTTCGCCGCCGGCACACCTCCAAGAGGTCCTGCATGGGGCGGGGGGCAAATTCCACAGCGTATACGACTTCAACATAATCTGCTACGTGGGAAACAGTTGTTCCATTTGCCGCTCCGAGGTACAATACCCGCATTGCCGGGGTGAGTTCGATACCTTTCCCCAAATAATAAAGTGCAGACAGCTTGCTCCGGTAAGGGTCCCATACCCGCGCACCGTCCAGCATCCGCTCACGGTAAACCGCCCCTTCACCCTGAGATACCAGTACATCACCAATCCAGATCACGGTCCGCTCTCCTTCCCGACCGCATCGATACGCCTTTGCGCAGTATCGAGAAAATCCGGTTCTGCCACTCCCCTGAAATAATCAATCCGAGCTGCAATAGCAAGTTTTCCGGCAAGCACCCGGGCAACTTTGCCCCTGATGTCCCGGGGTGCGTTGTGCACACGCCGGTGCTGAAAAATTATCCCATGCTTTGGACAGGGGGACCGGGTTTTCAGATGCGAGAACAATGCCGTCCGGGCACCAAGGACCTGGATCGCGCTTGCCGGAAGCCGGGAGAGGGGAAGGAGCCCCCCGGCATGCGACATGAGTCTTGCAGCTACGAGCCCACCGATAAGGGCACTTGTATTGGGCATTACGTCGTTTGCCCGTCCAGATACTTCCTTTGCAAGAATCGTCCGGGTAATTCCGAGCTGTCCGATCTCTCCTGTCACTTTGCCGAGTGCGCCCTTGCTTTTGTCGTGCATCGTTTTTACCAGCGCATGTGACGGGGTCCTCCGATACTTACGGGAGAATGACGGGTGACGGATAAGATACCATTCTGCTGCCTTTTCAGAAAGCAGGTTAATGACCATATCAATTTCATCAAGCGTCCTGACCATCTGGAGCAGTTCTGCGTCTTTTTTTGAGTACCGCTCCCGGATTGAACGTTCGGCTGCAACAATGCAAACAGTCTGTAATGTGGCAAGATACTCTTGCCGGTCATGGCAGGCACCACAGAGAACTGCCTGTTCCCAGTCTGGGGGGATATATGTGTCCATACGGGTGACAACAGATTGAACGCGATCAATGATTGCATCCGTATCTCCGGCAAACATTGTGCAGCGCCTATCCTCGATGTCACCGAACCAGTAGGACTGCATTACCGGAAATTTAGGGTTCGTGTCCGTATAAAACCATAGATCAGCTGATGTCGGACAACCAAAAACGCATCACGGGATCATACCCATGCAATGCCCAACGAAAAGAGTATTACGGGTATCATGATTACACCCATACAGTAAACTCTGGGGACGTTAACAAGGTAAGGCACAAGTCCTAAAACGGTTGCAAGAATAAGGATAACCACGCCAAACGGACCTGTGAGGATGATGCTTAATACTATAATAAACGCAATAACCGATCGGTTCAGCATTCTCCCGTCAATTCCGTTAAACCTACCCGCAGAACGGGATAGCACAATAGTAATAATATATGCGGCGAAGGCTGCAAGAACACCGACTACGGTCATTTCGCTCATGGTTGGCAGCGGAAGCTCGGAAAGTGCAATCATGACACCGTTGCGCATCCGCGACAGCGCAAATAATGCTGCAAGTCCTATGAAAGCATTTGCTGTATTCGCCGCATTCGTCGCCAGAATATATGCCCGGCGGTCCTTTTCATATCCGATAAGCGAAGCGAGCACCCCGTTAGCAGATGCTGTTGAGAGTCCTGGCAGCCAACCGACAGCCACCCCTGCAATGGTACCGAGAAATGTACATTTCAGGATAGTCCTGTCTTCCATCCGGATCCCCCAGAAATGCTGTTCCGGTATTACACCCTTTGACGCGGTGAGAAGGACAGAAACCCCGAAAAGACCGGTAAGAAGTGGCATGAGAATCGCACTGCCTCCGGTAAGAGTGTGCCAGCTGAGGAAAGCATAGCGGAGTGCAAAGATCCCAAGCACTCCGGATACCAGAAACAGTGCAAGTCCCCAGCCTGGGCACTCACTGGAAATGACCATGTACCCAACAGATGCAACCAGGAGAATGCCAATCCACCAGTCAAAGTATGGCTGGAGAGCGGGAAGGAGGAAAAAACAGACGATCGAAAGCGGTACTGCAATAATCATTGCACAGGCGCTGCCAAGTGCCGCTATCCTCACGGCTTCCTCTCCATTACCCTCAAGGCAGAGCGCATGGGCGGGCAGTACTGCAAGGGAGGTATCTGCATCCGGAACACCCAAAAATGTACTTGGGATGGAGTCCACAAATGTGTGGGTTATCAGGGCAGCAAACATCGCACCGGCAAGGGCAAGGGGGCCAAAGAGAGACAGGAGTGCGACCTGAAAACTTAAAAGCACACCCGCAAGGGTGTTTGCATGCACACCGGGGATTATCCCGCTTATGGTCCCAAGAAGTATCCCGATACCAGTACCCAGCAGGATCTCTTCCATTCACAAGAGATGTAGGAGAATGAACATAAATTCACCGAAATGCATACCATCATAACATAAAGAGGCGATGAATCCGTAATGAAGATCGCAGTCACCCGGCTTGCAGGGAAGGAAAAAAACGATGCTGCACGCTGCGCACAGTACGGTCACAGTTGCTATAGTGTCTATCCTTTGAGGGCGGAGACACGGCCGGGAGAGATTGCAGCATTCGTGCAGGCCGTCAATCGCGGTGAGTTCGACTGTCTCTTCTTCACAAGCGCACTACCAGCAAAGATCATCGCCCCGCTCCTGAAAAAAATCCCCCGGATAATTGCCATCGGTCCGCAGACTGCAAAAGAACTTGAGCATTTCAGCATTCACTGTGAAGTGCTGACCAGTTTCTATTCAAAGGATTTTGTTCCCTACCTTGGAGAGTGGATCCGAGGGAAACATATCGGCATCCCGCGGGCTGACGTTCCGAATCCCTCGCTGCTCGATGCCATAACTATTACAGGAGGTATCCCTCACGAATTCCGTTGCTACGGTCTGGAGCCTACGGAAGAGCCTCTCGGCCTCGAGGGTGCGGATGCAATCCTGTTTACGAGTGCAATGTCATTTGCCAGGGCCATATGGACAAAGCACCCGGATCTGCTTGTACTGGCAATCGGTGATATAACCGCCGCTGCAATGCTGAGAGCGGGAACAAATCCTGCGGTGATCGGGGACGGATCCCTCGAAGGGTCACTAAGAGCTCTGAATGAATATCTCTCCACGAAGGATAAGGAACATGATGACTGCCTGTACTGACAAGGCAGATACGCCTTTATGGGACCGTGCCGGGATTCTCGTTATCGACAAGCCCAGGGGCCCGTCCAGCCATCAGGTGGCGGCATGGGTTGGCAGGATGCTCGGCTGCCAGGTGGGACATGCGGGAACGCTTGACCCTCAGGTCTCAGGAGTGCTTCTTGTCATGCTCGGTAATGCGGTCCGTCTTGCCCCACTTCTCCTCCAGCACGATAAGGAATATATCTGCCTTATGCGATTGCACGGGGATGTGGACAAAAACCGAATCGAACAGATTGCTGCTGAGTTCACAGGAAGACTCTATCAGCGCCCCCCTCGGAAAAGTGCGGTGAAACGCGTACTTCGGATCCGCACTATTCACAAACTGAAGATTCTCGATAATGAAGGGCGCCTTGTCCTGTTCCGCGTCAAATGCGATGCCGGAACATACATTCGTTCTCTCTGCCATCACATGGGACTCGCACTGGGTACCGGTGCACATATGGTGGAACTGCGCCGTATAAGGTCGGGTGCCTTCAGTGAACAGGGAATGCATACACTTTACGATATTCAGGATGCCTGTAATGCAGTAAAGGAGGGGAATCGCACACTACTCGCATCGATGATCCTGTCAGTTGATGCGGCAGTACCTGATTTACCGACTGTCATTATCAGGGACACGGCAATTGATGCCGTCTGCCGCGGTGCGGTGCTTGCCGGCGTCGGTATAATCAGGAATGATGAGTTTAAAAAGGACCAGACCGTTGCCGTTCTCTCACAGAAAAAGGAGTTCATCTGCCTGGGCAGAGCGCTTATCCATTCCAGTTCGCTCAAACCCGGAGAAACCGGGCTCGTCATTGCTCCTACCACCGTTTTCCTCCGGCCGGGTACCTATCCGAGGGGCTGGACGACATCCTGTAAGGAAGAAAAGAAAGGCAGAAAATAGGATCAGGTCCGGAAAAAATGTACATAAGAAAGAGATAGCATTAAAAAAATACCCGGCTAACAGATAGGATACACTTTTTGCTGAGGTAGTCTAGCGGTAGGGCGCAGGCCTGGAAAGCCTGTGGTGCGAAAGTGCCTCGGGGGTTCAATTCCCCCCCTCAGCGTCTCGTTGAGTATTACCTTTTTCACGACTTTTTAATATACATTTTATAAGAATAACATGAGACGTTCTTGGGCAAAGGTAAAATATTCAGGGACAATCTCAAAACCGAGGAAATGGCGACCTTCTGTTTTTGCCCCGACAGCCACTGTTCCTGATCCAAGAAACGGATCAAAGATCAGATCACCGGGATTACTCGAATACATCAGTATCTTTTTAATAATTTCAGAAGGGAGTTTGGTCGGCGTCTTCTTTTTCCCCTTCCAGTATTCCCGGTTAATGACCCAGACATCTTCCGGATAGTGATCGATTTTATTGAATGTATAGCTGGCGGGATTTTTGACGACGAAGAGGATGTGATAATGGCTGGTCACATATTTTTTTTTGGTAAAGACACCGAACTGGTATTTCCAGATGAGATGATTGATTGTCGTGAATCCTGCTGCATCGAGACCTTCAAGAATATCTTTGAGCCGGTTCCACCCGGAAAAAACATACATGCTCCCTTCAGACGCGAGCACCCTTGCTGCTGCTGTCATCCACCGGTGCGTAAATTTCTGGTAATGTGCCTCCGGAATCTCCTGATATCCTTCCAGGACGTAAGAACCGGTACGGTTGTAATTCACCCGTTGTGCCCTGAAATCGATCGCAAAAGGTGGATCGGTGACGATGAGGTCAATGACTCCATCCGGAATCCCCTGCATCAGCTCAAGAGCATCGCCAAGGTAAATAGTATCAATATCGAAATGACCCAGCCTCCGTCTCATCGGCATGTCCCGCCAAATTTCCTGCCCATTTCAAAGGCTTTTATATTGATTTCCAGAGTTTTTTTAGGGACGAGACGTTTTACTGCGTCGAGAAGTGATTCTGGTTCGAGCGGAATTGACTGCGATGCCGCTCCTAGCATAACCACATTTTGCGACAGGGGGCTTCCG
The DNA here is from genome assembly GCA_015660885.1 of Methanoregulaceae archaeon. GTDB lineage: Archaea > Halobacteriota > Methanomicrobia > Methanomicrobiales > Methanospirillaceae > Methanoregula. The sequence continues at coordinate 47,273 of JACTUB010000008.1, read as the reverse complement.
GCTTCCTCAGCTATTGTATCTGCATCGAGAAGGCAGAGTGCATGCTTTTTTAATGCTTCAATAATCTCATCCTGAGTGGGTGCAGGTAGATTCTGTGTAAATACTGAGGTGGGAAGAACCAGATGCCGGTTCACCACCATTTTCCCCCCCTTTTTCAGATAATGGGAATAGCGGAGCGCTTCAAGAAGATCAAACGAGATCAGAAGATCTGCTCTGCCCGGGGGGATCAGAGGTCCAAACAATCCGTCGATCCTGATGTGACTCTCTACAGAACCACCGCGTTGTGCCATACCGTGCGTCTCCGCACCTTTTACATGTCTCCCTTCAATAAGGCAGGCTTCACCAAGTATGTTGGAGGCAAGAATTGTTCCCTGGCCGCCAATTCCGACGATCAGGATATCATAACTTTCGCTCATTTCTTTCCCTCCCGGGAGATTGCCCCGACGGGACAGAGCTGAGCGCATACTGCGCACCCGCTACAGAGATCATTAATCCGGGCCCTTTCATCTGCAAACTCAATAGCCGGGCAGCCAAACCGTACACAGGTCCCGCAGCCGGTACATATCTCAGGGTTAACCTGGTAGCTTCCGCGTTTTATTCCTGCCCGCCGCGCTGAGATAACACACAGCTGTTTTGCGATAATAACCTTCACCCCTTTGCGTTTCTTTGCCTCCTGCAAGACGGTGACCATACCGGTAACTTCGTACGGATTAACACTCTCAACAAAAATGACACCACAGGCTCGACATATCGCTTCGAGCGAGACCGGAGGGCTCTCTGCACCACATGCAGTCATACCTGAGTTGGGGTTCGGCTGGTGTCCGGTCATGGCCGTGATCCGGTTGTCAAGAATCACAACGGTGATATTTGCTCCATTGTAGACGGCATTTAGCAGGCCTTGGATGCCGGTATGCAGGAACGTGGAATCCCCGATAGTACAGACAATGTCTCGCGGATCACCGGCATGAAAAATGCCACTCGCCACCGTGATTGATGCGCCCATACAGATGGTGGTATCAACCACACCCAGCTGGAGACCGAGCGTATAACACCCGATGTCACTTGGGTATACCGCATCCCTGAAGACTTTTTTTATTGCATAGAAGGCCACGCGGTGCAGGCAGCCGGCGCAAAGGATGGGGGGACGGGGAGGAAGATTTTGTAATGGATCTCCAAGCGGGAGCGGATTTTTTTTCAAAAATCCCGCTCTCTCCATTATCGCTGCGACAGCCTGAGGTGATAACTCACCTTCGAATGGTGCAAACCCGTTCTTCTTTCCCAATACGGGAACACATCCTGCTGCCTGGCGCACAGCCTCTTCCACTTCCGGCGCAAGTTCTTCAATCACGAGAATTTTTTCATGCTTTTTTACAAAATCACCCAGCCATTCCTCATCAATCGGGTACGCCCCGATTTTCATGAACGAGACTCCGTCAGGTAATAATTCCTGCACATAAGTGGCGCCAATCCCGCTCGCGATAATTGCAGTTTTCCCCTGTATTGTATAACGGTTGTATCCGAGTTCAACCAACCGTTTCCGGATAGCAGGTTGTTTCTCGTTGAGTTTTTTATGCAGGAGACGGGTATGCGCGGGGATCACCACATACTGTCGGGGATCTTTATGGAATTCACCTTTCCGTAAACCCTCAACCGGTTCAGATATCTCTATATCTCCCTTTGAGTGACAGATACGGGTCGTAGGCCGGAAGAGTACGGGCAGCCCGAATTCCTCAGAAAGGCTAAACGCTTTCGGAATCATGTCGTGGGCTTCCTGAATACTTGCAGGATCGAGGCAGGGTATCCGGGCGAAATGTGCATAGCACCGGGAATCCTGTTCGTTCTGTGAACTGTGGGCGAATGGATCATCCGCACTCATTATCACCAGCCCGGCGGTAACACCGGTATAGGCACTTGTCATCAGAGGGTCTGCAGCAACATTGAGCCCCACGTGTTTCATGGTACAGAGTGCACGGATACCACACCACGCAGCTGCAAGAGCATTCTCCAGTGCCACCTTTTCGTTGACTGACCACTCAACATAGTAGGATCGATCCGGCTGGATACGCAGCACATCAATCACTTCCGATGAGGGTGTGCCGGGATATCCGCTTACAAAATCCACACCTGACTCGAGACAGGCGTGGGCGATCGCTTCATTCCCGAGAAGATATTTCCGTCCCATGATCTCAGATCCGTACTTATACCGTGGCTTTTTCACACATATCCCTATCTGATTGTTCTGCCATCTCACTCTGCCGATTCACAACCTATAAAAACTCTGGTGGAGTAGTAAATAAAGTAAATTTCAGGCAAACTTTTGGGCCCGTAGCATAGCTCGGTGGTGCGCCCGGCTGATAACCGGGAGGTCATGTGTTCGAATCACATCGGGCCCATCCGCAATATTCTGACAGTTTTTTTCTTGGATCCGCCTGTTTTTTAATTTTACCTTCCCGTTCCCTGCAACCGATGCAGTACCTGCAATTTCATGGTTTGCCGCAAAGGGTATCGGCACATATCGGGATGTTTTTATCCTGTTTTTTAATTATTGCGGTTACCAGCAATCTATTGCTGAAATCTCCTTTTCCATCATCAAGGGCTAAAAAGAGAAACTTTGCCAGTCAGGTTTTTTTGGCAAAGACATATCCTATCACTTTTTCCAAGGCTTCAACAAGAGCTTCTTCTCCTTTCAGGTAATCGTGTATCGCGCGGTAGAGCATGAACATAATATCATATCCATAGTGTTCTATTGCTGTCTTCGTATCGATTGGGTTAAGATACGAATCGGTAAGAAATCCGTCGAAACTGTACATTAGTTCGAAAAATTTACCTTCTTCAGACAGTACGCAGAACTGGTCAGTGACCGGTTTTGAGGCATTATCAGGCCGGAATGCAGCGGGCGTTGCAGCTTTTCCCAAAATAATCATCTTCCCCGGGTAATATGCGGGATCGTAGATTTCTCCCTTGGTATCCTGTTTACCCATCCTTAACATATTCAGGCCGACAATCCTGACAACGGGAACCGCTGAACTAGCCATCCGCGCCAGGAGTTCTGTGTCATGGTCCCTGATTTCCTGGGTAAGAGAATCCCTTTTTTCCTGCAGTTCCTCTATCTTCTGCTCCAGTTTTTTAAATCCAACTTCAATTTCATCCATATACTTCACCATAACACAGTGTTATTGATCGATAAGGAGTGTTCATTTAAGGGGGTATAAAACCGTTCTTTTCTTTTTCAGGTGGACCCGTATCCTATCGGTTCAAGATGGCAGTGACAAGGGTGGTGGAGAGGAAGAGGGAATAGTAAAGAGATGCAGAGATTTTTGTATTATACATTCCTGAAAAACGATGATTCTCCCTCCTCCTTACAGCTCTATTCTGGACATAAGGGAAGTCTTATGAATTACGCGACTCTCTGTCCTGCAAAAAAGTACTTCTGGTCTTTTTTCAGGATTGCCTCGCCGGTATATCCGACAGGAAGATCCTCGTTAATCACAATTCCCAGATAATAAGGAGAGCGGGCCATGACAGATCCTTTTTTTATGGTTTCTGTTACGACAAAAGGTACCGGTTTTTCAAGATATCCTTTGTTAACAGAAGCATAGATCTTTACTGCCCTGACATTCATGCGCCGGGACCGGTCTTTTTTAATCCAGTCCGGGAAGTCTTTTTCCGATGAAAGGGGGGTAAAAGGGCGCTGTGAATAGCGGGTAATATTTACCTTGTTAGGACGCACACGCTCGATCAGGTCAAGCGATGCTGAAAAGTCTTCTTCAGTTTCTCCATGAAACCCGACTATCATATCAGTGGCAAGAGTAAGCTCGGTATACCGGTTTTTAAATGCAGTCACAATTTCTTCAAAATCTGCAACTGTATAGGCCCTTCCCATTCGCTCAAGAATACGGTCTGATCCCGACTGAACGGGAAGATGAAGAAATTTGAAAATATGCTCACTGGCAAAAGCTTCGACCAGATCATCAAGTATTTCTTTTACTGAAGCAGGGTTCATCATGCCAACCCGGATCATAAAATGTCCCGGCAGATTGCCCACCGCATGTAAAAGAGCGGGAAGCGATTTTCCAAAATCCTGTCCCCAGCTGCTTACATCCTGTGCAGTGATCTGGATTTCCGGTGTCCCTGCTCCTGCATATGCCACGATTTCTGCCAAGATCTCATCTTCCGGAATACTTTTCAGGGGACCACGGGCTGCTCGTGTCAGACAATATGTGCACCTGCCTGCACATCCCTGCGCCACTTGGACAATCGCTACTCCTCCAACGGGCACTGTTCGTATACTCCGATATATCTCCCGTATTGCAGCTGATGAGATAATGGCGGGCGCACATACCGCAAAAATTGCTTCCCTCTGCACTGCCGGCATGCACCCCATCACAAAGAGATTATAATCCCTGAACCGCGAAAGTCTCCTAAGCATCCGCCTCTCAGTTGACCCCACAACAGTACAGGTATTGATAATAACAGCATCTGCCTCTTCTGCAGAACTGACAATTGTGCTCCCATTGTGTTTCAGGACTTCGATCAGTTTTGCCGTGTCCCCGAAGTTATAACGACACCCGTAAGTTTCGATATAAACACGCACGTGACACAACCTTTCAAGTATATCCCTATCCATAAATTCCCCGCTCACAGGATCCCGTATTTCTCCCATTTTACTGCACTACGAAGATCAATTGAACGCACTTCAATAAATAGTGTTAAACCGGATATAAGGTAAAACCAGAATGATAAAAAAGATGTGCAATAACTGGGATAGACCATCTGTCCCCAGCCCGTTTTCCCTTAAGGCACCTCATGTAAGCACAACACTTAACCAATGACACCCATAATCTGTTAATCATGATGAGAATCGGCCTGCTTGGCTGTGGCAATATTGGACATATCATCGCACAGCACGGGGGCGATTTTACCATAACAGCGGTCTATGACCTTGTATTTGAGCGGGCACAGGAAATCGCGGGGATTTCCGGTGCACACCCCTTTGGGGATTTTGAGTCCTTTATTGCTGCGGATATTGATATCGTGGTGGAAGCAGCATCTGTCAGTGCTGTTAAAAACTACGCCGTGCGGGTGCTGTCTCACAATAAAGACCTGGTGATCATGAGCGTGGGTGCCCTGTCCGATATCGTATTCAAAGATGAGATACGGGAACTGGCACTAAGGTCAGGGAGGAAAATCCATATACCCAGCGGGGCAATTTTTGGCCTCGATAACCTCAAGATTGGAAGGATTTCCAAAATCACGCGGTTGCTTTTGAGAACCACAAAAAGTCCGGCGTCGCTTGGTATTATTGCTGACACCAAACGGCTCATATTTTCCGGGAAAGCCAATGAGTGTATCAAGGCATTTCCCAAAAATGTCAACGTTTCAGTAGCCATGAGTCTTGCGGCAGGGCATGATACCAACGTCGAGCTCTGGGTTGATCCGTCTGTCGACCGCAATGTTCACGAACTATTCATTGAAGGAAGCTTTGGAGAGACCTATATCAGAGTGACAAATATACCCAGTCCCGGTAATTCGGCAACGAGTTACCTTGCGGCTCTCTCCATTCTCTCTCTTCTGAATAATCTCAATGAACCGATAATTGTAGGAACATAACGGTGAAACAAAGGTGAACACTTCCATGGTATTGCCCGATTATCTGCTTCGGTTCATTGAGGAGGATGCTCCGTCCGGTGACGTGACATCTGATGCAGTTATCCCGGATATTACCTGCGATGCCGTAATAAGGGCCGAGCAGGAGGGAACCATTGCGGGTCTTGATGAGGCAGCCTTCCTTTTTTCCCATTTTGGTATATCGGTAAAATACTTGGTAAAAGACGGGATTACGGTGAGTAAAAACGATTCACTCCTTTTGCTCAGCGGGGATGCAAAAAAGATACTGCTTGTTGAACGGACTGCCCTTAATATTATAGGGAGAATGAGCGGTATTGCGACTCAGACAAGAAAAATGGCAGATATCGTATCGGAAGTCAATCCATTATGCCGTATAGCGGCGACACGCAAAACGTGTCCCGGATTCCAGGTCTTGGACAAAAAGGCGGTAACGATTGGTGGCGGTGATCCTCATCGTACGAATTTAAGTGACGGGGTTCTCATCAAAGACAATCACTTAGCGTTGGTCCCTCTCGGTACCGCTATCCACTCCGCAAAAAAAGGCTCTGTGTATAAAAAAATTGAAGTCGAGGTAGAAACTTCTGAAAATGCCCTGATCGCTGCACAAGCGGGTGCAGATATCATTATGCTTGACAATATGAGCCCTGGCCAGATTACCCGGACTATCAGGATCCTGAAACGCGAAAGTCTCCGGGACCGGGTAATCATCGAACTTTCAGGAGGTATTGAGGAGAGTTCCCTCAGACATTATGCTGCCCTCGGTGCAGATGTGATCAGTCTGGGTGTGCTGACCCATTCCGTAAAAAATTTGTCAGTAAACCTTCAAATTATGCCAAAAATTATTCCGTAAATTTTCCTCATCCGTTCTCAGTAAAACTACACATTCCGCGAGTATGTTATTTTTCAGATCCGGATATCCGGTAATGAAAAGGGTAGTGCTTCACTATTGAAAACCTTAATAGTCCGGTACTACGTATGGGTGGCTATTGAGGGACAGGCATGGGTAATTCCGAAACGCAGCCAAAGAGTGCAGAAACTACACCAGAACCAACCCCCGCTGAACTTGCGGCAATACAAGAACAAAAAAAACTGCGTATCAAAGGATATATCTCACTGCTCAAAGATTCCAATCTCAACTATCGCTGGCGGGCGGCCGAAGCCTTGGGGAACGAAGGGGATGTAACAGCAGTTGAACCGCTTCTGGAGGCACTCAAGGATCCTTATGTTGATGTCCAGTGGCTCGCGGCAAAATCTTTGGGAAACCTTGGAGACCTTCGTGCCGTTGAACCCCTGATAGCGGCATTGAAATCCGAAGAAAAATGGCTCCGTATCGGCGCAGCGCAGGGACTGGGAAAACTCCGTGATTCACGCGCTGTCAATCCGCTTCTGCCGCTTCTTAAGGATAAAAAGAAAATGGTCCGGAAAACTGCTGCGTGGGCCCTTGGTAATATCGCGGATGAACGGGCAATCACCGGTCTGACAGAGGCACTCCAAGATGAGGATGGTGAAGTACGGCAGGCTGCTCAGCAAGCCCTTGATTTTATAAAAAATGGAAAGATAAAGAAAAGTGCTGATGCCCCTCCCGTCGTATAGATAACGGGACTTTTTTGGCTGGCTCAGGAAGATCCGGATACAATATCAAGAAAAACCGTCGGCTGCTGGAAAAGTTGAGGCAGTGCTAAAAGAACTATTCAAAGTATTTTTAGGAATTACCGAGACATCTTTTGCTGAACTCACCATAATCTCTTTTTTCCCGCGATATGTTTGGACAACCCCATAGACAGAGATCGTATCTCCCTTCCGGAGCGTGAGTTCCTGTGCAGCCGGGGCCGGAACAAAAACGGTGACAGTGTCTATATATACAGTCATGTGTCCTCCGTTTTGAGTGATTACCAGCTGGTCGATCGTCCCGGCTGCTACTACCAGCTCACCATCTGCAGAGGTATTCGTGAATGGTCTGGCAAATGGTTGTTTTCCAAGCGTCCCGAGAATAAGGTGAGCGGTAATCACTGTAATCATGACACCGAGCAAAAGAACCATTGCTACACGTTCCTGGCGCCCGAGCATACTTGAGTTATGATAAAGGTTGTTTAAATGACCGACAGGTTCATATGTTAACAGTGTTAACATTATAAACATGTATACAACTTCGTTGCCGCCATCGTCAAAAACAGTACTTGAGATACTGGACGCAGGGGGTGCAATGACCCATAAAGACCTTGTACAAAAGACCCACCTGGCACCACGTACTGTACGATATGCCTTGAAAAAACTCAAGGAAAAGCAGCTCATCATCGAAAAATTCAACTTCCGTGATGCGCGTCAGATTATATACCAGAACCGGAATGCCTTAACCCATAAGCCCCAGCCTGTGTGTGTATGATGAAACATACCTGCACCCTGATGCATTGTGATACCATGGTCCGGAACCTTCTCCCACCCATGAGAGCCGAGATGGTATTCCGGCTGGTACAGCGCCAGGGGCTCAGCCAGAGCGACGCAGCAAAACGCCTCGGGGTTACAAGAGCAGCAGTATCCCAGTACATGAGCAGAAAAAGGGGTGCAGGTGAGGTCCAGATCTCAAATGAGCTTGACAGCATCATTGACCGTTGGGCACTTGCGGTAGTAACCGGTGAAAGCGATATCAATTTATGTGACGTATGCCAGTGTGCGTTAAAAAAGTTCTGACCTTTTCATATTTGTTTATAATTCTGGTATTCATCCGGCAGGAACAGGAGATATTACGGTTTTACTGAGGAATTACAATCGTCTCCAAATACCTCAAGGAAGTAACGTGCACCCTGGGACGGTCAATAATTACTTCTGGCTATTGATCAAAGTCAGGGAGACGCTTCTTCAGTCTGCGCTTGTTGCGATAGTTTATAATCGGTCACCATCCTCATGATTTTTAGCGACACTGTTTTTGCATTTTTTCCCATAACGTAGAGATATCTGCGTAAGTTTCTATTATAAATCTGTATTGTAATCGTTTGTCGCGTTCCTGTAGACCAGTTTTTCTTTAAGAAGTTTTTCTCATCACCTCGTAACCCAAGAAAATCAAATTCCTTGTAATGCGTTCCAAACATCGCCTTTATTATTTCCACATTCAGAATGACACCGGGAGAATATTCCGAATGCGTTGGTCTGTAGGTTATTTGTGCTATATACGCAATGGATTTATATTTATAGACTATTGCACCGGCAATATCAGTGTTTTCTGAAATCAAAAAATAGATTGCCACCCTATTTTCATATGCCAGATGAGTCAACAATTCTTTATAAAATGCCTTTTGCTTTTCGCTGCCGCCCACGCTAAAATCACTGTTCTTTTTCCACCCGGATTGCTCTATGGCAATAAATCGATCTAAAGCGTCCGGCAGGATCTCAGGATTGTCAATACATTGAAATTTCACCCTTTCGGGAAGGTCAAATAATTTTTTTCTGGAATTCTTCCATGTCCGATACGTGTTTTTTCCCCGGGTCTTTATGTATTCTTCCCATGTGCCGGTTATTGAGACATAAAAGGAAGTATATTCTGGAACAACCCTGGCAGAATACCATATATTGTTAAAAAACTTTTGATTAAGAACAGGACTGTCCGTTGGCTGTTCTGTGAGCAATATCCCATCCCATTGCGTAAACTCTTTGTTCAGGAACTGAAAAATCCTGTCCCAAATAAGGTCTGGTTTTTCCGTCGTCACTATTGCGGGTTTATCCCCACCTCCCCATTCAGCAATGAACCGTATTGCCCTGAAGAGACGTATATTCCTCACTTTCATACTATCTATTCTGAATGGCGCAATGCCGACAAGTGCTGCATCACGTCTCACTAAAAGAATAAATAAGCTATTATTTTCAGTCCTGTAATGTTTCCAAGCCGTGTACACAAAGGGAAATGTGGCATAAAACGAGGGGTTGATATTTTTATCGATCAATGCATCCCATTCATCTTTAATGGCGAGAAAAGCTTCTTCAGAATCGATGAGCTCAATTCTCAATTCCTGATTTATCGCATTCATCATTTATTCCGAGCAATATATCTCATTTCTCTAAGGTTTAAAAATAGAACTGTTATAAAGGCTGGCAAGGCACCGCTGCATTGCGTATCACCAAAAAAATGATGGGGCGAAAGAAAAAAAAGATCCGATACGTTTTAAATGAGATAAATCCAGAACTGCAAGCATTGTAAATATTCTCTTTTCAGAAATTCCCTATCAATTGTCAAATCGCATTATTGTTTATAACGGTAATGATAGAGTAAAACTAGAAGGACCATCACAACGGCAACCGCGGCTATTTTCATGTAATCGGTTTTAATTTCCGGCGATCTTACCGAGGAATTCCAGTCGTCTTCGAATACGTCAAGGAAATAGCGAGCAACGCCTCGATGATCAATAATTACTCCGGCTTCCCGGTTAAAGTTAGGTGAGTTGCTATTCCAGTTGATACTGCTCACCAGCACACGCTGACCATCGACAATCATACCCTTATTATGGATTTTTTCAATTTCATTAGCAGCAAGATCCACACACCTTGCCTCAATTGGAATATTTTCGGAAATTCCAATCCGGTTGATCAAGGCAACCATCTCATCATTATCCTTTTCATCTTCGATATTGAACCAGTACGAATCCAGCAACACTCTGACATGGACACCTCGCCGTGACGCATTGATCGCTGATGAAAGGTATGGATTCAGCGAATAGGGAGTCTCATTGGTGATGTATGCCTGTTCGATTTCGATGCTCCCATTAGCTGAGTTTATCAGATCAGTAATCTGATAGCTGGTGTCTGGTGCAATGACAGGACGAACTGTCGCGCCCACAAAATGTTTAGGCGCGAACTCAACCGTATATTTGCCCGAGGGGGTGGACTCAGGACTGCCAGCTGATCCATCATACGCAGTTATTGACTTTCCATTATAATCTGTCATGAAGACAGTTAAGAAATACTCAGCAAGGGCAGGATTTTCAGCGTAAACCCCCCAACCGCGATTTCCGGTCATTCCCGAGGGGGGGAATCCGGTATACCCAAAATTCTCACTCGTAAGCAGAATTGCCCGCCGATCAATTACCACATATTTTGCATGATCATAACGATAGGGAGCGGGATCGCCAGTCAATGATACCATCGCATTAACCAAGATCCTATTTTTGCTCAAATTCCAGATAACCGCATTCTCTTCCCGACTTATACCACCAACGGGTCCACCTTCAACAAGGATCTTTACGTCAACACCCCGCGCATGTGCAGCAATCAGTGATTCCTCGATTTTCGGGCTTGAGATTTCATAGACATTTAAAAGAACTTCATCAGATGCCTGATTCACCGCATAAGAAAATATGTCACTGGAGCAATCAGGTGAAACAAAAGCAGTTATCGATACGTTCTGGAATACTGTGGCGGAGAGCCGTGACTGCCCAATCATGAGCGGGCGGGGATCCCACACTCCTTTTTCAACATAATGGATCTGACCTTCACGTGGCTTGACATCATCCGGCCAGGCAACCTCCTGAACAAGGTGTCCATTTTCATAAAGTATCAGGGCATCCTTTGTATTCGCCAAACGAAGCAGATCGCCATTGATCACGTTTGGAACCAGCTGAGAAGTATCCAGCCATTCAAAATCCGGATATTTTCTATGACTTTGTTCAAATGCGATTCCACTGCGGGCGATGGTGAGTGAACCGTTAATCTGTGTTCCCTTTGGAAAACGAAACCCGCCTTTTCCATCAGAAATCGTGATTCCATCTAGGGAGCCGGTACCTGAAAGGATAAGATATTCATCCGCATCATTATACAGATAGGGATCAGGACAAAACTCAACGATCCGTACTGCAGCCCCGGTATGCACAGCACACAATAAAATAACGATGAGCATAAGGATGCAGCGCACAAATACTACTTTTCTCCACGCTCCTTTTATAATCTGGCGATATAATTCTCCGAGATTATCGTTCAAAAGAAGGAACCCCCAGGAAGATCAGTCAACCAAGCCGCTTATTGTGAAAATCGGGGGAAGTTTATATTGACGGGCCCCCGCTTTCTTATAAATTCTTCGCGCTTCAAAACATCCAATGTTATTGATCCCAGACAAGGAACCATTTGCTGGCACAGTCCGACAGTGCAATGTCGATAGCGATACAGCGCACTGGATGGCGTTAGCAGCAATGGAACAATATGGCTGTTTTATCGTATCACATGGCATTTCCACAACAACAGTATGGCGATCTCCCAAGCAACAACAGTTTTTTCCCTTACCGGTACTTCGTACTGAACGATGTTCTGCCCCATACGTGGGATGCATCTGACATGACTGTTGCGTGGACGGCAGGCAGCCTTCATCTCGATCTTCTCATTCTCAAATCTGTCGATGATATTTTCATCAACGATATCCTCCAGAAACTGGTAACCGGGCCGGTGGAATCGGATGTTATCGATCAATTTTTCATTCTGGTTTTGGTAAAAACTGGATAAAAACGACCATTTTCAATGGTTCACAACCGGATCGCATGGAGAAATATCTGAAGGGCGAGGTAGTCCTTCGTACGGAGATCGTTACAACCTTTTAAAATGTTCAAAGAGAGATACTATTGGAATCCTTGGAGGAACAATAATGTCAGATAAGAACTGTACATCCTGCAATGCCCCGCTTGCAGAAGAGGGCGCAACGGAATTTGGATGCCCGGCATGCGGTGTTGAGATTAAGCGATGTTATCGCTGCCGGGAGCAGAGTATCCCTTACAGCTGCCCAAAATGTGGATTCGGGGGACCGTAATTCATGGGTAGTGTGGCAGTAATTGTCAGGGTTATGCCCGAATCACCGGACGTGAACCTTGAACAGTTGAAAAAGGCACTAAAACAAAAGCTGCCCGGAATTCAGGAAATCCGTGAAGAGCCCATCGGTTATGGTTTAAAGGCGCTTAAACTTGTGGCGGTCGTCAATGACTCTGGCGGGGAAACCGATGCAGTAGAGAGAACCCTGAGTGGCGTGGCAGGTGTCGAACGGGCCGAAATTGTTGAAGTGACATTAACCTGATTTCAAGTTACACGGCCTTTTTTAATTATTCCTCATTATGGGCAAGAACCTTTGCGGTGATTGCCCGGATTTTTTCGACCGATTCGCGGAAGGCAATTACTTCGGATTCATCGATCTTAATAGAAACCGGGAACACACCGTTGCGATTAATCAGGGCTGGGACCCCGATGCAAACATCACCTTCTCCAATACCATGGATCTCGCTTTTTATATAGGCTGAGACGGTAAGTATCCGATTTTCATCACCGAGAACCGTCTTTACCAGCGAGGCAATTGCTTCTCCCGGGCCATAGACGGTTGAACCCTTGTCTTTGATGATGTTGTTTCCGCTGCACTTTACTGATTTAATGATCTCTTTTACCGGGAGGTGTGCAAACGCCGGCAGGTTGGAGATCTTGATACCACCGATTGTTGTTGCTGACCAGAGTGGGACCATACTGTCGCCATGTTCACCGATAATACGTGTATGGACTTCGCTCACGTGGACTTTGAAATAGGCAGCAATAAGGGATTTTAAACGCATTGAATCGAGATGCGTTCCCAGTCCGAATACCTGGTTGGGTTTAAGACCAGAATGTTTCAAAACAACGCAGGTCATCACGTCTACCGGATTGGTCACGACAAGAATCTTGGTTTCAGGCGCGATGACACCGATAGTCTGCGCAAGCGGCGTGAGAACCTTTGCATTTTCCCGTGCAAGATCAAGACGGTCCTGTCCGGAGCTGCGCGGAATACCTGCTGAAATTACGACAACATCAGATCCGGCAGCATCTTTTAAGTTGGTTGTCCAGGTAACCTTGATGTCTGTTCCCCGTGCAGCAAATGAATCAATCAAATCCTGGGCAATTCCACGGAGAAGAGTTTCCCGTCCTTCCCGGCCATAGAGAAGGATTTCACGAACATGGGGATTTGATGATATAGCATAGGTTGCAAACATCCCGACATTGCCGGTTGCACCGATGACGGTCACTTTGGACATGATAATCGTAAATGGGGACGTGTTATCGGTTGACTGCACGTTACTACGTTCACCAAAGCATCCATTCTCCGCCCCGTTTCCCCATGGGCGCCGGATGTCTACGGTAAGTCTGCTCCCTTCCGGGCCTGAACCGGTACCCGCAGCGACAGGTCTCCATTCCCTCCGGAATATTGATCCCTGGCCATCGACCTCATGGGACGAAGTTTCACAGTCAGGACGCACAGGCTCCCGCAGGCCGTTACAGCCTTCGTCAAACTTCACCCCCCGCGTACCGACGGTTTCAGGTTACAGGTGACGCCGAACCACCCGGGCTAGTCCCCATATACCATTGTGCACTGGTCAATAAAGGCTTTTTACCGTGATCAGGATTTTAGTCCCATAGTATTCTTTTCACCTATGACGAAATTCAAGGAATGAAAACCTCTCCACCTACCTTTTCCTGCCACTCACGATTGAACGTTTGAATGGAAGAAAAATCTTTTTTATCGAAGATATCAAGCGCGGTAACAGGATTGCTACCGCGCGGAATTACACTATAAAGCTGGCGAAAATCACCTTGATAAACCTCAATAATCTGTTCCCCGTCAGTCTCTGCAATTTTTATTGGATCTCTTGTTACCGGATGTTTTTGCATATCGTGCAATTGTTCAAAGATTTTTATCCTGTCGATTTTGAGATATTCCCGGTTAATTTCGAGATTAAATGCTGACCAAAATGCTGAGGCGTACCATGCATCATTCATCACCACATGGTGAACACCAAGACAAGCAGCGGTGAGTCCGAGGGTCCCGACCCCGGAGCACGCATCTACGAAATAGTTTATTGGAGGTTTTCCCACATGCAGCTCGACTGTGCGGATTTTTGGGTAGCCCTGACGAGGGAATTCGATATGAATAAGCGACTGTTGTTTGTACATCACTAACAGACCTGCAGAGAGTGGAAAAATGTCTGCCCGGACGTCGCATCCCGCAAGAAGATCATATACTCTGGGCATGGAATGAAGGTCGGGGCTCGTAATTCCCGGAGTAAAATTGCCTTTCTTGACGACACCCCGGAGTTCAGGCACTTCCCGAAAAAGACGTTCGGCGGTCGTTTTTGTGGCTCGTGCAGTGAGCAGCACAAGTGATTTTTCAGGAAGGAACGGCGGGCGGTCCATGGCAAATCCTGGATGCACAAGGGGGGTTCCCACTGCTATAAGCGAGTCTGTCCGTGTAAGATCCCCCTCTTCAACCATGATGACATACATATGGGCAAAAACTTCATCGATAAACCGTTTTCCGCACGAGCAGGGCTGTGCAAATTCGAAATCCGGAAGCGGGGAGCCTTTGTCAAGGATCCGCATACTGCAATCTGCACATGGTAAAAAAATTGTGGGAAGTGTGGCAAGAAGGTCTTTTGCTGACTTGACACAGTCCATCTCGCACACCGGACACTTCATACTTCCCGGTATGATTGTTCGGTGATAGAAAGTTTATTAAATCATCTTAAGGTGAATTGGTTATGGTATATTCTAAAAATGACGAAAAAATGGGCCCGATGCGATTCGAACGCATGACCGCCCGGTTATGAGCCGGGCGCTCTAACCGGACTGAGCTACGGGCCCAAAAACGCCCCCCACAGGGCTCGAACCTGTGACATTCGGATTAACAGTCCGACACTCTACCAACTGAGTTAGGGAGGCAGTCTCAATGCGCCTTATTAGATTCTTTCTGAGTGCTTTTAAAAGTAACTATGATTGATCAATCCATTTTTCCAGGAGTTGAAATCCATCTCTGAAAAGGATTGAAAGATATGGGAATACGATCGCATTAATCGCGCTTCATCATTTCAAGCAGGTGAACGAGTTCATCAAGGTCATCGTTGAGATGTGCAAATAATTCTCCAGTGAGAGCAGTCGCTACAGCCCCCTCGGTAGATGCGCGGATATAGCCGAGCTGTTCCAGTACATGAAGGGAGTAGCGTATCCGGTGGGAGGGGAGGTTGAGCAGCTCGGCAAGTTTCATGATGCCAATAGGTTGGTGATCTGCCACCGCCCTTGCCACATCGATATGCCGGCTGAGAAGTTCAATCTCTTCTTTCATTTTTTTCAGCATGATGCTCTTCCAGTACCAAGAGTCCAATGCTATGTATCTTTACCTTTATCTGCATGTTCATCAAGCCATGCCTTGGTCTCCCGGTATTTTTTCTTGAAATTAAAAGAAAGCATCAGTACGATGAGAATTAAGATGATGATGAGAGGGATCCGGTACTGGCCCGGGCCAATAAAAAATACAATTATGGAGAATGCTAAAAACAGAATGATGGCATTAAGTTGCACGGCAAGATAATAAAATTTTATTTTAAACTTTTTTTTATTGTCTTCATCCATCATCCAATCATCAACTCTGAAATAAAAGTACTTGACGTTTAACTACATATATCCTAAGAGATGGATCTATTATCAGTCGCGGTCAAAACCAGAGGCGCAGATGCCTACGTAGCATACGCATCGTCACGTGATGCAGATATGAGATACATGACGCATTTTACGACAAGCGATCCTTTCGTCTTTTTTAAGAAACCGGGAGAGAGAGGGATAATTATCGTGTCTCAGATGGAGATTGGACGCGCATCACGTGAAGCTACTGCAGCTGTGATGACCAGAGCGCAGGCAGGGCTTCCGGATATTCTAAAAACAGAAAAGGACCCGTATCGGGCAACTGCGAAGATGATCGCCGGTCAGGTCGGAAAAAAAATCCTTGTACCTCCAGATTTCCCGATTGCTCTGGCAAATATCCTGAGTGAATATTGTACGATTTTGGTTGACAAAGAAACGGTCCGGTCGATGCGGGCGAAAAAGAGTAAAAATGAAATTCTGTTGATGAAGAATGTGCAGAAAGCTACGGAAAAGGCGATGGGGCTTGCAATCTCGCTAATCAAAAAAGCATCGGTCAAAAAGGGTATTCTCTACGTCGATAAAAAACCATTGACTGCCGAATACATCAAATTCTCCATGCACAATCTGCTCCTGCAATACGGATGCGCAGCGGTGGATACTATTGTTTCTTGCGGTGAGGAAACCGCAATACCTCACATGACAGGAACTGGTCCCCTTAAATCAGGCGAGCCCATCGTCATTGACCTCTTTCCCGTTGAAGAGAAATCCGGATACTATGCTGACATGACCCGCACTGTTGTCAAGGGAGAACCTTCGACTGAGATCCGCGAGATGTATACCGCCCTTCATGAAGCAAAACGTTTCGGGATCTCCCGGGTGAAAGCAGGGGTGTCGGGAGCTGATATCCACCAGGCTGTTGTTGACTTTTTCAAAGACAAAGGATATGAGAGCAATTCACGCGGTTTTGTGCATAATCTTGGTCATGGCGTGGGGCTTCAGGTCCATGAACTTCCCACTGTAGGACCCGCCGGGAAACCACTGGTATCCGGCAACGTCATCACCATCGAGCCAGGGCTCTACTATCCCGGCATCGGGGGAGTTCGTCTTGAGGATATAGGAGTTGTCATAAAGGATGGGTTTGAAAACTTCACCGTATTTCCCGAGGAACTGATCGTATGAATGATGATATTTTTGAAAAGTATCATGATGCAGGAGTTCTCGCGGCAAAAATTCTCAGCCGTGGTGCGCAGGGAATCCGCATCGGGGCATCATATCTGGATCTTGTCGAGTCGATAGAATTACAGGTACAAGAAGAGGGGGCAGCACTTGCATTCCCTCTTAACCTTTCCTTAAATGAAGACGCTGCACACGATACTGCATCACCGGGAGACGAAAGAGTATTTGTCAAAGGGGATGTGGCAAAACTGGATCTTGGAGTCCAGATAGAGGGGTATATCGCCGATACCGCAACTACAATTGATCTCGGGAACAACTCACTCCTCCTTGATGCATCCGAGCGGGCTCTCGGATCCGCGATTAAAACAGTCCGTCCAGGAGCCTCAGCGGGAGATCTGGGGGCAGCAATTCAGCAAGAGATCGAGAGTCGTGGCTATCGCCCAATATCAAATCTAACCGGACACGGGCTTGTTCGTTACATTCTCCACCACCCCCCGACCATTCCCAATGTCGGAATTAACGGGGGTGTGATACTCGAAGAAGGCATGGTTTTTGCTATTGAACCATTTGCTACAACAGGATCTGGACATGTCGGTGAGAAAACCCGTAAAGAGATTTATTCGCAGGTTTCACAAAAACCTGTCCGCACGCCAGTCGCGCGCACTATACTGAATACAGTAAAAAATCGCCATGGGTTACCTTTTGCCCGACGATGGCTCAGCGAAAAAAAACTGGATATTGTTCTTCCCGGACTTGTCAGATCGCAGGTACTTCACGTTTACCCGGTCCTTTCTGACATCCCTGGATCACTCGTCTCCCAGCATGAGCACACGGTGATTGTGACCAGTGATGGCTGTTTCGTGACTACACGCTCTAGATAGTCTTATTCATTCGGAAGATGAATAAATAAGGTTACAGCCATGTCTGGAGATTCTGAAGTCCTGCGCATAATGGAAATCGTTCTGACTGCTGAAATTTTCAACCAGAACCCCCAGCTCGATATCAATGACCTTACACCTATCTGTCGGGAGATTTTTTCTATTACAACAACCGCGGATATCAGGAGGCCGGTATATGTAAGCGACGGTCTGATCAAGCGATCACTGGCTATTGCGGACGCTCATCAGAAATTATCAGCAAATCCGTTTGTCGCTTACGAAGATTTTGGGCAGCGAATCCGTGTTACCGCGCTTGAACCGGCAGCACAATGGTTCCTCAGGCAGGGAGGCAAATCTTTTATTGAAAAAAATCCCTCACTTGCTTTTTTCTTTGAAAACATGGATTCAACGGGAATAAATTACGAGACCGTCAGAGCTACAAATCCGCCTTACGAGGATACCAAAGCATATCTTGACGCTCGGGTTTCAAAATTGATAGGTGAAGACGAAAAACTCCGGAGCGCACTTGATCTCGTTATTATCCTAGCCCCGGAAGAGGTGGAGCAGCAGATGGAAGATCTTATCCGCACACCAGAGCAGATCGCGATTATCACCAAGATACAGCTCGCAATCAACAACCGGGAATTCCTGCGCCACCACAGAATCCACGAAGTAGGAAAACTACTCTTTGTCGGGCCACCAGGCACTGGAAAGACATCACTGGCACTTGCAATGTCCCGAACCATGCACATGCCGATTCTCGAAGTTCGTCTCTCGATGGTTACTTCCCAATACCTTGGGGAGACCTCCAAAAATATTGATCGTATATTTGAACTCGCCAAGAAACTTGCACCTTCAATCCTTTTTATCGATGAATTCGATTTTGTTGCCAAGAGTCGTGTCGCAGATGACCATGGGGCCATGAAACGCGCAGTCAACTCCCTGTTAAAAAACATCGACAAGATCAATCTGGTAAAAAACAACGTGCTTCTGATTGGCGCTACCAACCATCCGCAGCTGCTCGATGAGGCAGCGTGGCGGAGATTTGACGAAGTCGTGGAGTTTCCCCTCCCGAATGAAGACATGCGCAAGAACATCATAATGAAGGTGACTTCCTCAATCCCCTGCACTCTCGATTATCAGCAGCTTGCGTCCCAGACAGATGGATTTTCTGGCTCTGATCTCCGCATGATGGTCAAGGAAGCCATTCTTTCTTCCCTCATGGATAATCGGAAAACTATCGGGCGCGAAGATATAGAGAAAGGTATCCATATGGTGAAAAACCGGGACGCAATCCGGCACCTGAATTGGTTATAATATGAAGATTACCCTTCTGGGAACCGGCGATGCAATTGGTACACCAAAAGTGGGATGCAACTGCCCCCAATGCACGCATGCACAGAAAACAGGGGCAATGCGTCTGCGAACATCGCTTCTTCTCGAGAATGAAGGGAGACATATCCTCATTGATTCTTCACCGGATCTTCGGCAGCAGCTTCTCCAGCATGGCTCTCCTCATATCGACGCCGTTATCTGGACACACGGGCACTATGATCATTTTATCGGATTTGGCGAATTCTACCGGGTGCAGAAGATCCCCCCGGTATTTGCTGCTCCCCCGGTACTAAATTATTGTGCTGAAATCTTCAGGTTTCTTACCTTTGAAAAGGGTGAAATTCAGCCCTACGTTCCATTCGATATTTTCGGGATAACCCTCACACTGTTCATGGTAAAACATCCCCCGGCATTTACCTGTGGCATATTATTTGAAACCGGTGACTCTAAGGTGGGGTATACTTCAGATACGAAGGCTGATCTCCCGCAAAAAAGCCTTGATCTTCTCACTAATCTGGATCTTCTACTCATTGACGCCCTTGTCCCTTCCGATATAACAATTCACAAGCATATGAATTATCTCGATGCCTGCGCACTCGCACAGAACCTTGCTCCAAAAGACTATCGTTGCATTCATCAGAGCCATCTTATTCCGTGGGATCTCCCCCACCTCGGGAAAGACGGCGACATCTTCGAATTTAAATAAATTACATCGGTTCACTTTATAATACGAGTTTTTATGAATATTATTCCGGTGTTCAATGCCACCCATACTTTAATAGTTTTCAGGTGCCCAAACATAGGTGCATGATTGTAAAAGTACTAGATCTCGAAAAAGATAAAGTGCGACTCGTCATCCAAGGGGAGGGACATACGTTTATGAATGCCCTTGTTGAGGAAATTTTGAGCGACCCTGATGTTGATGTGGCAAAATATATTATAGAATTCCAGTTCTCAGACCCGGAACTTCTCGTTACTACAAAGGGTAAGAAAAATCCCCTTCCCATAATCAAAAAGGCATGCAAAAGGATCTCGGGTCACTGCAACGAGCTGATCAAAGACTTAAAGAAGCAATAATTTTTAGAAATTCCTATAATAAAATATCTTTTCTAAGGGGGTTAAAATCTTTTCACCCAATAATATTTTCCAATCGGTATTCCACAAAATTTTGGTGTAGAATTACCCTCGTGAAATTAAAATTAATCGTGCGTTTTTCAACAATTTTTTAAGACTGATATTTCTGACTCTCATAGTATGCATCCTACTTCTCGGCCGGGTGTGAAGAAACGAAACTTCAAAATCCAGAGATATCACATTTTATTTTCTACTTTTGGCAGGGAAAAATGAAATCCTTAAAATGTATTAGCGAAAGATTAAGAGAGAAATTTTTAAAACATTTCGGGTTTGAAGCTGAGATCCAAGAGGACCTTTGATAATATTTATTCTTCCGGCGCCCGTTCGGTAAATACAATCGACCCAGAAATACGGGAAATTTTAATTTTTACCTTCTGCCCGGGCTTTGCATTTGCCACATACATGATATAACGTCCCATTTTCACAACCCCGTCACCACGTTTGGAGATCGATTGAATCTCCACGTCCATGACTGTGCCTTCCTCAAGGTTCTCGGAGACAGGTTCCGTGCGGGCTTTTCTCTTTCTCACGGGGCGGTGACCGCCGCAGGCATCACAACGGAGCAACATGACACGATCGTCCTTGACAAGCCGTGTATCTGGTTTACCGCATTCGGAGCAGATCACATAGTCCTCAACATAACTCTTAATGATCATTTTGAGAAGGGAGATCTCAAATTTTCCATTAAAAATAGCACGGTTACCATCGATTTTTCCAGACGTACCTAGCTCGCCGAGCAGGAATTTCATCAAGTGTTCCGGATTACGACGAACCTTGCTTGCAATCTCTGTGAAGTTTTCAAGAACTGTAGTCTTACCTTCAACGTACGCTTTTGCTTCAGGAACTACAAAACGGTCCGAAGATTCAGTTTTTTCGGTGATATTGGAATATGCCTGTTTGAGGAGATTTTCATAAGATTCGGACATAGTTGTATAATATAAAGGCGCCGCCCATCCAAAAGGCTTTCTCCCGGGGATATCTAATCAATCCAATTCTGTTTTCCTTGAGGGAAGATATATATGGAAGGGCATGTTTGTACGCACACTTATGCGGGATGACGAATGTAAGGAATAACACATACATTACACCCCTGAGAAAATAATACTGCATTTCTTTTCATCTCGCATATTAAGATAATTCTCTGTAACGGAATTGTCGGTTGAAATGGAATCAGATGCCCGAATGAAGAAGTGTTTAAAAATTTCAATATATAGGGAAAAATTATTTTCTCGACCGGCAAGTAAACCGGATTTTTTTCGAAAAGAAAAAATTTGATTCTAACATAACGAAAATTATCTATTGAACTGGGGCATCATTCCGCGGACTTCTTTTCCTACTTCTTCGATGAGATGATCCTCATCTGCCTTTGTGAGTGCATTGAAAACAGGGCGGTTTACCATATTTTCAAGCATCCATTCACGGGCAAATTTCCCGGACTGGATTTCTTCTAAAATCTCCTGCATCGCTTCGTAGGTTTCCGGACCGATGACTCGGGGACCACGGGTGAGATCGCCATACTGTGCAGTGTTGCTGATATATTGACGCATGTTAGTGAGCCCGCCTTCGTAAATCAGGTCGACAATCAGTTTCAGCTCATGGAGCACCTCGAGATATGCCATTTCCGGCTCGTAACCGGCATCAACCAGCGTCTCAAATCCGGCCTTGACAAGAGACGTGCACCCGCCGCAAAGCACGGCCTGTTCCCCGAAGAGATCCGTCTCGGTCTCTTCGCGGAATGAAGTTTCCAGCACTACCGCACGGGTAGCACCAATACCTTTTGCATAAGCGAGTGCAATCTGGTGGGCTTTACCGGTGTGATCCTGCTGGACGGCGATAAGTGCAGGTACCCCTTTTCCCTCCTCATACTGCCGCCGTACCATAAATCCCGGTCCTTTCGGGGCAACCATGACAACGTCAACCGTAGGAGGCGGAACAATCTGTCCGAAGTGGATATTGAACCCGTGTGAGAACATAAGACATTTATTCTCTTTAAGATGGGGCATGATCTCGCTCTTGTAGACAGCCGCCTGGTGTTCGTCAGGAAGGAGGATCTGGACAATATCAGCCTTTTTTACAGCCTCGGCAACAGGTATCACCTTCATGCCGTCTTTTACTGCTGCATCCCAGCTCTTCCCGGGCCGAAGGCCGATCATTACATCAAGCCCGCTGTCTTTGAGGTTGAGAGACTGCCCCCGTCCCTGTGAGCCATATCCGATCACCGCAATGCGCTTCCCTTTCAGCACCGAGAGATCCGCATCCGTTTCATAATATTTTTTTAACATAGTAGATCCCTTTGATATCTGCAACAAAGCACATAAATATTATATAAAAAAACCAAAGAAGCAAAACGGGAACAATTACTGGGATGCGATGACTTATTAAAAAACAGTCTACAGATGAGAGACCCGACCAGACGTTTGATCGCGAACTGCCAGACATCCAGGCAACCATTCCCGATGTCCGGATAAACCTCACCCGCGTCGGCGTGAAAAACGTAAAAAAACTGGTCGAAGTCCACCGCCATGGAAAACGCCCGGTCATATTTATCTCAAATTTTGATGTATTCGTAGACCTGCCCGGGAGCCTGAAAGGGGCCAATCTCTCAAGGAACTTTGAGGTAATTGACGAAGTCCTCCAGCAGGCAATTGACGGCGAGGTAAACATGATCGAAAAACTCTGCAGCGTTGTTGCGCGGAAGCTCCTGGACCGTCATAAGTATGCCGACCGCACGGAAGTCTTCATGCGCAGTGAGTACATGGTGAAGCGCGAAACCCCGGTCAGTCACACAGCCTGTGATGAAGTAGTGAAGGTGCACGCCCGTGCCGTCGCGAGGCGCACCTTCCGGGATCCTATTGTGCGCAAGAGCATCGGGGCAGAAGTTACCGGGATGACCGCATGCCCCTGTGCCCAGAACATCATGATGGAGCGGGCAGATCATGTCCTCCAGGATCTTGGGGTCGACAAGGACCAGATCGAGGCATTTTTTAACGAAGTCCCCATGGCTACCCATAACCAGCGGGGCAGGGGATTTCTCTGCATTGAAACTGACGATGACCAGGATGTCGACCTTGAAAAGATCATCTGGATATTGAAAGAGTCGATGAGTGCCGACATCTATGAGTTGCTCAAGCGGGGTGACGAAGGTGCGGTGATCCTCGCCGCGCACAAGAACCCACGGTTTGTTGAAGACTGTGTGCGGGAGATGGCGAAGAAAGTTCTCGCTGAATTTGAGTACCTTGCCGGCGATTCTGTAGTCACGATCAAGCAGACAAACGAAGAGAGCATTCACCAGCACGACGCATATGCCGAGCGGCGGGCAACCATCGCTGAATTGTATGATGAACTAAACAGTGAAAAACAGAGAGCTGAATAAAGACTCCTTCTTATAAAAAATTATTTTACGAATAAAAAAATTCTCTTTTTATTTTAATATATAATAAAATACAAAAGAAATATTGATGTATATCGTCGGTACTATGCTTTTTTTGGGCTTTTCAACAGGTTTATAAAAAGTATTTTATGGTCATTGTCTAGCAAGAATCGTATAATAAGGGTTATAAAACCTATCGTGCAAGATAGATCGAACGTACTTTGTACGGTCAATTATCTCTAGAGATGAGAGAAGTATAGAGTAATTTTGTACAGAAGTATGAACAACTCAACATTAAATGAGGCGATAATATTGTCGAAAGTTGTAGAGATTTCCCCAACCACAAGACATGAGGGACACTCAAAACTCGTCCTGAAGGTTAATGACGCAGGCATCATCGAGACGGGTAACTGGTGCTCCATTACCCCGGTGAGGGGAGTTGAAAAACTCGCCGTCGGAAAGACACCCGAGCAGGTGCCCAAGATCGCATCGCGTGTATGCGGTATCTGTCCGATTGCCCACACGATTGCCGCTACTGAGGCGATGGAAGCATCCATCAAGTGCGAGATCCCGAAGGATGCACTGATGCTCCGTCATATCCTCCAGCTGGCTAACCGTCTGCACAGCATTGCACTGCACGACATCCTGATCCTGCCCGACTTCTATATTCCGGGCACTGAGACCAAGATCAACCCGTTCACACCGGAAGAACCGGTGCGCAGCGTTGCCAAACGCATCCAGCGGCTCCGTGAAATCGGTCAGACAATTGGCCAGATCTCCGGGGGAGAATGTATCCACCCAAGTAACACCCGCGTCGGTGGTATGTACCGGAACGTTTCCGAGCAGGCAAAGCACAAGATGTACGATCTTGCCAAGGAAGGACTCGTCCTTGCCCATCAGCAGGCAGACTTCATGATCGCTGTTATCCGCAGCTACCACAAGAGAGACTTCGTGGATGTCGGCGGCATGAAAGTCGCACTGCCTAAGGATCTCGGTTACCACAACCAGGGCTACCTTGCAACCCATGCATTCTACGGCACATCAAGCCAGGAAGAACACCCCACTTGGGATCTCAACCGGTTCAAGGATACCAGGCCATGGGACTGGTACATGGGTGAAATGACTGTTGATCTCGAAGAGCCCCGGTATCCGGTTGGTGGAACCACAAAGATAGGAACCAAGGTCAACCCCCAGATGGAAGCCTGCACCAGCATCCCGTTGTATGACGGCCAGCCTGTCGAGGTCGGTCCACGTGCACGTCTCGTCACCTTCAAAAAGTTCGACGAGAAAGGCACCCGAGGCCAGAACATTGCCCGTGAGATGGAATACCAGGACTGCTGCTACGAAATGATGGACAGCCTTGACGAACTGAACACCAGTGGAAAGGTCCTTGCAGACTACATCCCCCAGGGTGACGGTTCAATCGGCTGGGCAACCAACGAAGCCCCGCGTGGCTGCGATGCCCATATTGCACGGGTCAAGAACTGGAAGGTCCAGTACTTCAACATGCTCGTGCCGACCACGTGGAACTTTGCTACCTGCAGTAAGGCACTTGAGGGTGCACCATGGCAGCTCGCCGAAGTTGTCATGCGTGGGTACGACCCCTGTGTATCATGTGCGACCCATATGATCGTACTGGATGAGGACAACAAGCTAGTGGCTCAGAAGCTCATCCAGTGAGTGTATCCCCGATGCTGTATCCGGAGATCGTAATAGCAGGATGTGGAAATCCCCTCTTTGCCGATGATGGCTTTGGCCCGGCTGTAGTGGAAGAGATGCAGAAGCTCTCGCTTCCCGACAATGTAGCAATAGTGGATGCAGGCCTTGGCGGCCCCCACTTTATTTTTACGTTGCTCGACCCGGAAATGACAAAGAAACTCATCATCGTCGATCTTGCTGATTTTGGGGCGGAACCCGGATCAATAACGAAACTCCGGGTAGAGGATCTGCCACCAGGAGCGTATCGCGATGCCCATTCATGGGATCTCGCTGAACCGCTCCAGCGCATCAAGGATCAGATCGAAGTGACGATTATCGGATGCCAGCCAGCGAGGGTTACATTCCCGGAATTTGAACTCGGGCTTTCTGAAGAAGTTCAGAATGCAATTCCGAAAACAATCCGGGTCATACTGGAAATTATAGGAGTGGATTATGGGACTACTATCAAATGTCTTCAAGAAGAGCGCCAGCGAGGAACCGCCAAAAGCTGCGGCTCCACAGAAACCCGCTGACGTGGTAACAAAAACGGAAACAACAAAAAAGGAGGTTAAGCCTGTGGCAGACAAGATTACAGTAGGCTATACGCACCTGAGTGGGTGTACAGGTTGTACTGTAGCATTAGCAGACAACTACGGTGGATTGTTAACACTCCTCGACAGGTATGTCGACCTTAAGTACATGCCAACACTTGCAGACGCAAGGCACGTCCAGAAGGTTGATGTTTCATTCGTCGAGGGTTCATGTTGCATTAACGACAAACTCGCAGTGGAAGAGCTTAAGGAAACACGGGAAAAATCAACAGTTGTCGTTGCAATAGGCGGCTGTGCCTGTTACGGCAATATCACCCGGTTTTCACGTGGCGGCCAAGTGAACCAGCCGCAGCATGAAGCATTCCTGCCGATTGGCGACGTTATCAAGGTCGATGTGTACATCCCCGGATGCGCACCGACGCCCCAGATGATCAGGAACGTAGCCGTGATGGCATACCTGCTCTTAAAGGGTACCAAGGAGCAGAAGGACCTGGCAACTGCTTTCCTCAAGCCACTCATGATGGCTGCCCAGAGGGGAACAACAGCATGCTTCTGCGACCTGATGACCGAGGTCATCAACCAAGGTCTCTGCATGGGATGCGGCAGCTGTGCAGCAGCCTGTCCTGTCCGTGCAATTACCCACGAATATGGGAAACCCCAGGGTGTACGAGACCTGTGCATCAAGTGCGGTGCCTGCTATAACCAGTGCCCGCGGAGCTGGTTCAGCTTTGATGTCGTCGAGAATTACGAGGCGATTAACGAGGCCATCATGGCGGCACTCCAGTGAGGTGATTGAAATGGGAGCAGAACTCGGTAAATACAAGACATGTGTCTCGGCACGAAGCACCGACAAGGAAATTCTCAAGCACGCCCAGGATGGAGGCATTGTAACTTCCCTCTTTGGATTTGCACTTGACGAGGGCATCATTGATGGTGCAATTGTCGCGGCAACCAAGGAATTTGCGCACAAGCACCCGGAAAAAGCGATGATGGACAACTCGAACATGGAGTTTCATGAGCCATGGAGGCCAATTCCGGTCGTTATTACCACAAAGGCTGATTTGCTTGCCGCAGCCGGAACCAAGTACAACCTCAGCCCGAACGTTTCCTTAATCAAGGAAGCAACCCGCAGCTTCGGTCTGGACAAGGTCGGTATCGTCGGCACTCCCTGCCAGATGCAGGCGATCCGCAAAGGCCAGCTCTACCCGATAGGGCTTCGCGATGTCGGCGCCAGTATCGCACTTGCGCTCGGAATCTTCTGCATGGAGAACTTCCCCTACCAGAGCATTCTCCAGCTCGTGGAAGACCACGCAGCCATGAAGATGGAAGCCGTCAAGAAGATGGAGATCGGCAAGGGCAAGTTCTGGGTCTACGGCAAGCGTGGACAAGTCGTCCAGCTGCCGCTCAAGGTGACCCACAAGTACGAGCAGCCCGGCTGCCACGTCTGCCTTGATTATGTCGCAAACCTCGGTGATATTTCCACCGGATCTGTCGGCAGCCCCGATGGCTGGAGTACTGTCTTTGTCAGGTCCAAGATCGGAGATTCGGTCTGGGCAAAGGCAATGGCAGCAGGATGCTTCGAGACCCAGCCAATCGAGAAGGTCAAGCCAGGTCTTGAAATGGTTTCCAAGCTGGCAAACGAGAAGATCACGAAGAACAAAGCAACCGTCGAATCTCGCAAGACTTTTGGCGTTGGCAAGGGGCTCCGTATCCCCTATATCTAAATTTTTTCTTTTTCTAAAAATCTCATCGAGTAACCAATCGACCCGCTTCATCTCTCGCGTTACATGCACCAGTTCCAGAATAAGCTGGATAGTTACTATATGACGATTCACTAATCCCACATTTTATCCGTTCCACAAACTGGAGATTATCTGATGACACAAACGGCCCTCCAATAGTATCCCTCAGTATACATTTTTTTGCCATAATCTCCAATAGTTTGCCTCAAAACTGGTTAGGAGACGAGTGTTTCCGGAACCAAGTGCCGGAATTCCCCTTTTTTGTAAGCTGCTTCGATCCGGTCATCCACATTCTGCCCACCCAGCAGCTGCTTGACCTTCCCCTCGTGATCATGATTGGTATTCTGCTGGTTATAGCTCTTATTGTGTAGACACGGTGAAGGAATAAGCATCGGGAGGATATGATAAACCCCACCCAATGAATGATACATTCACACATCCCAAGTGACCGTTACCGGATCGATCGTTGCATCAATCATCATATCAAACGATATCGTATCGAGCCATCCAGCCTTTGCAAACATGCTCATGAAACAAACCCCGATTACCTTCACATTGCCATGACGCCGAATGAGTGCCTTCACGTCACCCTTTTTAATTGGTACATTTGGCATCGCTAGCCCGCCCATGATCACGAGCACCTTTGGATTAAGCCGGGCCGGGCCACCGCTCACCTGCATGCCAATATCATCCACATTTATGATCTTTTTAGCATTTGTCTCATCAAGAAGCGGGACAAATACCTGCTCTGGATGCAGTCCACGTATGGCAACCGCAAGGAGTTCAATAAATGGTGTGCAGGTGCCGACACACCCATAATAGACAATCTGATCACCATCTTTGAGTTGTAGGGTCTGCAGGTATTCCTTGAACGGACGAAGGATACCTGGTACACTAGTGTAAGTCTCTTTCCGGGTCATGATAAATAGAATGTTCAACTGCCAATAGTGATAAGAATTATCCTGAAAAAAAGAGAGAATTATATTCAAATGCAAAAAATCGGTTTTTATCACTTCATTGCCATCATATCAGTTGTCTTCATTTGTATCAGCGCGTTTGTCTGATATTCCCCTATTGTATCTCGGAATTGTTGATTGAGCTGTTTTAACCCGCTGGTTATGGATTGTAATGCCCCATCACGATTCTGAAGAAGAGCGTTCTCCAGTTCTGAGTGTTGTGCATCAATTTGATCTGAAAGATTCCGTGCTTCCGAAATATCGAGGCCCTGTGCACTCAGTTTATCGAGAATAGCGGTGCGCCGTTCGGAACTCTGGTTGAAGACCATGAGACGGGTTGTTTCGCTTGCCAGCCAGGAAGAATACATGATGGGATTGAAAGATCCCTCAACAATATGCATACTTGAATTTGCGTTTGCTCTCATCTCGTCGGTCGTGCCGTTAAACATCACTATCTGGGTATTAGTCTCGTCCGCAAACTGTATGCTCTGTTGCCGCATTTCCTCACGGGCCATATCAATCTCATCGACTGTCCGCATTACCGGGATAGAAAAGGCTGCCATCAGGTAATCTTCCTGTATCTGCTGCAAGTGTGCACTACCGGTCCCTTCACTTATCCGGTCGATGTACTGGATCACGCCATCCATACGGGCGTCCTGCATTTTACCGATATAGGCAACATGCATCTTGAGAGAGGATAAGAGCTCCGCGTTGTCTTGGATAATTGTATTCTGGCTACCTGATAGATCAGTACTGTCAGGCAATGCACTAACAATGGGGGCAATCACTGAGATAACACAAAGAAGACAAAAGGTAACACTGATAATTCCAAGCCTCTTCATGAGCTCAACTCCCAATATAACAATGATTTACTGTTGTTTTAATCACTGTTTACTGGTGTAAACCATAGTAAGTAATATTACTAGGATGAGAAAAGTTATTTTTTAAACCGAAAGATTCGTTGATATAACTTGATGGTTAAACTAACAGAATTCATGTGCATTCATCTGCCCGCAAATATTCATACAACCCTACCTCAATTTTCATGATTGGATGAGACTATTCAAGCGTTATCATTTCAGGAAATGATCTTCTGGGTATGTGAATTTCCGGGATATCCTGAAAGCAATCCTGACTTGAGAACCAAGAAAGGAACGCCCAGGTTTAACCTGCACCCAAAACGTAATTCTATAGGGCAGGCCAACGAAGATATATGAGTGGGTGCGGCCTTGAAAAAAGAATTCTTTTTCAATAACGGGCAGATCCTGATTATCAATGAAGATATTTTCACAACAAAAAAGATCGCGGATGAAAGTATAGACCTCATTGTTACGTCACCTCCTTACAATGTTGACATCAAGTATAATTCCCATAATGACCAGCTCACTTACGATGACTACCTATCATTTTCAAAGCGCTGGATGAAACGTTGCCACCGCTGGCTCAAAAACGACGGACGGTTCTGCCTCAATATCCCTCTTGACAAGAACAAAGGTGGCCAGCAAAGTGTCGGTGCGGATCTTACTACCATTGCAAAAAAGATCGGATTTAGTTATCACTCGACAGTTGTCTGGAACGAAGGGAATATCTCTCGAAGGACCGCGTGGGGCTCTTGGGCAAGTGCATCAGCGCCGTATGTGATCACACCAGTAGAACTCGTTGTCGTGCTGTATAAAAATGCGTGGAAAAAGACAAGCGGATCGCGCAAATCCGATATTTCAAAAAAAGAATTTATGGGATGGACAAACGGGTTGTGGACATTTAACGGTGAGAAGAAAAAAAAGACAGGTCATCCAGCACCGTTCCCTTTAGAACTGCCGCTTCGATGTATGAAACTTTTCTCGTTTGTCGGAGATACCGTGCTTGACCCATTTCTTGGCAGCGGTTCGACCCTTGTTGCCGCATCGCAGGGCAACCGGAAAGGTATTGGCATCGAGATTGATCCCGGGTACTGTGATATCGCAATTACCCGCATTGAAAAAGAGGGAAACAGGAAGTCGTGACAGAAGTGTACTAAGTATACGGCCTTTTTTGGGGGGCAGAAACTTTTTTGAGGGGAAGTGTCCTGTCGTGCAAGTGTTCATATCCTTAATAGCGTTACCGATATACGAGGGATACTAATGGTAGGGAATGCGGAAATATTCATTGCTGGTGCACCACCAGATCGCACCAGTGGTGTGCAGCGTGTTCTTGGAGAAGTTGATCTGTCAGATTTTGCCGGGTCAGAAATCGCTCTTAAGGCAAATTTCAACAGTGCAGACCCGCCACCGGCATCTACCCACCTCAGCACACTGGATGCGCTCTGTACATCAATCCTTGCAGAAAAGCCCAAAAAACTCACCCTTGCCGAACGCAGCGGTATGGGAAACACCCGCAATGTACTGGATGAGTGCGGGGTGATTGCGCTTGCAAAGGAACGGGGATTTTCTACAGTCGTTCTCGATAGAATCGACCACACAGGCTGGAGAGAGATCCAATCACCCGGGCTGCATTGGTCCCGCGGGTTTTTTATCGCAAATGTTTTTGCCGGGGCTGACAGGGTAGTTCAGACCTGCTGTCTCAAGACACACCGGTTTGGCGGGAATTTCACGATGTCACTAAAAAATTCTGTGGGTATTATCGCAAAACGGGTACCTGGGGTCAACTATGATTTCATGGGTGAACTGCATGCCTCGCCTCACCAGAGGCTGATGATAGCAGAGATTAATAAATTCTATCGTACCGACTTGGTCGTGATGGATGCCACCGATGGGTTTTCAACGGGTGGGCCGGACAAGGGTAAGCTAATTCACCCGGGTGTCATGATTGCCAGCACGGATCGGGTTGCCATTGACGCTGTAGGAGTTGCCCTGCTCCGCTCGTATGGGACTATGCGTGATGTGATGGGGGGCAGAATCTTTGAGCAGGAGCAGATTGCCCGGGCTGCTGAGCTGGGGATCGGTGTTGCATCTGTAGCAGCTATCCGTCTTGTCCCGCTTGATACATCTGCAGAGTTGGTTGCAGAAAAAATTCAGCGGCAGCTTGATACAAATGGCTAACTGTGGCGGTCACTTTTTTTATTAGGGCATGTTTTTGCCCTTCCATGGTCCATAGAACATACATGAAACCAGAGCATGAGGAGACATCCAGAAGAGCGCTCACTGATGCTGCAAAGAATTGGCTGGCCATGGACGGTCTCTGGTTCCAGGCAGTCGAGCAGGCATACGGGATGGATGCAGCCATTGCATTAGACAGGGAGGTCTGGAAGCAGTTTGCCGTGATTGAGGCCCGGAGGATAAAGGAAAGGTTGGGTCTTCCTGAAAAAGGCGGGCTGAATGCACTGGCGATCGCATTTAAAAACAGGCTTGTTTCTCTTCTTAACGAACTTTCGATTCTGCGCCCGGATGAAAACACTCTCATCGTTACCACAAAAACGTGCCGGGTGCAGGCCACCCGAAAAAGAAAGGGAATGCAGCAGTTTCCCTGCAAAGCCGTCGGGCTGGTTGAATTTCCCATATTTGCCCGCACCATTGATGCACGGATAATGACCACATGCCTTTCATGCCCGCCGGAAACCCTGCCCGGGGCACCGTACTGTTCCTGGAAATTCACACTTGACGGGGATGAGTAAGGAATCAAAGATATCAGAACAGATTTTAAAGTTTATTGTTGTCATTGGGATCCCTCGGGCCATTCCTTTTTTGCCAGCCTTCACTTAATCCGGGATTTCTGCAGCACGTTATCGATATCGCTCTGGATTGTATGCTCTTATAAGAGCTGTGAGAAAGGACATAAAAGCACAAAAATGGCCGGTCAGATGTAGGGTATCACCGCACAATATTCCGACCCGGGCCGACACTGGAGAGGTCACGGACTTTTTCAAAGCAGGCAAACGCCTCCTGCTCCCGTCCGAGCCGGCTTAAGCAGAGTCCCAGGTTGGTCCATGCGGTCACATCACGGAGATCAAGATCCAGTGCCTCCCTGAATCCCTCTTCAGCATCTTTATAGCGCTCGAGACGGGCAAGGGCAACTGCCCTGTTTGTTATAACCGTGCCGACCCCGGGGTTCATCGAAAGACATTGGTCATAGAACCTTAGAGCCTCTTCATACTGGCCGGTTTCTGCAAGAGCTACTGCCGTATTGTAGAAGGCTTTTGGGTATTTCCGGTGGATCTTGATTGTCTCTTCATAGCAGCGGATCGCATCGGTAAGCTCACCCAACTGGTAATGACAGTTCCCTTTCATAAACCATGCCTCTGCATGGGAATGATCCATCTCCACCAGCTCCTGGAAACAACCGCCCGCTTCCGCGTACAGCGAGAGCCGAAACAGCGCAAGGCCTTTGATAAACCATGCATCCGCGAACTGATCATCAATCTCGAGCGCCTGGCCACAACTAAGGACCGCTTCCCGGAAAAGACCGAGTCGGTCCACTGCTGCGGCCAAGGCAACAAGCGCTTCCTTATACCGGGGATCACGTTCAAGAGCACGGTCAAACCATTCGATAGCTTCAATAAACCGCCCGACACAGACCAGTGCGGTCCCGCGCCGGTAATAGTCGTGTGCTTCGTTATCCATGGAAACCTCCTGCAGCAGGGTATGCAGCGTGATAACCGCTTCTTTACAGTGCATACCGCTGGTGGCAATATTAATCTATGTACTACAGGAAGCCGGCACTCCCACGGGTTTTTTCTCACTCTACACAAAACACACTACCAGGTTCCCATTACGGGAAGGAAATGCAGGGATGGCGAGCGGGAAACAGAGACTAGAAATTACATAGGGAAAGTGGCCGGTTCTGATTTTCCCGCAATCTTTTATTTTGTTTCCCTGCAAAACCTAAGAGAGCGATGTCACTATTGCGAACCTACATCCTGTCTGGCCTTGTTATTGCAGGCTTTATTCCCTGCGCAGGGTGCACACAGCCGCTCCAGCGACAAATCGGGCCACAACAACGGCCGGGACAGTATCCATGACACCATCTGTCGAATCTCAGAAACTGGTAAAGCTCGAAACGAACATGGGTAATATCATCTTTGCGCTCGACCCTGCCATGCCCATCACCGCAGGCAACTTTGAATCGCTCGTGAAGAAAGGATATTACGACGGTGTAATCTTCCACCGGGTCATCAACGGATTTATGATTCAAGGAGGCGATCCGATTGGCACCGGTACGGGTGGGCCTGGCTACGTGATTAAGGATGAGTTCACAAAAAATAACCGGAATGACCGGGGAACCCTCTCTATGGCAAACGCCGGCCCGAATACGGGAGGCAGCCAGTTCTTCATTAACCTTGTCAACAACAACTTCCTTGACAGCAAACACCCGGTCTTTGGTAAGGTTATTGAAGGAATGGACGTAGTTGACGAGATTGCCAAAGTGAAGACGGGTATAAATGACCGCCCGGTCACTAACGTTACAATCATCCGTGCCGTAATGGCCTGAAAGGGCTTTTTTCAATTATTCTGACGTTTTTTTACGTCGGCCCCGTCACTTTTTTATCTCTGGTCACGCAAATGACCATACTTACTTGAAATCAGAATTCGGATGGATAGACATCGACAAGGTCCGGTATGTCTATGATGTAATTATAAACTCCAACGGGTCAGTCGCTATACGATCCAAGAAAAAATCAAAGGAACATAAAAACACGTGCGGGCATACCCCGCTCTCAGATCAGGAACGGGAATTTTTAGCAAAGAAAGCCCGGAAATAGTCTACTTCGGGACCGGGCACTCCGGTTTCCTCTTACACCGGATGTAAAAAGTATTCCACCGGTTAGAGACTGTCATCCGGCCAACGCCGGATATCCTAGATATGCTGAAAAAGAGCACCGGTCGTTTTTTGCTATCATCCACGTGAGACATGCTGAACTGCCCAATTATGCCTACCATAAAAGCAGATGTGCTTGTTAGTGCCCATTCCGGTGCGGCGGCAGGGTCTGGACAAATGCACATAGTGCATCGAGTGATTGATTTCTGTCCAATGCTGAGACCTTCGCAATAACTGCAGTATTGAACTCTTTTTGGATTAATTCCGGTCGAGCACCAACACTGTCGCACCTGTTTAAAAATATAACAAAAGGGATCCCTGCTGCAGATAACGAATCGTAGATATGGTGAATGAAATCATCTATAGGGCATGTAGCATCGACAAGCAGGATTGCCCCATCCATTCCTCTTCCGATGATTTCGCGGGCAAACTCAAACCGTTCCTGTCCAGGAGTGCCAAAAATATGGATATGGTTTTCGTTTACCTGAACACGGCCGTAATCAAGTGCCACGGTTGTGGTTCCACCGGCACAATTAGCTTCCACGTGGCTGGATCCCGGGTCAAGGGTCTTTATCAACGTTGTTTTTCCTGCACCAAAGGCTCCGAAAATCACAATCTTGCATTTTTTGTTGTCAGGCATTATCATGAAATACGACAGGATATATTTTTACTATTTCGGTGAGACGCGGATACAGTCAGCGAGAAAAGACAGCTCTTGAGAAATTCATTCCCGAACGTTCATTGATGTAACCACTTTGCACGTTTGGCTTTTTAAAAAACAACCTAAATGCCCAAAACAGGTAATTCAACACTATCCCACCAGTGCGGAGGGATAGATAGGACAGGTGTTGTCCCCTCCGTTGACGATCTTTTCTTACACGACAAAAAACAAAAAAGGATAAAACGGATATGGAAGGGAAATTTATCCCGCCAAGTAATCGGACGGAGTCGGGAGGACTTCTTTTAGCCCTTTGCGCTTGCGGATGGCCAGAACTACTTCTTTTACCATGCTGTTTGGGACAAGTTCGAACCCGGAAAACTCAGTATTCCACATTGCACGACCTTCAGTGGCAGACCGGATGTCACCGGCAAATCCGAAAAGCTCGGCCACCGGTGCCTTGCCAACGACAGTAATCGTGTCACCCTCGCTCGTCATATCAAAGACCTGCCCGCGGCGTCCCTGGATCTGGGAAGTCGCTGCACCCATCTGGTCCATCGGAACAGTGATCTGGATCTTCTGAATGGGCTCTAACAGGGAATCCCCAGCCACCAGCATACCACCCTTGATTGCACCCCGAACGGCAGGGATAACCTGTGCGGGACCGCGGTGGATCGCATCTTCGTGGAGCTTCACATCGACAAGCCGCATCTTGAGGTTCTGAACCGGCTCATCGGCAAGGGGGCCACCGGCGAGTGCCTCGTGGATACCCTCGATAATGAGTTCCATGGTCTCGTTGAGATACTGGATACCCTTGGTCATATCGATGAGCATGTTGGTGCCCTTGATGTCCTTGATGCTCTTGGCCTCATCCTTTTCCATGCCCGCCTTGATGAGAATGTCACGGCGCTCAATCATCGGCTGGTTCATCGACACTTCGCCGTTCTTGATAAGGTTGACGATCTCGTCAGGCAACACTTCAAGGTCAAAGTAGAACCTGTTATGGCGGTTGGGAGATTTTCCTTCAACCGATTTTATTGTGCCGGTAACGGTTTCACGGTAGACGACGATCGGTTCGGACGTGACAATCTCGACACCCTTGTCGCGCTTGATACGGCCGGTGACGATCTCGAGGTGGAGCTCTCCCATACCGGAGATCAGGTGCTCGCCGGTCTCCTCGTTGATGGAAATGATGAGTGTCGGGTCTTCCTTTGCCACCTGCCGCAGCACTTCAACGAGTTTGGGCAGGTCCTTCATGTTCTTTGCCTCGACCGCGACAGTCATGACCGGTTCGCTGTAGTGCTTGAGTGACTCAAACGGCGTTATTTCCATGAGGCTGCTGACGGTAGAGCCCACCATCGCATCCTTGAGCCCGGTCACTGCCGCAATATTCCCGGCTACAATCTCCTCGACTTCGACCCTTTTTGGGCCCATGAAGATGCCGACCTGCTGGAGACGATTCTCCTTCTTTGCCGTACCCATGACGTAAAGACTATCCCCCCGTTTCAGGCTTCCTGAGAAGAGACGCCCGGTTGCAACTTCACCCGCATGGGGATCAAAGGAGATGTCGGTTACCATCATCGCCACAGGGCCTTGTGCGTCACAGGTGAGCATGGCCTTGCCTTCCGGGGTTGTCTTGTCCCCGTGCCAGATCACATTGACACGGCGCGGCTGGGCTTCGAGCGGGTTTG
Source organism: Methanoregulaceae archaeon (assembly GCA_015660885.1). Classification (GTDB taxonomy): domain Archaea; phylum Halobacteriota; class Methanomicrobia; order Methanomicrobiales; family Methanospirillaceae; genus Methanoregula. The sequence goes on along the minus strand of JACTUB010000008.1, from coordinate 10,310 downwards.
GCAGCTGGCGGACAACGATATCAAGCAGTACATCGGAGAGCGGACTGTTCTTTGCAAGGTACTTCATATCACCGGCACGGCACCTTTCATATACATCCTTAAATGAGACCCCGCTTTTCTTCATGAACGGTGCAGACACGGCCCAGTTGTAGAGCGCGGAGCCAAAGGCAACCGTGCCTTTTGCAGCGTCAAGCTTCCAGCCATTATTATACGCCTCTTCGTTCATCCCTTTGATCAGCTTGTTGACCTTATCGATCACTTTACCAAGCCGGATCTGCATCTCCATCTCATCGACTTTCAGTTCGTTGATAAGGCGATCAACCTTATTGATGAAGAGCACGGGACGGACCTGCTCTTTTAATGCCTGGCGGAGCACGGTCTCGGTCTGGGGCATGGTGCCTTCAACTGCATCGACCAAGACCACTGCACCATCAACAGCACGCATTGCACGTGTCACATCGCCCCCGAAATCGACGTGACCAGGTGTATCGATCATGTTGATCAGGTAATCCTGGCCTTCATATTCGTGCACCATCGAGACATTGGAGGCATCAATCGTGATACCCCGTGCCTGCTCCTCTTCATCTGAGTCCATGAAAAGCTGCTTTCCGGCGAGTTCTTCTGAAATAATGCCGGCACCTGCGAGCAGGTTATCAGACAATGTCGTCTTACCGTGGTCGATGTGTGCCACAATACCGATATTCCGAATGTGCTTCGGTTCCTTCATGAGCTCAGTTACGCGCTCAACAGATTTTTTGCCGCGGACCATGAAATAACCTCAAAAAAGATTTTATCGGGCGGATTTTGCAATGCGCTCGCGTTCTTCCTTTTTACCTACTGAGTAACATTTGATATCACCTTTTGAGGCGGCGATCAATTCATCGGCAAGAATTGCACTCGCTTTCTTCTTGCTCGAACGCGATCCTTTCAAGGTTGCTTCAGCAATAAAACCGATTGCGGAATCGACCCTGCGCAGCGGGGCAGTATCGACAGATTTCGGGACATTGATACCACCATATTTCAGACGGACCGTTTCTTCTCGGGGACCGGAGTTTGCGATAGCCTCAACGAGCACTTCAATAGGGTTACGCTTGGTCTTCTTATTGATTGTCTCAAATGCTTCCCGCACGATACGGATAGTCATCTGTTTTTTTCCGGTATTATTCTCGGTCTGCATTAAACGGTTGATCAGGCGCTCAACAATCGGCATGTTAGCCTTATTGAACTCCTGTTTTGAAAATTTACCACAGGAGTGAGGGATGATCAATGCAGTCAGGTTCACGTAGCGGACGAGACCCGGGTCCTTGACTGTAACTTCGCTTGCATCCCACTTATTAAACAGTAGTTTCTTTCCTTCTGTTTCAGTCATGCAAAATCACCTGCGCGGTTTCTCCTTCCTTCCAATGACCATTTCATGGAGGCAGACGTTGTTCACTTTGGTGACGACATATCGGACCCCGGGAATATCTCCCATGGAACGCCCAAGACGACCTCCAATACCCTCGATCTCGACTTCATCGTGCTCATCTATGAAGTTGATTGCACCATCTCCCACCGCAAATGCGCTGACCTGGCGACCGTTCTTGATCAGCTGCACCCGCACGCATTTCCGGATTGCTGAGTTCGGCTGTTTTGCCTCAACACCGATCTTTTCCAGCACAATTCCTCTCGCTTGTGGAGCACCCTCAAGAGGATCAGATTTCACATCAAGATTAAGTTCACGACGGGCATAATTCTTGTCTGCCCACCGGAACTTATTTGAGTCCCGAACCAATTTTCTGGCTGCAAATTTACCCTGTCCCATTAAATAGCCTCATTTAAGTTATTTTTGTGGTTATCAATCATCCACACTGAGATATATACTAACGCAGGTAACCGATTTATAAATTGTGGCACCCCACCTGCCTATCTCATACTATTATCCCTTACTCGTAATAATATTATATCCTTCCAGACCTATACCATACAATGAAAATCAGGATCTATAAAGAGGTGCATATTGATACCAGCCACCGTCTGCTCCATTATAACGGCAAATGTGCCAACCTTCATGGGCACCGGTGGAGGGTTGAGGTCTGGATAGAAGGTGAACCGGACCCGGCAACGCAAATCCTGATTGATTACAGCCTGATCAAACAGGTCATTGATAAGTATGATCACCAGATTATCCTGAACCGCGATGACCCGATGGTACCCCGCATCCAAGAGTTCCAACCGGTCATCACTACGCCGGGAGACCCCACCAGTGAACTGATGGCAGCCATTATCCGTGATGATCTCTACGCGGTCTGCCGGGATCGGGGAATAAAAGCAACAATACCGAAGATCCGTGTCTGGGAATCCCCAACAGCCTATGCCGAGCTTACGGAATGAAGATCGCTGAAATTTTCAAAAGCCTCCAGGGAGAGGGGAAAAACCAGGGGAAACCCTGCCTGTTCATCAGGCTGGCGGGCTGCAACCTTCATTGCCGCTGGTGCGATACAGTGTATGCACAAACCGGCGGAATCGAGATGAGTCTTGATACTATTCTTGAACATGCCTGGCGCCTGAACCCCTCCTATGTCTGCATCACGGGAGGAGAGCCGATCCTGCAGGCTGACGATCTTGAACCGCTGCTCGCCTCGCTTCACCGGCGGGGAACCACAATAGATATCGAAACGAACGGTACGATCGACTTCACAAGGCTGCAGCTGTATGCATCTATATGCATGGATATCAAATGTCCGTCATCGGGAGAACAGAGCAACCTTGCGCTGATTGATGCACTACGCCCCCAGGATTCAGTCAAGTTTGTCGTAAAGGATGAAACGGACTGCCAGTATGCCCGGGATATTATTGCCAAGCGCCAAATTCCCTGTGAGATTTTCTTTTCACCTGTCTCTGGCAGTGATTATAAAACCATAGTCCGGTTTATCCTTATAAATGACCTGCCGGTACGGTTCCAGCTCCAGCTGCATAAACTCATCGGAGTGAAATGATGAAAGCAGTATGTTTACTCTCTGGCGGGATGGATTCTTCCACCCTTGCCTATGTAGCAAAGAGCCGGGGGTACGATATCCTTGCTCTTCACCTGAACTACGGGCAGCGGACTGAGCGAAAGGAACGGGCATGCGCAAAAAAAATTGCTGGCCTGCTGAATGTAGAAGCGTTTATCGAAATCAGCCTGAACTATTTTACCAGGTTTGGCGCAAGCAGCTTGACCGATGAAAAAATTGCGGTTGAGGGATATAATCCCGAACGGTTACATATGCCCAATACCTATGTCCCATTCCGGAATGCGAATCTCCTCTCCATCGCAACGAGTTTTGCCGAATCCCGGGGAGCTGATGCAATCTTCATCGGTGTCCAGTCCCTCGATTACAGCGGATACCCTGACTGCCGCCCGCAGTTTATCGAGGCTTTCCAGGAAGTGATCGACCTTGGTACAAAGGACACGACGAAAATTACCCTTTTTGCCCCCTTCATCGCGATGACCAAGACCGATATCTTAAAAGAAGGCTTAAAACTGGGGGTACCTTATGAGCACACCTGGTCCTGCTATCGTAATGAGAGAAAAGCCTGCGGCACCTGCGGGTCATGCCACTTCCGCAAAGAGGCATTCGCAGCAGTCGGTAGAGAGGACCCGGTACCATACGAGGTTTAAATGGAGATCTTTCGCGGCAAACGGCTCTGGATCGAGAAGCGTACGATCCGGCTTCACGGGGGAAAGGAACGTGAGAAAATCATCATCCACCCCAACAACGCAGTTGCAATCTTTCCTGTTGACGGGGACCGGTGCAGGCTGCTGAAGCAGTACCGCTTTGCGATCGACCAGTACATCTATGAAGCGCCGGCCGGGACAATGGAGCCGGGAGAAGATCCAAAAGAAACTGCACACCGGGAACTTATCGAGGAAACCGGGCTTGCTGCACGAATGATCGCGCCCAAGGGGTTCATCTATACAACACCCGGGTTCACAGATGAGAAGATCTTTTTATTTGAAGCCCGCGACCTGTCACCGTCTGCTGAGTACGGTAAAGATGAGGATGAGATAATCGAGGTCGTGGACGTGCCGACAGGTGATCTTAAGGGCATGATCCGGGATGGGACGATAGTTGATGCCAAGACTATCTGCCTGATCCACAAATGTCTGGGGTGCTGATCCGTGCGTACTGGTATCATAGCAGCAGGAATTCTTGTTGTGTTCATTGCCCTTGCCGGCTGCACGGGAAACCGGGTACCATCATCGTATACTGTTGACAGCAATGGCATCCTCTCGGTTTCGTGTGCCCCCGTGACGACCAGTGAAGAGATACTGTTCAAAAACGAGACCTACACCAAGTCAAAGATTGTTTTACACACGCAGAGCGGGGATGTGGTCACGTATCTTGCTGCACCGCAACATCCCAAAGCGACAATTGTCTATGTACCAGGAGCTGGCGAAAAACCTGCAGGTCATGAGGAGCGCATGGTCCGGTACGCTGCTGCGGGTTATGCATTTCTGTTTGTCGATATTCGTGGCAATGGCGGGCAGACACCCGGCTACCCGTTTAATCCCCAGCAGGACTTTTCCCTGTTTGAAAAAGGCGAATGGCCACAATATTATCTGACGGTCTGTGACCTCGTTGCATCGCAGCAGATCCTGTCTGACCGGTTTTTTGTACCGGTGTATGCAGTGGGGTCCAGCAACGGGGGCCGCTATGCAGCGGTATTAGCCGGCGTTGATCCTGATATTGCCGGGTATGTGGGGGTATCCACATCCGACTGGGGTGTACGGGACTCAGTGATCCAGCAGGGATTTTCCGGAGATCTGCTTCGGTTTGCGACTTCAATTGAGCCAAGCACGTACTTCGCAAAAATATCCCCCCGCCCGGTCTGGATCTTCCATTCCATAAATGACCCGGTAATCCCGTTCAATAACGGAAAACAGTTCTTTTCGCTTGCCTACGAGCCTAAAACATTTATCGAATTTTCAGGAAGTCACGGCATCAATGACGATGTCGATGACCGGATCCTTATGCAATGGGCGCAAATTTATGGCACCCGGGATTGAATAGGTATTACTTCAGAGAGGTTGATGTCCGGCAATGGCAGAAGAATCAGAGATGGATGATGCCCGCAAGCGTTATGATTTTAAAAAGACCCTGGAAAAGCTCCAGTCGCAACAGGGAGACGGAACGGAGCTCATCACGCTCTACATCCCTCCGGACAAGCAGATTTTTGATGTGACCAATCAGCTCAAGGACGAATTCGGCCAGTGCGCCAACATCAAGAGCAAACAGACACGCACAAATGTTCAGAGCGCCATCTCCTCCATCCTCTCACGTCTCAAATACTACAAACGCCCTCCGGCAAAGGGACTCGCGGTTTTCTGCGGGACAGTCAGACTCTATGGTGACCGCACCGATCTCCAGTGCACGATCATTGAACCTCCTGAACCTCTCAATCTCTACATGTACCGCTGCAGCTCGAATTTCGAGCTCGATCCCCTCAAGCAGATGCTGGAGGAGAAGTATGTCTACGGGCTCCTTGTCCTTGACCGGCGGGAAGCTTATTGGGGATTTTTACGCGGCAACCGGATTGAACCTATTGGAGGTGCGACCTCCACGGTGCCCGGCAAGATGCGAAAAGGAGGCCAGTCGGCAGCCCGGTTCGGCCGTCTCCGCGAAATCGCCATCAACGAATTCTATACAAAAGTCGGGGAGCGATCGAGCGCGATATTCCTAGCAGAGAAGGATTTTTTCGAGCGGTTCAAAGGTGTGCTAATCGGGGGACCGAGCCCGACAAAAGAAGAGTTTGAAGCAGGGAGTTATCTTCATCACGAGATCCAGAAAAAGATCATCGGGTTGTTCGATGTTGCCTACACCAATGAAGACGGGCTTGCAGAACTTGTTGATGCGGCAAAAGATGCACTCAAAGGCATGGGCGTCGTCAAGGAAAAAGAGTTCATGCAGCGGTTCTTAAAAGAACTCGTCAAAGATGCCGGGCTTGCTGCGTACGGTGAGGAAAGCATCAGGAAAAATCTCGAAATCGGCGCTGTTGACACCCTCCTGCTCTCAGCAAACCTTCGCAAATCCCGGCTCCGGGTCAAATGCCAGAGCTGTGATTATACCCATGAACGGACCATAAACGTCGAACCGGGGAAAACTGTCCGGGATATTGACCTTGGTTCCTGCCCGAAATGTACCGCTCCCATTATCCTTGAAGAGGAGACGGATATCATTGACGAACTGGCAAAACTTGCCGATGCGAGCAGCGCCAAAGTGGAGATCATCTCTGATGATTTCGAAGAAGGGTCGATTCTCTTTACTGCATTTGGGGGAATTGCGGCAATCCTTCGCTACAGGACGGGATACTAAATGGAAGGATATGAAGATCCATTCAAAATAAGAAAAACTATTATTGTTAAGGTGCTGCATGAGTCAACCGGTGAACAGGACGTCCAGCTGGTTGATGGCGGAGAACATGCCGATCTCGCTTCAACTATTGCCTTTACTCTCGCCAAAAAACAAAAAACATCCCCTGCCCGGATAGCACAGGATCTCATCACCATAATGAATAAAAACCCTGAATTGCAGGCGATTGGTGTACATACTGAAGCAAACGGGCCTTATATCAATTTCACCCTGGATACTTCGTACCTTATTGAGTCTTTGCAGGCAGCAGTTAAACCAGGGTATGGTTCGCTCACAAAAAAGGGAATACGTGTCGTGCTCGAGCATACCAGTGCCAACCCGAATGGTCCGCTCCATGTCGGTCATATCAGGAATTCAATCATTGGTGACACGCTTGCCCGGGTGTTCAGGAAGGCCGGGTACGGACTCGAAGTACAGTACTATGTCAATGACATGGGACGCCAGATTGCAATTGTTGTATGGGGGTTTGATAACCTTGACAATACGCAACAGGTGGGGGAGAAAGAGGATGCCCATATTGCCCGGGTGTATATTGCAGCCAACCGGGAAATTGAGAAGGACCCGTCCATAACCCAGCAGGTAAATACCCTGATGCAGCTCGTGGAACGTGGCGATCCGGCAACGGTAAAAAAATTTCGCAGGGAGGTCTCCCGCTGTCTGGACGGGTTTACTGTAACATTAAAAGACCTCAATGTAAAGCATGACCGCTTTGTCTGGGAAAGCGATTTCATCCGCAACGGATATACCGAACGGATCATTGCCAAGATAAAAAAACTCCCCCAAGCAGAGGATGAAGAGACCCTCGCGCTTGATCTTAAGGAATTCGGCTTTACGAACAAGTACGTGATCCGCCGGAGCGACGGGACCTCGGTCTACGCTGCACGCGACCTTGCCTACCATACCTGGAAATCAGCTAACTTCGACCGTGTCATCGATGTGCTCGGGGCCGACCATAAGCTAATCGCCGCGCAGCTCCAGTGCACTATGAAACTTCTCGGCGAAAAAGCGCCGGAGATCGTCCACTTCGAGTTTGTCTCACTCCCGGAAGGTTCCATGAGCACCCGAGCCGGGAAATTCGTTTCATCTGACGACCTGATAACCCAGATCAGGAAACGGGCATTTGATGAAGTAACGGTCAGGAGACCTGAGCTGGACGAAGAGACAAGGAAGTCAATTGCAAAATCGGTCGGGCTTGCTGCCATCCGCTACGATATCATAAAAGTAACACCCGAGAAGAGCACGGTCTTTGACTGGAAGGAGGCGCTGGACTTTGAGCGCCAGAGCGGGCCCTATATCCAGTATGCCCATGCCCGGGCCTGCAGCATTCTTGAGAAGGCGGGCTCATTTTCCCTGTGCTATGAAGTAAAAACCGACCAGGAGATCGCACTGGCGAAAGAGATTGCAAAGTTTCCCTCGGTGATTGAACGGGTAGCTGAAGATCTCCACCCGCACGTACTTGCTACCTATGCCCGTGAACTCGCCGACATTTTCAACACCTTCTACCATTATGAGCAGGTCTTAAAAAGTGAAGCGCAGGTGAGGGAGCGCCGGCTCACGCTGGTCAAATCGGTACAGAATACCTTAAAAGAAGCCCTTGAAACGCTGGGGATCGATGCCATCAACACCATGTGAAGCCCTGCACAGGCAGGGGTACCAGTTTTTTTCTCCAGCGTCATCGGCAGCCCTCAAGCCCTGCATGTGGTGCAAACGGGCGCTTGCCGGCGGCGATATGTGCTACAAGCACCAGTTTTACGGCATTGCAAGCCACCGCTGTGTCCAGATGACCCCCACCCTGCGCTGCAACCAGCGATGCCGTTTCTGCTGGCGCTCGTTTGAACACGAAGTCAGCCGGGAAGATGAGTGTTCACCCAAAACGATTCTGGCTGGCATACACAAATTACAAAAAAAGGCGCTTGCCGGGTATAATGCGGTGCTTGATAACACGGTTACTGAAGAGCAGTGGCAGGAAGCGCTCAATCCAAAACACATAGCGATCTCGCTCTCAGGTGAACCCACGCTCTACCGTCAGCTCCCGGAACTAATCGACCTGTTTAACCAGAACGGTTATACGACATTTCTTGTGAGCAATGGTACCAATCCCGATATGCTTGCCCGCTGCCACCCGTACCAGATGTACGTCTCACTGGACGCTCCGGATGAACAGACATACCTTTCCCTCTGTCGCCCGCTCGATAATTATTGGGAAGAGGTAATAGAGAGCCTCACATTTCTTGCTTCACGGCGGTCTGCAGTCCGGATTACACTTGTCAAAGGTTTAAACGATTTTTCGCCGGAACGGTATGCAGCACTCCTGCAGGAGTCCGGCTCGATGTTTGTAGAGGTAAAAGGATATATGTATCTGGGATACAGTAGAAAAAGGTTGATACGGGAGAATATGCCGGAACACGTGCGGGTACGCTCATTTGCTGAAAAGATCGCAGCTGCATGCGATTACCGGATAAAAGATGAGAATGTGCTGAGCAGGGTAGTCTGCCTGGAGCGTGAGATATGAGGTTCAATCCTGAAGACTGGAAGCAAAAGACACATGAGAATTTTGAAGGGACATGGCATGAGGGGCCGTCAGTTCTGACACCATCGGGACATGAAGGGAAGTACCCGCACCTGGGCTATAAGCGGGCTTTGGCACACCCGATTTTTGCCACCATTAACCGGCTGCGCGAGACGTACCTCTCGCTTGGCTTTGACGAGGCGGAAAACCCGGTAATCATCGAGGAAAAGGATATTTACCGCCAGTTTGGTCCAGAGGCAATGGCAGTACTGGACCGGGTGTTCTATCTCGGGGGGCTCCCCCGGCCGAACGTGGGAATTGCAAGAAAGCAGCTCGATGAGATCAACGAGATCCTCACGAGCCACAAAAGTCCGCTTGCCCATACTGGTTCCGTTCCGGTTGTTGAGGCTCATCGTCACTCACCGTACCCCCCGATGACAAAAGAGACCGAGGAACACTTACGGGAGACACTCCACGCATACAAGAAATCTGAGATCGATGGGGATGAACTCACCATTGAGCTTGCAAAAGTCCTTGGCGTGGATGATGCCCTTGTCGTGCACATCCTTGAAGCGGTCTTCCCGGAGTTCCGGGCTCTCGTCCCCGAGTCCTCGCGCAGCACGCTGCGCAGCCATATGACAAGCGGCTGGTTTATAACACTAGGCGCTATCTGGGAGCGCTCACCGATGCCCCTCCGGCTTTTCTCGGTTGATCGCTGCTTCCGGCGCGAACAGGCCGAAGGTCCCACACGGCTGATGACCTACCATTCTGCATCATGTATCGTCGCAGGTGAGGATGTAACCAATGAAGAGGGGAAAGCAGTAAGCAGGGCACTCCTCTCTGCATTCGGGTATACTGATTTCCGGTTCCAGCCGGATGAGAAACGCTCCAAATACTATATGCCGGATTCCCAGACGGAAGTCTACGCACGCCACCCGGTACACGGCTGGGTGGAAGTGGCCACCTTTGGTATGTACTCTCCTTCCGCACTCGCTGAATACGGCGTCGGCGTCCCGGTCATGAACCTGGGGCTTGGGGTAGAACGGCTCGCGATGATCGCGTACAACGCAAATGATGTCCGGCAACTCTGTTTCCCTCAGTTCTTCCCCCGCGCCCTGACCGACCAAGAGATCGCCCGTGCGGTCAGGTTGCGTGAAGAACCCACCTCACCGGAAGGAAAGATACTCGCCGCCGCCATTGCAAACGTCGCTTTTGCGAATGCAACCGCTCAGGGTCCGTGCTCGTTTGATGCCTGGGAGGGTATACTCGGGAGTGCCAAGGTGAGGGTGGCAGTCGAGGAACCGGAATCCAACGCCAAACTCTGCGGCCCAGCCTGCGCTAACGAGATCTTTGTTCACGATGGTTCAATTCTCGGTGTTCCGGATGCTGAAAAATGGAAACAGGTG
>JACTUB010000029.1 GCA_015660885.1 Methanoregulaceae archaeon | reverse complement strand
ACTGTACCGCAGCCCGGACCGCACTAAGAGCGAGTACACCCGGCAACGCGGGTTCATCGATCAGCTCAGTTATGAACCAGGCAGCAACAGCAACTGTCTGAGTCGACAGCAGAATAACACTCATATTTTTTTCCCCCTCCAGCCATTAGTCAAGACCGGAATGTGCCCTTCTGCCCCGGGTAAGAAATAATTTGATTGCGCATCCGATGTTAATAAACAAATCTGCAAAACGCATGGGATGAACAGGGAATGAGAATTCCGGAAGATCCGATTAAAGGTGGTAAAGTCTGTCCGGATCTTTCTCAATTGATATCCTTTTCTGATAAAATAATAAAGTCTGGCATGGCATCGTTGCATTGCATTTATTAATCAGGTCTTATGTAATACCACCCAAAGCTGATATACTGTGCTTCCCATCATCGCAGTCCCGTTGCCGCTTACCAGCCTCTTCATCCCCAACCAGCTCCTCCAGTACGGGATATGGCTGTACCTGCTGGTATTCGTCATCGTTATGCTCGCATCCACTATAGTTGGTGGGTTGATTCCCGACAATACTTTCTTGTTCCTGACCGGGGCAGTAGCCATGGTCAATGGTTTGTCAATCGAATGGCTGCTTGTCACGGCTGTCGGGGGTGGGTTTGCGGGGTACGAATTCAACTATTGGAGCGGGAGGCTGTTCGGCGTTGCGATCCGCCGGAGGATATCCGTGGCAGTCCTTCACAATCAGAATGTCCGGAAAGCCCTTGATATGATGGAAGGATTTGGCCCGGTCACGTTGATCCTCAGCCGATTTTTGCCGGTCCTGAACCTGCCGTCATTTATCGCGGGGCTGGACGCGATGAAGTACCGGAGATATGTGGTATTCAATTTCATAAGTTCGGTGGTCTGGAGTGGAACTCTCCTGATGCTCGGGTACTATTTCGGGGGCATCTCTATCATCAACGAGTACCTCGGTTACCTCACAGATCTTTTAATCGTCATCCTGGCAGGTGCGATCATTATCGGGTTAGTCATGTTTGTCCGCGACTATGTGAAACAAAACGGCGACTATCCGCCGTAATAAAACAGTCCCGGCAAATACCGGACGGTCACGGGGCTATAAAGCGCAGTCACTTCCGGCAGACAACAGATCATAAACAAAAATAGTTGAAAAATTCCCTGGAAGTTTTCCCGGCCCGCAAACCGATCTTACCTGATCAGGATAATCAATGGTAAGGACCCCCCCCTTTTACCCGGAAAAAATAATCTGTTTTTTCTCATATCCATCAAAAATCCGGGCGGCTTCAGTTCGTCTTTCCCTTTTCATGGTCAGGAAATGTCACATGAGGTCTCCGGATAACGAATGACGAGTCCAGGTTCTTTGCCATCCTCCGGGCCATTTCCGCGGGAACGCCCAACGCCATCATGCCCGGGGGAAGGGAATGGTTCTGCGTCGGGTCCTGCGGTCCCATGAACGCAGTGTCGCGTGGCGTGTAGTCTGCAAGGCCCGCCGGGAACGTGATATATGTCGAACACGCAGATCCCCATGGGACGATAACGGGTGAGAACGGGTCGTCCCGGTCAAAGTGAATGAGTGCCGCCATGTTCCGGACCTGCTCACCGGTACCAAAGCAGCAGAGGGATCTGATGGCAGGTCCGGCATCCGGAAGGGTCTCACATGCCTGCACCACGAGATATTTTCCCGGGGGGTGGATCGGTCCTGCCACCACCGTACAGCGTTCGACAAGCTCCGGGCTTGCCTTCAGGTATTCCGCCGCCCCGCCGCGAACGTCTTTCCTGCCGGTCGATACAAAAAACTTGATCTCATCGGGCACTGGAATAAACCCCACATGGTAGAGCCCCCCGGGACAACAGCCCTCCTGAGTATCAGCACTGACATAGATCGCTGATACCTCATTTCCTGTTGCCATCCGGAACAGGGAAACGGCGAAACAGCGGTTCACGTCGGTCATCCGGGGAATGCCCGGCGGCAGGACTTCTGATCCGTACACCGCGAGAGGGCGTGTCGAAAGCCTGAATGCTGACTTCAGCCTCGCCCCGATTTCCCTGAAAGGTATTTCAGTCATGATTATTCTCCATTACTGCTCCCCGGCAAGTGATTTCCAGATCGGGCCGTCGAACACCCCGTCTTTTGCCTCCACCTCCATCTCCTCATAGAGTGAAAATGGTACGGCAAACGTGAACATATTCCCCGGCAGGGTCCTGCCCACATTTGCCCGTGCTGCGAGGTCCGTATAACCGAGCACTGCCCGCGGGCGCTCTTTTTTTGCTTCATCATATACGAATGCCCCGATCTGCTGGCAGGCAGCCATGGGCGGGACCCGCACGGGATCGGTACCCTCACGGATTGCCCCGACAAGGGTTACGAGCCCGCTGATTTGCAACGGGTTTGCAACAAAAACCACTACGACCGGGTGCTCACCGGGTTTCACCCGGGCAAGGGGTGTGAAGATCACGTAGCGTTCGGCAATATCCGTGATCGGCAGGTCCACGGTCATGAACCGCTTTGCCTTTTCCGTATTCGTGTGAAGGCGTTCACCCTGCATGAACTTGGCACGCTCCCGTCCGGGTATATGCTGCACGGTCGCGCAATAGGAATCCAGATCTTTGCTGCTCTCTGCACCTTTCACAAAGAATGCCGCCATGAAATCGATACCGGCGCCACCGAACGCATCGTAATATCCGTTGCCAAAACCAAGCCCTGCACGGGCACCGGGGCACCCATAGGTCTCCCGGTCAAACACGGCAGTTTTTCCTTTCGTCACGACCTGGGCAAAAAAAGGCATGATGCAGGTCTGTACATGCGGTTTTATCTGCAGTGCACCTTCAGGTCTTGTATTACTCCAGAGAATTGCCACTGGTTCATAATCAAGCCGGAGTTTTTCTGCGGTAATACTCTTCATTCCAGTTCACCCGGCTTATTTCATCCAGCCCATCTGGACATACCAGTCATATTCATGGGAGAACCGCTCCTTATTGTATTTCACCAGCTGGCAGAAGTACTCCCTCTTCTGCCGGTGAATCTCGTCCTGTTCGGGATAGGAATATTCACCCCTGATTGACCGGGCCAGCTTCTTTCCCATCTCATGGGCTTCCTTTTCGGCTTTGCCGAGTGCCGCGGGGTCCCTGCCGATCGCTACTCCAATCCCTCCCACTACGGTCGTGCCAAGCGTTGTGAGTACTTTGTTCATATATCCTACAACTTCCTGCTCGCCACTTCCCCCGGCCGTGCAGACTGAACAACCGAATTTTCCTGTCAGCATCTGGCAGTGAATGGCATCTGCCATGCGGTCAAAGAGCGCTTTCATCGGGGCGGGTACGGAATCAACAAAATTGGGAGCGCCAAGCACAATCCCCTCGGCATTCATCATCCTGTCAAAGAGATCCGGAAAATCATCGATCAGGGTGCACTCCCCCTTTGCATAGCAGGTACCGCAGGCAGTGCAGTACCCGATATGTAACGTGTAGATATCCACAAGTTCGGTTTCTGCACCCTCGTCTTTCGCACCTGCCAGGACGGCTTTCACCAGCCGGAGGGTATTACTATCTTTTCCTTTGGGACTTGCGTTCAAGCCGATTACTTTCATGTATAATCACTCCTGTTAGAGGGGAATCGGACGAGAACGAAGATAAGGTTATTGATTGGAGGTAGGGGATTGGACGAGATACGGGTGGTGCTTTGGTTTTTACCAGGATATAAGGGAAATAATGGTATCGGAACACTTTTTGGCAGGAATAACCAGGAAATTTATTCAGATCTGTAATAAACGAAAGAATTCTTCTATGAAAATACTCTTAAAATATGTCTCCTGGTTTTTATGTATTCCCTGTACCGGCCGTTTACCGGAATAAAAAAATCCCTGCAGCTTTTTTTCTGGTCTTACTCCCAAGGACACAGATCTTTTAAAATGCATAGCCCTTTCACTCATGATCTCTTTTTATTCGAGAACCACTGAGAACTGATCACCGGTATGAACAGGACCAGGATTATTTTCACTCTCCTTTTCTGGATTTTTCTGTCGATCCTTTTTGAACCCATCAGTGATGTGATATTTGGTGATCTCTCCTTTGAGATGCAGCTCTTTGCATGGTTTTTCTTTATGGTTGCCGGAACAATTGTCATCAATTTCCTGTGGTACTGGCTTGCGCTGCGTGAACGCTAGGAGAGTTATGCCGTTGTATTGCAGGGTCCCGGTTGCCTTGTTCTTTTGACTCCTCATGATTCAGATCAAAAAAATTATCATCGGAAAAAAATTCTTTATCTCTGAGAAATGCCGATGGTAGGATAACCGGTAAAAAAACCATTCACGGGTACATTCTGAAGATCTTACATGATGCATTATAAAAAAATTTATAAATGATGGAAGGAAACGATAGATTTGTCACAACCTTGGTTGTGTCAATAACCGGGAATTAACCCCTTCTCCACCTGGTCCAAGCTCAGCAACAATTCCCTATGGACCTGGTGAAAACACCAAAAATCCCTTTTTTTCCAGGACTTCATAAAAATCCATCCAGACGCAGGTTTCCAGCACTGGCCTTACCTGGCACGGACCTCAATCTCTCCTATTCTGGACATTAAACGACACGCCGCGGAGGGTTCCTTTCTTTCAGGGAACAGCACCAGGATTAGCTTAAAACCGGAAAGAACGATAATCGCACAAAGTACGAGGACCAAGTCAGTTTTAAAAAAATCATTCCGCTGCAGCGAAATTTTATTAATGCCGGTGAACAGAGGGGAGCACATTTCCGGGTGGGACACCCGATGCAGGATTTCGTACGGGACACCGGCACCGGTACTGCCGCACGGAACTGACCTGCCGGGGAATTGAGGTCTCAGGATTTCTGACCCGGTTAATCAGTCCGCTATCGTAAACCCCCCTTCACCTTCCTTTTTATCGCGGTTCTCAGGGTACGGGAGGAAAAGATCCTTGTTATTCATACGACCGGATGACGATCACCGGCCGTGTCGAGTTCATGACCACGTCATGCACCAGGCTGCCGAAAAAGAAGTCATGAAGGCAGCCTTGTGCTGCAGATCTCATCCAGACGAGTGATACGTCCTCCTCTTGTGCTACCCAAGGAATATCGGTCTCAGGTTTACCCGCCATTACGATAGTCCTGGCTTTGATGCCTTGTGCGGTAAGGTTGTTGCAGATTGTTTTTATCTGGAATTCCACTGGTGTAACAGCCTCAGGATCATCCACTCCTTCGCCTTTCTGGACTACATGCAGGAGAATGATCTCTCCCACGCCCTTCAGGGTGCCGGCAAGAGCTGCTACCTTCATCGAAAACTCTGAGAAATTTATCGGGCAGAGGATACGGGAAAAGATCATCGGGCAGAACTTTTCAAATGTCTTACCGGTCAGGGTCCCGACGAGTTTATCGGGCATAATCATGACATTGATTTTACTGATACGGCAGAGGACTGTCGAAGGTACACGATTCAGGAAAATGCCGGTTATGGTGCTCTTGATATTTGCGTGGATAACAATCAGGTCGACACCATGTTCTTCTGCTTTTTCAAGAATTGCTTCGGGGATATCGGTTGACGTCGTTTCATCAAGCCTCACCCGGATATCCGGGTTGAGGGTTGCAATGTAGGTTTTTGCCTTTTGAAGGTATACTTCAGCGGCGTGAACTGCAAGGTTTTCAACCATCGCCACTTCTCCTCGGATTACGGATTGTCTGACTACGTGGAGAAGGACTATTTCCCGGATCCCGGGAATACTGGTAATACAATTGAGTTCAGTCTTTGCCGGTTCTGAAAAATCGGTCGGGAACAAAATTTTTTCAAACATACTTCACTCCGGTAATACTATTCATGCGATACAGTAGCGAACATCGTGAAAGGGAGACCCCCTTATTAAAAACAATACATACTGTTCACATTATATAATGGTATGGAGAGCACACCTCCATAATCTGTACCGCGTTTTTATTGTCAATCACCGCCCGGTAGAAAAATTTCCCGTTACTGCCCCAGCACTGGTAGGACTATCCCCGGGACGCGACGCACTCGTCACCGCTGTACACCGTTACGGGAAATTCCCCGGGATGCCCGTGGTGTTGCAGTAATCAGTATTCTCCTGGGAGCCGCACGCTGCCGGACAATAATTCACAATCCCTTGAGTATTTTTTTATTAATTAGCCGATGTACCCTTCAGTCCCCTCTTTTTCTGGTTCGTGCATAATTCTTTTGCAATACTGAGGATCGCACAATGGTTATCAAAAAACCATGCACAGTCCTTGCCACTGCAGGGGACTTCAATGATCATCCCCTCAATACTGACTGCGGGTCCGAACTTCAGGGGGCATTTTTTCTGGGATGGCATAAAGAAGAATTGGTTGCAGGTAAAAGAACTTTCCTGTTAATATAACTGATAGCATCCCATCATACTATACGTCAGGACTACCAATAGTAGTATAACCACAAACGATTTTGGCATACTTCCGCTCTCCTGAGGATTGCCCGGTAACAGCGGTAAACCCCCCATCTCCTGCAAAATCCTCTTGGTTAGCAGTAAGAGAATTAATCAACCTGGTTGGGACGTATTTCAATCCGGTATGACAAGCATCACGAAGAATGATACTATGACAAAACTATCTTTAAAACAAGAGGTTACAGGAACAAGGGCCGGGTACGTTATCCGGTTTACCTGTCCTTCCTGCCTGAATGACAATTCGATTATAAACAAAACCCCAAAAGATTATTACCGGGAAACAAGGGATGCCACGTGCCACCAGTGCAAAAAACGTTCCACCGTCTTAACTCCTGGCAAGTATGAAAAAAAGGGATATTTTTCGGTATAATCATTTGCAAAGATGCACAAAATCAGAGCAAACCCCTGGCACCATCAATCAGTTCGATGGAGTACCGGTGGGGATAATCAACTTTTTTAAAAGCCAGCGTTCCTAAAATATAAAATCCGAACCGGGTCTCCCTGATGCGGTTGCTGTATAAAAAATTCAGCATTGCACTGATTGACTGGGAGGATTTGCCAGACAGGTGATGAAATTTTGCAATATCCCGTGCTGTTACGGCAGCATGCGTAATATTTTTCTTGAGCAAATAATCGCAAATCAGCGATGCACACTGGTATCGTTTTGTTGAATCTGTCCGGATGCGTCCCATTCTTGCCTCGTTCTTCTTCTGCTTACCTATATTAGTTGTATCAGACAATATAGTTGCGTATCATTCTTTGATGGGAATATATCACGAAATAGCGTTCCGGAATACGCGTGGGTCAGGACATTACGGAACAAAGGCGATCTTTTTCCCGTCGGTTTTCAGGAATTGCACCCTGAGATCAGAGGGAAGATTTTCTATCGCCTCCCCAATCCTTTTTATGGTGCGGGGCTATTATTCCATGAAGGGATTATCCATGGTTATCCGTATTGCGTATTTTTCATGGAAGGGGCACACGCAGAAGGTTGCGACTGCCCTTGCTGAACGGGTGAATGCAGAGCTGGTCAGGATCGAACCAACCGGTAATTTTAATATTGCGATCGGCGGGATGAAGGCATTCCTGTCGATGAAATCACCTATAAAGCCGTGCAAGACCAACCTTGCCGGTGTTGACGGGCTCATCATTGCGACACCCGTCTGGTCCCACAAGGTGCCGCCGTTTGTCAACGAGTATTGTTCCGCTGTGAGCGGCGGTGAAGAAAAACCTTTCCACGTAATCGCGGAGATGGGAGGGCGGGGAGCAGAGAGTGCGGTTGCTTCCGTTAAACAGCAGCTTGAGAAGAAGGGGATGCATTTTGTCTCCTCGGCATCTACGGTCGAACGTGATGTTGACAACGGGACATTCACTGCAACGGTTGAAACGTTTGCAAACGGGATCCTGAAAAAATAAGGTGCGGGGATCCCGGCCGGGCTCCGGGATTCTCACGCGAGGAAGATACCAGGTGTATATCATGTCAGAAACCATGTTCGACCCGGCACTTACTGCAACCCTGATAGCCATGCAGCGGGGTGAGATTACCGAATATCATATCTATAAAAAACTCGCTGCCGCGCAAAAAGACCCCCACAACCGCGAAGTGCTGGCCCGGATTGCACAGGACGAGCTCGGGCACTACGGGATATGGAAACGGTATACCCACAAGGAAGTGGAACCCGGGACCCCCCGTATCTGGTTCTATTACCTTATCGCACGGGTGTTTGGCATAACGTTTGCAATCAAACTCATGGAAGGGGTGGAAAAGCGTGCCCAGTCTTCTGATAAGGCCCTCATGGATAAGATCCCCGAAATACCGGCGATCCTGGCAAATGAAGAAATCCACGAGCGTGAACTCATTGCTCTCATCGATGAAGACCGCCTCAGGTATATGGGTTCAGTTGTCCTGGGACTCAACGATGCCCTCGTCGAATTTGTCGGTATGCTGGCCGGTCTCACCTTTGCACTCCAGAATTCGCGGATCATCGCGGTGGCGGGGCTCATAACCGGGGTCGCCGCTTCACTCTCCATGGGATCTTCAGAGTATCTCTCGCAGAAATCCGGAGGTGCTGCCACAGATCCGAAGAAGGCTGCATTATACACCAGTCTTGCCTACATAGTGACCGTGGCCCTGCTTATCCTGCCATTCCTTGTTCTTGCGAGCCCGTATTACGCTCTCGTGTTCACCCTGCTGGTTGCTGTGCTGGTAATATTCCTGTTCATGTTCTACATATCTGTGGCCAACGATCTTCCCTTCTGGAGACGCTTTGCTGAAATGCTTGCAATCAGTTTCGGCATTGCTGCGATATCCTTTATCATCGGCATCATCATCCGTATGGTCCTGAACGTTACCATCTGAGGAGGGTAATTTTTCACCGATCTGGTTTGGGAACGATGCAGGCAGATATATCCGGTAGTAATTAAATCTCCCCAATCAAGGCTTATTCTGGCAAAAGGAGGGGTCAAGGATCGCAGCAGGTCACGAAAAATTGCGGGTTACCGCTCACGTTTTTTGTGATCCTGGATTACGGCATATCTCACGCGAAACTTCCCGGGGATTCTCACCTGTTTGCCTGACCTGTCTTACCGACCGTTGCAAGATAGATCAGGAACTGGTCCACGCCATCGATGCCCAGAATGCTGTGCATGTTATCGTCATCGTACGCGGCGATTGCACAGACCCCGCAGCCGACTGCCGATGCCGCCAGGTACAGGTTCTGGCAGACATGCCCGGCATCCTTGTGCAGTTCCCGGTAGCCCCGCTCGCTGTACCGCCAGGTCATCCGGTAGGGGACGGCGACCCAGAGGAAGACTGCACCGCACCGCATGATAAACTGCTGGCCGAAACAGGCTTCCGCGATCCGGATATGCAGCGTCGGGTCCAGGTCGAGCTGCTGCAGCTGGTGGGTGAGGGCGAGGTACCGGTACAGTCCCGGCTCAAGCCCGTCGACATTATTGATGAGCAGGTAGGTTTCGAACGCGTGGCGGGCCCCGGCTGACGGGACCGTGCGGAAGGTTGCATATGTGCCGGCACCTTTTTTTACCCCCTGGGTGCACCAGAGCAGAAATGCCAGCTCCGGAAGGGTGAGGGGTTCTTTTGCGTACGCACGGATACTGTGCCGTTCTTCAATTGCAGCCCGCAAATCACGGGGAGGGACACTGATCGTCTCCGGTTTCGGGAGGTCGAAGGTTGGTTTTCCTGGATCGGGCGGGATCTCAAGCGGCGGCTGGGGCAGGTGTTTCTCCTGGTCAGAAGTTGTAAGGTAGCGGTACTTCGTCTTCTCCATGAAGATCTGACCAATATCGGCATGCGGGGAACCGGGTGGCATGGATCATCGTTGTGCCCGGAGGGCTTTTAAGTTGTCTGGCAGAGGACCGCCCCCCAGGCAACCCGGACCGGCTATCTCCGGTGGTTCTCTGCCATGAGTTGAGATGCCAGTCCCTGGACCTTCTGGTTCTCGAATTCGACCTTCCCCTCATAGGTAATAAGCAGGATCCGGTGATAGGGTACGGGTTTCTCACCACCGGTTGTCCGGATGTTCATGTAGTATGGCTCCAGGCTGATATCGGGGCCGCTCACGCTGGACCGGTCGTGCGGTGCGCCGCGGTCGATATACCAGACCCGGATGTTCCCGATCTCGTAGCGGTCGTCATGCCAGTACTGCTGCAGGAGTTTATGGCTGGTCAGCATAATCCATCACACCCGGAAGGGTGTATTATCACTCATGATAGTATACCATCTCTCTCCCTTCTCCCCTTTGTTTTTATGGACCTCCATCATCACAGAAGATTATCATTCCTTCCGGCGCGAAAAATATACCAGATCGAATGCTATCAGTGCCCGGAAACGTTGTAAGTGTTTTTGTGTTCCGCCGCAGAGTCGTTCGTGGAATTCGGGCAGCCTGATATCGATCACCATGCTCACCGGCCTGCTGATTTGATGATAGCGGCAATCGTGTAAATCATGCCGGTTTCCCTATGTACACAGATATGATATGCTGAAGGAAAATACTTTAAGGGAATTTCCTCTCAAGCCACTCATCGCTCACAATTCTGACAAAAATGAGCCCCCGGTTTATGATAATCGTTTTTCTCAAAGGAGAAGCGTCACGTCGTGTGCTGATTACAGGAGTAAAAGAATATTGTCAGCCCGGATGGTGGGCGGGGCAACTCTCCGGATAGTGAGAGAACGGCCATTCGGGGGTTTTATATCAATCGTGATAAACTGGCCGGGAACAAGTGGAGCCTTGGGATTTATCGTTATGGTAAACCGTTCTTCATTATCGAGCCGGTTGTTGGGATTTCCCACTTCCTTATCCACCCGTACAATACCCCAATGGCCCTGAGGGGGATCTCCACGAAAGCCATCTACCGGACGGAGAGTTTCTGTACGGATTGCATCCGCATAAACTATAGAAAGACGTTCCATATCGACAGAATTATGGATGTCGGTAAGCCCGACCGTAAAGGTGATATTATCTATAGTACCTCCTGGTATGCCACGACCGGTGACATCCCCGACAATCTGGAGGAGAGGCGTCTCATTCCAGTTACACCCTGACGCAGGACACGTATTCATTGTCGGTAAAGGCGGGTTTCCCGGGGAGGTATTGATGCAGCCAGCAGATACGATAAGCAGAATGAATACAACTGAAAGAACCACAGAGTGCTGCAGAGCCATAGAGAACCTGCCCTTTCAACTTGCAGATCACTAGGGTGAGGTGACTTGAAAAACAATTTGGTTACGGCGTTTATCCTCTCATCCCGGGTGCGGAGATATTCCTGGATCACCCCCATTAGAGCGAAAAATCATGGATTTTTGTATAAATACTCCCTGATACTGGCGTCATTTTTTATTATAAAAGACACCTGATTATGTAACGGGTCATCTTGTAACGCCTGGTCGAGGACGAACCGGTCCAACTGCGGAGGTTGGTAAGTGCCCGGTGTGAGGTCTGGAGAAGGCTGCATGGATCGACCAGCAGGCAGATCAAATTTTATGGATCAACTGACCTTCACCGCGGTGACCGCACAGCTGCCCTGCGAACCTGTCCTTGCCGGCGTTCCTGTCTGCTATTCATCATTTTTTTGATATCGACGAGAGCCAGGCACGGGGTCCTTCGGCCCGGGTGCGGCTCTCGAAGACCGCCGCCCTGATGTAATTGATGGACCACCCGTCCCGGAAGCTATCCTCTATCTCTCCCCTGGTTATCCTCCTCGGCCCGTATCCGCCGGGCTCCTGGTCGGAAAAGCAGAGCATGAAGTACTTCCCGCCCGGGGACAGGACGGCTGCAAGGTTATCCACAAAGAGCGGGCGGTCTTCATCGGACAGGGTATGGAAGAGCCCTGAATCGGTGGCGGTATCGAACTTCCTGTGGAGCCCGGAGAGGTCCAATGCGTCCAGGACAAGAAAATGCACCTGCAGTCCTCGTGCGGCTGCCTTCTCCTTTGCCTTCTGGATCGCCAGGGGGGCGGAGTCAACCCCCCACACTTCATGCCCTTCCCCGGCAAAGAAGAGGGCATGCTCCCCGGTCCCACACCCTATGTCAAGGACAGATCCGGTTATCTCTCCCCTCCGGACCAGTTCAACGAACTCCTTCTGGGGGCGGCCGATGTCCCAGGGAGGTGTGCCCCGGTATGCCGAGTCAAAGAAATCCATACCTCACCATAGCTCCCGATATGCTTATCAGTATTTCTTCACGATACTGCAGCACCGCGGGGCACCATCCAAGCGGCTCCTCCCTTTTGCCAGGAGTTTTCCGACAAAACTTGTAACGGTTGTGACATCTGATGCCGGGCAGGTGCAGATGCCGGGGCTGTGTACGAGTAAAATTTTTTAATGACTTTGCTGGATGAATTCACCTGGTAGAACCTCTTGATGCGATACGGGCGTTTCACAATGCGTTCAGGAATGATATGAAGCGTATCGATTTCGCTGCATTGGACCCGGCGAGGGGAAAGGAAGGCCTCGCGGTCACTATCGAGCGATTCCGGTTTTTTAACGAAATACTGGTCTGGCATGCCCATGGAGAAGAAGCAGCTGTCTTTCCCGCTGTCGAAAATGTCGCCCCTCTGGTTGCTGAGGCGTATATGATGGATCACCGTGGCCTGGACCCGGCATTTGACGAACTGAATACGTCTTATTCTGTACGCGACTCCCTGAAAACGGCCCGGGCTGCGGCTGCATTTCGTTTTCACCTGGATATACACCTGGACAAGGAAGATACCCATCTCTACCGGATTTTCAGGGAACGAATCTCCCTGCTCGAGCAGGGGAAGGCACCGGGTATTATGGCCGGTATGATTCCCCAGGAACGGTTCCCGGAAGTGGTGGCCTGGTTGTTTCCCTTAATCGGGCACGATGACCGTGAGAACATGACCCGTATCTGGCAGATGGTGTTGCCTGCCCCTGCGTTCAGCGGTGTAAAGGAACTTATCAGGAAGTCCATTAGCAGCGACGGGGCCGAACTCACCCGTCGCATCCCGGTCCTCTGATTTTTTATCCCTCCTGATATATCATTCCCGAATCCTTCCGGAACAATTCACCGAATGCATTCGGGAGAGATTCTCCGGAACGTGTTTCCTGGCTGTACGGAACTGACCACTTCCCGGCAACCTTTTTCCCCTTACCCCTCTTTATACACCTGAGTACTATCCTCATGACCCTGTCGGTATCCTGCCCGGAACCCGGATCGGTACAATCATGCGACCGGTGCTTAAGGGACAAGAGACAGGCACCGGTCCGGGCACTATCCCAGGGATGGAGGAATAACCCCTTCAGTTTTTTTTATAAAGGGAGGCAACGGTATGCAGGATAGCCCGGCCAGGGAAGTGCCATCACTTTTCGGGATGCCCCTGGAGAAGGGGAGGTGGGTGCTCGTCGCATCAGGCCTGATAATCAACCTTTGGATGGGTTCGATCTATGCCTGGAGTGTCTTTGTCGGGCCACTCACTGATTATTATACCGGTAAGCTTGGCCAGGCAGTAACGGCAAATGATATCCTGATGCCATTCTCCGTGTTTCTTGCGGTCTTTGCAGTTACCATGCCGTTTACCGGGAAGATCATCGACAGGTACGGGCCCCGTAACGTGACGATCAGCGGGGGTGTGCTGACCGGCCTTGGCTGGCTCCTGGCTTCCTTTTCGTCTTCTGTCGCGGTACTCTCCGTCATGTATGGCGTGATCGGGGGTATCGGTGTGGGTATTGCCTATAGCGTGCTGGTCGCTGTTTCAGCACGCTGGTTCCCGGACCGCCGGGGCCTTGCAGTCGGGCTCACGGTCCTCGGCGTCGGGTTCTCCGCGTTCTTCACCGCCAATATCGCAGGCTGGCTCATCGGGGCCTCCGGAGTGATGAACACGTTCAGGGCCTTCGGTGTCATGATTATTGTTGTCACGACACTGCTTGCGCTCCCCCTGAGATTCCCGGCCCCCGGATGGGTCCCGTCAGGGTGGACACCCCCTGCCCTGAAACCCGGTGAGGAAAAACCCTGCGAATGCAGCCGCTCCCGGATGCTCAGGTCCTCGTCATTCTACGGGCTCTGGGCCTGTTACTTCATCGGCAGTCTTGCCGGCCTCATGGCAGTCTCGATAGCACAACCGGCAGGCACCGATGTGGGAATTGCAGCCGGGTTTGCGACATTCCTCGTAGGGTTCTTTGCGATCTTCAACGGGGCCGGACGTCCCGTCTTTGGTGCACTCACCGACAAAATAACGCCCCGGAATGCTGCCATGGTATCGTTCGTCCTGATCGCACTGGCATCGCTGCTCATGTGGCAGGTCCCGGTCGTACCGGTGTACATCCTTGCTTTTGCAGTACTCTGGGGATGTCTGGGGGGCTGGCTGGCCATCGCACCGACAACCACCGGCTCGTATTTCGGCACCCGCGACTACCCGAGGTGTTACGGGGTCGTCTTCCTGGCGTATGGTGCCGGCGCGATTGCCGGGCCGCAGCTGGCAGGGTTCATCAAGACGTCGACAGGATCCTATATCGGGGTATTCCCGTATGTGCTCACGCTTGCAGTAGTGGGAATTGTCATTGCGTTCACCCTGATGAAACCACCAAAACCGTGCCGTGAAGAAGCGTGAAAAATCATTGATTGTTGTTGTGAATCTGCCTTTATACGGACATTACGATGAATGGTTAATCCGGTATTGATCTGGTATGCATGAGTCCGGTACGATAACCCGTATTATCAAACAAGCGAGAATCAGGGAGTGATACCTATGCACAGGTTCCTGGAAGTGAGTGAAAAAGCAGGAAAAAATTTCCCGGCATATTCACCTTATCTTCCCGGCCGTGTCGCACCGGGAAAGACCCAAAAAGATGCTGAAGAACAGATACTGGAGGCAATCGGGATGCATATCCGGGGACTTCCTGAAGATGGTTTTACCGGTTCCGAAATCACCTTCGTCTGCGACATTTAATGCCGTGAAGGCTGAATGCCATCTCGCGATTTCCCTATACCGGGTCAATTATCCGGAAAAACAGGGGCTAACTTTTCACGAGTTTTTTCTTAACCGCCATTTTTTTGATACTTTTGATAATATTGGGACTGTTCTCCATACGGTGCCACTCCTCGTTACTCATCCCCATAAAAAAGCCGCATGACGAACATTTGATCCAGGTTTCATAATGATCGGGGAATTCTGCACGGAGGGTTGGTTCTCCGCACCGGGGGCAGATGAGTTTTTGCTCGCTGACAGATGTGCTAACCCCGCTCTCCCGGTCGTGGGGTTCGACCTTTCCTTCACCCGGAACGGGCCCGTGGTCACCGGTTTTTGCAGCACCTGATGCGTGATGTGGCGCTACGCTGCCGTCACCGCGAGCTATCCTGGCCTTCACTTTTAATTTGTCAGTCATTTTTGTTTTCAACTCCAATTCCGGATATGAATTTTTTTTGGAGAATATCATGAAAGGTAAAAAAATTTCATACCACTCTTGAGGATAACCTCCATTGGGCGTAGAAGTATATCCTTCTAACCGGTTGTTGCAAAATCTGAAACAATTGATTCGTGTAACCATCGGGTTAAGATTATTTTTTACAGGTGCCCTGCAGAGCCAAAAACTCAGGAGTTTATATTAACTGCCACGTGTACCAAGAGAGTATGAAAACTTCCCTGCTTGTTGCATCTGCCTGTGCGATTGCCGTCCTGCTTATGGCAGCCGGGTGCACCCAGACCGTCCAGCCCCCGCCGACCCCTTCACCTCTGCCGACGAGCGTCCTGACTGAAACCCCAACTGCTGTTTTGACCCCAGTACCCACAACCCCGATTCCCGTACCGACACCGGTCGCACCCGCTATTCCCCTCCCGGCGAACATCAAGGACACACCGCTTCTCTTCACCATCTCTGCACCGATCGGTTATGCCGGCGCAACCATCCGGGCGACCACGTCCGAATACAACCTCCTCTATAAAACGACTATCTTCAACCCGGCCTCAGGCGGGGCAAATGGGACCATAGACGATAATAGTGGCAACTATTCCGAGCTCGCCGACTCGCTGACCATCTTCTCTTACTCCTCGTCGCTCAGCGTGGACCAGAATATCCGGAATATCATCCGTGGTTCCGGTGCAGTATTCAACGAATCTACCGTTACCTATAACGGGATCACCTACATCCGTTTCGACGTCGAGAGCGATCCCTATTCCGGAACGCCGGGCGAGACCGTCGTCTTCGTCGGCAATAAGGCCTCGGCAAACGAGAATGGGTATCTCCCGGTCATGATTTACACGATGACCCCCCATGGCATGCTCAGCCAGGCAACGTATGAAAACATGGTAAAGTCCTTCCGGTATTACACGAGCAGGAATATCGGCAACGCCTCCGGTGAGGAGACTGACAGGCCTCCCTACTACCAGTAATTTTTTTTCCTTTCCGGGGAATCGGGAAAGCGAAATGCGGAGAGGAGAAGGAATTCGTCAGGAAAATACAACAAGAATACCGTGCCCGTACATTGAAAGAATCTCGCGAAAAAGGCTTTTGCAAAAAGGAACGCCTTATTAACCACGGGAACGAAACACATCAGGACAGACCATGAACAATAAAGAACCTGAAGGGGTTGCTCTTGCAGTTAAGGCGCGTGAATATTCGCAATATGATGCAGATATAGATACACTCAAAAATTTCATGCAAAAATTGGAAGATAAAGAGTCACTGGATAAATTTTTTATTCAACAAGGCGTTATTTCTCTTTATAAACAGTTACGAGAGGAAATAACACCCCCGCGGTCTGTTGAAGATGCGTGGCGCCGGATCCTGGTCACAGATTCTTGTGATGATGAATCTTCTTTTGAGTATACATTATCCAGTGAAGATACAGATTCTTATGAATAGGAGAAACCATTTAACATTTTTTCAAAAAATCTAAAGACAAAATTTCACTCTGTTCACCGTTGATGGTGTATTCCCAGCAGAATTTCTTCGACCTGATGAGAGTTTACCTGTACATCCTTTCAATTTCCCGCCTTCCGAGCCGCGAAACGGTTCGATCCCACGCCTTCGTACCGGATCTTCAGGGTCTGCACTTTTGCGGACCTGCGCGGGAAGAAGGAGGTTGCAGAGGAGTAAGTGAAGAGGAGCGGGAATAAGCTACAAAAACCCTGAAACATAACCACACAGAAGATTATTATCTGGGAAAAAGAGACCGGGGAATACCCGGAAATGAGCCTGTCAGGCCTGCGGGATTTTTGTGAGAGGGGGGAGACATGAGTCGTTTTGTCTGTATCCATGGCCACTTTTATCAGCCACCACGCGAAAATCCCTGGCTTGAAGAAGTCGAAATAGAGGATTCTGCATATCCGTATCATGACTGGAATGAACGTATCACCGCCGAATGCTATGCACCGAATGCAGCATCCCGGATTCTCGATTCGGATAAAAGGATCATTGATATTGTCAATAACTATGCCAGGATCAGTTTTAATTTCGGTCCCACCCTGCTTACCTGGCTGGAGCGCAACCAGCCGGAAGTGTACGGGGCCATTCTCGAAGCGGATAAGGACAGCGTAAAACGATTTTCCGGGCACGGTTCAGCAATTGCACAGGTATACAACCATATTATCATGCCCCTTGCCAGCCGCAGGGACAAGCGTACACAGGTACTCTGGGGAATAAAGGATTTTATCTTCCGGT
This sequence comes from Methanoregulaceae archaeon, assembly GCA_015660885.1. Lineage (GTDB taxonomy): Archaea > Halobacteriota > Methanomicrobia > Methanomicrobiales > Methanospirillaceae > Methanoregula. The sequence continues at coordinate 3,579 of JACTUB010000029.1, read as the reverse complement.
TCAAGCGACGACCTGAAGGCATGTGGCTTCCGGAAACGGCAGTTGACATCGAAACCCTGGAAATTCTGGCAGAACAGGGTATAATGTTTACGATACTCTCTCCAAAACAGGCCAGCCGTACCAGACCGATCGATGACTCCCGTTGGACAGATGTAAGCACGGGAAACATTGATTGTTCCCGGCCATACCTGTGCCGTTTGCCATCCGGTGGGTCGATTGTCATCTTTTTTTATGAAGAAACCATTGCCCGGGAGGTGGCGTTTTCCCGTCTCCTGGAAAATGGCGAAGGGTTTGCCAACCGGATGATGGATTATTTTTCCCGGTACCAGAAACAATCAGGACTTTTAACCATTGCGTCCGACGGGGAAACCTACGGGCATCACCACCGCTTTGGTGACATGGCACTTGCGTACGCCCTTCATCACCTTGAATCCAGAAATCTTGCCCGGATTACCATCTATGGCGAATACCTGAGTACCTATCCACCCGACCATCAGGTCGAAATTATCGAAAATACGTCGTGGAGCTGCCCCCACGGTGTCGAGCGCTGGAGAAGTGACTGCGGATGCTGTACCCCGGGTTCCCGTATCCGGGTGACGCCCCTTCACCCCCCTGGCCCTTCCCCGGTCCCGGATACACCTCCCGGTGACAAGAGTTGTGAGATCATCTCACGGCAGAAGTGGAGAGCACCCCTCCGTCAGGCAATGGACTGGCTCTCTCAGAAACTTGCGGTACTCTATGGTGACAGAATGCATTCGTATGTTTCAGATCCCTGGCAGGCGCGGGATGATTATATTGACATCATCCTGGACCGATCGCCGGGAACTATCGAAGCTTTCTTCTCAACCCATGCGGTCAGGAACCTTTCAAAGGAAGATAAGGTCCGGGTACTCAAACTGCTCGAGATGCAGAGAAATGGTATGCTTATGTATACCAGCTGCGGGTGGTTTTTCGAGGATATTTCCGGCATCGAATCCGTCCAGGTAATGAAGTATGCCTGTCGTGCAATGCAGCTTATGCGGGAACTGGAGGGGGTTGATCCGGAACCGGAATTTATCCATATCCTGGAAAAAGCTCCAGGCAACATGCCGGACCACGGAAGCGGCGCACAGGTATATAAAAATTTTGTACAGACAGCAGTTGTTGATCTTTCACGGGTTGGATTTCACTATGCATTGTCCTCACTGATTGCAGGCTCTTCTGAAACGATCCAGATAAGGAATTATACCCTCCGGAACGAAGCATACGAGAGGACTGAATCCGGCGAACTCAGGCTTGCCCTGGGGAAAGTCTTCCTGCATTCCAATACTACGTGGGAAGAAAATACCCTGATGTTTGCGGTTCTTCACCTGGGAAACCACAATTTTATGGGGGGGGCTCGCGAATACGTCGATAAAAAGACCTATGATATTATGCGGGATGAATTAATGGATGTTTTTTCCAGAAGCGACATCCCCCGGATGATCCTTTGTCTTGAAAAGCACTATGGCAGTCATTCCTATACCCTCTGGCACCTGTTCAAAGACGGACAGCGGAAGGTCCTCTATGCTATTCTTGATTCTACGCTCGCGGATATGGAATCTGCATTCCGGCATATTTACAAACAGTTTTTCCCGCTCCTCTCTGCGATGAAAGAGATGCAGATACCCCCGCCAAAAGTACTCGAAGACCCGGTCTGGTATATTATCAATCTTGATCTCAAAAAAATTCTTTCCGCTGAAGATCTCGATACAAAACGACTTGCGGTCCTGGTTGGTGAAATGACGAAAGGAAAATTCGAACCGGATACTGCGACGCTCAACTTCACGGCAAGTGCGGCCATCACCGCCCTCATGCAGCAACTTCCTGAAAGCCCGGGCGATACGTCCCTGATGGAAAAGATCAACGAGACCTTTAAAATTTTATCACCGCTCTCCCTGAAATACAACCTCTGGGAATGCCAGAATTATTATTTCCGAATAGGGCGGGGAAAAGCGACGGGTATGCAGGATCTTGCAGGATCAGGGGATGCACATGCCCGGCAATGGATCCGGCTGTTTGAGGAACTGGGACGTTACCTTGGGGTGAAATTTTTATAATGCGTTACGGAATGGTCACCTGGTGGAGCGGAACCGGCCCCGTACCCGGGAAAAATGCAGGTGATCCCGTATGAAACAAAGAGGAAGCGGCATTCTTTTGCCTGTCACCTCCCTTTTTTCAGGATATGGTATCGGGGATCTCGGGCCATCTGCCCGTCAGTTTGTGGATTTCCTGTCGGACGCAAAACAGCGTTACTGGCAGATCCTCCCCCTGAATCCCACGAGTCCGGAATATGATAATTCCCCCTATCACAGCATATCCACCTTTGCATGCAATACAAATCTGATCAGCCCGGAGAGTATGGTAAAAGACGGTTTTTTACATGAATCCGATATTTCCGGGGTTCCGGAATTTCCTCGTGATGCAGTAGATTTTGATGCCGTGATCCGGTTCAAGGAAAAACTGTTTTCCCAGGCGTATGAGAGGTTCACGCAGGACCGGACCGGCCGTGCCGGGTACGATGAGTTCTGCAGGAACAATTCCTGGTGGCTTGAGGATTTTGCGCTTTTCACATCATTACACCGGCACTATAAGGGAAGTCTCTGGAGCGCCTGGCCGGATGCGATAAAATATCGTGATCCGGCAGCACTGGATGCGATGAGACAGGCCCTTGACAAAAATATCGAAAGGGAAAAATTTCTCCAGTATATTTTCTCCCGGCAGTGGCAGGCTTTGAGGAACTACTGCATAAAAAAAGGTATCCGGTTGATAGGGGATATCCCGATGTACGTTACGTATGACAGTGCTGATGCCTGGTCACACCCGGAATTGTTCCGGCTCGATGACAACCTGCACCCGCTTGTTGTAGCTGGCGTGCCCCCCGATTATTTCAGCAGGACCGGGCAGCTCTGGAAAAACCCGCTCTACTGCTGGGAAGAGCATGAACGATCCGGTTTTTCCTGGTGGATACAGCGGATCGAGCATACCCTCTCCCTGGTCGATTATGCAAGAATTGATCACTTCCGCGGCCTTGTCGCGTACTGGGAAGTCCCGGCAGGTGCAAAAAATGCAATGCACGGTAAATGGGTTCCTGCACCCGGTGAAAAATTATTAACCCTCCTGAAAAACCGGGTCGTCGACCTCCCTCTTATTGCAGAAGATCTCGGCATTATCACCCCGGATGTCTCGGATCTCATTGACCGGTTCGACCTGCCGGGCATGAGAGTCCTCCTCTTTGCCTTTACCGGTGATCCCTCAGGCAGCCCGCACGCCCCGCATAACCTGAAGAAGAACTGCATCCTGTATACCGGCACCCATGACAATGCCCCTGTCCGCGGGTGGCTGGACCTGGAGGCTACAACGGCAGAGAAACACCGGCTCTTCCGGTATATTGGACAGGAAATTCCAGCAGACATGGTACCCGCCGTTTTAATCCGGCTTGCCATGATGTCGGTTGCGGATACGGTAATATTCCCCCTGCAGGATATCCTCGGCCTTGGTGCAGAATCCCGGATGAACCGGCCCGGAACCGATGCGGGCAACTGGAGATGGCGGCTGGAA
>JACTUB010000034.1 GCA_015660885.1 Methanoregulaceae archaeon | reverse complement strand
CCGGAAGCCTCAGCCGGTGTCTCTTCAGGGATTGTGGCCTCAGGGATGACAGGTAGAGGAAGTTCTTCCTGAGAAACTATGGGTATTTGCTGTACTGGTAAAACCGTAGCCGGTGACGCTGTAACTTTTCCAGTAACATCAGGAGTTCCTTCGACTCGTTGTCCGCCGTGTCTGACCTCAGAACCCGGTTTTTCTTCGGGAAAAGCCTGAGGTTCAGGTTCGTCAGGGATTATATTCAATTCGATCGGTGCGGTGCGGAAATTAATTGCGGTTGTATGGGGAGGTTGCATCTCTGGAGCGACCGGGCGTCGCATTGCTGGGCGTATTCCGATTTCATGATCGATTGAGGTTGTCCTTGTACTGATGGCTTCCTGACGTACTGATACGATAAGTTCCATAAGCTTTTTCAGCCATTCATCGCGCTCCCTGTCTCTATGTTCACCGGGTTGTCGGGAAAAAATAAGATTTATCTGCTCTGATCCGCCTGTCCGGCTCGTATCGGAAAAGGAGAGGGTAATAACCAGGTCGCCCGTGGTAACCGTTCCTCCCTTCACGGAAAGTATCGTCAGAAGAGGGAATTTCCGTGGCTCGAACTGGGCATACCTGATGTCAACAAGGATGAGGTGTCTTGTGGTAAGCAGCATATCATACTGCGTAGAGTTGACACTGACTCTGTCTGTTGTCAGGATAATGGATTCGCCGCTCTCCAGATAAGGACTGTCCATTGAACTACATTCCCGGGTGTAATGTATTTGTAGCACTATGTTTTATAGCTGAATATAACTGTACGCAAATACGTCATTTTGAAACCCCTTCTCTTCCAGTGGAACGGGCAGGAAATAAAGCGTTTATCTGTCCAATCAAACCGTATCAACGATTTCTGGTTTCTCTCCCCTTGCATAATCGTATGGATAAAAAAATATGGATGATGGATGTTGTTAACATTGTTAACACTCTAGACCGATACAGGAGAATTTCTGCAGCTGCCCGGAATAACCAGATGATCCAGTATCTCACGATATTCTGATGAAAAGCATCTGCGACCCGCACTATATTTTTCAGGAAGTCCGGGTTAGGTATGTAGGCCGGGGCGCTCCTGGTGACTGCTCATACGTTGACGGACGAATATCCGGATGCTTGATGCCTACTGTTTTGAGATCGCCTCAGAGCAGGGTGTGAAATATATCCCTTAACACCATATTCGCAAAATCATATATAACGGTAAGACCGTCCGGGAGAGATAGTAAACAGGAAGGAATGGGAGTCTCATCGGTATCCAGCTTCTGGATCTATCATGATTAATTATTTATAATTCGAGTTCCATCTATCTTGTAATGTTTCAGTCCCTCCTCAGCCAGACAATCCGGCCCGGGCAGATACATGCCGCTCATGGTAAGCGGCAGCCACTTTTTGTAGAGTAATTGCATGGAATTTCTGTCGGCATTCCGGCGGAAAATAGTAGTGATTTCTGACTCTATGTTTTAGGTGAAATATGGGTATGATCGCAGAAAGATCGGTTGATGAATGGTACAGTTCCCTGCCAAAGACAAGCGGGATCTACCGTCTCATTAATGGAACAATGGGTGACAGAGGCGAGAAAGAAAGAATCTGGGCAGTGATTGCTCTGGGTGAAAGTGACGACCCACGAGCTGTCCGCCCTCTCATGGATTGTTGCACTGACAGAGACCCGTTGATCCGGTTGCATGCAACTGAGGCTCTGTTCAAGCTGAGGAGTGGGAGGGCAGTATCCGTATTGATTGAGCGTCTCAGGGATAAGAACGAACAACTGGTGACAAGGGAGCGGGCTGCTGCGGCTTTGGCTGCGGTCCGGAGTTATACTGCAATTGAGGGACTCAGGGATCTGTACTCTGATACAGACGAGGATCCTGCCCTTCGTTCCTTTGTGGCTGAGGAGCTGCACCGGATTCGTATACGGTAAATCCAGGAGAATTATCTGGAATAATGCCTGGTCCTCCCCGATGCCGGGAAATGGGTTATGACAGTTTAGTAAAAAATGACCCGTATAAAAACTACATCCGCCCGAATATTTTTTCTGCATTGCATGGCCAAGACCCCGGAATGAATTCCGACATTATGAAGTCAGTTTGGTGTCGCCGCATTGATTTCATGAAGATTTTTTTTAAAAAGATCCGCTCCCCAGAATGAAAGGTTGTCAAGCGGCAGGAATACCAGGTTATGTATCGAACATTAATCATCTGCATGTCATACTTCCATCTGGTATTTCCGGTAACGATACTTTAACAATCTTTACTGTCGTAGCTATTGGCACTATGTGGAAGGCAGTCGGGATCGATGCATGGCTCGCTGGCAGGAAGTCAAGCCTGGAAGATGCGCGAGCTTCAGTCACCAATATAATTGAGCGTGTGCAGAGGAACGGTGATAACGCATTACGGGAACTCTCACGCCACTATGAGCTGAATGAAATTGCAGTTTCAGACGAAGAGCGTGAATCGGCCTATAATGATGTCGACACAAAAATTGTCGAGAGCCTCATTGAGGCTCATGCCCGCATCGAACGCTTCCACGAACTCCAGAAACCAAAGGATCTCTGGCTTCAGGAAATGGAGCCCGGGATCGTTCTCGGCATAAAGACGACGGCACTGGACCGGATCGGTATCTATGTGCCCGGTGGGCGTGCCCCCTACCCGTCATCCGCACTTATGTGTGCGGTACCGGCAAAAGTGGCCGGTGTCCGTGAGATCTGTGCCTGTTCTCCTCCGCCGATTAATCCTATGACACTTGTTGCGCTGGATATCGCCGGCGTCTCTGAGATCTATCGTTCCGGCGGTGCCCAGGCCATCGCAGCCATGGCGCTCGGAACTGAAACGGTAAAACCAGTACAGAAAATTGTTGGTCCGGGAAATGTGTATGTGACTCTTGCAAAGATGATGCTTCGGGAAAACGTTGAGATCGACTTCCCGGCAGGTCCCAGTGAAATCGGGATTATTGCTGATCATACAGCTGATCCCAGAATTGTTGCCTCAGATATTCTTGCACAGGCAGAGCATGACCCGAATGCTGCCTGTATCCTGATCACGACTGACAAAAATCTTCCGGGAAAAGTCGGGCATGAAATGGCCGAGCTTCTCACCAGGGCACCCAGGAAGGAGATTATAGAGAAAGCCCTCAATAATTCCGGGTATACTATTGTCGCGGATTTGGATGATGCGATAACGGCATCGGATAGAGTTGCACCCGAGCATCTCTCGATCCAGGTTGCAGATCCCTTATCTGTGGTCACCCGGGTGAAAAATGCAGGTGCAATCTTTGTCGGAAAGTATTCAGCAGTTGCTAGCGGGGATTATGCTGTGGGAACCAACCACGTTCTGCCGACTGCAGGATATGCAAAAATGTACTCTGGACTTGACGTCTCACATTTCTGCAAGACCGCATCGGTTGAGATAATCGATGAAAATGGTCTTGAGGCAATAGGAGATATTGTTGAGACCCTTGCAGAAGCAGAAGGTCTGTTTGCCCACTCCCAGTCTGTCAAAATCCGGCGGCAGTGCTAAGACAGGAATCTTCACTTTTTTGGTTTTAAAAAAATTTTGGTATTTTTGCTCTATAAAAAAACCTCGTTATCCGTTTCATTTTTTCACATCTACTGAGGTACTATCACATTACGAGAATACCTCAGGGACAGGGCAGCGGCATCACATGTCATAGCCCCTTGCGTCTGCGTCGAAAAAACTATGATTTCTCATGAAAGTTATAGTATTCACGATAGGCACTCGCCTCAGGGCCTCTCCGAAGCACGGCGGGCAGGAAGGGATAGCTTGCAGTCATTGATCCGCGGCGGGGGTGCTCCATCTGGGACGGCGGCGTTCATCATATATGAGGATAAAGAGGGATCAATTCCTCACCATATCGGATACTATGATTTTCATGGTTCGGGTGCGAACTTTGGTTTATGTTCGTTTCTACAGAGCCTTTTTTTGCATTTAACCGGTAATTTATCCTGTTATCTGAAAAGAACAGACTTTGTTGCCCTACTCAATATCAGCTGGA
>JACTUB010000028.1 GCA_015660885.1 Methanoregulaceae archaeon | reverse complement strand
TTCGGGGTGGCAACAAACTCGCAGATCGCCTTCTGCCCTTCCGGTGATGAGAGATAATCCCGGATCATTTCCTGTCCCTGCGGCGATGCAAGATATGATGTGATCATTCCTTTCCTGGGATCATAAGATGCCAAACGGTGCCTCCTGAATTGCTTAGGTACGTTAACCTGCATGCGGTATAAAGGAACGGGAAGGGGAGGTTGTTGGCGAGGAAATTGAATGAATTTATTAATCAGAATTCTGAATGAAATTAATGACATCTCGTAAAATTCCCATCTTCATCAGTGTGGGAACACCACATAACCCAATGCAAGAATTGTATTTTAAAAATCTCATTAAATATCTCAATAAGCGTGGGATCCATGGAGAAACATTAGGTAGATCCTTCGGGTCAATAAGAAACCCATTAAAAGAAACCCATTAAATCCGATTCAAAAAAAGATGGGCACGGTTTATGGCGCTTGTATTTTGGGCATGACTCGTTTTCATTCCTTCGGTGGCAAATACAAAGAAGGAAGTCCCGAAGAAACGTCAGTATCAGATCAATTAGTTCCATCTGTGTGGTGTCAAATTGAAGGCGCGATGGCATATCAAATGGAATTACCATTGTTAATATTAAAAGAGGATTCACTCTATGTAGAGGGTATGTTTAATCCTAGCATTCACGAATGGATGATAGTCAGAATTCATCCTGATGATCCGAATGAAATTACTCAAAATCCTATGAAAGGGTTTATTGAAAGTTGGATTGAAGAAGTACGAAAAAAATATTATAAGTCCATTAAATAAACAAGAACGTCGGACCTATGAAATTTATTTTGATTTCTCTCTTTCGATTTATTGATTATTTTTCGGTATATCCTCTTCCTCTGTCCCGAGTGTCACCAGTTTCCCGCTGAACGCCTTCCCCAGAACAGCCCGGGTCAATGCCTCCATCCGTTATATCACACCAATCACAAAGCATCGGTGCTCTCGACCCCAATTGAAATTGATGAGAAACCACCTATGCAGGAGCAATATTATAGTGATCCAACCAATTACAAAACATTGAAGAAAAATTATGAGCCATGAATTACTCAACGAATTGCGCAAACTCCGAAATGAATATGCCCACAATCGGATAAACCAAAACGAACTTTCGCAGAAACTGGAAGGATTAGGATTATTTACTTCCAAAAATGGAATTCCAATCGCCAGTGAAAATGTTTCTTACATATTCGATTCGCGTAGAGGTTTATTTTTCACTCCGGAAATTCTCCGAACAATTTTCTCGCAAATAGTGGAAGGCAAAACTGCTCGGGTAATTTTTGATCCTTGGGCTGGTTTTGGTGATTTAATAAGTATTATTCAAGAAACAGTTAATCCAAAGAAAACGTTGGCTTTTACTCGGAATATGAATGAAGGTCAAATCGGAAAAATTCTAGTAGCCGATGCTGAATGGCAAGTTGGAGACCCCATAAATCTTATAAAAAAAATCCCATGCAATATTGATATCGTTACCTCAGTTCTTCCCTTTACAAATAGACTAGATGAACTTGAAATTACAGCGAAAAATGGAAAGAACATTACACTTAGAGATAATTTTGAAAACCTCCTTCTTGTAGCAGCCTCTCTAAAACTTAAGAGAGATGGAATTGGAATTTTTATTGTACTAGGATCCTTCTTTTGGTCATCCCGCTCAGTGATCCGCCATTTTGAAGAACTCGGTTTGAGTGTGGAAGCTGCATTGTTTTTACCTCCTGGAACATTCTCACCTTATACACATATCTCCTCATATCTGATTATCGTCCGAAGATCTCCACTTTCAAAGATGTTTGTCGCTCAAATTTCTGCTGAGCGTTCGATTAATGATAATATTATTTACAACCTAAAGAATGAAATTGAAAGTGACAAATTGGAATTAGGTAGATTTGTCGAAACAATTTCATTTTCTGGAATAGAATCTCTTCAAATTCAGGAGCGGTTGGAACAGAAAGCAAATCTTTTTGGTTCCCCAACTGTTCGTTTAGAAGATTTGGCAATATCGATTAATTTGGGGCGACATGATCAAAATTTCGAATTTCCCCAAAGAGAGAATGCTTTTTTTATTCCACTTATAGGCAATAGCGATGTTATCGATTTATATGATGATTTTACGCTTAAACCTCAGAATTATGCTCAGGTAGTCATTGATAATACTCGCTCAAATTCACATTTTGTTACAAAATTTTTAAATTCAGAATTAGGAAAGGAATTGAGGGACCTGAATAAAACTGGGACCGTTATTCGAAAATTAAACAAACAGTCACTTAAGAATATCCTTGTCTTTATTCCCGATTTTGATACGCAGAAGAAAATGCTTGAGATCGAAGCTAAGATCGTTGCTGAGCAAAATATTATCACGGGTCTCCAAGCCGAACTTACGGGATATAAACGCGATATCTGGTCAAATCCTAAATCCACACAAATTGTTGAACAAAATTTATCAACTCTTTCGAAACGATTATCCGGCAGAATAAAACAACATTCTGATTCAGGATTCATACAATGGTTTGATACTTTACCATACCCACTTGCGTCCATTCTTCGAGCGTGGCAAGCAACACCGAGTCATGATCACAAAGGAAAGTACGATCTGCTTCAAGACTTTTTTGAGGCTACGGCAGAATTTTCCGGCGTGATTTTTCTTAGTGCCTATAAGTCAAATGAAGGACTTTTAAAAATTCAAGAAATGAAAACGAACAAGCCAATAAACTCTAAAAAAATAGCTCGAATAAAATTGAATAACATATCTTTTGGTACATGGAAAGATATTATTGAATATTTTGGGGCACTGACACGTGATGTGTTATCAGGTGATAAGGATAACAGGGCACTTTGTGCCGATCTTTTTGCAGATCCCTCATTAAATTTGCCTGAACGGCTTAGCAGTCCAGAATTGTTGCAAATATTGTCAATAACAAAAAAAATTCGGAATGACTGGAAAGGACATGGTGGGAGAGTTGGCAATGATAAAGCTCGAGTTCTCAACGATAGACTTATCGCTGAGTTACAGAAACTCAGAGAAGTTTTTGCTGACCTCTGGAATGATATTCAATTAATAAAATCTTTAAATTGCAGACCCTATCCAGATGTAATCGAAAATGATATTTCGATTTTAATGGGAAGCCACCCGGAATTTTTACCAGAAGTTCGATCTATGGCGAGTTTACTTTATGTTAATAAACTCTATATCATGCCAAAAAATGGTAATAAAGCTCTTCAACTTCATCCCTTAATTCACATCGGATCCGCTCCAAAATCAGCTAATATTGCATGTTATTTCTTTAATCGGCTTGACGATGATGGCATCAGATTTGTTTCGTATCACCACTCAAATCCATCAGAATATACATTACCGCTTGATCGTGTCGAAGAAATTAAAAAAATATTTTTAAAGTAATCATCTACTGGTGTCAGTAATTTTAATTTGTTTATCAGTTTGACTTCCTACTAGTTCCCCTCTGAACACCTTCTCCAGCACCGCCTGGTCAACGCCTCCGTCCGCTTTGTCGCCGCCACAATCTGATGCTCGATTAGATCCGTACGCTCAAATAGGAGCGAAACAAAGCGGACAATCTCACTCTGTCCATCAAGGTAGAGAATTAAAAAATTATCCCCATTTATCCTTCTGTGCAATTTTTTTCAAAGTTTCATAGAAATTACTTGAGCGAACTGTTTCATAGGTAATAGTATAAACCATCACTTCAGGAATTTCATGTTTAAAGAATCCTTTTTCTTCCAACCTAGCACCTAAAATTTTTGATAATTCAGTTGTTTTAATTGCGCCTTCATCATTTTTTGATATGAAAAATACTTTTGAAACATTTTCAATCAAATAACATTGTATGATATCAGCTAAAATGAGATTGTAATCCTTTATTTGATCATCTAGAATTTCAAAAATAATTTTTTTCCCGGTTTTTGTAACTAAATTTACTTCTGGTTTATAGTGAATAACTAATTTTTGATTTGGATGTGGAATCGGAATTTTTCTCTCTACATTGATTTTTTTATACTTGCCGGATTCATGTGCAATTTTCTCAATTTCTTTTTTTAAAGTGGAATGAAAAAATTTTTCCGCCATTTATCCAATTCATCTCTTTTTTGTTGTTTTTTTCTTACGCTTTGCTAAGAAACTGACCTTTCCAGTTGATGATTTAAAAGTCACTCTTCTTCTACGAACCATTATAACCCCTATATTTCGAAATTATTGACGAATAATTTGTATTGTTTTTTTATGAAATTTATTCGATAATTATCTTAAGGATTAATATGACTTTCGCTTTCCATTCCCGATATTAACTCTCCTCTAAACGCCTTCCCCAGCACTGCCTGTGTCAACCGCTCGCATCGCCGGCTCGCCGCCACAACCTGCCGATCGAACGCATCCGCACGAGCGAAGAGTGCATTAACACGGCGCGTAATCTCATTTGATTCTTCTTTACTCGGAAGGCCGAGAGTATAATCCTTAACCGCTGAGCCAGTTATATGCGGTAAGGCAGATCCCGTCAATCCATTTTCAGCGAGGTACTTTTGAAATTTTTCATTTTGCAAATTATAGTATAGAATATCCGTATATTCTGGATCGACCATTTTAAAACGAGTGACACGCTGAACAAGGAGGCAGGGCAAATCTTCCGGTGTTACTCGTGCAATTTTGAATCCCGTTGAAATGAGTGGACGATCCATCCCAAGGACAATCTCTCCATCTTCTAATAGAAGATGTTGATAATCATCGATTTGATCTTCCGACCAATACTTAGTTTCTCTCCATCGGAGAGAGCCGGGTTCGATGTTTTCACCACGAAGTAATTTTATTCCAGAATCTTGAAACTCTTTACTCGAAAATGAAAAACCTACGTCAAGAAATGCGATTTGAGATACTGTTATGGGAATCCAACCAACAGGTAAATCCACAATATTGTCTTTGCTCGGCTCTTTTGGCTCCTTATATTTTTGGTGTGTTTTATTTTTTAACTGCGAGGAAAATTTACTGTTCCTAAGTTTCCATAACACTTTTCGATGCGACAACAAATCCGTGAGGGAGGGTGTTTGAATTTTATTTCTATGATTCTCTCTCCACTCTTCCGTTAACCACCCTTCACACGCAGCCACCAGCACCACCTGTCGGAACTTTTTCATGATCCACGGCACCCGGCTCAGCCGATTACTGGCGGTGTTGATGTGCGTTAATAGGGCTTCGACATAGGCAACGATACGCTGCTGTTCGGAGAGTGGAGGAAGAAGGATAGTAATTTTTTTTATATCACTTACGGATGAAATATTTTGCATTGTTGAGCCATGAGTATTCCGAGCGATTTTTTTCTGAAATCTTTCGCTATTGCATAAGAGGAAAAAATATTTTGATAAAATTTTTTCTTCATTCAATGTGATTTTAAGCAATGCTTGATTAATAATTCCTCTCTGAATACCATTCGGAACAATTGCAATTTTTCCAATTGTTCCAGAACAACTAATAATAAAATCCCCAGAACGAATTTCAAAATCTTCTAATTCGCGAAATTTTTCTTCACTAATAAAATAATTTCCTGCTGCAAAATCGTTATAAATGATATTTTTCTGCTCATAAATTTTGAAGCCTTCCGGGACAAAAAACGACTTTTTTATAGAACTACCAAAAGGACCCCGTTTTATCGCATTTTTTTTCGAAGAGACTAGATCTTTAATTGTTAAAACAATCCACCCTTCGGGTACCTCTCTCACATCTAAATCCTCTTCCATGCTTGGCGCGACGTTCTTTGATTTCATGCCTTTCCTTCAACCATCCCGGCCGGTACAAGATCCCCTCTGAACGCCTTCGCCAGTACCGTCTGAGTCAACCGCTCGCACCGCCAGCTTGCCGCAGCAACCTCTTGATCGAACGCATCCGCACGCTCAAACAGCATTCCAACGCGACGAACGATTTCGTGCTGCTCGGCAAGGGGCGGGAGAGGGACGGAGAAATTCTTTATTTGAGTTAAATTTAATCTGGGTCTTGCAACACCATGTACGGATTCCGTCGCTTGTGATCGAAGTTCTGGGACATTTATTGCATAACTTAAAAACTTCGTCAAAGCCAGTTCAGGATTTGGTTTGAATCTGGTACAATCTGCTTTCACAATTGCCGGACCGATCCCGTCAGGAATAATACAGGATCTGGGAATTGGATCTCCGAGTAATCCAATTGCAATATCTCCGGGGAAAATTTCGTGCTTGTGTAATGTGTCAAAATGTGATTGCGAAATATGCGTTTTGATATCGATGAATGATCCATCCCCAATGTTTTGGAGTCGTATCACTCGTGGGCCGCTCTGCGAATAGTGTTCCGTTTTCAAATTCGATCCGAACGGTCCATCCGTAATTGAATTTTTTTCGATTGCGGCCAACTTTTCTAACTTTGCCCAGCACCAACTTTCTGGAATTTCGAAAGGCCATTCAAAATCAGGATTTGTTTCTGTATCTTTTGTTCTCTTTTGTATAATTTTTAGAGAACTATCATCGCGTACACTTCTAAAAAAGGCGTCCAACGCTTCAGTTGATGAAGGGATTTGTGAATTCTTCTCCCTCCACCCACCCGTCAACCTCCCGGAACAAGCCGCCGCCAGAACCGCCTGCCGAAACTTTTTCATAAACAACTGCACTCGGTTCAGCCGATCACCGGCCGCGGTGACGTGCGCTAACAGGGCTTCGACAGAGGTGACAATACGCTGCTGTTCAGCGAATGGTGGGAAAGGAAAATTGATTGCCTCAAAATATTCCCGTTTGAGATTGTTGATATTCACTCCTGCAGATGCTTCAGATATTCTGTCTCGATAATACTTGGTTTGAAAAAAATATCCAAAGAATTTCCAATCAACATGATTCGAGGGACGGAGCACCCCACAAAAAGCTCCAAATGTTCCATTAAATGGCTGTTTTACTGTAGCTGCCTTTCCAACTACCGATTTACTTCCGCTGGACATCGCAAACAGAGCATCACCTTGTCGTAAAAACTGCTTTGATTTTACGTACCGCTCTGGAATATAGTAAATGTCATCAAATTTTAATTCGCGATCGATATTATTTGCACGTAAAAGTGGAACAAAACCTTTTCCGGATGTGTGGGATTCCTCTCCTTTTATATAAGAAACACCCCGGATAAGTTCGCATAATTCTAAAAGCGGCAATTCCTGCCATCCTTCAGGGAGTTCTTTATTATCTACTAAACCTTGCTCTTCAATATTTCCGGAATTGTCCTTTTTCATTTTGCCAATTCCTTTGAAATAGCCGAATCCCCGTTCCCATTCTCCAGTAATACCACAATCTTCTGCAGCTCATCCATCGCTAGCCGCAGTTCCTCAATCGCTTCAACCGCCAGTTCCTCCGGTTCCGGCAAAGAATCCGCATCATCGAGCGAATCATCCTTGAGCCATTTCAGCGAATCGATCTTGTAATTCCTCTCCTTGACTTCAGAAATACGGAACGAGCGCCAGCGATCTTCTTTGGAATCCGCAGAATTGCGTTTCGAACCGCCATTCGGGTCAGTGCCATACACCCGCTCGAACTCCTCGAAATACTCCGGCGTCAGGGGCCGGTCCTTCTTGGTGATGCTTGGCACATTCGTCCGGTCATCGTACACCCAGAGGGTCTCGGTGGGGAACCCCTTCGTGAAGAACAGCACGTTCGTCTTCGTACCCGGGGAATAGGGGGTGAAGGTGCCGTTTGGAAGCCGTAAGATCGTATGCAGGTTGCAGTCCTCGGTCAGCACCTTGAACACTTCACCGGCCTGGTCTGCAAAGAGCACATTGTCCGGCACCACGACAGCTGCCCGTCCACCGGGTTTGAGGATCGTGATGACGTGCTGCACGAAGTTGAGCTGCTTGTTTGAGGTTGAGATTGTGAAATCCTCGCGATCCGGTGCCTGGTTCGCTCCCTTCGTGCCGAATGGTGGATTGGTCAGTACAATATCGAAACGCTGGCTATCCGGGTTCTCGTAGATCGAGTCCCCGAATTTGATAGATGGTTCGACATTATGGAGGAACAGGTTCATCAGCGCAAGTCTTCGCGGGCGGGCAACCAGTTCCTGCCCGAAGTAGGTACTCTTCTTCACCCGGAGTGCTACATCCCGGTCAAGCGCCCCGCCTTTCGTCTGCTCCAGCAGCCACTCGTACGAGCAGACAAGGAACCCGCCGGTACCGCACGCGGGATCGCAGATTGTGAGATCAGGTTTCTTCCGGGGATCGGGCTTCATGCACTGGACTATCGACTGGATCAGGATACGCGGTGTGAAGTATTGCCCGGCCCCCTTCTTCCCTTCGCTTGCCGCCTTCTCCAGAAGTCCCTCGAATGCCTCTCCTTTCACATCAATATTGAGCTCTGTCCATTCGGTCTCATCGATCAGGCCAATAAGACGTTTCAGGTTCACCGGGTTCGTGAACCGCGAGAGGGCACCGGCAAAAATATCGCCAAGCAGCCCTTTCTGTGTCCCGAGTTTCCGCAGCACATCGACATAGTGATCCGTCAGGTCCGTCCCGGATTTTAAAACAAGTGCCTTCCAGTCGCAGCCATCAGGAAGAACAACCCTCCGTTCGTCCGCCATCTTGATGAAAAGAAGATAGGTGATCTGCTCGATATAATCCCCGTAATCGATCCCGTCATGGCGGAGAGTGTGGCAGAATCCCCATAATTTCTGAACAATATCACTCATGCTGCAATTGCCTCATTCCATTGTTGTATACATACTGGCAACTTCCCGTTGAAAACCCGGTTTGCCTTCCCCCATCCGCCCTCGTTGGCAAAGAGGGGGATGATATCAAAGTCGTCCTTACTGATTGAGAGGTTTGCAATTAAATGTTCACGGATTTTATCCAGCCATTGCTGCTGATCAGCCGTCAGCGAGGCAGAGTAGGCCATCTTGTCGAAGACCCGGTGAATTCGCTGCTCTGCAGTACAGAGCGGCTCCTCCTCACGGGCAGCGTGCTTCACCATCGAGATGATATCCACGAGCGCCTTGTCGTATCGTTCCTTGTGCGCCTTCTGGAGGTTCTCAACGGTGAAATGGTACCGGGTGGCTGCCAGTTTCTTCTTCAGCTCGGACAGGGCATCCGTTCCCCAGTCTTTCGGCCGGTCCAGCAGGATGCGGATCGCCTCGATATGCTCCGGGTTCTCCTTCACAAATTGCGAGAATGCAGAAAGATAATCCTCAGGCTTGTACTGGTTTCCTGCCGAATCCCGGAAGATATACCGTGAACTGACCGTGTCCACATTCTCAATTGCAACCAGCATCGAGCGCTCGGGCCGGGGATAGTGGAGGAGCAGGTCCTGGAACTCCGGATTCCGGAGGAGTGTCATTGTTCCCGTGAAATCCTGACGGAGAGCAGCCTGCAGCCCGGTAGCGTAATGCTTCAGGTCGCCGGAAGGAATGAATGCGGCAAACATATCGCTGGCAGTACCGCTCATCTCCTTATCGATCCGCTGGAGCCGGCGTACCAGAACTCTGGCATTGTACTCCCGGTCCCGGTTGTCCCAGATATCCTTGATCACCTGAACAATCGACCGGGTCTCCTTCTCAGGAGGTTCTGCGGTGATACCCGTTGCCTGCCGGAAATATTCCAGCAGGGTCCCGCTAAAACAGTCAAACACTACGAAGTGGGACTTGTCATGGTATCGCTCGCCCTTCCGGGTGCCCCGTCCCAGCATCTGCTCAAAAAGGATACGGGATTTCACCGGACGCAAAAAGACAATGAACTCAAGGTCCGGAATATCTACGCCGGTAGATAGCATGTCCACAGTCACCACTACAGCGGGCATCGGCCGGTTCCGGAACTCGCGGATACGCTGGAGTGGCCGGTCCACCTTACCGGTGATCTTCTGGACAAATGAATCTCCTTTCCCGAAGACATCCCTGGCCAGATCCACCAGCTGGTCTGCATGCGATGTATGGGGAAGGTCATTCACCGAGAAGATCAGGGTCTTGGGGAACCGTCCGAACTGCTGCTCGTGTTCCTCTGCGTACTTGCAGATCTCAGTAAGGATCTTGCGGTTGGAATCCGGTGATGTAATTCTCCGCTCTACATCATCAGTATCAAACTGGCGTTCATCCTCCAGATTATCAAATGACTGTGCACCTGTTGAAGTATCAATCACCCCAACCTGTTCACCAGCCTGCAGGAAGATCCCGTTCATCCGCACATTTGAGTTCAGGGCAACCGCATCGTAATCGACCAGAAACCCTTCCCGTACTGCCCGGGCATACTCGTACCGGTACACGATCTCCCGGAAATAGGCCATGGTGTGAGCCGCCGGCGTAGCAGT
The DNA here is from genome assembly GCA_015660885.1 of Methanoregulaceae archaeon. Lineage (GTDB taxonomy): Archaea > Halobacteriota > Methanomicrobia > Methanomicrobiales > Methanospirillaceae > Methanoregula. The sequence continues at coordinate 11,358 of JACTUB010000028.1, read as the reverse complement.
AAGCCCGATCTTTATCGCATCGAAATGATCGAGCGTCTTACGCCATACCGATTGTTCCGCGGCGGTATATCCCCGGTGGCATTCATCTGCGATGATCAGATCAAAGGCATGTATCGGGATATCCATCTGCTCGGCATCCTCATCGATTGGTTCATCCTCACTACCAAAAACCGCATTGCGCCCGAAGAGATTGATCGTCATCCTCTGGATTGTACAAATGTAAACAAATGCATGACCGGGCTTGGGCTCCAGCAGGTAGGAAGACGGCAGAACTTTGGGATCAAACTTCTCCTCCTCCTCAAAATCCTCCCGGAAGAACCGCTGGCTGTAGACTTCATATGCCCGGTCAAACTTCAGTCCCGGCTGTGCTTCAAAAGACGCGAATGCCTTGACTGCCTGTGCAGCAAGAGCCCGGCGATCCACCAGAAAGAGGATCCGTTTTGCCACACCGGATTCCATGAGCCGGAAGATCTGGTTGACCATCGTGTAGGTCTTACCGGTCCCGGTCGCCATAGCTACCAGCATCTGTCGCTTCCGGTCGCGGATGGCCTGCTCAATCGCTGCGTTCGCCTCGGCCTGATAGGGGCGTATCAGCGAGTTCGCATTATCCCGGTCGGCAAGACGCTGGCAGGATACCTCGAATTTCTCCCGAAGCCGTTCCGAGAGTGCGTCCGGCGTATGAAATTTCGTAACTGTCCGGGATCTGTTCAGGGAGTTTCGGAGATCGTGATACCAGATAATCTCGCCATTCGTTGAATAGATGAAGGGGACCCGGAATCCGGAATAATTGAAGGAGCTTCCGGAGATCCCGGCAGCATATCGTTCAGCTTGGCTTAGGACATTCTGCGGACCAAGCGTGACCTTCTTTGCTTCCACCACTGCTACGATTTTCCCATTGACGCAGAGGGCATAATCTGCCGGGCCGTTATCAGTAGGGAATTCTTCGAGAGCACACCGGTTGACCTGCGAGAGATCCATCCCGACCTGATAGGGTTTGACAGACCAGCCTGAAGATTTCAGTAAAGGATCAATCCGCTTCTTTCGTGTGATCCGCTCGCTCTCGTATGTCATAGAAGCCTGACTGATAGGATATGATTTCTATAGATGCTGTAACGTTATTTGTTGTGGTTTAATACTATCAAAAATAAGAAGATTACGCGGGTTGGAAATTCCCAGACCCGACCGCAAACATTTTTTTCAGGTGCTCCCAACCAGTAGCAATTTTTATCACTAACTCTTAGTTAGGAACATTTTAGGTACTTCCCGGAAACCAACAAAATCGTCCGGTTAGCCTGGATATCTCTGTATTGCCTTCCTTTTCCTTAATTTTTTGTTTTATAATAAAAGCATATACCCTATCGCATTTCATGATTGTCTGTCAAAGGGCCCCGCGACAACGAAGAACTGGAGAACATGAACAAAAAGAGTACGAAGAGGAATGAAGCATGAAAGTTCAACATGAAAATAATGATGAGAACCAGAAGCCGGGCCTGGCAGAATCCAATGAACAGGGAACCAATCAGAATTCCACGGATTCGGGCGATGCCCGGGGAGTGAAACGTACAAGAACCGCCCCGCGCCTTGTTGAGCGGGTGACGGCCCTGAGGGGACAGAGTATTGCGGCCCCAAAGGAACCAAAGAGCACGCTCCGTCGCCAGACCCAGGCGGACATCTATCAGAAGGACGCCGAGGTCCCGTACGTGAAGTTCGAGGCGGCTGCCCGCGACCTTGTCTGCTCCCTGATGGAGCGGCAGGACCGGATGAACGAGGAGATCTTCTACAAGATCAACGATCTGGTGTACCGGGTTGAGGATATCGAACAGAACCGGGCTGATGAAGAGGACGGGAAATGACCCGGGGTCGCAGGCCGGTCAATGCAATTGATGAAGCTGTGGAGATTGCCGGCCGGCGCGGGAGCGTGGAGCAGGTAACCGGCAAACGGGGCCGTGCATTCGATTTCATCATCATCGAGCCGGACCGGAACGTGTTCGTAAAAGTGAAACGTTCACAGACATCGCTCACCTATGCGCTGGAGATCCTGCACCGCTACCAGCGCGAGATCGCGAGCCTTCACCGCGTGGCCTTAACAAGCGTAACCGCCCGGGAATTCTGGGTCAGGTCTCAAAACGGGACATGGCAGTTCTTTTTGATCCGCCACGATTACGTCATGGAGATCCGGGCTGATGGCGTGTACATTCCCCATGAATCCCTTCCTGCGAGGACGGTTGACCTGTCTGGTACGTCTGATGACGGTACAGATGACCCCCTATCTCCGTCGGAGAATAGGGAGTAAAACCCTTTTTTGGCATCCCCGGGAGAGTATCCCTGAAGGGGCAATCCGGGCTCTATACTGGCTCCGATTACCCTCCCGGAAGGATCTTTTGAAACATTACCTGCAAAAAACCGTACACTTTTACACATTTTTTTAAAATACGCTATCTCCTTGGGATTCAGGACAAATGGGGCAATATCCTTCGAGTTATAAAACGCTAATGGACGCTAATGGGAGGCAAAACGGGAGGTGGCTGGATAGGTAGCATGGTCATGGGGAAAAGAAGGGCTGTTTTGGGGGGGCACCTCAGACTATGGACAGGGTTTATAAATTACGGGGGATGGAAGAAAAATTAATTTCATTATATTTTTTTAAATCTTTCTGCTTTTCCTTGCAGTCAGGACAAGGTCCTTAATCTCTGGTGGCAGTTGTTCATCCTGCCATCTTCTTTCTGCATCGGGTGATGTACCTGCATTTTTCACGGCTTTCAAGTCATACCACGCTGCTCCCAATGCATGGTCAGCCATATGAGCAGTTGCAACAGCCTGCCCGACGGAACGGGCTACCGCTCTTGAAGTCGGTTGAGAAGATTCTCTTGCCACAGCATGTGCGGCTGCTGAAGCTTTCATCGCGTCACCAACTGAAGCATTTCCTGATTTCCACTCTTCAGCCACACTGAGTGCATTTTTCAGTCGTTCATCTGTTACTTCACCGAAGAGATGCACTACATGCTCCGCACAGTTGCAGGCCCAGGTAATTAGCCGGTAATGCTGTTCCTTTTTCAGAGGTCCGCCCCGGTGTTCTGCAACAAATCTTTTGTCTCGCATTTTTGCTTTCTCCGCGGTGTTTCGTTATGGCAGGTCATTTTTAAAAATGACCGCGAATTCCCCGATACCGGCTATCTTTCGCCGGGTTTCAGACTATGTTATTTCATATATCCTTTCAATAATCAGGGAATCCATCCTTAATGCTTTGTATATCCTCATGAAAATTTTTTGGTCAGACAGGTCGGATCTTTTCATTAAACCGGGATTTCTCCGGAGCCGGAAAATTCTCTTCTCTTTCTCCTGCTCGCGAGAGATATAATATCCCCGGCGTTCAAGTGTACCTCAATGCAGGTTCCGGCTGATGATGAGGTCTACGAAGCGCTCGCTGATGCCACCTTACGGGCGTACCGCGAGGCTGTCATCCGCCTCCCGCCGGATGTTTTGCGGGTGATCCGGAAGGCAGCTGCTGCCGAGACAAACCCGGTGGCACACGGCGAGTTTGCCAATATCGTGAAAAATATCATGGAGGCGGAACGCCTCGGTGTGCCAATGTGCCAGGATACCGGAGTACCGGTCGTGTACCTCACCATTCCCCCGGCTGTCCCTCTTACCTCGGGGCTCTATACCTCAGTCGCGGAAGGTGTCCGCCGTGCTACACGGGAGATCCCGCTGCGGCCAAACGTGGTTGATCCCCTGACCCGGCACAATACCGGAGATAACAGCGGCATGGGGATGCCGGCGATCCACTTGAAGCCCGGGAAGAGATTTACCGTCACGGTGCTTCCCAAGGGTGCTGGAGCGGAAAACATGTCGCGGATTGCCATGCTCCTCCCCTCGCAGAAAGACCAGGTGGAGAAGTTTGTTGTCGAGACGGTCTACCTTGCCGGTTCCCGCCCCTGCCCCCCGGTTATCATCGGGGTCGGGATCGGCGGGACGTTCGATGGTGCAGCGGCGCTTGCGAAGGAAGCCCTGCTCGGACGCGTCGATACGATGACTGACTTTGAAGAGCAGGTACTCTGTGCGGTGAACCGGCTCGGGATCGGGCCCATGGGACTCGGCGGGGATTTCACCGCCCTTGCCGTAAAGGTGAAGACCGCCGGCTGCCATACGGCATCGCTGCCGGTCGCCGTCAATATCCAGTGCTGGGCGAACCGGCACGCAACCGCTGAGGTGGAGCGATGAGCACACAGCCAATCCAGCTCCATACCCCGCTCGGCGTGGAGGTCCTTGTGCTGAAAGCCGGCGATCACATCGAACTCTCCGGTATTGTTTATACCGCCCGTGACGAAGCACACCTGCGGATGGGGGAGAAGGGGATCCCGTTCGACCCGGACGGTGCGGTCATCTACCACTGCGGCCCGGTCATCCATAATGATAAGGTCATCGCCGCCGGCCCCACCACGTCCGCCCGGATGAACGAGCTCTCCGGGTTTCTCATCGACAAAGGTGTTCGGGGGCTCATCGGGAAAGGGGGTATGGGTGAGATGGTGCGGGGGCAGCTCAAAGGGAAGGGGGTTTACTTCGCCTTCACCGGGGGATGCGCTGCCCTTGCCGCGTCGCATATGGCCCTGAAAGGAGTTTTTTACGAAGACCTCGGGATGGCCGAAGCGGTCTGGGTGATCAAACTCGACCGCCTCCCGCTGGTAGTCGGGATCGATGCCCACGGGAATGATATTTTCGAGGCTGCCCGGATCAACGCCGAAAAGGCGTTCAGGTCGTACTCCGGCAAGCCCTGTTCCGGCTCGCAGTGATCCAAAGAAGAGGTTTTTTGTAAAGGCTTTTCGAATATATACTACGACAGGACTAACACCGCATGAAACTTGCCATTGACGAGACCCGCTGCAAGGGCTGCAACCTCTGTACGAAAGTCTGTCCGTATAAGATTTTCAAAGAGGGAAAGAAAGCCAACCGCAAGGGCATAATAATCCCCGAACTCGATCGTCCCGAACGGTGCACGAACTGCAGGCTGATGCACCTCTACGGGCGCACCCTCTGCGGCGTCTGCCAGCTCACCTGTCCTGACCAGGCAATCCACTGGGTGGAGGAACTGCCGTACGAACCCAAGAAGGTGGCGATTGAATATTGACGAGGACTGAGTTCTGGCAGGGCAATACCGCATGTGCCGAGGGAGCCCTTGCTGCAGGGTGCCGGTTTTTCGGGGGATATCCCATCACCCCGTCGACAGAAATTGCCGAGCACATGGCAGTAAAGCTCCCGAAAAAGAATGGCGTTTTTATCCAGATGGAGGACGAGATTGCGAGTATTGCTTCAGTTATCGGTGCCTCCTGGACCGGGGCCCGTGCGATGACGGCGACCAGCGGGCCCGGTTTTTCCCTGATGATGGAGAACATCGGGTTCGCGGCGATGACCGAGACCCCCTGCGTGATTGTCAACATCCAGAGGGGCGGCCCGTCAACGGGACAGCCGACGCTGGGGGCACAGGGAGACATGATGCAGTGCAGGTTCGGCTCCCACGGGGACTACGCGGTCATCGCGTTGTGTCCCGCGAGTGTCCAGGAAATGTACGAACTTACTGCCCGGGCATTCAACCTTGCGGATAAGTACCGTGTCCCGGTCTTCCTGATGGCAGATGAGGTTGTCGGGCACATGCGGGAGAAGATCATCATCCCGGATTCAGTAGAACAGGTCCCCCGGAAGGCACTGGTCAAAGGAACACTTCCTTTCAAGCCCGACAGCGATCTCGTCCCCGGGTTCCCGCAGTTCGGCAAGGGGTACGGGGTCCACGTGACCGGGCTCACCCACGATGAACGGGGATACCCGTGTGCGACGAACCCGAAGCTGCACGAGACGCTGGTCATGCGCCTTGTGGACAAGATCGAGTCAGCCCGCCACGAGATCGCGGATTATGATATTATCAATCCTGGTGCCGAGCAGGTCTTCATTGCGTACGGGGCCCCTGTCCGTACGGTGCAGCAGGTGATGCACGATCATCCCGGCGACAATATCGGGTTCCTGCGGCTCAGGACCGTCTGGCCGTTCCCCGAATATGCGCCGGGGGAATTCAAAAATGCACGGCGGTTCCTCGTACCGGAAATGAACCTTGGCCAGATCGCCCGGGAGATCGAGCGCCACGTGAGAGTACCCGTAATCAGCCTCCCGAAACTGGGCGGCGAACTGCACACACCTTCGGAATTGTTGGCCGCACTGGAGGCATACCGATGAGTTATGAGGAGTGGTACCGCCAGGATCGTCTCCCGCATATTTATTGCGCCGGCTGCGGGAATGGCACGATCATTAACTGTACGCTGGCTGCACTGGAACAGATGGCTTGGAAGAAAGAGGATACGGTTTTTGTCTCCGGTATCGGGTGTTCTTCCCGGGCCCCCGGCTATATTGTCACTGATTCTCTCCATACCACGCATGGGCGGGCAATCGCCTTTGCAACCGGCGTGAAACTGGCAAACCCTGACCTCCATGTTGTCGTTATCACGGGGGATGGCGACCTTGCTGCTATCGGCGGCAACCATTTCATCCATGCATGCCGGAGGAACATCGACCTGACCGTGGTCTGCATGAATAACCAGATCTACGGGATGACCGGGGGGCAGGGTAGCCCGACAACGCCGCTGGGATGTCTCTCCACGACGACCCCCTACGGTTGTGTCGAGACGCCGTTCGATCTCTGCGATCTTGCCATTGCAGCAGGGGCCAACTATGTCTCGCGCTGGACGTCCTATCATGTAAAAGAGCTCGAAAAAGCCGTCCTTGCCGGTTTACAGACCCCGGGGTTTTCATTCATTGAAGCGCTGGTCCAGTGCCCGACTGCGTTCGGACGGAGGAACAAGTTCAAACAGGTGGCCGACCAGGTGGAATACCTGCGGTCTCATTCGATGCTCAAAGCAAAGCGTGACCGGTTGCTGGAGCAGGGCGAGCACATTCCCGGGGACATGTTTGTGGTCGGGGAACTTGAACGGAGGAACCGTCCCGCGCTGGGGGTGAAACGATGAGACATGAAGTGAGGTTCTCGGGGTTCGGCGGGCAGGGAATCATCCTCTCCGCAGTGATCCTCGGAAGGGCTGCCGTGATGCACGACAACAAGTTTGCCGTCCAGACCCAGGTCTACGGGCCGGAAGCCCGGGGCGGCGCGTCGATGAGTGCGCTCATTATCGATGATACACCCATCCTGTACCCCAAGGTTGCCGACCCGGGCATTTACGTGATCATGTCCCAGGAAGGCTTCGAAAAGTATGGTGCACATGCCCGGACCGATGCGGTGATGCTTGTCGATTCCACGCTTGTTTATTCGAGGCCGGACTGCAGGTATATCGAAATCCCTGCAACGCGGGAGGCAAAAGAGACGCTGGGGCGCGACATCGTAGCAAATATCGTGATGCTGGGGGCGCTGGTTGCTTCAACGCATATCGTCAGCGAAGCGGCACTTGAAAAAGCGATCCTCGACTCGGTACCCAAGGGCACCGAGGCACTCAACCTGAAAGCGATGAAAAAAGGGATTGAACTGGCCGCAGGGAGTACACAACCATGAAATTACGCGAATACGAGGCAAAAAAAATACTCCGGGAGTACGGGATACCCGTCCCGGCAGGATTTCTCATCCGGTCCGCAGCCGAACTTCCGGCACACCTCACCGGACTTGGCGAGAATATTGTGTTGAAAGCCCAGGTGGATGTCGGCGGGAGGGGAAAGGCAGGGGGTATTGTAATGGCAGACCGGAACAATGCAGTCGCCATGGCGCAGGACCTGTTTAAAAAAGAGATCAAGGGGCTCCCCGTCCGCGAGGTCCTTGCCGAGCAGCGGCTCGAGATCCAGCACGAATACTTCCTTTCAATCACCGTCGACCGCTCGAGCAGGCAGCCGTTGCTCCTCTTTACTGAGAGTGGCGGGGTGGATATAGAGATCACCGCAAAAGAGCACCCCGAAGCGATCCGTACCGTGATCGCAAACCCGCTGATGCGGGATATACCGCCATTTATGATAAGGGAACTTGTCGGTACCGCACCAAAAGAGATAGGTCCGGTCATCAACAAACTCTACCGCGTATTCCTGGAAAAAGACGCACTGCTCGCCGAGATCAACCCGCTGGTCACCACCCCGCAGGGGGTAATTGCGGCCGATGCAAAACTCATCATAGACGATAATGCCTTGGGAAGGCAGGGATTTGCGGTCAACCGCGACCTCACCGACCGTGAACGCGAAGCGGAGAAACACGGTTTCTCCTATGTCGAACTGGACGGCACGATCGGCGTGATCGGGAACGGGGCCGGGCTCACGATGTCCACGCTTGATCTCATCGGGTTCTACGGCGGTAAAGCAGCAAACTTCCTGGATGTCGGCGGCGGTGCCGAAAGTGAGCGGGTGATGCACGCGGTCCGGCTCGTCGGCAGTGTTCCCTCGGTAAAGGTTATTGTCGTCAATCTTCTTGGTGGTATTACGAAATGCGATGAAGTGGCAAAGGGGATCATCGCTGCAGGTATTCCCCAGAAAGTGATCGTCCGGCTTGCCGGCACCAATGAGGCAGAAGGCAGGGCGTTGCTCTCGGAAAAAGGCTACGAGATGCTGGACACCATGGATCTCGTGGTCAAAAAGGCCGTGGAGGTGGCAGCGTGATCTACGGGGATAAGAAGAGCGGTGTCCTGGTACAGGGGGCCACGGGAAAACAAGGTGAGTTCCACATCGGGCTGATGAACGCCTATGCCCGGGAGGTGGGTGGACGGGGTGTCGTGGCCGGCGTGACGCCCGGCAAGGGGGGCAAGGAAGTCCACGGGGTCCCGGTTTACAATACCGTGAAAGAAGCGATGCGGGAACACGACATCTCGGCCAGTGTCATCTTCGTGCCGGCTGCTGCCGCTGCCGATTCGATCATGGAGGAGGCACATGCCGGCATCCGGACCATTGTGGCGATCACCGAGCACATCCCGGTGCATGACACGATGAAGGCGATCGCCTATGCAAGGATGGAAGGATGCAGCGTTATCGGCCCCAACTGCCCCGGGCTCCTCTCACCCGGGGAAGTGAAGATGGGGATTATGCCGGCGGGTTTATTTTTACGCGGGAATGTCGGTGTTATATCCCGGAGCGGCACGCTTACGTACGAAGTTGTGGACGAGCTCACCCGGGCGGGTATCGGGCAGAGTACTGTTGTGGGTATCGGCGGCGATCCGGTGATCGGCCAGACGTTTGTCGATGTGCTGCAGCGGTTCGAAAAAGACCCGCAGACAAAAGCCGTGGTTCTCATCGGTGAAGTAGGCGGGAACCTTGAAGAGGAAGGGGCAAAGTCTACCGATCTCCCGGTCATTTCCTATATCGCCGGGATATCAGCCCCCCCCGACAAACGCATGGGTCACGCCGGTGCCATTGTTGAAGGTGGTGAAGGCGACGCCGGTTCAAAGATCGCCCGGCTCAGGAAGCTGGGTGTGCCGGTAGCATCCCGCCCTTCTGAAATCCCGGCAATGGTGCGGGACCTGTTCAGGGGTCATTGCTGACGGAAACCGCCGCAGTTTGTTCTGGCGGAGAATGTGGCACCGGATTGATCCGGCACTCATTCGTTTTTCCGGTTTATTTATCCCCGATTCCCATGAACCGGTACTTCCCTTCGGCACCGTAATCTCGAACCGTGCCCTTTGCCCGGGGTGCCAGGCTGTATAATATTTTCTATCAAAAAGAGAATGATCTGTCTTGACTTATTATCCAAGAAGGAGGCTCGTTTTTGGTTTTTTCCCCAGTTTCACCACGAACAGGTGCTTGGGATAAAAATAATGCAGGATCGTAAGATTAACTGACGCAGTTCCGTAATTTCTGGATCAATTGGAGCTGGTCGTTTGCTTTTTTTATCTTTTCTTTTTCGATGCTGTTCACGATCTCGGAGATAGGTTTTGTCAGCTCGTAGATCTTTCCCTGTTTCCCCTTGTTCTTGGCTTTGTTATCCTGACTCCTGATCCAACCCTGTTTCTTCAGGTATTGCATCACAGCGACCACCTCAAGATGGCGGAGGACGGTTCCCTGGACGATCTCACGAGATGTTACCATCGGTGTTTTTGCAAGGAACACGAGTACCCTGGCAACGTTTCTTTTTATCCCTAATTCGAAGAGAAGGTTTACCAACTCCTCCTCTTTTTCCGCAAAGTACATCACATTTTCCTGTCCCATACACCAACACCAGATTATTGTTCAACACAAATCTTATCGATGAGGAGGATAGAAACCCGGACAACCTTTTGGACAGGCTACTTTTACACCATTTGGTTGTATTACACTACCCGTGCCATAACAAAGCGTACATATTTTATTTTTTAGCTTTTTTTCAGGGAGACCCATTTCAAAACCTACACCGATTTCTTGCATCTTGCAATCCACCTTGACATCAAATTTTTTCCTGCACAACCATACATCTTGAGGCGGTTCCAATGATGACTCACATACATTTACCCTAATAATAAGGAACAATTCTGATTTCTGATCGTTGATTTAAAAATTTACGTGCATGCACAACATGAATGCACAACATGAATCAAAAAAATTATAAAACTATATAATCATGCAATAATGATGGCAATCGAAAAATTTCAGGATGGTATTTCCATCATTAAGGCGTTATTATATGAGCATCCGGAAGGGTTGAACATAAAAACCATTTCTGAAATCCTGGGTATACACCGTAATTCCGTTGCTAAATACCTGGGGATGCTCCAGAGTCAGGGAATTGTCACCGTCAAACTATACAGTTCTTCAAAAATCTATTCCCTTTCAAATAAATTACAAGCTGCTGCCGTACTAAAATTATCGAAGAGTTTTGTAATACTGGTAAATCACGGGCTGATAATCGTTGATATCAATGATCCCTTGTGTGAATTCCTGAAAATATCAAAAAAGGAAATTATCGGTAAAACTATCGAGCAATTGCCATTTGTTGTGCAAAGCCATCCTGAATTGCCAGCGTTAATAAAAGAAGGGCTGAAAGAAAAAGAATCCAGAAACCCCATTGTGATTGTATCGGGCGATCATTCGTTCCCGTCCATGCTCATGATTAGCCCGGTTTTTTTTGAAAACGGGGACCCTGGCATCTCCCTTATGATCGATGTACCGGTTGGATCTGAACAATACGGATTTATAGATACCGGATTCATTCCATCGGGTCCCGGAATGGATGAAATTGAATACGTCTGCCATTTCGAACCTGACGGTACCATCACCTTTGTTAATGAAACCTACTGCCACACGCTGCATAAGTCAAAAGCGGATCTTCTCGGACATGAATGGCGACCGGTGATTCCTGAATCTGAATATAAAATAATTAAAAGCAGTCTCGCATCGATTGATAAAAACCACCCCGTTATAACCCAG
>JACTUB010000007.1 GCA_015660885.1 Methanoregulaceae archaeon | reverse complement strand
CCCTTCCGGACTTTTCAGAACGACTCCCCTCCTACCCCCCCTATCAGTACGCGAGGGGTAGCTATCCTCCTTGCTCATTTTAAGGCTCCGACGGAAGTCCTATTGAGAGCACCTCCGTTTCCTCTGCAAAATGGGGGGTACCCCCCCCTCATGTGCCCCGGAGGGGTGCCCCCTCCTCATTCAAACTGGTGACCCCCTCCCCCCCCTGGTTGTTCCGGGAGTGGGGGGGTAGGGTACTCCACCATCAGCACCTACCTCCACATACAACATCCGGAACAATTTGAGGTGACCCCCGATACCAAACGCGTGTACGAGAATAAAGGGAGTATCTCCTCAACTCAAAGGTGAGATGCGGGTTCCCTTGCAAGGCACGCGAATAATCCCCGTATCGCAGCAATGCTGAGGGACGCGTTTCCATCGCCCTAAACGCTGGAGGAAGCATGCCGGTTTATCAGCATGGCAACAGGTCCCACGCCGAACCTGTTCCTGGCAATTGACATCAAGGGTGAAGCAGTTGGCGGCATTGGCATCCACCCGCTGGACGATGTGAAACGCAGGTCTGCTGAGATCGGGTACGGGATTTCAGAGTCCCTCTGGGGGAAGGGTATCATGACCGATGCAGTACGTTCGCTTGTCCCGGTCGCTTTCGAACGATATGATATCGTACGGCTCCAGGCAGGCATTTTCTCGAATAACCCTGCTTCGATGCGGGTCCTGGAGAAGTGCGGTTTTATCCGCGAGGCCGTCTACAGGAACGCCATTAATAAGAATGGTGCTCTCCTTGACGAAGTGATGTATGTGCACTTTGGGTAAATTAGGAAATCGTGCGATTTTGAATTTCCTGGTTCACTCCTTCCTCAGCACCGCCGCCCGGTTCACGAAGAATAACCGGCTCTCAATCACCCGGAACCCTGCTTCCTGTGCGAGAGCAAGATTATCCTGGAATTCTTTGCCTGAGACAATGAACGGGGGCTCCGAGTAAAAGAGAAGGCCCTCCGTCCTGAGAAGCGACGAAATCTCCCGGAATAGCTTCTTCGGATCCGGCACTTCGTGGACAACGAATATTGCAAAGGCAACATCGATCTTCCTGTCCCATTCCGGGGAGAGACCGATGGAGTCCTGGGCACACTGGTGCGTCCTGATTCGCGGCATCAGTCCTTCCGGTTCCAGTTTCTCCCGCAGGAGCCGGAGCATCTCCTCCTGCAAATCCACGGCGATCACACTACCGGTGTCACCGGCTTTCTTCGCGAACTCGCGGGTGAAAAACCCCGGGCCACAACCGAAATCGAGGACGCAATCACCGGGTTTTACATACCGCTCTGCGAGGCGGTCAGGGCGATAGATAAACCTACGCAGGCGGGAGTCGAGGTGCCCTGCGCGGGAGGCGGAGAATACCTCATGGTGGAAAGGGTGCAGGATTTCCACGGTGCTTGCGGAGGATTTTCCGGGATTTTTGCTGTTGGCCATGGAGAAAAGTTAGAGCAACACTGGGATAACAGTTCTGTCCGGGAAAATAAGGATAAGCAAAATCGGGAAGATCCAGGAATATTCCAGCTTTCCCAATCCATACCAGCACATCCTCTCCAGCACCAGGCAGAAGGGAACTGCTCCCCGCTGATAATCTTCGATTGCAATCCCATCCATGACGACAAGCTCGCCATGTTACCCCGTCCACGCAACAGTGCGATGCAGCCTCTGTGTGACGGTCTGCCCGTGTTTCCGTGCCGGGGAAGTTATAAAAGTGGAGAAAAGACTGTGATCCTTCCCTATTATTGACTTGAAATAATCATGCGATCAGATAAATCAGGATATAAACGATTGTCGCGAAAAGAGGAATTACGTTCTTTCCTGGTTGGAGCCAGGCTCTTTTTCATCCCCTTCTTCGTCCTCCTGTAGTTTCTTCATCGAAGGGAATAAAATCACTTCTTTTATCGAAATATTATTCGTCAGCAGCATCACGAGCCGGTCGATGCCGATGCCCACACCGCCGGTGGGTGGCATACCATACCCGAGAGCGTTGATGAAATCGTAATCGATCATCTGAGCTTCAACATCACCCAGACGCCGCTTCTCATCCTGGTCCTCAAATCGGGCTTTCTGGTCGATAGGGTCGTTCAGCTCCGAGAACCCGTTGCCCACTTCCATACCGTAAATGAACAATTCGAACCTCTCGGTGAATCCTTCTTTGGTGCGGTGCCGCTTTGCGAGCGGGGAGTTCTCTACCGGGTAGTCGTAAACGAAGGTTGGCTGAATAAGTTTTTCTTCCACGAGCCCTTCGAAGAACTGGACAAGAAATTCACGGTGCGTTTTTGATTTCTCCCAATTTTCCAGCGTGTTCTGCCGTGCGAGATCGCGGAGCTGTTCGACCGTATGGGCAAAGATGTCGATTCCGGCATACTCATTTACTGCATCTGCCATGGAGAGTTTCTTCCAGGGCTTTTTGAAATTCAGCGTAGTGTTTTCGAATGGAATCTCAAATTTTCCATGGACTTCAAAGACAATGGAGGAGACAATATCTTCAGTCAGCGTCATCATGTCTTCGAAATCACGGTACGCCCAGTAAATCTCCACCATGGAAAATTCCGGGTTATGATCGGTATCGACCGCTTCGTTGCGGAAATTCCGTGCAATCTCAAAGACTTTCTCGAATCCCCCGACACACAGCCTTTTCAGGTATAACTCGGGTGCAATCCGGAGGAACAGTTTCTGGTCGAGGAAGTGATGGAATGAAGTGAACGGGCGGGCATTTGCCCCACCGTACACTGGCTGGAGAATAGGGGTTTCGAATTCCAGAAATCCATGATCATCAAGGTACCTGCGGATCAGAGAGATGATCCGGCTCCTGATCCGGAACGTCTGCCTGCTCTCCTCGTTAACGATAAGGTCAACATACCTCTGGCGGTAGCGCTTTTCGATATCCGTAAGTCCGTGAAATTTCTCGGGGAGCGAGCATATCGCTTTGCAGAGGAGGGTGAACGTGTCAACCCAGATCGTAATCTCTCCCAGTTTTGTGCGGAACACATGACCAGTTACCCCGATGATATCCCCCCGTTCGATGAACTGGTTGAACAGATCGAATTGCTCATTCCCGATATCATTCTTCCGGATATAGAGCTGGATCTTTCCGCTCTCGTCACCGAGGTCAGCAAACAGGGTTTTTCCGTGATTCCTCACGATGTATATTCTTCCGGCAGTGGACACCTGTTCAGCGCTCTTGTCATGGGTGATATCTGCGTACTTAGTCCTGATGTCAAGTACGGTATGCTGCCGGTCAAATGAAGACGGGAAAATGGTAATTCCTTTATCCTTGAGTGCACGTACTTTGTCAAGCCGTGTCTGGTCAAATGCGAGATTATCTTGAGGAGTGGTCATTGACAGGCACCCGGTTTATCGGAATGGGATGTATCATTTATATTCGATCCGGATAGTAATAATACCTTCAGCCGAAGCGACGGGAACGCATAACCGGATTTTCAGGGATTATTAAAGAAAGAAAAACAGCAGATTTCCCGGTTATTTACGTTTTTTCAATATTTCCGACGCATATTTTGCAAGACCATAAATGCCATCCGTTGATGGATGGACTTCGATAAAATCCTCAAAATCATGAACAGAGAAATTTCTTTGCATGAGAAAGGCCATATAGCCTGCAATGAGCCCCCCACCGGGCCCTGCACTGCACATTCCCCGTATCTCTCCCGAATCTGGATCTGCCATGATCTTTGCCAATCCTGTCTCACCCGAAGGAACGGACCAGAATGTCCCCGGGCCGGCGGGGCCGGGGACGGTGAATTTTGCAGTTCCCTCATCACTGGCAATGCAGAAAGCGAGTTCATGGGTAAGAGTGATCGACTGGGGAATGTAACGATAATCCATTCTGCGGTCTTTTCCAAGAATATTATCAGCAGCGACAATACCCTGGTGGCGGGCAACCGGTGTAAGGTAGGGGGGTCCGGTAACGTCGCCGCATGCATATACGTTCTCGACACTCGTTCGCATGTGGTCGTCGACAATGACTTCTCCTGCCGGACCTTTCGCAACCCCCTCCAGCATTTCAGACCGAGGCACGAGGCCCGTGGCCAGTAAAACCGCATCGGTCTTCAGGGGAACATCACGTCGGTTCATTTTTACGTGGACCAGGGTAACCTTCGAGTCACCGGTAAATGAGCAGATGCTGGTATTCTCCCGTATCTCCACACCTTGTAGTTCCTTAAGAGCAAGGGCCCTAAGATGGTTATCGAGATTTTTTAGAAAAGAACTCCTGCAAACCAGCGTTACCCTGCTGCCGAATTCTTTGAAGATATATGCAAATTCAGCAGCCATTACACCTCCGCCGACAATTGTCAGCGTATC
The DNA here is from genome assembly GCA_015660885.1 of Methanoregulaceae archaeon. Lineage (GTDB taxonomy): Archaea > Halobacteriota > Methanomicrobia > Methanomicrobiales > Methanospirillaceae > Methanoregula. The sequence continues at coordinate 101,100 of JACTUB010000007.1, read as the reverse complement.
CGGGAAGGTTTTCATATCCCACAATGAATGGGGTGTATATATTCCGGGAAGATGAATGCCTTCTTCATCGGGTATATACGGGCTCGATCCTGTGGCTATAATAACAGCCTCGGCATCGATCTTCTCGTCATCCAAAAAAACACTGTTATTTTCAAACCTGCCAACCCTTCCGTAAACTATATTCACTCCGGCATTCCTGGTTTCATGATCAAGAATGGAAGCTATCTTTCCCTGGATCTCTCTCATCTCTTGCAGCAGGGTTGGAAAATGTACCTGTGGAATGGAATCAATAATCCCCAGACCCTGAAATGTATGTGCAGAATGGATCATGCGGGCGACGTCATTCAAGGCACAGACGGGCATACATCCAAAATGGAGGCATTGGCCCCCAATTCCCCCTTGCTCAATGAGCTGAACTTCTTTCCCTGCGCAGGCAAGTCGGATCGATGCAATCCTGCCTGCCGGGCCTCCCCCGAGAATAGCTATCATAGGAATTTCCCGAAGATCAGCATAAGATTGTTCTTTTGGATGAAAGGTTAATGCAAATCTTTCTGTTATAGTCTGGCTTTACATTTCTTCCAGGAAAAGGCATCCGCATCAAATTCCTCATATTTAAAATATTTCAACTCCTTCATCCATCGGTTCTGAAAGCAGTTCACCGGTAAAAGCATTGATTTCAACGATCTTTTTGCCCCTGATCTGCCAGACCGGAATATAGACCTGCTGAGTATCTACCGTGATATTTTTCTTTTCAGGCTTGAGGATCTTTTCTTCGTAGAAGATGGCATCCCCTTTCTCCTGCTTGATTCGTACTTTCTGGGTAAGCCGATCGATCAGCTCGCTGACAATCCGCTCAGTTGCTTCATCTTTACGGATATGGGAATCAGAGACTTCAGCACCTACGGGAATTTCCTTCTCTTCAACCAGTTTTTGATCAAGCTCGATCTTTATTCCGTTGATTGCATTAATTGCGCCCCACCCTTCTGCATCAAAGGGAATCCGCCGGTCCTTGTAGATCTGTTCGCCATTACTCGTATAATGAAAAAGATAATAAGGTATGAACCGGAGTTTTGCTGCACCCTGAACACCCCCAATTCGCATTGCTGCCTGTTCGGGAATTTTCACCGGATAATGCGGGATAATGATACCCGAGTGTTCCTCTTCCCGGGTTTCCCCGGGCCTGGTTGGTGCGGCTGAGGTTGCTTTCTTCTCTTTCGAGGGAGTGAGATCCAGTGCCAGTTCACGGCCAAGAATATCGGCGAGCACAGCTTCGCCCGTATACTGCACAAATTCATCAATGCCCCATTGGATACAGTTCTCTGTAGTGATATCCTTATCAACAGAAAAAAGGAGTTTCTTGCAGGACATCTCATGATCATCGATCATAAGGCTGTAATTTGTTTTATCGAACTGCCCGATAAGGTCACTATCATTTGAACAGAGCACCAGGAGGCAGGTGCTGTCGCGTACCGCAGAAAGATCGAGAGGCTCATCTACCTCTTCGACCTCAAAACGGGCTGCCTCAAGAATGAGTCGCATCGCATTCCTGGCTTTTTCCCGCATATCGTGTTCCATCATAAATAAATTGCCATGGACTTATAGAACAATTTTTCTATTGCGATGTCTGAAATTACTATAATGACCGTCCCCCTCAAATTTGTCAACCATAGCATTGAAGATTATGCAATGCAGGTGACGTATGATCCGGTCTCAGGTGAAGGTAAAGTCGTTTATAACCTGTCAGTGATAAAAAATGAAGACCTTGAATTTGCGATATCCACGTTTAAAGATGCACATAAAACAGGTGTCACGGTAAGTGGACGTGTAAAATTTTTCTCTTCCGGGGAGAGAGTCGACGGGTATGTAGTGCCAAAAGGGTTTACCGGTATCTGCACAATATGCAGCGTAACATTTGATGGTCTCCTGATCCGTCGGGGAATTCCCATTACCCCTATCGGGGGAGGGATTGTCGAGATAGAAAAACGAATACCCCTGAGGTTTACCCATATTATTCTGTATGAACACACGACTATCGATCCTCTTCAGGTGCTCATCTCCCAGAAAACGACCTCAGTTACCAGTGTGATGCGAACGGGAAGTGGGTCAATTCTCGCAAATATCAGGGAGTTCCATATGGAAGCCGAACCCCAAGTCGGTATGGTACTGGATGAGCTTTCGAATAGCAGTCTCTCCGGAATTCTCGAAGTAGGCATACCCAATCTTCCGCTTCTCGGTGTACCGGTGAGCCCCCAGTTCGTTGGGATTGCAGCTGTGGGTGGCACAAACCCGATGGCTGCATTAAAGGAAGGGGATTGCTGGGTGCAGACGCAGGCAATGAAAGGCCTGACGGAAATATCAGGAATGGATGAGATAAGGGATTATTAATAGAACAATTGTTATTTCATATGGCTTTTTTAGCCCAGTCGAAAATCAGGTTATAATAACGCACAAAGAAACGGATGAATCCTTCGGATTCTGAAAACAGCGCAACTGCATCCACCTCGTCCAAACCTACGAAAACCAATACACTTCTCCCATCTATTATACAGACACCGCCCGCCATCATGTCCTTTACCTTATCAATTTCCCGGGAGATATCGGGATGTTTTATGATATAAACTTTCATTTTTTTGGGTGATGGTGATTCCTCTGACCAGTGTGGTGTGATAATCTCGACCCTGACATGGTTTGCCATTGAGATGAGCTTTTGTTTAACATCAGGTGTGATAATATGGGGGTGAGCGACAATTCTGATCTCCTGCTTTGCACCGGAAATCAGATGGATGAGTCTCTTTTTGATATTTTCAATGCCATAGATATTCCAGATCAGCTCCTCACATCCACTCCCCGGGCTCGTCCGTTCCCGATACATCAACGATAAGGAATCACGTGTGTATTGTACATCGCCTTCGATACGGCCCATCAGTCTGGCAATGGCGTCTTCCGGAGGAAATGCAGCAAACCGTTTTGGGGCAGACTGGGAGACGGAGACGAGGCCTTTCTTCAGAAGCTGATCAATCACCGTGTATACCGATGCGCGGGGAACCCCGGAAATCTCGTAAATCTCGCTTGCCGTGGCACTGTCTACCTTCAGGAGTGCAATATATACAAGTGCTTCATATTTTGTCAGGCCGAGTGATTTGAGACAATCAATAACCCGGACTGGATTTTCTAACGGCAATTTCATTGAAACATCGCTTTATATCCTGCAATAATAAATGTTGTTATAACAATAACAACAAGTGATTGATAATGAAATATTATGGAGCAGTAATTGTTTTTCTTGCACTGTGGCTGAGTTGCTGCATGCCGGTCATGGGAGTGACAACATATCTTGGAGGAAGTCCCCAAATATCGGCAACAATAGCAGGTACTAACGAGTTCACGGCGGGACAGGATGCTATCATATACATAACTGTGCAGAATAGCGGGGTGGAGAGCTTGCAATTTGTTTTGCAAGGAACGATCGCCGGAGATGATCTTCCTACAACTGCAAAGATGGTTACTGTCGGACTTTCAGCCGGGGATGCTCCGGTAATTGTTAAGAACGATCCCAAGGTAATTGGTGATATAAAAAGTCAGGGTTTGGCAACCGTGGGAATCGCAACAAAGATCACCACCAATGCGACTGCGGGTGAATACCATTTGCCGCTCACCATCAGTTATACGTATCTTGCGTCCTCCGAGCAGGCCGGCACGGATAATATCCAGTTTAATTACCAACAAATGACTGAGACTTTCCCGATCACGATAAAGATCAAACCGCAGGTAAAGATAGAAGTCCTCGAAGCCATGCCGGAAAACCTGACCGTGGGGAGTGAAGGATACCTGAACCTGAAGATAAAAAATACCGGGCTGGAGGACGGCAGAAAGGCCTCAGTGAAGATTATCCGTAATGGAGCCAGCCCGATAATTCCAACCGATAACAGCGTTTTTATCGGGGATTTCCCCCATGATGGAACCGTTACCTGCAGATACACGATTTCAGTTTCCAGTGATGCGGAAAAACAGACATATCCGGTGGACGTCGTGGTCACGTATGAGAACCGGGACGGGGACATAGTTACATCGGCCGCTGAAACTATTGGTGTTCCTGTAGGCGGAAAAATCACTTTCACTTCCGGGACTGTGCAGGTGGTGCAGGGATCACAAGGTGTGATAGAGGTCGAATATATGAACAGTGGTAATACAATTGCCTACAAAGCCCAGGCACGGCTTTCAGCAGTTGCACCATTTAAAAGCGATGATGACACCGCGTACCTTGGCGACCTGAAACCAGGTGACACAGCTACTGCCCGTTACCAGATGAGTGTAGACGATACCGCTGCTGTAAAGGAATACAGCCTCGATACTGAGGTACGATATCGTGATGCACTGGACAACAGCCAGGTTTCAGATACCTTTAACGTGCCGGTAAAGGTTCTGCAAAAACCTGCATCCAATGGATTAATGCAGGTCCTGGCAGCCATAGGGATGATTGTCCTGATCGGTGCCGGCGCCGGGTATTATTTACTTGTAGTGCGAAAAAAGAAGTAATGCTTGAATGGGAATGGGAGCTTCCTCAACCTTCGGTACGGACAATTGAGGAAATGAGATCTGTCCTTGCCTGCCCCTCGTGCGAATGTAGCGGTCCGCTCTATTACATGTACAGGGATCTGGCAAAGTCGGATCAGGACTGGAGCTGGCTGCGTCATCATGAGCTGCGGTACGATCTTACTGTCATCCCGCCCAGGGATCTTTGTGGGGAGTGGGTGAAGACCAAGGGGCATTATCATCCGAAGAACCCAGCAGGGATAGGTTATCCGGAGATTTATGAAGTTATTGAGGGCGAGGCTCAATACCTTCTCCAGTCACGGATGCTTGATGATGTAGTGATGATCTCTGCAAGTGAAGGTGATCTCGTGGTAGTCCCGCCGGAATATGGCCATATATCCATCAACCCTTCAGCGGATACGACGCTGGTCATGGCAAATATTGTTTCAACGGCATTCCAGAGCGAGTATGGTGAGTATGAAAAATATCATGGTGCGGCATATTATATGATGTGTTCTGGAAAGGTTCAAAAGAATTCATATTACTTATCGATCCCTCCGGTACGGTATCTTGGAGCGACCTGCGCGAATGGTATGCATCACCTGTGTAAGGGTCCGCTTTACGATCTCATCGGGAATGAGACTGCGCTTTCATTCCTCAATGAGCCGGAAAAATTCCTCACGGTTTTTTCTGTTCTGCTAAAAGATTAGGTGCCGGAAGCCTCTTGTGCTCGCTTTTTTTCACGAACTCCAGTACCTTTTCTTCAACAGGTGTTAATGCCTGCCAGCCCTGGAGTTCAAGCACCCGGAGTGATGTATCGATCTCTTCATATGACAGACCGATCTCCTCTTCATCGCTTTGTCCTTCCCACAAACCGGCCGAAGGGATCTTTTTTAGGATCGATTCCGGAATTCCAAGCTCTTCAGCGATCATATATATTTCAGATTTATAGAGATGCATTATTGGCTGGAGGTCAGCTGCATTATCACCAAACTTTGTGCAGTAACCGAGCATATATTCACTTCGGTTCGACGTCCCGCAGACGAGTTTATGATCGCGGTTGGCGTGATAATATAGAATCACCATACGGATCCTCGCCATAAGATTACCGAGCAGATACCGTGAATCCTTAAATTCCTGCATGGTTCTGAACCCATCAAGCATGGGTTCTATGCTTACTACGCGGTGCTCCATGCCCCACTTCTTACAAAGCATCGCTGCATCTTCGATATCCGACGCTTTGCTTATTGCAGAGGGAAGAGAGAGCCCAAGCACCTTTTCACCACCAATAGCCCGGCAACAGAACACCGCGGCCACCGCAGAATCAACACCCCCGCTGAGGCCTACGACAATTCCCTTGCGCCCGCTTGTCCAGTATGCGTAACGGATCATCTGTTCCACCTGACCCATCCTGCACCCGAGTTCAGTTGCCATTATCACCACATCGTTTATAGTAAATGGATAAACTTTTTCAATTGTTTGGTATTCCCTATGGCAATGATATCTTCTCCTTCGGTGACTATCTCCCGGGAATTTGGGGCGACAATACTGCGGTCCGGCCCCTCTATACCGATGATTCTTACACCTGTTTTTCTGCAGAAATACGAAATTGTGTGAGGATAGGACCTGATGACACGCTTCATGATAACCATTTCCCCGTCAGGAAGTTCAAGGAGGATCGTGACTGTATCGGCAAGTATGATCCGGGCGATCGTCTGCCCCCCAATCATAGGAAGGAGAGCGACATAATCAGCACCCGCACGGTAGAGTTTCTCCACTGAAGCCGGTTCATTGGCCCGGGCAAGGATACGAATGACCGGGTTTAAATTCCGGGCCATGAGTGTGGTAAAGATATTCACGTCGTCGTTGTTCAAAGCAATAATACAGAACTGTGCTTCTTCAATGCGGGCCTTTTTTAACACGACCTCATCTTCCGCATTACCGACAACCTGGTTTACATCCTGTTGTTTTGAATCGACAACCATGCAGGAAACGCCGGATGTGGTGAGTTCCTGGTATGCACCTGCACCTACATCCCCAAAACCCGAGATCACGGCAAATGCATCTGCACATCCGTCGGTATTGAACTCTTCCCTGAGCGTATCGACAATAGACTCAGCTTTGCCAAAAAGGAAAAGAGAGGTCATGGTATCGATAACAATCTCATCACCGGGTGAAGGAATGAATTTTCCGGCCTTCCAGAGAAACGGCACTATAACGCCGAATCGTTCAAAGAGATGAAGGTCAAACAGGGATTTGAATGCAGCTTTGCACCCGAAAACCACAGGAATGTTAATAAGCCTGAGGTCCTGCTCCGGAGCATGCTGGAGATTGATATTGATCCTGTTCTGCCCGGGGATATCTGATTCTATATCCGCGCTCGGATTGAGGACAGCATGGCGTGCCAGAATCTTTCCGGTTTCATATTTGGGAGAAAGTATGTAATCTGCCCCTGCGTACCGAAGATACCTTTCTAAGGAGAGCTTGTCCACAATCGAAATGATCTTACCCTTTACCTGTTCACGAATTCCGAGAACGATGCTGGCCGTCTGCCGCTCATCCTTGCAGATGAGAATATGCCGTGCGCTCACTATATGAGCTGCAGCCCATGTGGCGGGATCGGTATATTCCCCCCAGATTACATAGGCCCGTTTACGGTATTTCGTGGCGATCTCGAGTGCTACTGCCTTATCCTGCTCGATTATCACGATATCATGGTCGGAGATAGTAAGACTGTCGATAACGGAACTGGTGAGCTCGTCATATCCCATAACTACGGTATGACCCGACAGACGGTGCGGGGTTCTTCGTGGCGGTGCGGGAGCAAGAAGGGTGGTAAGGAACGGTGCAAGGAGAAGCGGGATAACAACGAAGATCATGACAACGCCGGACAGCATGATCTGGATCGCAAGCAGTCGTGTAATGGCGTTGGCGAAAGGTAACAACTCGCCATATCCGACCGTTGTCATGGATTCGACGACAAACAGAAGTGCCTGAGACCATGAGAGGGGCTTGTTCTCCAGCAGCGGATAGTACGAGTAAAATAAATAGGTATTGACGCTTATCAGCAGGGCGAACGCGAAAAAATATATGGAGATTTGGATGCCGGGAGAATTCCGGACTGCTCTCCAGACTCTTCCCCTTCTAAGCGCCATGGGTTGTCACCTCAGAGATTATCCGGCAGCTTCGGCATATTCCGTTTGTTGGTTCTCCGCATCGTTCACAGTAAGGGACTAAATCAGCGTTCGTGCAGCATGTGTTATTCAGATTTTTTTTCAGGCCCATGAGAGCATATCTTGTTGAATGGTGACGGGTGGTAAAATCATTCAGTAACCCCCGTACGTCCTTCTCAAAAGGTTCATTATTATAAGGACATCGGGATTGATCATATCCTCTGGCATGAAAATCTGCATAGAGTGCCACTTCTTTGTGAGGGATAGAGATAAATGGTCTGATCCTGGGAATTTTTCCTTTGCCGGTTCGCTCTGAACGGGCGAGAATCTCAGGATTCCCCTGGAGAATATTTTTCATTACTGATGCTGCCCCATCATCCAGGTCATCGCCCAAAGCAAGTTTCGTAACCCCGTGTTCAATGGCTATCCCGTTCAGCAGGAAATTCCGGAGCACACGACAATACGTGCAGGAAAGGGTGATCCCTTTCTGATGGGCGATCTCATCCAGAGTAATCCCAAATCTTTCAAGAAAAGACACCTTAATACATTCCATGTCGGACAATCTGGCGATACCTGTCGCGATTCCCGGATCACGGAAACCCGTGATACCTTCATCGATTGTGATAGCAGAGATTCGGACGTCGTGGCGGTTGGAAGTAAGTTTTTTGAGAAAATAGAGGAGTGCGCTGCTGTTTGCGTCTCCCGAAAGGGCGACTGCGATATGATCGCCGGCCGCCAGCCACCGCTGCCTGCGGATTTCATGCTTTGCTTTTCTTTCAAGATCCGCTTCAAAATGCTGTTCGCAAAAGTGCTGTCCGGAGTATTCCTGAAAAAGTACTGCTTCCCTCCTGCACTTGTTGCACTGCATTAGCCAATCCATTCTAATCTTAATGATAAAAGATGTTTAAGGTTGTGTTGACCGTGCGGGTGTGACGGGTAAGATGTGATTTTATAGTCTGACACATAATCACTCTAACGATTATGGTCGTCGCGGCGGAACGCATCCGCACCCTGAACAAATATGAAAAATCCATACTCACTACGCTAGAACGTGGGATGAAACGGTATGCATGGGTGCCGCTGGAGCAGATCAAAGTGGCAACCAAGCTATCAGAATCCGAAGTCAACTACCGCCTGGCCCGTCTGATTACCTGGGGTATGGTCCGGTTCAATCCCGTGCCCTACGATGGTTACGCTCTTGTCTTTGGTGGTTACGATACACTTGCGCTGTCAACCCTCACCAGGAACGGGACGATATCGGCACTCGGCACTCGAATCGGTGAGGGAAAGGAGTCTGTAGTGTATGAAGCGCTCGGACTTGGTCCGGTTGCTATCAAGTTTCACCGTGTCGGACAACGCTCATTCTCATCAGCACGGCTCAACCGGGATTACATGCCGGATGACGGCCATTGTCCCTGGCTGATCGCCTCCCGGAGATCAGCGGAACGGGAATATCTTGCCCTTACCACCCTGCACCCGAAAGTCAGCGTCCCTTTACCCATCGCTCAGAACCGCCATACCGTTGTGATGGCATTGATAAACGGTCCGAATCTCAACCACTGCCGCCTTGAAGAGCCACAACAGGCACTTGATGAGATACTCACTAACGCGGGTAACGCATATCATGAGGGAATTATCCACGCCGATCTTTCTGAATATAACGTCCTCATGGAGGAAGGCAGGTGCGTTATCATCGACTGGCCCCAATGGGTCGGAACCAGCCACCCGAATGCCCGGTCAATACTGGAGCGGGACATCGAAAATATTCTCTCGTTTTTTAAACGGAAATACAAAGTGAAGTATGATCGCGGAGATGCCATGCGATGCGTGATCGGTTAAGGGTCTATGGCATTGACATAATAAAAGGTTCAGTAAGATCGCGTTCCCGGCGTCCGATGTATGCCCTTGTCCGGATGGAAGGACAGATCATTGAGAGTGAGTCCGAAGTCTCGATGTTCCGTCTCTTCCGCATGCTCAATGAGGAACACCCGGATATTCTTGCAGTGGACAGCCTTCAGGAGATTGCCGCTGACCAGCACGATCTTTTCTTCTTTTTACAGGCGCTGCCCCCGCAGACCCGGCTTGTTCAGGTAACAGGCGGAGAACGCAAAGAGACACTCGGTAAGGTTGCTGCCCGGTATAACATCAGTTTCAACCGTTTTGATCCGTTTGCCGAAGCCCGCACAACGGCGCAGGTTGCCTCTCTGGGTGCAGGAGCGGAGGTCATCGCATTCGAGAACGAGAGTGACGTTGTGGTAAGCCGGCACAGGTCGTTGGGAAAAGGCGGGTGGAGTCAGAACCGGTACGTTCGCAAGATCCACGGGGCGGTGCAATTGAAGGGCAGGGAAATCGAGATGGACCTTGTTGCAGCAGGGCTCAAGTATGAAAAGAAGCTGACCCGGGCGTTTGGTGGGTGCAGCAGGGTTGCATTCCGGGTCTTTGCGACGAGAGATCAGGTTCCGGTCTCAACATACCGGGGTGCAGATATTCAGGTACGGATCAGCGGGAAGCGCTTGGAAAGGATCCGGTTCCGCCCTCTCTCGGGTAAACCGCGGTACCTGATTGTCGGTATTGATCCTGGCACGACGACCGCATTTGCAGCTGTCGATCTTGATGGCAACCTGCTTCATCTTGCAAGTTCCCGGCAGATGAACATGGGAGATGTAGTTGAGTCACTTTACCGCGTTGGAAAACCAGTTATAGTCGCGTCAGATGTGCAGCAGATGCCCTATTCAGTGGAGAAGATCCGACGGGCTTTCTCTGCCGTTTCTTATACTCCAAAGCAGGATATGAGTGTTGAGACGAAGATTGAACTAACCGCTTCGTTCCCGTACACGAACGATCATGAACGGGATGCCCTTTCTGCTGCGCTCGACGCATACCGTCAGTATCGGCACAAATTCCAGAATCTGATGAAGCGAATTCCTCCCGGTCACGACCTTGATGAAGTACGTGCGCGGGTCATCCGGGGGCAGTCCCTCGATCAGGTAATCGGTGACATGAGCTCGGTAACTCCGGCACCGTCAATTGACGTCCCCGTAGTGCCGGTGGAGGTAAAACACGATGAGAAGGTCAGGGTGCTGGATGGGATGGTAAAACGTCTGCGAACCTTTGTTACTGATCTGCAGGAAGAAATCAAGGAAAAGGACTTTGAAATCCAGAGGCTTCAGGTACGTGTCCGGAAGATCCACACAGTGCAGGATACCCAACTTGCAAAGGATACCGAGGTGATAAAAAAAGATGCGGTTATCCAGAGCTTAAAAAAACAGTTACGCAAAGAGGAGCGGCGAAACCGGACTCTTTCCAAACGCCTCGTGCGCATCAGGCAGTTTGCCGAGCTCTCGATGGAGGGTGAAGTGCTTCCGGTTAAAGTAATGGATGCACTGACAAAAGACGGGCTGCGCAGGCTTATTGATGATGTTGGGATCGATGAAGGCGACATTATCCATGTGGGCCGCCTTGATGGTTGGGGAAGGAGTGTGGTCAAGGATCTCGCAGAAGCCCGTATCAGGGCGGTTATAACCGGCGCAACGGCGCTTGCAGAAAGCGATCCGCAGATGCTCAGGGCATTCCGGGAATCAGGAATCCCCCTTCTTTCCGATAAGGATACAAGTGTTCAGGTTCGCGGAAAGCAGGGGCTTTCCTGCAAGGAAACGTTTGAGAAAGCTCTCGAACGCTGGCAGGAAGAACAGGCACACCACGAACGCGAAAAGAAATCTGACATGATCGAGCACATCTTCAAAGAGTACAAGAGCGAACGGGGTAAGGAGGTGCGCAAGATTGGATGACCGCGAGCTCTTACAGGTCGTGACGGGAATCGTGGGAAAAGAGAATACTACGGATGACTGTGCGGTGGTCTCCTGCGGGGAACGGCTTATGGTGATCACTACCGACATGCTCCACCGCACCACGGATTTTGCAGAAGGAATGAGTGACTGGCAGATCGGCTGGATGAGTGCTGCAGTTACCCTCTCTGATATTGCGAGTATGGGTGCCGACCCGGAATATCTCCTGATTGCGGTGGGGCTTGATGACTGGAAGAATCTGGCTGGCGTCATGCAGGGTGCACAGGACTGTTGCATACGGTACGGGGCAGTGATCATTGGCGGCGACATTGACCGCCATGGGGAACTTACTGTCGTGACAACCGGGATCGGGCTTGTTGACCGTGACCGTATTGTCCGCCGTACCGGTGCACAACCGGGCGATCTGGTCTGTGTTACCGGAACCCCCGGACAGGCGCAGGCATATCTTGACGGTTATTCCCGGTATGAAAAGGCGCTCTTTGAACCACAACCCCGGGTAGAAGAAGGAAAGCGTCTTGGCAGGTCTGGAGTCAGCGCAATGATGGATGACAGCGATGGGATTGCGCTCTCGCTCTACGATCTGCTGAGCGTGAATGAATGTGGTTTTTCCCTTGATTCAGCAAAGATCCCTCTCCCTGCAGAAATTCCTGATGGTCAGGCACAGGAACTTGCACTGTTTGGAGGCGGGGATTACGAACTGATATTTACCCTGCCTCCCAAACGGCATCCGGTTGAAGACGTTCCGTATACAATAATTGGCACGGCTATAAAGGAAAAAACTGTCCTGATTGATGGCCGCCAATTAGAGAAGCGCGGGTACCAGCACTGCTGGGAATAATCCCTTTGTCTGAATACGAAAGCGTATTTTTATTTTAATACACTGTTATTACAAGGCGCCCTTTTTCCAGCTGCTGTATCTTTTTAGTTAGCTATGGGACCAACCTCCCATCGAGAGTCAGAACTGCGGGTCTTTGGCTATAAATACAAACAGGGAGAGATATTTCATCACCAGAGTACTTCTTTGGCATGCCGTATGGAATCGTTAGAAAGTAAACTGGACCGGTTGTCTCCTGATCAGCGAAAGGAAGTCGAAGATTTTATAGACTTCCTGATGTACCGGTCGGGAAATTCTCAGGAATCTCCTGCTACCGCACTGGTTCCGCCCCAGATCCAGAAAGTTGCTCCCCCCCTTATCGTACAGGAACCGGTTCACACACCGGAAAATCCTCAGGTAAAAGAATTGGATATATCTCATGGGGAAAATCCATCGATACTTGTTCCGCTTAAAGAACAACCGACTCCCTTCCAGGAAATAGCCGCAGGTAATAATGATCGGATTACCCGGGACTATATGGACTATGGGCAGTTTGAACGACAACAATCACCTGCAATTGTTGCAGTAAAAAAAGTGAAAGAAAAACTAAAACAACAGGAAAAGCACGAAAAATCACGGGAATTACTCGACTGGATCGATTGATTTTTTTTAAAAATAAAAATGAATAGAGATTAAATCGAATAAGCCCGTCCGGATTACTGTCGCATCAAATTGCGAGGGCTTTGCCTTTTAAACCTAAAAAAACTATATGTCACCAGATAAAAATAAAAACCGAATGGACTCGACGGGATTTGAACCCGTGGCCTTCACGTTGCAAACGTGACGATCTACCCCTGATCTACGAGCCCTTTACATAAGTTGTGGTATACTGTTTTTCTGCGGATTCCATATAGTTGTTACTGATCTCTTCTGAATGTCGGTTTGTTATTCTCTATTGGTGAAGTGCGTTATTAAAAAAAGAGACAAGTCATGTTGAACACTCTGATTTGCCTTACTCTTTCTTTGTCTTGGAAATATGGGAAAAAATCGTGGCAGTTGCCCCGATAATTGCAGTAACAACACCGATTATTGCTACAACGATCGAATTGTCCAGAGATCCCCCTTTGTCTGTGGGTTCCGCAGTGACCGGGATCGCAACAACAATCGGTGTTGCCACAGGAGTTACTGTATTGGAAGTGGAAATCTGGTTTAGGGGTGGCAGTGTCCCGAATGCACTTGCCGTCTGCCCGGCAATAACATAAATGGTCCCCTCATAGTCGTAGTAACCGCTTAATGTCAGCCTGATGATATGATTTCCCTGAGCAATATTTGTGACAGTGACGGGAGTAGTACCACCATAGACTCCGTCAATCAGAATGCTTGCTCCGGAAGGGGATGAATGGACTGTAACGTTTCCATAGGATTGTTCGGATGAAACGGATCCTGTGGATGTTATCGTCACCGTAGCGTTCACCAGTGGATTGGTTGTGGTGGTTGTTTCCGGAACAGTCGTTGTTGATACCGTAGTAGTGGATGTTACCGGGAGGAGCTGGGAAATAAGGCGATAATTTATGGTATCTGCTTCATTTGTTCCCATATATGCAGGTACAGGCACCGTCGTCCATTCAATTACATAGCCCTTTCCGAACTTCCCATAAAGGAGAGCTGGGGTCCCGGTATCGTAATTCAGAAGAGTGACAGCCCCCTTTTTAGCGACAACCTGCTCCTGATCCTGCGATTTACCCGTCAAGGGGTACTGGGAGGGCAGACCGGTGAAGATCTCTTTTGTTATGACCTTTGTGGGATCAGCAAGCTCCAGGGACTGTCCTCCCGTGGTGGTTCCCCCGTTGGCTGCCGGCAGGCTCGCATTGAATTGTTGGTTGCACGGGAAAGTAATGACGAGGATCTTACCGCCAGCCACGGCAGTATCGATTTTAGCAGCTGTTGACAGGCTGAACGCATCATCACCGCCAAGAATTATCACATCGACTGATGGATCAGTAAACTGATCCACCTTACTGTCCAGATCTGATCCGGATCCGGGAATTGAACTTGCGACCACGACGGTATCTTTATGGAGGTCCGGATTAAATCCGGAGTTGGTTCCATACATGGCCACCGTCATGGCACTGGCAGGCAGGACAATAATGAAGGTAGCTAAAAGGATGACGAAAATATGATTAATATTGTATATGCTGACTTGTATCATTGGAATCTCCCCATTCTCTGCTGAGAGGAATTTTCTGTAACTATATAGGTACTAGGCAGGATCATATATCGATTGTGGATAACACGCCCGGACTGGTAGTAAAAATCATTGGAACGGAAAGATTTTTTTAGTGCACGCTTTCCCGCAGTATATAATGAGATGATCTTTTTCCTGCCAGATAATGGCAGGATGGGAAATGGTATTTAAAAAAAACCTGAAAAATCAATGGACCCGGCGGGAATTGAACCCGCGGCCTTTACGTTGCGAACGTAACGATCTACCCCTGATCTACGAGCCCAAAAATGAGATGATATCAGAGAATAATCTCGATATCTAACTTTTCTGCCAGTTCCTTATATCTGTTCCTGATAGTGACTTCAGTAACCCCCGCCACCTCGGCCACTTCCCGCTGGGTGCGGCGCTCGCCGCCAAGAATTGATGAAATATAAATCGCGGCTGCGGCGACGCCGGTCGGACCCCTGCCGCTTGTTAACTCGCGTTCTCCCGCTTGGCGCAGGATCTCCACGGCACGGCTCTGGACTTCTCCTTTGAGAGTAAGCCCTGAGCAGAAGCGCGGTACGTAATCGATGGGCGAAGTAGGGAGAAGTTTAAGTCCGAGTTCCCGGGAAATGAACCGGTACGTCCTGCCGATCTCTTTTCTGGATACACGGGAAACTTCTGCAATCTCATCAAGAGTGCGGGGTACATTACACTGGCGGCATGCTGCATAGAGTGCAGCAGCGGCAACACCTTCGATACTCCGCCCGCGGATCAGGTTTTTGTCAACCGCATCACGATAGACAACAGCTGCCGTCTCACGGACATTTCTTGGAAGACCAAGTGCAGACGCCATCCGATCCAGTTCCGAGAGAGCGAATGCAAGATTGCGCTCAGTTGCATTACTGACCCGGATACGGCGCTGCCATTTGCGAAGCCGGTAGAGCTGCGCACGGTTTTTGGATGAGATTGCCCTGCCATACGAGTCACGGTTGCGCCAGTCAATCATCGTTGAAAGACCTTTGTCGTGGATCGTAAATGTCATGGGAGCCCCGACCCGCGAGCGTTTCATACGCTGGTCATGGTCGAATGCACGCCATTCTGGACCGCGGTCTATGAAGTCACCATCAATAACAAGACCGCAGCTCTGGCAGACAAGTTCTGCCCGCTCATAGTCGTGAACAAGCTGTCTGCTTCCGCATTCCGGGCAGACCGTCTCAGTATGATTCTCGGCCTTCTTCTCGACCTCTTTACCCTTCGTGCGTAATTTGAGTGCTTCCCTCTCACTCTGAAGGACTTTTAACTTTTCAACTTCCTGCATAATGATTCACCATGATATACATTTTTTTTGTTCGGAACCGGCGTATCCCGGGTGTTATGCTATCACTTTGCGAAGAGTTTTTCATCGGGCTTGACCGTGCATTTTTCGTGGCAGAGAACTGCTGCATAGGGTGCTTTGATATTACCGAAGAGATCCAGAATTTTACCCACGGGTTTCATCCGGCGGTCAGTCACTTCGCTGTATAACGGGGGGAGCTGGGCGGCATCGCATTGAATAATAAGCATCCGGCTGCCAACGGTGCTCATCGCTCGGCCAACAACTTTCACACAACAACCTCAAAGATACAATGGCAATGGAATAATTTAGTAATTTATATATATATGGCGGTTCAGTATTTAAATTTTGTGTGAAAGTATAAATAGAAATATCAGGAAACAAGAAACTGGTCAATATTTAAAGATATAACCTGTTTGCACTCAGCATCGGTCAGTCCGGCCCCTTTTGCAACAATAAATTTCGCGCGCTTATCCAGCAGGTCCTGGGGAGCATGTGCATCCGAATTTACCACTATCTGGCAGGCTGTTTCGCGAGCGACCTGGACCACATGGCCGTTTGTCCGGTTGTGACCCCCTCGCGAAGTAATCTCAAGCGCAATACCGTTCTTTGCAGCGAGAAGTGCATCTTCAGGGGAGATAAGCCCCGGGTGTGCAAGAACATTCACGTATCTGCACCCGCAGGCTGCAAGATTAGTGCCGGCTGCTACCGGCTCTACTGTTGTCTCTCCATGGACGACAACGATATCCGCTCCGGCTGTTTTTGCTTTTTTTGCGAGATCTGCTATCTGCGATGGAGGGACATGAGTAATCTCAACTCCACAGAGCAGTTTGATTCCGAAAAGTTTTGCAGATTCCCGAACCTGAATAAGTGATCCAATAACGGATGTGGTATTGGACGGATCGACATGATCAGTAATGGCAACTGTTGTGTATCCGAGCACTGCCATCCTGCGGATCAGTTCGATGGGAAGCATTTCTCCATCAGACAGAATGGAATGGGTATGCAGGTCATACAAACCGCTCACCGTTTCACCTCGAGTCTTTGAGCGACTTTCTTTATGAGTGCCTCTTTACTCTCCTGCCATATGACAACAACCCGACCCTCGCGCCGCACCCAGTGTGCAGGGTGATGGTGGTCCTCGATCCGGAAGGTGACACCGATGCGCTTTAATGCGCGTTCGAGATCGTTGATCACCGGAGCCTTTGTCCCGCGGCTAAGTGCTACTCTCCGCCCCTGACGACGTGAATATGCTGCATTGAAGTAGCAGGGATACAGTATGCACTCACCTTGTACCATTATATGAGAATTTGGGGGTCAAGGTATAAACAGTGCACGCTCCCACCTTTTAGTATGCATCATATCGACGTCAGGCTTGAGAAGGATATCTACGACGTCAACAACACCCTAGCCGACAATAATGCGAAAAACCTGAAAGCTCATGGCGTCCGGGCATTTGACCTGCTTGGTGCCATCGGTTCAGGAAAAACTGCGCTCATTGAGCGCCTTGTTCCCCTGCTCACCAGGAAGGGGCTTCGTGCGGGTGCTATTGCTGGCGATGTGTATGGTGACGATGATTTCAAGCGTCTTGTAGCACTGGGGATCCCGGCTTTCAATGCTAATACCGGGAAGGAATGCCATCTTGATGCCCACCTCGTGGAACATGCTATCGATCACCTTCCGCTCGATGATATTGATATACTTTTTATTGAGAACGTGGGTAATATGGTCTGTCCCACCGATTTCCGCCTTGGAGCAGAAAAGAGAATCGTTATTGTGAGCTCAACGGAAGGCGATGATGTAGTAAACAAGCATCCGATGATATTCCGTGACTGCACTATCGGAGTGATCAACAAAATTGATCTCGCCCCGCTTGTTGGAGCGAACCTCGGCCGCATGGAGTCAGATATCCACCGGTATAATCCCGGAATGCCCGTATTCAAAACAAATCTGAAGACTGGTGACGGTATTACGATCCTCCTTGATGCAATACTTGTGTGAATAATTTTAAGATAACGGCAACGCTTCCAAAAAAAAAGATCTCTTGTTTTTTCTTTTCGAAACTCCTGCAGGTTCTGGCTGTCCGAAACGTGAAATGGAAACAATCGGGAAATACTATAAATAATTCTGAAGGGAATATATAGAGCACCATCTTCGGGACAGGCTCCCGTAGAAATTTATAAAGAGTGTGACACCATGCAGTGGCAGGGAGAATCAGTACGAAAGGTGACAGGTGGCAGGCGCCGCCCGGCACAAATGAAGCGGAGAACGGAAATCGGGCTCGCACCGGCAGACACTCATATAGGTGAAGACCGGAGAAAAAATATCCGGACGACCGGTGCGAACCAGAAAGTCCGTGCGCTCCGTGCAAGTTTTGCAAATGTGACAAACCCAACAAACGGCGAGAGTAAAAAAGTTAAGATTGCGAGCGTTATCGAAAATGGGGCGAACCCGAACTATGTGCGGCGAAATCTTCTGACAAAAGGTGCAATTATCAAGACCGAGATTGGAAATGCCCGTATCATGAGCCGTCCGGGGCAGGATGGCGTCATCAACGCAGTGTTACTCGAATAAACTTCCCGCTATTAAAAAACGGATTTAATTTTCTTGATCATCTCACAGGTTAACTGCGTTCTCCCTTCATGGGGTCGCACAATTTTTTAATAAAATCTCCATACGTCCGGCAGTGTGTTTAAATTAATTTTTCAGCAATCTTTTTTCTTCAGGGCCTCCACATAGTGTAGCTATGCGAAGGATCTATTATCGTTTCCCCCAACGGGTGGATCTGTCATTTGCAATGGGAATGCCGTTTAACGAGACACTGAAATACATTGCTGGTTTTGATAACGCAGAATCAACCAAGAAGACCGAAAAAGAACTGGTAAAGGTAAAGACTAAGGTGAAGATTGCGGTTGACCGGGCGACATTCGGTGACATCACACCGGATGCGCTCCGTCCAGGTGAGATCACAGAAGCCGCTGACATGCAGGTATCTATACTTTTGCTTGCTCTGCGTGGAGGAGGTAAGGTGCCGATTGGTAACGAGGTCTTCTTTCTCCGCCTGACTGATCAGGTATCAAGAACTGATATTGATATTGCAAAAGAGGGGCGGGGAGAGGGTCTGGATGCTCTGGACATGAAAAATATCCTTCTGGGTGCCTCGAAGTGACTCTCAAAATCGCGATCGCTGCACCCTTCAAGCACACCCGGAAAACAGGGATGCGGAAGAACGAGCTGGTCTATTATTATGCGCTCGACCGGAAGTGGATGAGTACTGACCAGGCGAACAGGCTTCTTATCCGGGCTGAGGAAGACGGATTTCTCGGTCAGCAGAATGGAGTTTTCTCTCCCCGATTTGATGTAAATGAGATTATTATTCCTATCGGGTTCAAACCAACTTCTTCAATCTTTGAGCGCAATGATCCATCACAGGAACTGATTGGCAGGATTGCAAAAGCCCAGGGAATGCAGGAAACCGCAGTCGTTTCTGAAATGAACCGGATTATCAAAGAGCAATTTGATGGGAATCTTCTTCCTGCGGCAGCACTGGTTCTGCTCGCAAAAAAATACAATGTGCCTTTCAAAGACCAGAGAGATGCCCTTGCAGCAACCGTGAAAAAAGGTTGATCCCGGCAACGAAGTCCGGACAATCCGGAACCGCGAATGGATGTGAACAAACCGGATTTATAACAACAAAGTATTTCGGTGATTTATTGCTTATATATCATCAAACAGATTTGATGAGGTGTATTCATGTCAAGAAGTGGAAATGATTCGTGGGATACTCCCTGGGTATTGCTGCACGTAATTTCAAAGAGGTACCTTTATGATTAAAAAATGGGGGTTGCTCTTTGTATTTTTATTCCTGGCAGGAACTGTAGTAACAAGTGGATGTGTAAGTCAGCAATCGACGCCACAGACTACTCCCGTGCCCTCTGGTACCCAGACGGGTACTGGAACTACCGTGCCGACGATAAAGCAACCAACACCCGTCAGTATACCTGCTACCGGAGTATTTGTCAAGGTCAGCTATCTCGGTGCATTTAACGGAACTTATGGCATCGATGACGTGACGCAAAAAGTGAGAAACTCAGGTGACAGGTTATATTCCATTGACAATACGACAGGAAATGTCTCTGCGACCTTTTACAAAGAGGACAGATCTTTGCACAATCTCACGGTTGAGATCTGGAAGGACAGCAAATTGCTCACATCCGCGACGAATTCATCGGCATTTGGCCGAGCAAGCGTCATCTACCAGCTATAACAAAATTTTTTGTTTTTGAGCCAAAACTTTTGATTAAATCCTGAAAAAGAATGGATATATTATCTTCTGCCGGCTTTAACCGGTTTTTCTGCTTTCTCTCCGGCAATCTTGGGGAATAGCTCATCAAGGGTTTTATCCCCGTATGTGGTTACGCGGGCATTTATCTGCACAAAGTCAGCAGTGATCTCGTTTGACCGGATAGTCTTTCTTCGGCGTTCGCCTTCCATCGTCGGATGGAATCCTACACCTTCGGCCATAAGCAGTTTCTTGCGTCCTGCGCCCGGCAAGCTCTTTTTTGCGGGTATTCCGGTTCTGTCGGATGCTCCGGTGATTAAGATTTTATAACCCGCAAGCCCCAGTGCACCAGCATCGATCTCCTCTCCAATACGTTTACCCACGATAACTCCTGCTGCCCCGCCGCTCGCATCCACATTAAAGGCACGACCGGTCTTTGGGTCTGATACAACGATCTTTAACTCCGCCATTTTGTATGCTCCTTATTGGTTTTCATCAAAAAACCCGGTATTGGATTTTTCACGTCTCCGGCTGCCGGCAATTACGCCCACACATGAGAAGTACCCATTTTATTATACCGGTACACTATTAAATCCTCGCGTCTATAGCGAGTTCGTATGCATCATTTCCCCCAGAAAGGATCCTCTTTCCGCTTTATCGTCGTGAACTCATTAAGAATTTCCTGTGTGCTTACGTTCAGCGTTTTAAGCATCTCACGTTCGAGAACTTTCACATGCCGCTCAGGAATGTCTACGAATAGATCATCCCCCACATTCAACTGCCGTCCAACGGTTACACCCTCAATCGAGATCGCGACTTCAAGCCCGGCATCTGCCTCGCGAATAGATTCCTGACGGAGCTGCATGGATTTAAGGTGCCCGACTTTCTTTCCATCGGTTTTAATCAGATTCACATCGCTGCGGAGTTTTCCGCCAAGCACCCGCACTCCTACAACAGCCGGATTGCTCTGCCGGAATACACAATCTGGAAGAAGCCGGATCTTTGCAGGCATCACGATGTGCTCAAATCGCTGTTTTTCCTGGAGCCGTTTCTGCTCATCCTGCCATGCGAGATACTGATCGATCAGCTGGTAAATTACTCTGCCTTCAAATACTTTCACCTGCGTGTAGAGTGGGTTTTTGATCATGTCTGCGGCATCAGGAAGTACCTGGGTGTTAAAAGAGAGGAGTACGCGAAACACCGGGTTTTTGATAGTTTCGGTATCAATGAGGTCGTGACGGCTCACGGGGCCGACCTCTGCCCGCATCACGCCAATCCCCTTTCCCTCAAGTTCCTTACAGAGCGCCTCCAGCGCCCCGATTGTATCTGCCTTAATAACTATCCCTTCGTCGGCAAGTTTTACGTGTATCTCCGTCATCTCTTTTTTTATCCTGGCCTCCACTTCTTCCCGGTTGCCACGGATCACAAAAAAAGGCGACC
Source organism: Methanoregulaceae archaeon (assembly GCA_015660885.1). Lineage (GTDB taxonomy): Archaea > Halobacteriota > Methanomicrobia > Methanomicrobiales > Methanospirillaceae > Methanoregula. The sequence goes on along the minus strand of JACTUB010000007.1, from coordinate 79,510 downwards.
CCGCTATCACGTTCTCGAGGTTCGGAGCCGTGACTTTGATCCCCGCCGCTGCCGCGACGGTCTTTACCCGCTCAAACCGGTCCTCGACAAGAATCTCTTTCATCGGTCGGGGTTTTAACAGCGACCGCACTTTTGTCACCACAATATTATCCTGTGCGGCGACCGCAATTTCATCACCAATAGCCAGCGTCCCGTCGTAGAGGATCACATCAAGTGTCGTCCCAAGCCCCCGTTCTTCCTTCACTTCAAGGACGGTTCCGGCGCCCGGACCTTCGACCAGGAGGGCAAGTTCTTCCCCCATATACCGCTGGGCCAGCCCGATCATTACGAGCAGCAGATCCGAAATGCCTTCACCGGTATGAGCGCTGACCGGCACAATCGCCAGATTGCGCTTGAAATCAGAAATCCGATCAAACCTGTCTGCTGAGAAATCAAGTTCGGCGAGCTTACCTACGATCTCATAGGTTTTGTTCTCCAGATCCCCTTTCACCCGGTCGTTTTGCTTTGCGAACGATGTAAGGATAGATTCATTTTCGAAAACCCGCCAGCCATGGATCCGGTCGATCTTGGTAGCAGCAACAACAAAGGGAGTCCGGCAATTCCTCAGGATCTGGAGGGCCTCGATGGTCTGGGGCTGGAAACCCTGGTTGATATCGACCACAAGGATTGCCATGTCGGCCAATGCCCCGCCGCGTGCACGAAGGGTAGTGAACGCATGATGTCCCGGAGTGTCAATAAAAAGCAGCCCGGGGATGTTGATGGATTTTCCCATTGTCCCACTCATGGATCGGATCGCGTCAATGGGGACGACTGTCGCTCCTATGTGCTGGGTAATCGCCCCCACTTCTGAACTGACGACAGATGACCCGCGGATACGATCCAGAAGTGAGGTCTTCCCATGATCAACATGTCCCATCACGCAGACAATCGGCGTCCTGACCTTCGGGTTCTCCGCCATACCCCCACCACCTCGTTCCCGCTCTGATGTGGGATAAAAAAACATTCCCAATTCCCGGTGCACAGTCTGTGATGTGCCATGCCTCATTTTAAGGAATTGTGATCAGAGCCACCTGATATGTAATGGACATCTGACTCTATTAATAATCACCTTATGATCCCACGCAGCTGGCCACGTACTCCCCGGTCCCTGTCTTTCCAGATCAGGTGATCGATCAGCAAGGATACATTAATCAGAGTCAGGTGCAAATGTAAAAAGGACATCTGCCAGGGTGGGGTAGTTGGTTATCCTAGGGGACTGTGGATCCTCCGACCCGGGTTCGAATCTCGGCCCTGGCCTGATTACCGTTGGTTAAGGTCTAATTCTCTTTTGAGGCCCAATTTCTCGTATTTTCCTAATGGTCTTTTATATAGAAAGATTATGATCTATACCTTCTTGTAGTCTCAAAATAGGGGTTCTTTTCACGCGCAGCATTGTCATGCATCCAAATCTCCCATCACCCCATGAGAAACGCCATTAGAAACGCAATGATGAATCTCTACCGTCACTGCTGATCGGGAGTCTTTGTTGCTTGTAAACAAGTTGCGCGTATTGGTAACAGTTTTTCTTAATAATTCAATTCCCCTAACGTCTGTCACAAAAACACAATAATCAATCTCCAGAATCAACGGATGATGTTCTTTTTAGAATTTCACAGTCAACTATATATTATTTCAATAACTTTCCTGTAAGAGAGACTTCCTTTTCAATTGCTCGCCAAAAAAATTTTTGGATTTTCCTGGCTCCGGGGCCGGGATCTGAGATCAGAAAGACCGACAGGGTACCCCGGAAAGAAGTGCTGTTGCATTCCACAGTTGATAACCGATAATTCCCCTCATTAAAATTTTCAATTCAACCGATAACGCAACATCCTCATTGAAATCTTCGTATAACTGGAGTGAAGATTACTTTTTAGTCAACTTCCATCCGCGAAAATTTATAGGCGCCAAGGAAAAGGAACAGGAGTGCGAAAGCGACAATGACCGTGATATCCAGCCATAACGGAAGGAAGTTTGCACCGGTGAGGAATCCCCGTATCCCATCGACGCCATAAGTAAGGGGGTTGATGAACTGCAACTGGTACAGGACAGGTATACCCTCAATCATGTTGAGTGGCAATAAAGCACCGGACAGGAAAAACATCGGAAACTCAATCATGCGTATAATCGTCATAAACCCCTCGGTTTCCTCGATCATCGCGCCAAGCGTCAGGCCGAAACCGACGAAGGCAAAGAAGGTAATAATCATGAAGCAAACCGCAAGGATGAAACCGGCGATGCTGATAATCCTGAAACCAAGCCATATGCCGAGGACGAGCGCAACTGCTATCGTGACTACTGCCTGAATAAGTGCAATCGTCAGTGCTCCCAGACTCCTGCCTATCATAAGGGATGTGCGCCGGACAGGAGCGACCATCACTTCCTTCAGGAAACCGAACTCCTTGTCCCAGAGAACCGTAACACCGCTGTTCGTGCCACCGAACAGCAGGCCCATGCTCAGAACCCCCGGGACGATGAACGCGAAGAAGGTCAACCCCCCGAACATACTCTGGATATCCCCGGTTGGAAAAACCTGGCTCAACGGGACACCCAAAAGAACAAGCCAGGTGAACGGCGAGGCGAACGTCGCGAGGATCCGGGATGGCATGGCGATGAACCGAAGCAGTTCCCGCAACCACATGCTGTAGATCGGCTCCCCTTCAAACAGCGGTTTTTGTTTTACGGTTTTTGTTTCCATTTTCCTCACATCTCCCCCACAATTCTTCCCGGTCTCATGCCGGTCCCCTCGCCTTCAGCTTCCCGTATCGTCCTCCCGGTGAAGTGCAGAAAGACGTCTTCCAGGCTCGGTTCATGCTCGTCTATCGATGTAATGACAAATCCATGTGCATCTGCAAAATCTATCAGGTCAGCCACCCTTCCCTCACCGCTTTCCGCATTTAACAATATCGAATTGCTGTATTCCTCAACACGTTTGACCCAGTCAAGTTCTTTGACCTTCTCGATGAAGGCAGCTCTTCTCTCTCCCCCCTCCGCGATCTGAACTGAGATTAAGTCTGTACCTACTGCCTCCTTCAGGTTCCGGGGCGTATCCAGTGCCACGATTCTTGCCTTGTCGATGATAGCCACCCGATCACAGAGGTAGTTCGCCTCCTCGATAAAATGCGTTGTGAGAGAAACGGTAACCCCCTCTTTTTCCCTCGCTGTCTTTATCTGGTTCCACAGGTCCATCCGCGCCTTTATATCAAATCCTATGGTGGGTTCATCGAGGAACACAACGTCGGGACGGGTCATGAAGCCCCGTGCCACTTCAAACCGGCGGCGGACACCTTCCGGCAGAATGCGAAGCCTGATGTTCTCTTTTCCTTTCAGTTCGAGAAGATCAAGGACCTCTTCCATCTTCTCTTCCCGGTCACTTTTGCTCATCCCGTACATCCGTGCATGAAAATCAAGGTTCTGCCGGCCGGTGAGATAGTCATCGCTGGACCTGTCCTGGAAGACAATCCCGATATGCCGTCGGACTTCGTCACTCTCTTTTGCCACGTCATACCCGCAGATCCGGGCGGAACCTGAAGTCGGGTGCAACATTGTTGTCAGCATCTTAATGGTTGTCGATTTTCCCGCTCCGTTTGGACCGACGAACCCGAATATTTCACCTCTCCTGACGGTGAAATCGATGTGGTCGACCGCAGTAAAGTCACCGAACTTCTTCGTGAGCTGATGTACCTCAATTACGTCGTCCATCGTTCATCATGCTCCTTTTGTGCCCTTCTCCGTGTAATGCAATAAGACATCATTCAGGCTCGGCATGCTTGATTGTATAAAAGAGATGCCAAAACCGTGTGTCCTGGCCATTCTCACGATCTGTGGTATGCCGATACTTTTGTCCTTCAGGCTTAGCGCGAACGTGCCGTTGCCACGACTCTCAAGGCTCTTTGTCCATGGCATGTCCTGCAGCAATCCTGCGAATTGTTCCGGGGAGCCTTTCGACAGCTTAAATATTATCAGGTTCTCCCCGATCGAGGCTTTCAGCGCTTCAGGGGTCCCGGTCGCTATTATCCTGCCTTCGTGCAGAATCGCTATCCGGTTACAGAGATAATCGGCTTCATCAAGATATGATGTCGCTAACAGGGCAGTTACTCCCATCTCCCTGTTCGTTCTCCGGATGTAGTCCCAGACATATCTCCGTGTCTGGACGTCCAGCCCTATGGTCGGCTCGTCGAGGAGGAGAACCCGGGGAGATGTCAGCATGCCTCTGGCTATCTCAAGCCTTCGCAACATCCCCCCGGAATAATTTCTTACTTTCGAATTCGCGTGCTGTTCCAGCCCGACCGTCTTTAAAACCGACGCCACCATCTGCTCCCGCTCCTGCCGTGAAAGACTGTACATGCGTGCGGCAAAGTCCAGGTTCTGCCTGCCCGTAAGGTAAATGTCAACGGCCTCTTCCTCGAATACGAACCCGATAGAACGCCGCACGCTATCCTTCTCCTTCATGACGTCATAACCGCACACGCTCGCGCTGCCGGAAGTTGGATTGAGAAGAGACGACAGGATTAACATCGTTGTTGTCTTCCCGGCTCCGTTTAAGCCGACAAGCCCGAAGATTTCTCCCTCTAACACTTCGAAACTGATGGCATCCACTGCCGTAACATTACCGAACTTTTTGCTCATATTGCTGATTGCAATCATTGGCGTCCTGTCTTTGCCGGGTGTGAGGAGGGGGGGTGCGCCCAGGTCATTGATGGCTTTCAGCTCGCCGGAATCAGGGGCGAGATGTTCTGTTGTGAGGATAGCCATAATCTCATGTCACCTCCCGTCTCCATGCGGGATAGCAAAGACCGTTCGCAGTGCTTCCATGGCGTTGTCGATGGCTTCTCTCTTATCAGCATCCAGATCGCCGAGTTTGTCTGCCAGGTATGACAAAGTTCCCTGCGTTACGGTCTCCAGAATCGCTTGTCCACGACCGGTGACGGTCAGCTGTACACGCCGTCTGTCATCGGGATCATCTTTTCGTGCCATCAATCCGCGTGCGATAAGACCATCCACAAGTCTCGACATCGAAGGAGGAGTCAGCCCCACGTGATTTGCCACCTCCCAAAGCGAAGAGCCTTTATTCCGGTTCACGAAGGCCAATACGCGGAACTGGGGGACGGTCAGGTCCAGTAATCGCCGGTTACGCATCTCCAACCGTATCCCCTGCATAATAATGGGAACTACTTCAAGCAAGGTACGGGCGGACTCCTCGCGGTCAACAGTCATATTAATTGCATCTGCTAATAATTAGATATTACAACTATTTAACGGTTGGGCCGGGGGTCTTCAATACCGTCAGCGTGCTGGTATTTCCGATCCTGAAACGGTGAGAATATTTTTGTCCGCCTACGAGAGCACCAGAAAGGTTCTTAACGGTGAAAGCGACATTGGAGATTCTGGTTAATTTACGGTGGTGACCAATTTTTTCAGCTCGTTAAAAGTCTCCAACCAACCGCCACCGCATCAGAACCTGATTCATGGGTCCCTGCTGGTCGAATCCGATCCCGGGATCCCGGTCCAGCCAGTTCCGGTTTCTCAGTTGTGGGTGCAGATAAACAGGATCTTTTTTTCGTGAAAACCTCGCTTTCTTCTTACTGCAGCTGCAGCAACGGGCTACACGTTTCGTCACCCTTTCCACCGTACCATTTCTGTCTGAGCCAGAGCGAGACGTTCACGAGGCCGATCAGCACCGGAACCTCAACAAGCGGCCCAATCACGGTGGCGAACGCAACAGCAGATCCAATGCCAAAGACACCGATGGCGACAGCAATTGCAAGCTCGAAATTATTGGACGCCGCGGTGAATGCGAGGCTTGCGGTCCGCGGATAACTGATGTCGAGTTTAAATGCTAGGTAAAAACCGAGAGAGAACATTATCAGGAAGTAAAAGACCAGCGGGATCGCCACCCTGACAACATCGAGCGGGACTGTAACGATATATCCCCCTTTGAGAGAGAACATCACGATAATGGTAAAGAGCAGCGCAACGAGAGTAATCGGTGAGATCTTCTTGATGAATTTTTGTTCGTACCATTCCTTTGATTTCATTCTGATGAGGGTGAACCTGGTAACAACTCCCGCGATAAACGGGGTGCCAAGATAGGTAAAGACGGTGACTGCAATCTCTGCCATAGTCACATTCACTGCTGTCCCTCTGGCAACACCGATAACATTCGGGAGCACGGTTATGAGAATGTATGCATAGACTGAATAGAAAAGGACCTGGAAGATGGAATTCAACCCCACCATAGTCGCACTGAACTCGCGATCGCCTCTGGCAAGGTCTATCCAGACAATAACCATTGCGATACACGGGGCAATCCCGACGAGGATCAGGCCGTACATGTACAGCGGCTGGTCGCGGAGAAAGAGGACGGCAAGGGCAAACATCAGAAAAGGGCCCACGAGCCAAGTCAGGAAAAGCGAGAGCCCAAGTGCCTTCTTATCCCGGAACACGTTGCCGAGTTCCTCATAACGTACTTTTGCCAGCGGCGGATACATCATCAGGATCAGGCCGACTGCGATCGGGATTGATGTGGTCCCAACTGAGAGGCCGGTGATCAGGGCCGGGACTGCGGGTAAGAGATATCCGATCGTGATCCCCGCTGCCATCGCGAGAAAGATCCAGAGCGTCAGGAAACGATCAACGAAGGAGAGTTTCTTTATTGGTATCTCCATAGGTGTTCACCTGTCGGCACCGTCAGAGTATTTTTTCAAGGATTGCCACGGCATCCCGCACACATTCCGGGCATTTCGTCCTAAACAATTTCGCCCTGACGGCTGTTTCATACTCATCCTGATTGCTCAGATTGTGTCCGAGTAGTTCTGTGCAGTTGACCGAACCGTTCTTTGCTGTAAATTCCCGAATAAATTGTCGGGTAAGTGCTCGCGTCTTCTCGGTCGCCGCATCATCGCCCTGCTCCACTTTCCCGTATTTGAGCCCAATCACCATAATCGCCCCGGACACCGCGCCGCAGATATTCCCGGTCCGGGAAACCCCTGCACCAAACCCGCACCCGATCTTCTTTGCCGTTTTTTCTTCAAGCCCAAGTTCTTCAGAGAATGCAGAGAAGACTGCCGAAGAGCATGTGATCCCATTGTTAAAACAGACCACCGCATCATCTGATTTTGTCATGAGATTTCTCCTGTTATCATCATATTATCCCAGTATCGCATTAAACAGGTATCCCGTCAGCGCGAACGAGACGAAGAGAATTCCTGCGAAAAATACGAGCAATTTGATCTTAGTCACTTTTCTCAGGATGATCATCTCAGGCAGCGAGAGCCCTATGACTGCCATCATGAATGCGAGAGCTGTGCCCAATGCCATCCCTTTTGCCGTCAGCACTTCCATAATCGGGATCATTCCTGCTGCGTTCGAGTAGAGCGGTATACCAATCAGCACCGCGATCGGGACAGCAAGCGGGTTATCCGGCCCGGCAATGTTGACAAGAAAATCCGCCGGGGCGTACCCGTGAATGACTGCAGCAATGGCGATGCCGATGATAATGTAGGGCAACACTTTTAACGTGATGCTTTTCGATTCGCTAATGCCGAAATCGACCCGGTCCTTCCAGTTCATGATTTTTTCCGCAAGGTCGTGAAGCTTGCATTTATATACAAATTCTTCGACTTCGCTTTCGAGATGGAGGCGTCCGATGATGACACCGGCAACAATCGCGATGATGAGACCAGAGACAATGTAAATGAGCGCAATCTGCCAGCCGAACATCGCAAGCAGCATGGCCGCCGCAACCTCGTTAATAAGCGGTGATGCGATCAGGAACGAGAAGGTGATGCCAAGCGGAACCCTGGATTCGACGAACCTTATGAAGAGGGGTACTGCCGAGCAGGAACAGAATGGCGTGGGAATGCCAAGAATGGCGGCTACAACATTGCCGACACCTTCGGTTCGTCCCGCAACCCACTTCTTCACCCGATGAGGGGTAATGTATGTCCGGACAATAGCGACGCCAAACACAATGACCGCGAGCATCAGCGTGACCTTGATCGAGTCATAGATGAAGAAGTTCAAGGATGATGCGATGGGGGTGCCTTGAACGAGACCGAGGATCAGGTATCCCAGTCGGCGAATAGTTGTAAAAAGTCCTGCATTTTGTTATCCCCCCTGTCATTTTCTGATAGCAATTCAAAATTTATTGAATTAACTTGACAGGGCAAGGTTATATATCTTGCCATTTCAGATTAATTTGAAGTGATGCACGTTACCGTGTCCTGCTGTGGGACAAAAAACAAGAATTGCTCTAGGGAAAAGGAGATGGAGATCCCCGAGCAAATTCAGAAAGAACTCGATGAACTCGGAGGATTCGAAGCACTTGCAGGGCGCATTCCTTCCGAGACGGAACTCGAAGAGAAGAGCCGGGTCTATCACGCACTCTCCGATCCGTTGCGGCTCACTATCCTCTACCTGCTCCGCGATCAACCACTTTGTGTCTGCGTTATCAACCGGTTCATGCGCCTTGCCGGCTCCAAACTCTCCTACCACTTGAATATTTTGAAGGAGAGTGGCCTAATCGAAGGCGAATATCACGGGAACTGGATTATTTACAGCATCACGGATCTCGGGCGTAAGGCGCTGAAGTGAATGGAATGCGCAGTCTGCCGATCAGTATCCTGATTCCCGCTGAATGCCTCGTTGCCCGGGTGTCCTTCATCTAACGTCATCCACTCCAGATGCTGGTTTTTTCAGATATGTTAAAATATGTTAACAAACCATGCGAGTTAATATTCCATTTCAATATTTTTTGAATAACCTTTATGAATAATGAACATGAAGTAAGCGTTTGGTAATCATAATGGACGGATATGCAGGAAAGATTGCCTATGCCGATCTCTCGGCAGGGAAGGTTACGATCAAACCCACACCACCGGATCTCAAGAGGCAGTATATCGGCGGACGGGGGTTTGGCATCCGGCTTCTGACCGACATGGTGGATCCGAAAATCGATCCGCTGGGCGAGAAAAATGTTGTCGTGTTTGCCGCCGGGCCGCTGACCGGCACCGGCATCCCACTGGGAAGCCGGTACGAGGTCTCGACGATTTCACCACTCTCGGGAACTGCCATGAGCGCCAACAGCGGAGGGGTTTTCGGATGGAAGATGAAGAAGGCCGGGTTCGATGCAGTCGTCGTGACCGGCAAAGCAAAAAAACCGGTCTACCTCCTGCTGGACAGCGGGAAGGCCGAGCTCCGGGATGCTGCCGGCCTCTGGGGGAAAACTACCGGACAGGTGACTAATGCGATCACGGATGAACTCAAGGACAAGAGTGTCCGTGTCTCATGTATAGGGCCGGCAGGGGAAAAACTTGTACTGTTCGCCTGTATAATCAACGAGAAGACGCGGGCTGCAGGACGCGGGGGTGCCGGCGCTGTTATGGGGTCGAAAAACCTGAAAGCGATTGCAGCACGGGGAGATCTGCCTATCAAAGCAGCGGATGAGGAACAGCTCAACGTTATCAAAGATCGCGTGCGCAAAAAAATCGAGGAGAACGGGATCGAACAGGCGCTACAGAAATACGGCACGGCAGTGCTCGTGAATATTATCAACGAGAACTATGTACTGCCAACGCGGAACTTTCAGAGCGCCCACTTTCCGGCGGCGGAGAAGGTTTCCGGCGAGACCATGGCAGCAACCATCCTCAAGCAGAACAAGGGCTGTTATGCATGTATCGTGAAGTGCGGCCGGGTCTGCGAATTCGACAGCGAGGCCGGCGAAGGCCCTGAGTACGAGCCCGACTGGGCATTCGGGCCGGACTGCGGGATCGATGATCTCAAGGCGGTGGCCCGGGCAAACAACATCTGCAACGAGTACGGACTCGACGCGATTTCGGCGCCGACAACGATTGCCTGCCTAATGGAGATGGCAGAGAAGGGCTATGTCAAACACCCGATCCGGTTCGGTGATGCCAAAGGGATGCTGAAACTGGTAGAGCAGATCGCGAAACGTGAAGATATCGGTAATGAACTTGCTGAAGGTTCCTTCCGGTTTGCCACGAAATACGGCCATCCGGAATGCTCGATGAGCTCCAAGAGGCAAGAACTACCGGCCTACGACCCCCGGGGGATACAGGGATACGGGCTTGCCACAGCTACATCGGTCCGTGGTGGCGACCATGTATACGGGTACATGATCTCCCCCGAGATCCTTGGCTCACCAGAGAAACTGGACCCGTACGTAACGAAGGGAAAGGCCGGGTGGGTCAAGACGTTCCAGGACATGACGGCAGCCATCGATGCATCGGGCATGTGCCTTTTTACCTCGTTTGCGCTGGGTGCACAGGATTACGCCGACCTCCTTGCCGCGACCACTGGGATGGAAATTGATGCAGCCGAACTATTGAAGATCGGTGAACGGATCTGGAACCTCCAGAAACTCTACAACATCAAACGCGGGTTCGGCCGCAAGGATGACACGCTGCCGTCACGTCTACTGAACGAACCGCTCAAGGAGGGTGCACCCTCCGGGCAGGTGTGGAGACGAGATGAGATGCTCGACGAGTATTACACCCTGCGGGGCTGGGATAAAGAAGGGACTCCGACAAAAGAGAAACGTAAAGAACTGGGTCTTGCATAATAGGAAAGGAGCACATGGCAGGAAAGGGAGCAGGGTGGCGGATCATGGAGCATGCCGTGCCTTCCCGTCGTAATGGAAGAACTGAATAGTATGCAGCGCTGACCCGGAATGTGATGACCAATATCCGGAACCGCATTAACGTCACGGTCAAATCGTTTGCCACCTTGCGCGAGGTCATGGATGCGCAGATCCGTATGGATTTGCCAGAGGGTGCAACCATTCGCTCGCTTCTCGCTGAACTTACCGGACGGTACGAGGGCCTGAACGAGTTGATATTTGCCGCTCCGGATACCCTCCGTGACTTCATCAACATCCTCAAAAACGGCAGGAACATTCATTTTCTGGCCGGGCTGGATACCCCGCTCGATGACAGAGATCTGATTGCGCTGTTTCCGCCGGTTGCCGGGGGATAGGAACGCATCGCAATTTTACAATGATACTGGCAATGCGAACTTCATTATAAATTAAATTTTTTTCCGCAAGGTCGCACAACCCTTACCGATGTTTGTAGATTAATTCTCAATATCTCTTGGCCCTTTAAAGGGTCTTCACCTTGTGCTAATAGGCTTGGCCCTAGCATGATTACCTTTTTTTGTAGTCTGGTGCTCTTTTTTAGTGCGATTTATACGTATTTTCCCATCCCCTTTTAAAAAAGAAAAATTTGCTCTCGATTCCGGCGTACCATCACCAACGTAACTTTTCTTTACTTCTCACATCAGAATAGTAATCAAGGCAGCAAAATTGCTGGCAATCACGCGAGACCCCCAGATATCCGTTTCCCGTTTTGCAGCTTACTTAAAGAACTGAACGTACACTGAGGATCAGGGGGAGATGTAACACCTTTGTAACAAAAAAGAAATTATTCCTTTACCGCGTTTTGTATTTATAGACAATATCGGCTGTCAAAACATACATCTTGTGTTCAGGTTCTGCAAGATCAATAAATTTTCTCATGAATTCGCTATTTGTTGTTCCTGTTGTTTCGAATGGACCCTCCATTCCGGGGGCGCATTTCATTAGAGGCATAATTACCACATTGTGGTTTCATTATATGAACTTACCTCAGGAATGTCTGATTTATTAATCAGCATTAGAATGCATTTGCCGTCATGAAACATTTGCCGGATTTGAACATTGTGATCTCCTATAACACTACTCATCCCATGTTTTATTCAGCACCCTTTTGTAGATCCATCGAGCAATCTGAGTTGTGGACGTACTTACCCATGCCCTTATAACGGTGATCATTTTCCTTGCAGCTGGCAGCACCTCTTCTTTTCTCCCCTTTGCCATCATCGGGGCAGTTATCGTGGATGCAGATATATTTTTCCGGATAATTTCTGACACGTCTCCCGCACTCTATATATTCACTCACGGAGGTTTCGCTCACAGCATTTTTGGTACAGTTGTTATGTCGGCGCTGGCAACTGCCGGGATCCGGCTGGCAGTTTTTGCAGGAACAATTCCAGCCCGTGAACTTCCAATGCCATTACAACTGGCATTTTTTGTGATCCTTGCCGGGGCCCTTGTCCATCTGGGTATCGATGCACTCGCATATCCCGGTATCCCGCTGATGTATCCCTTGTCAGACAGGAAAGTTACTATCGGGATTCTGCCGGGGCCGAGTATTTTTCTCTTTATCACTACCGGTGGCATTCTTATCATAGGTGCTTTCGGACTTGTAAGTACCTCACTGGCTCTCATTGTTGCCACTGCAATTATCATCCTGTTCGTGGCGTTCCGAACCGTAATATTTATTGTGATACGCCTTAAGCAACCGCGGGGGAGGCGTGTGCCCCTGCCCAACCCGTTGCAGTGGATCATCATCGATGAAAACATGACCTCGTTCTCCATATCCCGATATTCCCTGTCTGGCGGGATTTCCAGACCTGAAACTTTTGAGAAATATAAAAACACGGGTCCGCTGGAGACTGAAAAATTCCGTGCACTGCCCGAAGTCCGCCGGCTGAAATTCCATTCATATGCTACGATTGTAGAAAAAAACGGGTTTGAATTTATATTTTCAGATCCACTTCGAGATAAGGGCTATTTCTTTTATCCGCCCCATTACAGGCGATGGGTGATTCCGGTTACCACAGGAATGCCGGCACCAGAATGAAACAGTGTGGCACCGTATTTATACCTCTATCTTCCAACGTGTACCGGAAAGGATCGAACAGTGGGTATATGAACCGGAAAAAATATGTCCACGGGTACTCGGATCGGGAGTCAGAACGGCTTTTTGACCAGGCGCAGACGCTCACCAGGCTTCTTCATGACGACACGCAGTATCCTGCGGGATCCCATGTGCTGGAGGCCGGCTGCGGGATCGGTGCCCAGACCGTCATCCTCGCAAAAAACAGCCCCGGTGCACATATAACGTCTGTAGATATATCTGCAGATTCGCTTCAGCGGGCAGAGGATATGACCCGGAAGGAAGGCCTGATCAATGTTACTTTCCGCCAGGGAGATATTTTTCAGCTTCCGTTCGCGCCTGAGACTTTCGATCATATCTTTGTCTGTTTCGTGCTTGAACATCTTGCCGAGCCACAACGTGCGCTGGAACGGCTCTGCCCGCTCCTGAAAAAGGGCGGGACGATAACGGTGATAGAAGGTGATCACGGTTCGGCATTTTTCCATCCCGAAAGCCAGAACGCACGGAAAGCCATTGAATGTCTTGTACACCTCCAGCGGAATATGGGAGGCAATGCCCTCATCGGAAGGCAGCTCTATCCTCTCCTTAGTGCTGCAGGATTTGGCGGAGTACATGTCTCCCCCCGTATGGTTTACGTCGATGCCTCCCGCCCCGCACTTGTTGACGGGTTTACCCGACTGACATTTACTGCAATGGTTGAAGGCGTCAGGGATGCTGCACTGGCACAGGGAATGATCAGTCAGGTGGAATGGGATCAGGGAATCCAGGATCTTTACCGTACCTGCGGGAATGACGGGGTTTTCTGTTACACGTTCTTCAAGGCGACGGGGACAAGGACCTGAGCCATGAAAAACCCGAAAACCGAGCTCTGTTACCATGCACCCGCTGCACAGGGTGCCGGGGGAAAAATGCCGGTTACCAGGAAAGTTGAATTCCTTTATGACGCATCCCTGAAGAGCGGCTCTTCAGAGACCGGCCCTGGCTGAAAGATCTGATGAAGGCTGCCCCAGAGGATGCACGACTTGCGATCTTCCGGAAACCCATGGTGAGGCATAATTCTGGACCATGGAAAACAACATGCAGGAGCGTGAGGTGCCCCACCAGAAATACTGATTTTTTGCCCCTTTCATCCTTCCCGAATCATAATAAAGCACAGCACTGCATGCCCTAAAACAGGACAATGGATATGGAGAAAGATTTCCCCCGCTTCAACTGCCTCATTTAATGAACTGGCTCGGATCTTTTCCCATGATCGGGCCCATTCTCTTGACATAAGAGACGAAGGTGAGAAGGTTGAAGACGGTATAATCATTCATGACGTCAGCTACGCCGGTTTTGCCCAGGAAAGGATCCCGGCATTTCTTGTAGAACCTCTCGGGGAAAGCACCCGTGCAGAAATTGTGTTTGTTCATCCCGGGCCAGGTAACCGGTCGACTTTTCTTGACGAGGCAAAACAGCTTGCCGGAAAGGATGCATCCTGCCTTCTGATCGATGCTCCCTGGTCTGACGGTTCCAGATTCGCAAGCCGTGTCATGGTATCATCGGATGAAGAACTCCGTTCGTGGTATATCCAGATGGTGATCGATTTTTGCCGTTCTGTTGATCTGCTGACAACCAGCCCACAGGTCGATGCACATCGTATCGGGTATGTCGGTCATAGTTTCGGGGCACTCTTCGGCGGAATACTTGCCGGTGTTGATACAAGGATCTCCTCCTTTGTGCTAATGGCCGGAGTCGGAAGTTTCACCGATGTCGCGCTCCTGAATATCCCATCTCTTGCAGGAGAACGGCTAAAAAAATTCCGGGCAGTGATGGACCCGGTAGATCCCATCCACTATCTCGGGCATGCACCACCGTCCGCAATTTTTTTCCAGTTCGGTACTGATGATACGTTCTTCACCCGACAGAAGTTCCTGGATTTTTTTGATGCTGCGGGCAATCCGAAACTCATCAGCTGGTACGAGGAGGATCATTATCTTAATTCTACTGCACGAAAAGACCGGTGTGAATGGCTGAGCACCCGGCTCAATCTTTCCTTGGAAACTCCTGTATAATCTGGATATTTCCGATGTGTTCCTCCGTGCACTTTCGCGCCGTGCACCCGCTCTCCTTTTACCCCCATTATCTCAAAAAAGAGGTAGTGATTGTATTTGTGCGGGATCTTATATACGCATGAAATCGGGGAAAAATAATCCGGGAATTGACCTGATACCAGAGCAGAAGCCAGGACCATGAGGAATTTTTCCCGATAACGATCGCGGGAAACAATCCTGTCATGCAAAAGGTGCCCAAACAACAACTTAAAAAACCCGGAGTAATCCCTGCCGATTTAAATTATTCCAGGACTAATAGTACCGGAGAAATCATATGGACACTGTTGTTCTTGCGGGCTACCTTGCCGGAACCCTCACTACTATATCGTTCGTCCCTCAGGTGATCCGCACCTGGAAACTCAAGGAGGCCAAGGACTTCTCGCTGGCGATGCTCCTGCTCTTTGCAGCAGGGATGATCCTGTGGACAGCGTACGGGATCTGGATCATTTCGTTACCCATCATCGCGGCAAATACCATTACCTTAGGTCTCGTCATGATTTTACTCTGGATGAAGATCAAATACCAGTGATGGCCTTCTTTCCCTTCCAGAGCCATAGCTATGGCACGGGAACGGTAAGAAAATAGTAATTTTTTTTATTCCTGAAGGAGCACCAGGCACCCGGCAATCTTGTCGTGGAGGCCCTGGCGTTTCTTGGTAAGCCCGATCATGAGGAACCCGAGAAAGATAATCAACGTGGAGATGATTTTTGCAAAGTGGCGAAGTGTAACGCGTGCAAACGTGGGTTTGTTTCCCTCAAGGTCGGTCACTACAACTCGCATCAACAATTTACCCGGAGTTGCCTGGCTGCGTGACGACTCAAACCCGGCAAAGTAAACCCACGGAATGACAATCAGAAGAATACCATATGACGCAATGATCGATCCATACAGGGCTATAGGGGTCCCTTCCGGTGTCAGCGAATTAACGGGTGCGTGCTGGACGGCATAGAAATAGAGATTCTGGACCCCCCTTGTCAGACCAAGAACAAAAGCAGCTACCAGATCAAACAACAGAATGAGGATAAAATCAACAACAAACGCTACCAAACGCCTGCCAAGGCCGGCATACACTCCGATATCAGGCGCCTCCTCCTCTTCAGGAGTGGCGATGATCGTTGCCGGGATCGATACAATATCCTCCCCACACCACTGACAGAATTTTCCTAAAGCATCAGTCTCTTTTCCACATTTCGGACAGAACATTCCCTTTTACTCCTGATATGTAAAGTTAATCCGGGTGTCCTTTTTAATTTAACTGTTCTTTTCTGCCATTTCATGCATTTATGCCGCCCGGAACTGCATACTACCTTAAAAGTCATGTTCCTTTGGGCGAATATCTATCAGCGCGATTCCAGAGCGCAAATCAGAAATATAAAAAAAATTAAAGGACTATTCATGAAATGCACCCTGATTTTGATAGCCATGGCTGGTCTCGTACTCTGTGCGCTCTCTGCCGGCTGTACCAGCCCAACGAAGGTAGAAATCAAACCGGAAACAACAATTGTTCCCACACCCCCGCCTACAACTTCCACATCTACGGCCACCGTGGTGTCAACTCCCCTAGCGGTCGAAACCCTGCCCGCCGGACAGGCTGTTGATGTCGAGGTCTACAAACAGCGTCCCGATGCCACTATCCATCTGGTCTATAATGGCGGACCCGGGGAGATGTTTGTCCAGAATGTCATGATGCGGGTTACCCGATCCGACGGTCAGGTTAATGAAGAGTATTTAAACGACGGTACGAGAGAACCACAACGCGGAGATGAGCTGGTCATGGATGGAACCCGGGGCACCGATCAGGTTGCGGTTTTCCTCACCAGCGCAGGAAAAACCTACAAGATCTACGACAAGCCGCTTGCAAATCCCTACTACTAGAATATCAACAATTTTTAAAAAATTCAGCCGGTCTTGTGATTTTTTGCGATCATTTCTGCATACTTTTGCGTTACATACCCAAGACCAACAACGATGGCCAAAACGACGCCGAGTACAAGCCATTGCTCCGTACCTGCAGTCCCCACCGCGAGTTTTGTCAACAGGTTGAGCGGATTTGACGGCACCGCGAGTGCCAGAAGAATGACTACCACAAGTCCTGTTGAGAAGATGAACTGTGCCGCGGTCCGTTCGCGATAATGGAGGGCTACCAGTGTACCGATCAGGATAAGGATGAGTGATGTGATGGAAACGTGGAGGAGGATCAGTACAGGATTTTCGATGGCAATACCGTTAACCATCAGGAGTATCAGCCATGTTGCAGCCTGGATTGGCACGAGTAACCCGCATGTAAGCACCTTGCCCCAGACCATCTCCGGAAAGGTGATCGGCGTAGAGATAAGCGTCTCAAGCGTTTCGTGCTGGTACTCTTCGGTGATCAGGTCTATTACGAGCGCCGAGGAGATGATCGCCGGCATAAATACAAGGAGGGGGATGAGCAGGCCATATACAAACTCATAGAAGTCCCCCCCACCGGTTGATGCCGGGATCTGGAGGGGCAGCGGCTGGACGTCCAGCCTTCCTCCCCGGATCTGGCGGAGTGTCTGCTCGTATTTCAGGAAAATGTCCTTGAGCTTTACATCCACGATGGCACTCTGGAGATCATTCTGTACTGTATAGAGGGTTATTTTGATGGGATCCAGTGCATCAGGCCGTGTATCAGGCACATAAATAACCGCCGCCAGTTTGCGCTGGCCGAGGGCAGCGACAGCTGTAGAAAGATCCATCTGATAGACACGGAAATCCGGGCTTGTCTTGAGATAGGAAAGTAACTGCGATTCATTTCCCGTATATGCGACGCTGTACCGGTAATGGGAATATTTCGAGAGTGATGAGGGATCATACATCGATGTCAGCCCAACCATCAGGAACGATGAGAACAGGGCGATAAAGAGCTGGAGCAGGACCGCAAGGAGTATCGTCCTCTCGTTAAAGAGTCCCCGGAACTCCTTCTTTGCAATGATGGAAAGATGTTTGCCCTTCATCCAAGCCACCCCAGTATAAAATAGAGATTATACAGGCAGTGTACGATCATTGCTATCGTAAGTCCGGGGGCAAACCATTTCTTCCCCCCGAATTTTAAGCACATGGCAACGATGAGTACCCCAACAAAATGCAGCAGCAGCGGCAGCCAGAGAGATCCCAGCGACAGGAAGAGGATACTGCCGAAGACTGAGTCAGAGATCTGGGCGATGGTAACAAAAAGGAGAAGCTTTTCTGCGACAAGGAATCCGATCGCTGTGGCGGCGCTGGCAAGAATGAGATTTTTTCCCGTGAAGAACACGGCGTCGCGGGAAAATAACGTGTAAATCCCGATACTTTTTGCGAATTCTTCGATCAGCGCAGCAAACAGGAGCAGGAACACCAGCGAGTAGGGCATGGGCAGGTTGAAGAAGAGCACGAGGCACATCATCTGCACCATGAATACGAAGGGGATTGAAAAACCGCTCAGCAAGAAAAGAGAGACAAAAGGATATTTTGGAGGGAGGATCTCGGAAAGGAACTCACGGATCCGCGTTGCAAGCGGTTTTTCGGAAAAGAGCCGCTCATCTTTGAAATTTTTTGCCGCAATATAGAAGAGTACCGCGCCGGTGAGCCAGAACAACGAAGTCGAATAGAGATAATCGGTGACTGTCCAGGCGGTGCCCTGGATGGTGAGAACAATCAGCGTGAGCGGAGAGATGAGACTGATCACGTGGACATTGGCAAAGATACTCGGGAAGAAGAGGTATGAGGTTGCTATCGTTGAGAAGAAGATGGAGATGAACGAGAGTTCCTTGAAACTGCGCGAGAGCATCCCGATGAGAAGCGCGTTTGCGAGGAAGAAAAAAATGATCGGGATGAGTGGGAGAATGATGAGGGGTGATACCCTGAGGTAGAGGGTGAGCCCGGCGCAGATGGCCATCATACCGATGAAATACGGAAGGGCTTTTCCGATAATAATTGACGATGCCCTTACCGGAGTGGACAAAAGGATCTCCCCCTTGCGCTCGATCCGTTCATTCATGATACTCATCATGAAGAACTGGGACGTGAAGTAAAGCGGAAATATGAAAATAAAGACGAGGATGATGGAGTCAAACGGGAGCGGAGGTGATAGTTGCGATGGCGTTTTGAAACCCCCCAACGCACTACTGGAGGAGAGGACTTCAGTATATCGCGAGATCTGGGTGTTCTGCGCATTGGACTGGACCAACTGTGCCCGGATCTGATCCTCCGAAATAGAGAGTGTTGGTGGAGGTGTGGGAATAATCTGTACTGCCCCTTCAGGGACTGGTGCAGCCCGGCTGGGGGCAGCACTGATATACTGGCCGCTCTGTGTGGAAAGGAAGCTGAGTTCACTTTTTACACTTTCTGGATCGATCCAGAGAGGATACGCCGCGAAGAGATCGGTCTCGGTATTGTAGACGCTGTTGACATATTTCCCGTAATCCCGGGAAAGAGTTTTTAATGCTGCATTAGACCTGTCAGTCCCGTGGCCGGATGCCTGTCCCTGAACAACAATAACATCAAACGCATTTCTGTTTGAATTCAGCGTGGAGGCATCAAGCTGGTATACTGAAAACCGGGCGTCGCTTGCGATTAGCTGAGCGACCTGCGGATCATCGACTCCCACCCGGTACATTCCATCCTGCAGGTGCAGGCCGGTCTGAGCAGTGAAACCGGTGACGAGAACAAGAAGCACAAAAAGGATAATTGCCAGTGGCAGGATATCCCTGCTCATCGTTGAGAAAGATTTCTTCACTTCCCAGCGGGCTATGGTGGCAATGTCTGTAAGCGTGCTCATGAACGGTCCTTTTCCTGACGGGAGCAGCGGGTATGGTTATTCATTGAACCCTTTCAAGAGTTGAGTACAGAGTTGTACCGGGTATCGGTCAAATAATCATCGGTATTGATACCGCGGTGTTCCCCAGTCATGGCACTTGTCCATGCGGAGAGATCATCCATCCTATCCTTGTTCCGGCTCTCCGGTATCTTCGGCTCCTGCTGCCTGGCCGTGCGGGAGTAAAATGTGAATCATCGAATGGCGATGCCCGCATCCTAAGGTATATGTTGCACACCGGGCAAACCTAATCGATAAGGTATTCCATGATCACTGCCCGCAACCTGACGAAAAATTTTGACGGTTTTACCGCGCTGGCGGATGTAACTTTTGAATTTGAAGACGGCGAGATCTTCGGGATAATCGGGCACAACGGGGCAGGGAAGACTACTCTGCTCAAGATAATTTCCGGCCTGATAACCCCGACATCCGGTGCACTGTATATCAACGATATTGATGTGGTGAAAAATCCGCTGGCACTCAAGGAAACCCTCGGTTACCTGCCCGAAGAATCCCGGTTGTATGAAACGATGACAGCCGAGAACTACCTTGCATTTTTTGGGGAGATCTACGGACTTTCAGTGCAGGAAATCCGGGTCCGCTCAACCCAGCTCTTCGCCGCGCTGTCGCTTGAACCCGACGGGAAGAAGATTGGGGAGTTCAGCAAGGGCATGAAGCGCAAAGCAGCGATTGCCCGGTCGCTCATCCACAATCCGAAGTTCCTGGTGTATGACGAGGCGACCAGCGGGCTCGACCCCATGACCTCGCGGTTCATCGCCGATTACCTGCGCACGCTCAAAAAGGAAGGCAAAACGATCGTGCTCTCGGCGCACAACCTCTACCAGGTTGAGGCGATCTGCGATAAGGTAATGATCTTAAAACGCGGCAAAATGGTCGCTTTTGGGAATATGCACCAGCTTCGCGACCAGTTCGGTTCGCTTACCTATACGATCTTCTTTGCGATCGAGGATCCGGGAAGGCTTGTCGGGCACGCGAAACCCTACCGGCAGGAGGAGGGGTTCTTCATCTGGGAGGCGCAGGACATGAAGGAACTCAACGAATGCACCGGTATCATCACGGAATCCGGCGGGCGGGTGGAGAAGATCGAGTCCCGGTACCCGTCGCTGGAAGAGATGCTGGTAAAAATCGGGAAATGAGACGTTTCCCCTACTATTTTTTTTCTTTTTCCCTGTCTTATAACTCAGAAAAAGTCTCTTTTTTTTATGAATAGCTGTTCCCGGTTCATCTCATGTGCGTGAGAGACCCCCGCACCCCCACGCTCATCCAGCTGCGTATTCCCATCGTCCGGAATATCCGGGTGCATTTCAATGGTTTGCATAAATCATGCCATTTTTTATCCGCCAGATACAGTATCAGACAATGACAACGGATCTCTTCCTTCCCCCAAAAATAGAAGAATCCTTGCCATAACCATGTACAATTCCGGAGTTTTTGGATGAACAATGAGAAGCAGCACCTCGATGGAGAAGTAATTATCCGTGAAGTTCTCGACAGCGATCGCGACGCTGTTATTGCCATTTTCAACTACTATGCAGCAACCAGCTATGCAGCATACCCGGAAATGCCAGTCAACGAGCGGTTCTTCGGATTCTTACGCGAGGGAACACTCGCGTTCTTCATCCTCGAACAAAAGACCCGTATCGTGGGTTTCGGGCTCATTAAACCGGTCCTGCCATTCCCTGCCTTTATGGCAACGGGGATGCTCACCTATTTCATCCTGCCGGAATTCACGGGGAAGGGTCTCGGGAACAGACTTCTTGAACAGCTCACGATCGAGGCGAAAAAATTGGAAATGACCTCGCTTGTCGCAAACATGGCTTCAAAAAATACCACAAGTATCCATTTTCATAAGCGTCATAAGTTTACTGAAGTGGGCAGGCTGCATAGCGCCGGCATGAAATTCGGTGAACCGTTCGATATAATCTGGATGCAGAAAGAATTATAGGCATTTCCGGTAACCGTTGTTACAATCTATTTTTTTACCAACTTACACGACTCTCACAAGCGCCCCGCTGTTCCGGGCAGAAGTGATCAGGGTTGTTCCGCCACCATGCTCATTCATGAATACCTGGGCTGCCCGTTGTATTTCCCGCATGTCTGAATCCCCGATCGCGTAGATGGTGGGACCGAACGAGCTCATGCCGGCTCCCGCTGCACCCGCTGAACGCACCGTTTCAATCAGTGCCGGGATGGTGTCCGGTTGCAGGCCCAGTTCGACTTTCTTGAACCCGAGACCCTGGATCGTATTGATCGATGAACCGAACAGGTCGAGATCCTTCTCGACGATGCCCGGGAGCATCCGCATCAGGATCTCGTGGCAGAGTGCCTGCACCTCGTCAACCGGGACCGGGCAGTGGGTTCTGAAGATATCCATCTCTTTACTACCACACGCACCCGCGGGAAGGCGGGGAGTGGCCAGCAGGATGCGCCAGTCGGAAGGAAACATATGACGTGCAATAACAGGTGGTGGCCTTACGCCCGCGGAAGCTGAGGAAGGCCTGAACCCGTACTTCTCACGGCCCTGCCCGAACGCATGACCGCCATCAATGATGAAACCCCCGAATTCAAACGCGGCGGTTCCGATTCCGGATGTTCCGCCGCGACCGATAAGGAATGCAAGGTCTTTTACCGCAATTAACCTGCCATAGACTTCGGCGATCCCCCGGGCGGTTGCGAGCATAACCTGGGATCCGCTTCCCAGTCCGATATGGGAAGGAACGTTTTCCCGCATGGTAACAGATACGCTTCCACCTATCCGCAATCCCTCCAGCACTTTCTGTGCGGTATCTATGACACGGTCCCGTGTCACGCTGTCGCACCCTTTCACTTCGAGTTCCGGGTTCGCGCACATCTCGAGGAGAATACCCGGTTCGTCAAGGGTTATCCCGACACCGCCGTCGACCCGACCGGATCCGCCATGCATATCGATGAGCGTCATATGGAGCCGTGATGGTGTCTGTACTACTACGCGGCGTTCATCAAGGAACCTGTTATAGGGAAACTGCTCTTCAATAAAGATCAACGGCTCACTGTCATGGATTATCCGGTACTGGCGGCTAAGCAGCGGTTCGTGTTTCCCGATGGAAAATATCCTGCCCACTTCATCTGTTGCAGGTGATACCCAGGCATCCAGTATCTCGCGTCGTGCCTCAATCCGGTGGTTCTGGATAATTCTTCCGATAGGAATATCTGCTTTCATCAGGTCATCCCTGAATTCCGGGGAAAGCCGTCCAATGGGTGTATGCGATACCGCATAGATCAACACTTCACCGCCTGCCAGTGTCTTGATCTCGACAATACGGTAATTGACCGGGTCACCCTGCCCGATCCCGAGACGTTCAGCGATAACAGGATCGGCAGGGATGATTTTTTGCACCCGTGTTTGGATAACGACTTGTTTGCCCGTGATTGCTTCCAGAATCTGGGTGACCGACCCATCCGTGCCAAGAAGGAATTTCTGCATGGGGGATAGTCTTCCAACCTGTGTTTCGATCTCGTTCAGGCTGTTTGCAATATTCATCGAAAGAACCTCACCGCTCCGGATAATAAGCATACTGATGTCATGAACCGGGCGGCAAGATATCTGACGCATACGGTAAAACCGTCGGCATTGATTATTTCCTCGCTCCCGGGTGTCTGTTGTTTTTCGTACCGCCGCTGTAAGGCAGTTGTGACTGCGTCACCCGGGCCAGGACAGCCGTGGTGGTCTCCTCGGTGAGCCGCCCCCGTTTCCCTGCGACCTTGCCGAACGGGATCCTGCGAACCCGCGAAGTCAGAACATAACTTTCACTGAAAAGATCGAGTCCCCCGTCTGAAAAATCGCCAAGTGAAATAGGTATGCAGGGTGTATCTGTTGCCGGTTTGCTGCTGATCGGGCAGACCTCAAGATCGCGATCATCGGCTGTGCGGACGACGACAGCGGGCCGGATCTTCGCATCGCTCCGGGAGTCGATGGCTATGGATACGAGGATGACATCACCGTTTTGATAGCGGCTCATGATCATAAGCGTTTGGTTTTTTGTCACATAAGGGTTGGTCGCCTGGCATCCGTATCACCGAACCTGATATAAATCATAAGGGGAACCCGTTACACCCGGACAAGCCCGGAAAACCGGGCACCGTACGCACGGGTGCGGACGTTCCAGGATGGGCAAACCGGGTCCACGTCGGACTTGTCTCACAAAAAAGGAGGAACAAAAATCATGTTAGGCGATATTATCGGGGAATTCAGGGGAAAAATTACCGGGTACCGGGTGATTGATATCCTCGCGGGCGGACCGAAGATTGAAGTCTCATTCAAACAGACCGGGAAGTTCCTCGGTGTCGATGCGATCGACATGGCAACCTATTGGTCGATGATGACAGCACCGGAGGTCCTGTACGGCGAAGGTCAGGGAGCTGTCAGGTCAATGAGCGGTGAGATGGCATGTTAACGGGCGAACCGGGACGGCGAAGATGACGAATGGACCGTTGCTCGTCTGGCGGGGAGTGCTGTACATGGAGAGCCCATCCCTGAAATGGGGTCTTCTCAACGGTACCGCTGTTGTCTATGAATATGACGTCGATGCCAGGGACAACACGCATGTCTGATTGTGGGAATGGAAGTAAAAATCTGTTCTTTTTAAACGAAAGTCAGGATTTATTTCGCTCGTAACCAAAAGAAAAATCCTGCAGGAAACTAGATGAACCGATCTTGGATTATTCATCCACAGCAACACATGGCGTATCACGGGAAGCGTATGCCGGAAATCTGGATCAGTCCACCGACAGAAAAAATACGGCACAGGTAGCGGTGGTTCCCTTTGCAGCAGCCCGTATCTATCAGGAGGATC
Organism: Methanoregulaceae archaeon; assembly: GCA_015660885.1. Taxonomy (GTDB): domain Archaea; phylum Halobacteriota; class Methanomicrobia; order Methanomicrobiales; family Methanospirillaceae; genus Methanoregula. The sequence continues at coordinate 54,975 of JACTUB010000007.1, read as the reverse complement.
ACCACCTGCATTTTCTTTCTCTTCATCAGCATCTGTATGGCAGGGATTGCAGGAAAAGTCCAACTCTGTGTGGGTGAATACTATGTACCTATAAATATCAGGCCAAGAGATAACCGCATACGAATAGGAGTGTTCAAAAAATGCAGTTCAAGGATATTGTTATACAGCGATATGCAACGAAAAAGTTTGATGGCAGAAAGATCAGCGAAGACAAGATCAGTGAGCTTCTGGAGCTCGTGCGGTTTGCGCCATCAGCCCTGAATCTTCAGCCCTGGAAGATCAAGGTCGTCACGGATCAGAACGTTAAAGAACAACTCCGTCCGGCAACAAATAACCAGGAACAGGTCACCACCTGTTCTCACCTGCTGGTCTTCTGTGCAGACCCCGATTACGAGGGACTGATCCGCAGGCTCGGGATCCTTCTGCAAAAACAGGGAGCTCCTGAAGAGGTAAAGAAAATGGTGATCGGCATGGCCCGGGATTTTACCGGAAAAATGCCGCCGGAACAGAAACTTGCATGGTCGCAGGCACAGACATATCTCGCGCTTGGAAATGCACTCAACGGCACAAAAGCACTGGGATTTGACTCCTGTCCGATGGGTGGTTTTGACCCGAAAGAATACATCCGTATTCTCAGGATACCGGCGCCCCTCGTCCCGGTGATGCTCTGTCCTGTCGGGTATGCTGCCGACAAACCTATGCCGAAGATCAGGTTCCCCAAAGAGGACATCATTTTCTGATATTCTCCTTTTTGATTTTTCAAACACCATGAGCAATGCGCCCCCCGGCATCGCAGGTATTAATTTAAAAAAACACATTGTTCTTTCATGCCACACTGTGATTACTGCGGCAGTGAATGTACCCTTCCCTTCACCTGCCAGCACTGCGGAGGAACATTCTGCCCTGAGTGCCGGCTGCCGCCCGAACACCAGTGCACGGGTATTGCTTCGTGGAAGAAAAAACCCGCTCCTGGTGTTGGGATATCGTATGGAAGGGGCGGGACTGCCACAGCAACAGGAGGTGGATACGGTACAGGATCCCGGCGCGAGCAAACAACCAGACCGCGTGAAGGAATTCCCTGGCTGAAGGTTATGATCGCGATTGTGGTTATCCTCATGCTGGTGTTTCTCTTCCTTGCATTGAGCAGGTAGACGATACAAGAGGAATAAAGAAAATGCGACAGCTTTCCCTCCCCATAATTATCAGCATGCTTGGTGGTGGTATTGTACTTGTCCTGGTTTTACTCTTCACCGGTACGATCCCATGGCCCGGTTTCCCTCCGGCAACGGCAGGACAACTTCCCATGGAAACTCCGGTTGGTTCTCTTGCCTGTACGACTTCTCCGGCCCATGTTACCAGAATAATCCTGGCACCCTCTCCTTCGCCAACGCAGACAACTATAAAAACCACTATACCTGCACCCGCTCCTGCAAAAAAATCCATAAACCCCACAACTCCCCGGATAACCGTTGCAGCAGAATCATCGGCACTTGATCCTTATACAATCTCAACCACTGTACTGGAGCAGCGGGTGCACGAGTTGATCAACCAGCAGAGGACTGCCGAGGGCCTTGCAGCCGTGAGTTTTGATCCGGCGCTTGCCGATATTGCGAAGGAGCACAGCGAGGATATGGCGACACAGAATTATTTCTCCCACGTGAACCTGGCGGGGGAGAACCCGACAGACCGGGGAACTGCTGCCGGTTACAGCTGCAGAAAAGAATACGGTTCGTACTATACGTACGGTATTGCGGAAAATCTCTTCCAGAACAACCTCTATTCTTCTGTCACGTATTACAGCAACGGTGAGACGGTGTATGACTGGAACTCGCCCGAGGAGATTGCCCAAATCACGGTCGCCGGATGGATGAACAGCTCCGGGCACCGGGAAAATATCCTGACCCCGACATTTGATCGCGAAGGTATCGGTGTCGCAATCGCATCTGACGACAAGGTGTATATCACTGAAGACTTCTGCTGAGTGTCCTGACAGGTGCAGGGTTCCTGTGCATGATATGGTTCACCGGGGGATCAATCAGAAAATTGCGACCGGGATCACCGGATGCGCGTATCAACGGAGATGTCGAGCCGCACCGTTTTCCCTGCACGGATGGTGACGGTCTTTGGCAGATCTTGAGTTCCGCCAATTCCCTGGTGCCTTACATCTACCAGATAGGTTCCGGGTCTGAGGGAGATCGAATATCTGGATCGGGATCAGCAGTAACTGATCCGACCAGAATACTCCCTTCTATGGTGCACGCCGCTTTCCAAGTCTCGAAGCCCCGTCATTTTATCAGAACCGACCAACAGGTTCTGTTGCATGACGGGACTTGCAAGAAAGGTATAAAATGACATCGTGTCATTATCTGAAATGGATTAAAATGTGGCAAGAAAAAATTGCAACAACTTTCGGAGTATTCAGTGTATTTCTTATTTGGGGATCCTCGTTATTGGAAATTTTTGTGGTTTTGGTTGTTTTTTCCCAAATTTCGTGTGGATGTCAATTCTTTCAATAATATGGGCATCTTTTGGAATTATTATTGAAAATTATTTGTAAAAAATCACAATCTATTGAGCAATTTTTATTTTATAACAATATAACCATTGTAATCAATGGATACCAAAATGAGAACTTTTGATTGGATTATGCTTGCTCTTGCAATAGGAAGTATTATTTTTGGAATTTTCAGTGTGTTTGCTTTGTGGGATGCGTCGAACCAATTAGCTCAGGCGAAAGAAGATATTAATAAAAACGGTCTGCTAAATAAAAATGAAATTTTACTTGCAGTATACGAAGTAAATACTGTCGGAATGACTGATACCTTAAGAAACAATTATTTTTTAACACGATTTGGATTTACATACGATCAAGCAATCAGAATGCTTGAATATCTAAACAAATCAGACGATTATTCGCTGGGAATTTCGAGTTTAACGCATGGAGATTTTAATACAAGTTTAAATCATTTTGATCTTGCTTTAATTAAAAATCCTAGTAATATGGAATCAAAAATCGGGAAATCTGCGGCATTAATTGGCTTAAATAAAACAAGTGATGCCAGATTGATTTTGCTTGAAATAGAACCCCTATATACAAATAAAGCCTTTATAGAAAAATTATTGGGAGATTCTTATTATAATGAAGCGGATTTTGAAAATGCGACCGCACATTACATGAATGCTCTTGGGTTGTATATGACGGCCACAGGCCCAAAAGATTTGACAGCAATAAATATTTTCGTTAGAGTTTGTGAAATGAAAGTAAAAGGACTTTTTAATTCATCGGAGGTATCTATAGAAAACCAGACCGATGATTGGAAAATCGGGGAAGTCAGGTTAACGGAATATCATATTGCGATACAATCTCTGTATCAATACACAGAGACCGGAGGAATAAAAGTAGATTGGATTCTGGTAAGGAATTACGTTTTTCCCGAACCACACATTGTTTCGATCGGACAGGAAACAAATTGGACTTTAACATAAAATATTATTTTTCTTTTTCATTTTCAAGAGGATCTAAAAGAAGCATTATCTCCACCGGGAGGGCATATTCAGCATTTGAACGCTCCGTCTCCTTCCCCGAAGAAGTCGATCCCGCAAACGTTGAAGGGACGATGAAGGAAGGAGTTCCGGAGCTTAAGGTGTCCAAGAAAGAGCCCAGACCGGAAACGAAAGCACGGAAGATCGAACCGGAATAGATCTTTTCCGGCAATTCCTAATTTTATCTCTTTTTATTAAGAAACCCGTGGGTTCTTTTTCTGACGACAACCAACTGCTCTCCAAATTGCAGAGATCGAGTCTTTGTGGTTCATTTCTTCGGATTACGGGAAGATATGACGTCACTTCCGGAACCTATTTAGTTGTTAGATGCAATACTGGTTTTACTCGGGAGTAACTGCATGTGGTTTGAACTGCTGACTTTCATTATCGGTATAGCATTTGGCTTTTTTCACCGTGGAAAGGAAGATCTTACGGGCATCCTCAGGAATGGGGCGATTGTCGGTATCGTTCTGGGGATTATTTTCGTGCTCGTCTCGATGCTCCTTGTTCCCGGAGGCATGAGCATCGGTGTCGGTTTCCTTGGAGTGTTTGGCATTTTTATCGTAATTATCATTTTCGTGATCATCTTTATTGTTGGAGCCTTTATGGGGGACTGGCTCGAACGCGTCTTAAAAAAGAAACCCTGAACGGGAAGGAGCATTGACAGTTTCCCTTGCCATGTTTTTACCAATCAATCCATCACCCTCTCCATTATAACCCCAACGACCTTCAATGCCCGGACGGGATCCACCCACTTGATGAAGGTCTTGCGTCCCACGGGAATTTTTGATCCTGTTTCTGGTTCTATACTCTCCCCGTCTCCACTCCCGTTCTGATTTCCATTAGCCAGCATATGTACCCGTGTTCTTCCGGCTTTGCGGAGGCATTGATGGAAGCTGGCAGATATCCGTAATCTTTTTAGCAAAGCGGCGCGATATTGCTGTTATCAGGAGTAGTTGTATGTGGTTTGAACTGCTGATTCTCATTATTGGTATCGCATTTGGGTTTTTCCATAAGGGAAAGGAAGACTTGTGGGGCCTCCTCAAGATGGGAGCGATCATCGGCATCGTCCTCGGGATTATCTTCACGCTCATCGCATTTTTATTTGCTCCCGGGACGCTCAGCCTTGGGGTCGGCCTGCTAGGCGCCATCGGCATTTTTATCGCGATCATCATCCTCGCCATCATCTTCATCATTGGTGCCTTCATTGGTGACTGGCTCGAAGCCAAGCTGAAAAAGTAACCATTTCAGGAAGCTGCAATGCGGTCCTCCTCCCTTTTTTTAATTGCTCGTTTTCCAGAACCGCATCATCATACAATCTTTTTTCTGGCATCTGGGCTGCCAGAGCATTCTGACATTTTTTAATTTCGTCCCCCGGTGATAAACCCGCAACCGACCACAAGACATTCAACGCTGTATGATCCACCGAAGGAGATGCACAACCAGCGAAACGACCAGCGAACAAAAAAATTATTACGGAACAGTGGGTTTACCCGGCCATGACCCGGGGAAAGAAACCGGAGGCAGCGATCGCGGAGGCGAAGGACTTTGCCGTACGCATGGGTTACCGCTTAATGGACAACCCATATGCGGATCTCCTGTACGATTACCTGATCTTCAAACCTGAATCAGTCCGGGCGGTGAAGGTCCGGCAGACCCGTTACCATATCGATCCGAACGGGTTTTACGAACAGCAGCTCCCCGACGAGATCCTGGGACTTCGCGCACTCCCATTCCCGCCCTTCATCCAGCGCGAACTCTGGCTCCGCACCCAGCACGAACGGAGCTGGCGCCGGCTGCTTGTTTACGATATGTCGATGGTGGAAATCGGGTGGTGGGGGCCGGACGAGTACACAAATCCCCATGCACGGTAAGAACCTGTTTTCAGGAGTGCTACGACGTAGTTTTGCCGGACATGAGAGATCGAGTCCCCGTAAAATGCCCGGTTTGGCAAACGGACGAAAAATTGTCATATTGAAAATTACGGGAAAAATCTCCACAGGAAACGGTGCCAACGCATGGTAGAATTCTTCGTTTAAATCGTTATTTTTCGGAAAAAACCGTTTTAACCCGAAAAAAACCGTGCAATTTAGCGGGCTTTAAAGAGACCGGAAAGAAGTGCCCTGTTATACCTTTTCTGAAGTATTTTCCTGCCACCAAAGCCCTCCAGAGCCCTGAAAACGAGGGGTCAAAAAAATGGATTTAAATGGGTATTTCGGGAAATTAAGGGATTTTAGAGGACTTTTAACAATAGCAGTGAAACCTCACCCACTATCCTCATAACCTCCGCCACCTAATCTCCTGAACAGGAGCCACTCACCCAATGAAGATCCTTGCCATTCATGGGAGCCCCCGGACGATCCGCAGTACCACGCGAAGACTCGCTGGCATCGTCCTCGAGGGGGCGGCAGTAACCGGGGCAGAGACCGAGATGGTCGACCTTGCGGATTATCGTCTCATTTCCTGCACTGCCTGCGAAGCGTGCTCGCTTACCGGCACCTGTATCTTTGATGATGACGTCCCGGCTCTGGTGTCCCGGATGCGGGAGGCGGACGGCATTGTATTCGGCTCACCGGTCTACATCGATAACGTCAGCGGCCAGATGAAGGTCTTCTTCGACCGGCTGGCCGATGCCATCCATTACCAGGTACTGGCCGGAAAATTCGGGTGTGCAGTAGCAACAACCCACGAATCCGGCGGGGATGACGTGGTAGAATACCTGAACCACGTGCTCAATTATCTTGGGGTTATGTCTGTGGGAGGGTTCAGTGTTGCCACTGCCGGCAGGTCGGAGGCTGTGGAAGAAGCAGGACCAGCAGCACGAGAACTCGGCAGAAAACTTGCAGGTGCGGTCAGGAACGGTTTTTCCGATCCAGAACAGGAAGCGATCCTTGCGGACAACCGTTCATATTTCCGGACGGTTGTCGAGGAAAACCGCGATTTTCGCCCGGAGGAGTACGAGCGATGGGTGCGGATGGGATGGATAGAGTGAGGAACTGACGACCTGGAACACCGGAAAAAAAGGCAGAGGTGATTGTATCAGGATTTTCCTATAAGGTCTAATCTCTGGCCGCTCTCGTACAGCACATCTGAAACGATCTCCTCCCGGCGGGTGATATCATGGATCCAGAACCGTATGGTGACCGTATTTCCCAATGGTGCGAGGCCGGTAATCAGGACTCTCGGAGAGAATCGTTCGGGAAATATCTTCTCCAGGGACAACTCGCGTTGACGGGGGATCATTGACAGTCCCGGTATTTGTGTCTTATTTTCCATTTTGATATTCGGGAGGATCTTCGGGTGGACAGTCAACACCGAAAGAATGGTATCGCGTGCCCGATCGAAGGGGAGACCCGGGGGGAGTGTGATGGTCACCGGGACCTCAATATAACCTGATCGCGAGTAGTTGACGATCTTTGATGATAGTAACGTGGCATTGGGCAGGAGAAACACCCTGCCGTCACGATCTTTTAGAATCGTGCGGGTGAATGTCGTGTCCCGTACTTGTGCAATACCTGTTTCGGGTTCATTGCCAAGCTCTACCCAGTCGTCAAGCGCAATGGTCCGGTTGATTGCAATCAGGAGTCCGGCGAGCAGGTTGGAGATGATCTGCTGGGAGGCAAATGCGAGTGCAATGCTGAGGATTCCCAGCGAGGCGAATGTAGCACTGATATCAAACCCGAGAATGGCGAGATCGATGTAGTACAGTCCAATGCCAAAAATTATGTATGCCGCAAAACGGGCTGTCCAGCGGGCACCTGATCGGCTGGCCACTCGTTCCAGCACGGTATAGACTGCCTTGTAGCAAAGGTAGGACAGAACGATAACTGCAAGGGTGGCCACGGTAAAAATGATGACACTCTCGATGGTGACATTACCGATGATGAAGTGTGTATCAACCATACGTACTACTCCGCCATGAATGGTCAAAAAGCTGAGTGAGAAAAAAGATGAATATACCCAAGAGAGATCGTGAATGTTCGGAATAATCCTGAGATGAGAATAAAAGAGATTATACCAGATGAAAGGTCTGGTATTATTTGCACATATACGTTCTAAGTGATACCCGTGAAGATTACCCGACTCTACAACGGACCTGAAAATCACTCCTGTTTTGAGGATATCGAGATCGATCTTGAATCCAAAGGGCCCCTTGGATTATTCAGTGAGCCTGTCGGTGCAAAGGCGGTTTTCTTCCGGGAAATTCCACCCGGGTACCACTACACGTGGCACAATGTTGTCTGCCGGGAATACGTGGTAACCATCGAGGGACAGGCCGAGATCGAAGCGGGCAGTGGCGAGAAACGGAGGTTTGGCAAAGGAGATGTCCTCCTCGCTGAGGACATGACCGGCAAAGGTCACCGGACCCGTGGGATCGGCAGGAAACCCTGGCGGCAGATATTTGTCACGCTGCCGTAAATGTGCAGTTGCCTGATCCCCGGAGAAGGGCTGTATCCCAGGTACTTGATGAGGTGCGTATTGCACTTTGGAAATACTCCACCACGAATGATCAAATGCCCAAGTATAGGATAGATGGAGCGAACGGTGGGAGGACAGGTGATTCCGGGAATTTCCCGGATCATTTTCTTCCCCCGCGGATAACCTTTAATGAAGCATGAGAATAATCCAAAGTATGGAAGAAAAAAATCTTGATGTTGTAGCATACTGCGGCCTCTGCTGCCTTGACTGCCACGGGCATACGGGAAAAATCGCAGACCTCGCCCGCGATCTCCGCAAGGAACTGCGGCAGGCAAAATACGAGAAATTTGCAGATGCCGTATCAAAAATTCCTGTGGGTAAACCCTTCGAGCATTACCAGCAGTGTTACGATCTGCTTGGTGCCATGGTGAAGTTCCGGTGCAATAAGGGATGCAGGGATGGTGGCGGCCCGCCGTTCTGCAAAATCAGAAAGTGCTGCCAGGAAAAAAAGATCACGGGCTGCTGGGAATGCAGTGAACCGGAAGTGTGTAAAAATCTGACATTCCTTGTCCCGGTTCACGGCGATGCACATCTCCGGAATATCAGCACAATCCGGAAAAAGGGCATCAATGGTTTTATCTCGGGAAAAAGAAACTGGTGATACCGTCAAGAACCAGAAAAAACGAAGAGACGGGCCTGAAGGGATTTGAACCCTTGACCTGCGGATTAAGAGTCCGCCGCTATGCCGAACTAAGCTACAGACCCAAGCCAGTTAGACCTAATAATGTAGTCGATAATGCAGAATAAATGTTTTGGCGATAGATACATTGGAATCCCTTAATACACTGGAATGATACATCTCTTCTAACATGCCACAGGAAGCCCCGTTCGAACAGCCGGGACCGACAAAATACTGTATTTTCGGGTGCGGGACCAATGGTTACAACATCATTCTCGAACTTGCAAAAGAAAATGAACGTGTGATTGTTGTCGACAAGGATGATACGAGAGTACGAAACCTCCGGGACCAGAAGTACGATGCATACCTGCGGGATATCACCTCCCCGGAGATGCTGAGCGGGCTCCCGGTGTTTGAAATCGCATTCGTCATGACCGGTGACGGGGATGCCAACCTTGCCGCAGTCCTCGCAATCAAGAAGCGCTACCCGGCCATACAGGTGGTTGCACGCTCGATCGATCCGGTGAACGGGCAGAAACTCACAGTTGCGGGGGCAGAATTGGTACTCTACCCGCAGGAAGTAGTTGCACGGTCCGCGGTCCTCCAGATAAAAAAGCAGCATTCAAGCAGGATCTCGCAGAGGCTCTTTACCCTCCTTGCCGGCTGGGAGGGTACGCTTGGCATCATCACCCACAAGAACCCGGACCCGGATGCGATCTCTTCTGCCATGGCACTTGCCGAGATCGCAAAACATGCCAATCCAAAGTCACTTACAACGCGGATCTTCTATGAAGGCAACATCGGCCACCAGGAGAACCGCACGTTTGTCAACCTGCTCGATATTAAAATGGAGCGTTTGACCCCCGAGGCGCTCCAGAAATGCACGTACCTCGCTCTTGTCGACAGCTCTGCTCCGGGAGCGAATAACGATATCCCCCCGCAGACAAAGATCAATATAATCATCGACCATCACAAGGATGGCCGGCATATTGCGACCCAGAACACATTTGTTGACATACGCCCGGGCGTGGGTGCAACTGCCAGCATCCTGACCCAGTACCTGCAGGAGCTCGATGTCCCGGTTGACAAGCGGGTTGCGACTGCACTTCTTTATGGTATCCGTACAGACACCAAGGAATTCAAGCGAAACGTGACATCGCAGGATCTCAACTACGCGGGGTTCCTCTTGCCACTTACGGATGCCGACCTCCTCGACAAGATCATGTCACCTTCCATGTCGCAGGAAACGCTTGACGTTATCGGCACGGCAATCACCCGGAGAAAGATCCAGAGCGGGTATCTCTTTGCCAACGTGGGTTACGTGATGAACCGTGATGCACTCCCCCAGGCTGCCGATATTCTCATCACGCTTGAGGGGGTAAATACGGCTCTAGTGTACGGTATCACTGATAATGCGATCGTTATCTCTGCACGCAACCGTGACATCCGGTTACACATCGGGAATGCACTATCGGAATCATTCGGGGAAATGGGGGATGCCGGCGGCCACCCGAACATGGCAGCTGCGACACTGCCCCTTCATTACTTTAACAAAGTGGAGAACAAAGCCCAGCTGCTCGAGTTTGTTATCGAGCCCATACTGAAGAGGTTCAGGAACCTTGTCGGGCTGGAGAACGAAGTAAAATAGAATGGATCCCGGAGCCCGCGGGTACGGAAAAAAATAGTTCCGCCCAAAAAAGAACGACGGGGAACTCTGGTGAGGTGTAGTGTCTGATTTATTAGGCACGATTCCCCGGGTATATCAGAGGATAGTGATAAACCTGAAATAATGACAGTCATGGAGATCAGCGCGGATAATGCGCAGGGAAAAGTCTGAGGTCATATATGGACTTTGAAGAGTGGGAACCCTGGTACTGCGAGATCCTGGACTATTTCGGATTTTCCCGTGCGCAGGACGAGGAAGCAGCCCGACTGCTCGCCTTGCTGTTATCCCGCGATGATCTGCCGACCCTCGCAGCCCTCATTCGCGACAATGAAGTTACTGTCTGCGGAAATGCGCCCTGCCTGAAAGACGAGCTCGCAAAAATACAGGGAGTTATATTTGCAGCGGATGCAGCGGCAGACGTGCTCGATGTACACGGTATCCACCCGGATGCGGTTTTTACCGATCTTGACGGTGCAACCGACCGCCTCCTTGACCTGAACGAATCAGGCACGATTATTGTAATCCATGCGCATGGCGATAATATGCCCCTGCTGAGATACTGGGTACCGCGGTTCGGAGGGCCGGTTGTCGGTACCACGCAGAGCGTCCCGCTCCCGCATGTCCACAACTTTGGTGGATTTTCAGATGGTGACCGGGCAGTTTTTGCAGCCGATGAACTCGGTGCAGTGCATATCACGCTCATCGGTTTTGACCTCGATGACGAAAACGTAGACCCGGTGAAGCGGGGCAAACTGTTCTGGGCGCGAAAACTCCTTGCTGCGATCGGTTATGCCTGCTGACGCGTATATCCTTGACGGGTACGTGGACGAACCCGCGTGTCTCGGAGTGCCGCCGTATATATCACCCTATATCCGAACCGTTGCGGGCACGTTGACAACCCACGGTTTCACGGTGCGGTACCTGACCATTGACCAGCTCCGGAAAGATCCGCACCATATCAGCAGGATGGACTCTGCCAATCTCCTGGTCATGATTGCGGGAGTGACGGTACCGGGAAAATATCTCGGGGGCACGCCAGCGACCCTCAATGAGATCGAGCAGGTCGGGCACATGCTCCGTGGTCCGAAAAAAATGATCGGGGGTCCGATTGGATTCGGCTACGCTCCGGAAGGTGGACAGCGTGCTGTCAGACAGGTCATTTCGGGTTTTGATGTTTTCCTCAGTGGCGAGCCGGCAGTTGCACTTGATAACTATCTCAATGGCTCCGATGCAGTCGGCACGCCCGATTACCACCGTACAGATCTCTGGAGTGTTGCAGGGAGCGGGATTATTGAACAGCACCCGGATTATCCCTGTGTGATGTGCGAGCTCGAGACAGCACGGGGCTGTTCGCACGGTGCATCGGGTGGCTGTTCATTCTGTACCGAGCCGTTCTATGGGAGCCCGATGTATCGCGGTATCGAAGGTATCGTGGGCGAAGTTGCGGCCCTGTATGCCCACGGAGCGAGACACTTCAGGGTCGGACGGCAGCCGGACATCCTTGCCTACGGTGCGGGAGCAGGTGAGTACCCGGCACCGCGACCGGATCTCCTGGAGAATCTCTTTGCCTCGATCCGCACCGCGGCGCCCGAGTTAAAAACCCTGCATATCGACAACACGAATCCTGCGACAATCGCAAGGCATGAACAGGAAAGCCGTGAGGCATTGCGTGCAATCATACGGCACCACACTCCGGGAGACGTCGCCGCATTTGGCATGGAGACTGCAGATCCTGAGGTTGTAATGGCAAACAATCTCAAGGCTCAGGCAGAGGATGTGTTCCGGGCGATCAGGATCGTAAATGAAGAGGGCGGCCTGCGGAGGGATGGCATACCCGAACTGCTCCCCGGGCTCAATTTTGTCTGTGGTCTGGCCGGAGAGACTGAGAAGACCTATGATCTTAACGAACGGTTCCTTGTGCGGGTCCGTGATGCCGGGCTATTAGTAAGACGGGTAAACATCAGGCAGGTTATGCCCTTTGAAGGTACACCTGTCTATACAAACAATACTCTCGGAAAATATGATCACCGGTTCAGGTTTTTCAAGGAATTTGTTCGGCAGAAGATTGATCTTCCGATGCTCCGGCGGGTCTTTCCCATCGGCACTGTGCTTCGTGATATCCGTATCGAAGTTTCCGGTGCACTCTCATTCGGGCGGCAGATGGGTTCCTACCCGATCCTTGTCGGAATTCCGGTCCGTCTTGCCGAACGGAGTATGATTGATGCAGTGGTCGTTGACTGGGGCATGCGATCGGTAACAGCGTTACGGGTGCCTGTCGAGATCAACACGCTCCCCGCAGCTGCAATAAAATGGCTGCCGGGTGTCGGAAAGAAAAAAGTGGCGGCAGTTATTGCAAAGCGCCCGTTTAAAACATATGAGGCGTACCGGAACATTGCGGGGAGTTCAGAGCTTGACCCGCTGCTGAAGTTCTAGATCTGTTTTAATTCGGTAACTTTGATAATGTCCGTCCGGGTTACGATCCCGAGGATTTTCCCGTCAAGGACAACCGGGATCCTGCCAAAGTTGCGGGCAGACATGATCTTTAAGGCTTCGATCACGGGGGCATTCGGCGGCAGCGTGATCGGGTCCCGGGTCATGATGTCCCGGACCTGCATCGCTTCACGATCAATCGAAGACATCCGGTTTACGTCAGCGAGTGTTACCATGCCGATCAGCGTATCCCTCTCGACCACGGGAAACCCGAGATGCTTGCTTGAGTACATCATGGTGATTACCTGGCTGACGGGAAGCGTTGGTGGCACGGTCGTCACCGGGCTGCTCATCATGTCGCCGACTGTCACGTTCTGCAACAGGTAACTGTACTTCACTGCGGTGGACTCCATGCTCGCCCCGATATAGATAAAGAGAGCGATCAGGATCAGGAACGGGGAGAAGAAAAAGAGTCCGATAATGCCGAATATGATCGCAAAGCCTTTGCCTATGTCAGCCGCGATCTTTGTCGCACGATGAAGCGGCATTCTTTTAGCCAGCCACGCACGCAAAACCCTGCCCCCGTCCATCGGGAATGCGGGCAGGAGGTTGAATGCAAAGAGGATGATATTGAGCACGCCAAGATACCCGAAAATAAAGATCAGTACACCGGCGATTGCCGGGCTCGTTGTAACAGCGGGCACTGCATAAACAAGCCCACTGCTGATCAGACCGACGACCAGGCTGGTAAGCGGCCCCACCAGTGCCATTGGCAATTCGGCTTTCGGGTCCGGAACTCCTTCATCCATTGAAGCAATGCCGCCAAATATCATGAGAGTGATACTGTTGATACGGATCCCTTTATAGCGGGCAACCAGCGAGTGGGCGAGTTCGTGCACGAGGACACCGCCAAAAAGACCGAGGGCTACAACGGTTCCGAGCAGATAGGGGATGAAGCCGGAGGTTATGAGGGATGTATCGACCGGTACCTGGAAGATTTCATTGAGCATACTAGCCGTGAGCGTGATCTGGCTCCCGATGATCCAGGCAAACAAGGGAATAACCAGGATAAACGTGTAGTGGAGCAGGATGGGAATCCCAAACAACCGCCCGATTCTAAAAGACCCGTCCATACCAAAGGATTATCTTTTTAACTCTTAAGTATATACTTTCATCTGATAACGATGGAAACCCAGATTACGGAGTTGTTCGGGCTTCAGATCTATACGGACAAGGGCATGTTTGTCGGCGAAGTCGAAGATGTTCTCATCGATGTGGATCAGAAGAAGATAGATTCGATAGTAGTCGGTAAAGTCAACGATCAGCTCTTTGAGCTGAAAAATTATAAAGGGCTCAAGATCCCGTACCGTATTATCAGTGCGATTGACGACATCGTCCTGATCCGCCACCTGCCGGGAGCCTTCTCCGGCGGCAGTACGGAAGAGTCATAAAGCCCGTTCGCTGCGGGATGGTCCCTATATTTTCTTTGCTCCCGCATGGTCGCTTGTATGGAAAAACGGGAAATATTTTCACGTATCACTGCTATTCCACCGGTTTTTGTCAGGCTTGACGGGCGTGCCTTTCACCGGCTTGCTGAGAACCTGTCCTTGAAAAAACCGTTTGATGACCGGTTCAACGATGCAATGGTACAGGTATGCACAGCACTCGTTGCTGACAGCGGGCTCTGTCCTGATTTTGCGTTCACCTTCTCAGATGAGATCAGCCTCTATTTTACAAAACTCCCTTTCAATGGCCGGGTGGAAAAGATCGATTCCGTGACAGCATCCTTTGCGTCAAGCATCCTCACTCTTGCTTTAGGGAGAGCATTTCCTCTTTCTTTCGATGCACGGGTAATACCGGCAACACGGGAATTTGCCATCGAATACCTGACCAACCGGCAGAACGAGGCCTGGAGAAATCATTTAAACGGCTATTGCCAGCAGGCGTTGATTGAGGAAGGGACAAGTGCAAAAAAAGCCGCAGAACAGCTTAAAGGGCTGCCGGCAAAAGATCTCCACGAGATGATGCATATGCGGGGGTTCAACCTTGCCACGACCCCTTCCTGGCAGCGGCGGGGCGTACTGGTCTATAAGAAGATCACGGAAAAGGAAGGGTACAACCCGGTCACGAAGGAGCACGTGGTAGCGGAGAGGAGTGCGGTTACCGTTGAGCGGGACCTTCCGCTTTTTACAACCCCGGAAGGAAAGGAGTTCCTGGGAAAATTAGTTGCCTGCCCGTGAGATCCCTATTGTCATGCTGACGGTCTCAGTTGCCCCTTCAATTTCCCAGTCCTTTATCGAGTCATGAGTTCTCAGTGTGTCTCCCGGTTTAAGGAAGGAAAACAGGACACCTTTGGCCGGTACAACGGCTAAAACCTCTCCTGCAATGGTGTGGTTGCTGTTGTTTTTGAGAAGGTTGTAGACCCGCAGGTCATTGACAAGTACTTCTACCGAAATGAACTCGCTGACGACAAGATCAAGTTGTTTACGCATTTCCTGGATCCGGCGAATGACTTCGCGCTCATACCCCTCCTTTTCGAGATCTTCATTGAGTCCGACATCCACATACACCGTTGCGTCCTGCATGGGAGCGGAGAACACTTCTGCGGGAAGTTTTTCAGCAAAGGTAACGTGCCTGGTATCGATCTCGTAGACCGTTCCGCCATCTTTGAGAGTTACAGTCAGCCCCGCGTCAATTTCTGCTTTGAGGGAATTACCGTCAGCACCTTCTATAAGTGCCCTGACTCGGGGTGAATTTTTACCAAAGCCGGGCCCGAGTGCCTTCATCACCGGCTCCGCATGCCAGCCGACCCGATCCCATCTTCCCATGATAACGGAGACCTTCCGGGCATTAGCCCGGTCCATACAGACCGTATTCAGGCGTTCAATAGCATCTTTCACTGGTACCGCATTCGTAACCACGACAACTTCTGATACCGGCCAGCGGAGTTTCCGCTTGCCTGCCTGCCGGGCATTCGCACATGCATCGTCAAAGGATCTGATGATATCAACGGCATGTTCAAGAGATGCATCGACAAGTAACGGATCGCCGGCATCCCAGTCCAGCAGGTGAATACTTGCCGGATCATTCCTGCACCTGAGGTTCCGGTAGATCTCTTCGGTGAGATGCGGGCAGAATGGGGCAAGCAGCGAGGTGAGCCGGCGCATGACGTAATACATTGTTTCGTAGGCAAACACCTTCTGTTCCGATTCGCCTTCGAGCCACATCCGCGGGCGGACAAGCTGAACGTACCAGCGGGAGAGATCTTCCAAGATGAAGTTTATCAGTTCACGGGTTCCCCGGTGAAGCTGGCATTCCTTCAACGCACTGTCGACTGTGGCAGCCACTGAATTGATGCGGGATACGATAAACCGATCCTCGTCCGGCATATGGCTGATATGCTTCCTGATGTAGGTATCGTCCCACACGCCGTTCCTGTTTGACGGTTCGAATTTGTCGAGGATCATGTAGGGCAGGGGAAAGCGGTATACGTTCCAGAGGATATTTACCGCACGGTTGATGGTGCCTACACCCTCCCAGTTAAACTTCAGGTCATCCCAGGGTGCTGATGAGGAGAGCACGTAAAGCCGCAGGACATCGACGCCTACTTTTGCGATGACCTCTTCAGGTGTCACGACATTCCCGAGACTTTTTGACATCTTCTTGCCCTCGGCATCAAGGGCAAAGCCATGCATGCACACGCTCCTGTAGGGTGCCCTGCCAAAGGCAATCGTGCTAGCACCCAGTTGCGAATAGAACCAGCCCCGGGTCTGGTCCTGCCCTTCGGTGATGAAATCTGCCGGCCAGAGCTTCTCGAATTCTTCTGTTTTCCCGGGAAAACCAAGGGTTGCCCAGGATGCAACTGCAGAATCGAACCAGACATCGAAGATATCTTCCACCCTCTTCATCGTACCGCCGCAGCTGCAGGGAATAGTCACTTCATCCACGAACGGGCGGTGAGGATCTTTGAGAGGTTTGCCGCTTGCCTCTTCTAATTCGCCGAGGGTGCCGATGACCCGGTACTGGTCACACTTCGGACAGACCCAGACCGGGATCGGGATCCCCCAGTACCGCTGGCGGGAGATGCACCAGTCGCGGGCTTCTTTGATCCAGTCGTAGAATCGTGCACTGCCTGCCCATTCGGGATACCAGGTGACCTTTGCGACTTCTGAAAGCATCAGGTCACGCATTTCAGAGGCTTTTAGGAACCATTGCGAGGTAGCCCGGAATATAATCGGGGTTTTACAGCGCCAGCAGTGTCCGTACCGGTGGATGACGGTCTCTTTTGCGAGCAGGTGGTCGCCGAGCGCCAGAAGGACGTTCTCGTTTGAATCCCTTACAAACTGGCCGGCAAATTCTCCGCCCTCTGCCTTGAACCTTCCGGCACCATCAACAGGGCAGAAAATAGGAAGCCCTTCTTTTGTACCGAGCACGTAATCATCCCACCCGTGCCCGGGTGCGATATGCACAATACCTGAATTTTCAAGCAGGACGAAATCCGCTGTTACGACCTTATGATTGATTTCACGCTGGATGGGCACACATCCGTGGAGTGGCGAATCGTACTCCCAACCCTTAAGATCGGACCCTTTCTTCTTTTCGAGTATTTTAAAGTTCTTGAAGCGTCCCTTTTTTAGTACAGCCGTGACAAGTGGCTCTGCAATCCAGAAGCACTCTGTTTTATCGTCTTTTAATGCAGAAACCCTGGCGTACTCAATCTCATCTGAAACTGCAACTGCGACGTTGGCGGGCAGAGTCCAGGGTGTTGTTGTCCAGATGATGAGATATTCATCCTGTTTTCCTTTGAGGGGGAACTTGACAAAGATTGAGGGGTCTTTTTCGTCCCAGTATTCGACTTCTGCATCGGCAATCGCAGTCTCGCATCTTGGACACCAGTTCACCACCCTGTGCCCTCGCTCGAGCATTCCTTTTTCTTCTGCACGTGCAAGGGTCCACCACGCCGCTTCGATATATCCGGGCTTGACGGTCTGGTACGCGTTTTTGAAGTCGAGCCAGATTCCAAGACTGGTGAACTGGTCATCCATGAGCAGTTTGTTGTTAATAGCAAACTCACGGCACTTTTCGATAAACGGCTGGATGCCGAACGTCTCGATGTCTTTTTTTGATTTAAATCCAAGCTCCTGTTCCACTTTGACTTCAATCGGCAACCCGTGCATGTCGTAACCTGCACGGTCAATGACATTCCTGCCGTTCATCCGGTGGTAGCGCAGGATGCTGTCTTTCAGGATCTTGTTCCACGCGGTACCGAGGTGGATGGTCCCCGTGGTATAGGGGGGCCCGTCTACAAAAAAGAATGGTTTCCCTGCACTATGGTGCTCTTTTACGGTCTTATACGTGTCGTGGGTGCGCCAGTGTTCCTGCACCTCACGCTCGATCAACTGCGCATTGAAGTTAGCGATAACTTCCTTCACAAAACCCCTCTTGAATAATTACAGGACGCAAAAATGTGCGTACATGGATGTTGGTGCTGGTGGACAAAGTAGTTTTTCTCGCGGTACCATGATGCCGGATTGCAGGGTTAGCCTGTAAATAAACGGGAGTGGTTATTTTAAAATCGTAAGCCATATATGCGTCACTTTTGTATTGAACATCATGCGATCGCTTGAATACATCTGTCTTTTTACCGTGCTGGTAATTTTGCTGGCATGTACCTCTGGTTGCACTACGACACAGAATACCGATTCCCGTACGGCCATGGTCACCACCAGTGCAGCTGGCACCGAGCCCAGCTTTGGATCTCCCGGCGTTCAGATCACTCCCACCTCCCAGGCTGTGCAAACCAACGGTATCGACACCACAATCAACATTCATTATAATGACTATGACTGTCTTGACGTCACGAGGGAGCTTGGCGTTGTGTATCTCAATCCCGACCAGAAGTACAGCATATTCGTATCTCCGGGGAACAACCAGGTCAACGTGAATGTCCTGCTTCTCGATGTCGGCGACAAGGAAAGGATCCAAAACGCCATGCCGGTGTGGAACGCAGTAAGTAAAACCTGGGACTACGAGAGCATTGTACCGCTTGTCCAGTTCAATGACGTCTCTACTGCCCAGGAAAAGACTGTCACGATAAAGGACCAGGGCAAGTATTACCTCTGCGCCGATGACCGGAAGGAGTCCGGGGTCAATGACGTCATCATAAAAGTACCGGTAAAAATGACCCGGATAGCATAGTGTGCAACAGGAGAAATTTCCGTTTTTTTTCCGGGCGGTTGGCTGTGAATCAGCTTGAGATCTGTCCTGTCGGGACCCGATTGATCGCATAATGTTCAAGTACAATTTGTTGCAGGTTTTTGCTGGCTCGTGCGGGATAAGGCGGTATAAAGAAAAGGAGAACCGGAACCGGGAGGAGACGACAGGGATTGTCCATGAGGACAATACCTGACCACCCCCCCCGATCGGCCCCGTGCGATCTCATTTCCGGTATCTGCTCCGGCCTCCCGGGGCAGGGAGATTTCGGGTATTGCCGGCGAAATCACAAACCTAAATCAGACAACCCGGGATGATTGTCAGGGCGTCGGCCGAGTGGCCAGCGGTACTTTCGTTCCTTCTCTTTGATCGGCAGATCGTTGATGCTGGCAATGCGGCGCTTCATCAGGCCGCTGGGATCGAACTCCCAGTTCTCATTGCCATATGAACGGAACCATTCTCCAGAATCATCATGCCATTCATATGCGAACCGTACCGCAATACGGTTATCGGTAAAAGCCCACATCTCCTTGATCAGGCGGTAGTCCAGTTCCCTCGCCCACTTCCGTCTCAGGAATTCGACGATCTCCTTGCGCCCGTTGATGAACTCAGCCCGGTTCCGCCATGTGCTGTCAATGGTATATACAAGCGACACCTTTTCAGGGTCACGTGAATTCCAGCCATCTTCTGCCATACGAACTTTCTGCGCCGCTGTTTCTTTGGTGAACGGCGGTAAAGGGGGTCTACTTGTCTCTGCCATGTGTGTTCATATTCCTTCTTCTTTGATATAATCTGCCTTTTACAGAAAGTTAAGAGAAAAAAGTTGACGTCCCTTTGAAAGAATACGCACTGAAACGCTACCGCACTTACAGGTGACAGGTCAGGGATTGAACATGAAGGTCTGCTATATGATTGAGAAAATAACCTCTCTTTGGTGAGGATTATCATCACCGAAATAGAGATTAGGAGGGAATACCATGGGACAAATCGGAGTAATCGGCCCGGCTGATCCTTCACCGGAAGAATACGAGACTGCCCAGACCGTAGGTAACCTGATTGCGGGAAATCACGAAACACTTGTCTGCGGCGGACTTTCCGGCGTAATGGAAGCGGCATGCAGGGGTGCAAAGGAACAGGACGGCCTGACGATCGGCATTGTACCTGATACCGGTAATGGAAACCAGTACCTGGATATCGTTATTCGGACGGGACTCGGGCATGCCCGGAACGCGCTTGTTGCCCAGTCTTCCGATACAGTCATTGCAATCGGGGGAGGCTACGGTACCCTCTCGGAGATTGCAATTGCATTGAAAATGAGCCGTCCGGTCTTTGGTATAAAAACATGGGATATTGAAGGAGTGATAAAATGTGCAACACCTGAGGAAGCAGTGCTCAGGGCAGTACGCGCCGCACTCCTGTATCCCGGGTATCGTACCCCCCGAGCCGGTCCATAATCCTCTTAAAAGCGGGTGAGACAATGGCTGCACAGAGCTCCGATACCCTCATGTCGTCAAGGTGTTCGCGGCGGAAGGCGATCTCGTAGCGTTCGGTTGCCACAGGAATGAATTGGAGCCCGAGTGCCTTTGCTGCACTATAGACACACATTCCTGCATCTGCCTCACCGGATTTCACGGCAAGTGCCACCGCAAGGTGCGTGGTTACCTCACGCTCGTAGCCCCGAATCATTTCAGGATCGATTCCTCTTAAGGTAAGTTCATGATCCAGCAGCATCCGCGTACCCGAACCCCGCTGACGGTTGATAAACTGATGGCGCGGAAGGTCGTTAAATCCAATACCGTCACGGGATACAATACCCTGCTGGCGTTCTGCAACACAGAGGAGGATAATCTCTTCGTCAGGCAGGTATTTTTCAAGGTACGGAATATTATAATCACCATTCTCCGCAAGCAGGTGCATGGGCGCTGCATGGCACTCGTTCTTTTTCAGGGAGATGATACCTCCCATGCTTCCCACATGGGTGGAATGAAGTTCGACTCCCTTCTGCTGGAGAGTGTCGGCAAGATAATCAAGCAGAGGATCGTGGCTCCCAGTGATAAGGAGTGCCTTTTCTGCCTCGCCACGGGAAACGGTGAGTGTTGCCGTCACCTTATTACCCGCTTCACAGCCTTCGGCTCCGGCAGGTATTCTGAGGTATGCATTTGACCGGACTGCACTCATCTGTACCCCGGCACCTCTGGACAGGGGAGAGAGTACCCAACTGTCTCCTACAAGTCCCAGTGTGCACAGGAGAAATTCATCACTCCCGATATCCTTTGGCACAGAAACCGTTAACCGGGCATCAACCAAACCAAACGAGGGTACGGGAAGTCCGAACGCATGGATAAGGGGTGTTACGATCTCGCGGAGCACTGTCAACGCGGAAAGGGGATACCCCGGCATTCCTATGATTGGTTTTTTATCGATCCGTCCGATGATAGCGGGTTTACCCGGCTTGATCGCAATTCCGTGGACCAGCACCTCCCCGAGTTCTGCAATCACATCGGCAGTGTAGTCTTTCGTCCCGGCAGATGATCCGGCAGAGATGATGACAAGATCGTTTTCAGCAACGGCACGCTCCAGGCTTTTCCTGATCTCTGCAGGATCGTCTCTCACCACAGGGTAACGTGTGCAGGTTGCTCCCAGTGTTCCCATCATGGCTTCTGCCATCATGGTGTTGCTCTCTACCACCTGCCCCGGAGCTGGTCGATTACCATAAGAGACGAGCTCGCTTCCGGTCGGGATCAGACCGATCCGGACGGTGAGGACTTCAAGTTCGGTAATGCCATATGCCGCAAGAGCCCCGATATCATGCGGGCGTATACGGTGCCGGGACGGAAGTGCCATCTCAGACTCGCCAATATCCTCTCCGGCGGGACGGATGTGCTGCCATGGGGAGACAGCCTTCCGTATGGTAAACCGATCGTTATCAATATGCACGTCCTCGATCATGATCACTGCATCATACCGGGGTGGTACGACATTACCGGTGTTCACCCTCACTGCCTGTTTCAGGGTGACCGGGTGCTGCTCGCCTGCCCCCTGTGTCTCTGTGCTGAGAACCGCTATGCCGTCCATCGCTGCAAGGTGCACTTCAGGAACAGAATACCGGGCAAAGACGGGTCCCGCGGTAATACGTCCCACAGCCCTGAGCAACTCCACCCGCTCGCATGAAGGGGTGCAGGTGAACCCGGTGCGAAGGAGTGCAAGGGTATCAGGGAGAGAAGTCACGGTCAGGTATCGTTTTACCATAAAATTACCTCGACCCGTGTTCCGGTTTCCAGCCCCTCGCTGTCGGCAGGTACCCGTACTACTCCGGTGCTCTGCACCAGGGTGTTCAGCAGCCCGGATTTTCCAAGGACGGGAGTGGCGATCCCGTCCCGGACTGCGACACGCACATAATCCTCCCTTCCTTTCGACGATGCCACGTTCTGGCCGAGCGTGGCCTGCACTACCCGTATACTGTTTTCTGTTTTACCTGTCATGCCGGCAAAAAGGTGACTGACAATTGCAATGAGTACGATAAATGCAGAAGCAGGGTGGCCGGGGAGACCGATCAGGGGGATATTCCTGCACCTCCCGATAATGGTGGGTTTGCCGGGAGCTATCGCGATACCGTGGATCAGGACCTCTCCCAACTCTCCGATAACTACAGCCACCATGTCGCGGTCATCCTTGGAACTGCCACCGGAGATCAGAACTGCATCGCATTCTGCCGCTGCTTTTCCGATGACAGAACGAAGTGCATCACGGTCATCCCGTATAATCCCAAAGAATATCGGTATACATCCCTGTTCCCGCACAAATGATGCAACCACGTACGAGTTGACATCCCGGATCTGTCCGGGCAGCGGTTTTTTGCTGACCGGGACCAGTTCGTTGCCGGTCGAGATGATACCCACCTTCGGCATCCTGACGACAGGAACCTGGATGCATCCTGCAGCTGCCAGTACGCCAATATCCCGTGGGGAGAGTTTTTTCCCTCTTGTACATACAACATCCCCCCGGGAAAAATCTTCGTTAAAAAGGAGTACATTTTCCCCATATGCCACAGATTTTTTTACGAGGATTTCCCCGCCGATCTGCTCGGTATTTTCTATCATCACGACGGCATCAGCGCCTTCCGGGAGGATTCCTCCGGTTGGAACATAGATACATTCACCCGGTTTTACCGGAGTATCTGCAAACGCCCCCATTACCACTCTGCCACGATAGGTGAACATCGAAGGAATAGCATCACTTGAACCCGTGGTGTCGGCTGCACGCACGGCAAAACCATCCACGACCGAGCGGGTGAAGCCGGGTATATCGACATCGGCACGTACGTCCTGTGCGAGAATGCGGTGCAGTGCCTCCATGAGAGGTACTGGTTCGTCCCCGCATCTTATCGCAATATTCCTGACTTCTTCTACCGCCTTTGAGACTGAAACGACCTGTAAAAAAAGACTCATTTAAAGCAGCCCAGCTGACAGCCGCGGATCTTGATTTTGTGGGAGTTACAGTACTCGCTGATATCTTTTTTTGCGATCTTGTGCTTTTCGGCGAGTACAAATGCCTGAGGGCAGGTGATCTCCTTCTCAATACCCGCTTCTTTAAACATTTTTTCTATTTTATGCGTATCCATGGTAATAATATGATGTGTATTTCTTCATAGTGTTTACCTATCCTGCATCAGAACAGGCTTAACCGTGATGAACGGCAACTATAATTTGATGGAGATTGCGCTTATCAACTCCCGGCAGGACAAGGCGGGGGTGAATATACGGAACCATATTGAAGAGATGCTCGGGACCGGAAGGTGGCAGGGGCAGGCCCGGACATACGAGTTTATCGAAGTTACCGAGCGGATCATCCATGCTGAGCATGTTGACCGGCAGACAGATGCTGATCTTGTAATCTTTCTCTCACGGCATTCCAGCGTAAATCCTGTCCCTGTCCTGACTGTCCACGTGACCGGAAATTTTGGGACTGCCGAAGTCGGAGGGACTCCCCGAACTCTGGCCCCTGCAGCGACGGCAATGATGCAGGCAACGCTCCGCATGCTGGCAAAGCACTGTCCTGAAGGCTATCGTGCGTCATACGAAGTCACCCATCATGGACCGACCGGACTTTCCCTTCCCTCATTTTTCGTTGAGATCGGAAGTACCGAGAAGGAATGGACCGATCAGGAGGCCGGGAAGGCGGTGGCGGAGAGTGTGCTCTCTGCATACCCGACAAACCCTGTTCCGCTCATCGGTTTTGGCGGTACCCATTACGCCGCCCGTGAGACCGAGATAGCTCTCACCTCCCGGGGGGCTTTCGGGCACATTGCCCATACACGGGAAATTGCCTTACTGGATGAAGAGCTGGTCCGGGCAATGATGGTGAAGAGCGGGGCTGTTGCAGCATATATCGACCGGAAAGCACTGGATCGCGAAAACCTCAACAATCTTTCCTCCATGCTGAAACGGCTCTCGATACTCCGGTTATCAGAAAGCGAGATTATGGCAATAGGACATGTATCCTGGGATACCTACCTGAATGTCCGAAAGATGGCAGAGCAGGTTTCGCCGGATACCCGGTGCTATATCCATGATCTGCAGGGTGAGGGAGCACTTTGTACTGTCAGGATAGATCCGGTTTTACTGGGCGAAACAGTAAAATCCGGGGAGCCGGAGCTGATAAAAAATCTTGAAAAATTGCCCCTCGTTCACCTTTCTACGCAGGATAATCGCCTTCTTCCCGAATTTATCACGTATGAAAGCCATTCGTCACAAATAATAAATGATTTAAATACATTGTGCGTAAAAATCATACGTAGTAACGAGATCACTGTTACGGAGAAAGACACCCTGATCCTACGTAAGGTAAGGTTTGATCCCCATAAAGCGCGCGAACTCGGGGTACCGCCCGGACCTTCCTACAAGCACCTGGCTGAGGGTCAGGAGGTCACGGTTGATGGCAGGGTGATTATGCCTGCCATGGTTTCTTCCTGCAGTGAAATTAAGATCCACATCCCGGGGTTGGAGAAGTATCCATGAGGTCAATTGTTGAAGAGGCACTTACAAAAGCGAGGGACGAGACTGTCTTGCCTTCGCAGAATAATGAAGACCTTGACCAGATCTTGGCTGAGCTCAAAACTGAGATCACCGTGATTGGTTGTGGTGGCGGGGGATCGAACACGATCTCCCGTATGATGGAGGAAGGCATCCACGGTGCAAAGCTCATTGCCATCAATACGGATGCCCAGCACCTCATCCGGACCAAGGCAGATCAACGCATCCTTGTCGGCAGGCAACGGACCCGGGGTCTCGGTGCCGGCTCTATCCCCCAGATCGGGGAAGAAGCGGCCCTCGAAAATGAGCAGGAGATCCGGGCGGTTGTTTCCGGGTCTGATATGGTCTTCATCACCGTCGGTCTCGGTGGCGGTACTGGAACGGGTTGCGCCCCGGTTGTTGCGAAGGCTGCCCGGGAGGAAGGAGCACTTACCATTGCAATTGTTACGCTGCCATTCGCTGCGGAAGGTGCCATCCGCATGGAGAATGCAGAAGCAGGGCTTGAACGCCTCCGGGATGTGGCGGACACCGTTATTGTCGTACCAAACGACCGGCTTCTCGAAGTCGTACCCAAACTTCCCCTGTACGCCGCGTTCAAAGTGGCGGATGAAGTGCTCATGCGGGCGGTCAAGGGTATCACCGAACTTATTACCATGCCCGGGCTTGTCAATCTGGACTTTGCGGATGTGCGAACGGTCATGGAGCGGGGTGGCGTCGCCATGATCGGGATGGGCGAGAGTGACAGCGAAGATAAAGCAGCCGACTCGGTAAAAAAGGCGATCAGATCCCCGCTTCTTGATGTGGATATCAGCGGTGCAACAGCTGCACTGGTAAACGTGGTCGGTGGGCCGGATATGACCATGGAAGAAGCCGAGGGTGTTGTTCAGGAAGTGTACAACCGTGTCGACCAGAATGCGCGGATCATCTGGGGTGCCCAGATCGATCCCGCGATGCAGAATAAGATGCGGACCCTGCTGGTTGTCACGGGTGTACGGTCGCCACAAATATATGGTCGTAATGAGAAGCTTACCCCCAAAGTACAAAAACAGTTTGAGATCGATTTTCTCAAGTGAGCAGATATGGAAATTTCAAAACCTGATTTCAATGTCGATTTACTCCACGAGGAGTTATTCCGCAAGTATTTGCGGGTGATAAAACTCGCACGTACCCCCACCCGGGAAGAGTTTACCAAGATCGCGACCGTCGCAGCGGCGGGCGTTTTGGTTGTTGGCCTGATTGGATTTGTCATCTACGAGCTCTTCGTCGTATTACCGCACTGATGGGCATGACACAACCAGTACCTCCCGCGCCTGCAGCGCCTCAGATTCCTGCCATACCTGAAGTATTTAACAACCGCATCTTTGCGATAAAAACGACCTCCAAGCAGGAACGGACCGTTGCTGACAATATCCTCAAGGCAATAGAAACCAAGGCGACCGACGTCAAGGTAACCGCGATAATTGTTCCCAACGAATTGAAGGGATATGTTCTCATCGAAACTCCGGAGAAACTGAACAGGATCGAGCAACTCGTAGAAAAAGTTGCACACGCGCGCTCAGTAATCAAAGGTGAGACGAGCCTTGCCGAAGTCGGACATTTTCTCATCCCTAAGCCGGTTGTCGCGGGTATTGATGAAGGCACTATTGTCGAGCTGATCGCCGGACCGTTCAAAGGCGAGAAAGCAGTAGTTAAACGCGTTGATTCTGCAAAAGAAGAGATCACTGTCGAACTGTACGAAAGTATAGTCCCCATCCCGATCACGGTACGGGGCGATCACGTCCGTGTGGTTGAGAAGTTCAAAGACCGGTAAGGTTTCGGTTCAACTTTTTTTAATTCAGTTGCAATTCTTCAAAAAATTCTGACGGATTGTCTTCTGATACTTTTTGCGGGTTTTCCCACGTCTTAAGGAATTGCACCATGCATTTTTCTGACATCCCCCCGAAAATATATATAGTCAACATTCAAATGTTGACACATGCTCCTGCCAACAAACGACAAACAGTTCGGGTTCTGGAAGATGCGACGCAGCGGCATGCCCAATATCACGATAGCGAACCTGCTCGGCATCTCCCGGCAGGCGGTCTCGCGGGCGCTGCTTCTGATGGACGAGAGGATCGAATCGACTTTGCGCGAAATGGCGCAGGCAAACCAGATCGCAGTCGAGAAGATCAATGCAGAGCAGGGTATCCTGATCGGACAATCCATACCATTCCAGGCTGCGGCCATCATCTTCGTATCTGAGAAGCATGGCTTGCAGGTATGGTATGAGCATGAGGGTGACTGCGGGACATGCCAGCGGTATACCGAATGCGTTGAGCTGCTCTGGGATTACGCATCCGAGCTTGGCATCAGCATTGAGCAGACTGCCGATCCGACGAAGATAGCAGAAGAACTGTTCACGAAAGTAAAGGTGCTGGTATGATGGCACGCGTTGCTGATGTCATACGCGGCTGGCTAGGCTGGTGCCCGAATGCACCGGCCATGCGCACTACATCGACGGTGCTCGTAGTACCGTCAGTCACGGCAAATCCCGCACAACCGGCCGGCGGGGCCGGCAGCGCAGGCCGTATCAAGCGTGGGATTGGTATCGCCACAGGAAGCATAAAAACCCTGATCAGGAATAAACGGTTACTCTGGTTCTCGCTCCTCGCCGGCATCGTGATGCTGTTCCTAATCACGGCGGAAGCAAATATCGTTGCCAATAGCGAGAGCGCCCTGCCCTTCCTTGTCGGTATCCCCATCATGGATTCATTCCTGGTGTTTGACACGCGAATCTTTTTACTCCAGGCAGTATGCCTGTCTTGTTTCAACCTCCTGCTGGCAGGCCTGGTCCTGTACCGGTCCCATGGAAGTACTGGAAAATTCCTGAAAATCCGGGACGCGTTTTCTGTTGTCAGCCCCCACGCCGGCACCCTTGCCGCACTTTCAATCGTGATGGCAGTTGCCGGGACTATTATCGAGGTAGTCGTTAACCAGACCCAGCTCTTCGGGAAGATCGTGTTCAGTATCTCGATGGTTGTGTTCTACCTGCCCTATGCGTACTATCTCCCAGACATACTCAGCTCCGTGCTCTTCTTCTCGGCGATCATCATGGCCATTACGATCCTCCAGTTCCTGCTCGCCCAGTATGTCGTTCCGGTCATCGTGCTGGAGAACAAGGGACTGTTCCCTGCTCTTGCTGTGTCTGTAACCCTCATGAAGGAGACGTGGCGGGAGTGGCTGGGCTGCATCCTTGTCTATGGGGTAATCGCTCTCGGGGTAGCTGCCATTGCGGTGTTGATCGGCCAGTCGCCGCTGCTGCTCAACCATGACTATGACTTCTTCCTCTCTCTCTCCCGCGGACAGGTGCTGATGACCGTTGTCTGTTATGGTTTCCTCCTTGCCTGTGGGGTGCTGACGGCCATCGGTTCAACGATTTTCGGGATAGCGGTTACGGATCTCTATGCGTGCGGTGGGACAGATACGGTCCACTCGGTGCCGGAGAGTGAAACAACTGCGGTTGCGGCACCTGTCCGATGATGGGGGTATCCTGGGTTACATGCGGGTGGCTGGGCTGATGCCCGAATGCATCCCCCAAAAAAATCCGGGCACGTCTGGGGATTTAAAGACTTGGCAGCGACTCCGGTGCCAGCTATTTACGGGTACAGTTCCGAAAACGGGTCATATCCGGGATCTTCGTTCCACGCATATTCTATCTCCCGGCTCACCAGTTTTGCTGCAGGATACCCCAGCAGGTCTGATACGAACCCCAATGCCATGTCCGTCCCGGCACTGACCCCCGAACTCGTATAGATTGTGCCATCTTTTACCCACCGCGCTTTTTTTACCCAGTTCACGCCGGGAACAGTTTTTGTCCAGGCAAACAACCGTTTGTTCGAAGTGGCACGTCTCCCATCCAGAATGCCGGTCCTGGATAAGAGTATTGAACCGGTACACACGGTCAGTATGAATTCGGCGTTCCCTGCCAGTGATCTGAGGGTATTGACAAACGAGTCATCATTAACCAGTTCCTTTGCCCCCATACCTCCGGGAATGAAAAGAATATATGGGGTGGATTTCAGTTCAGACAGGGGCCTGGTCATAACCGGGACATTCTGACTGCTGGTGATTATTTCCCCGGTCATTGAATAGAAAAGCGGGTTAAAATATCCGGGTAATCTTCCCAAAACCTCTATCGGCCCGAACACGTCAAGCGTTTCAAACTCATTGAACAGGATTGTGATCACATCTCTCATGGGAGTGCCTCCTGTATTAGGATGCAGGGAATGGGTTCCAGAAGGGTTTTCTCTCTCATCCTAATTATTACGATGGTGCAGGATTACGCTGGTATCATGATCGGATCAATTCCCTTGTGATCCCTTCCCGACTCCCCCCAGAGGTTTTCTGCTGACATGTATCTGACCGTTAACTGAAGGCAGCATTCTACGACATGGAAATGAGGGGATACGGACATACCCTTCCGCTCCTGCCAGACCATCTATCCCTCATAATATCCAGGATCGCCCCGCCAATCGAATCTAGGTGCGATTTTTTGCTGGGTGATTTTCTGCGATAACCGTAAGGTGTAGATATTCCGTTTTCTGCAGTATCCGCCCTCCATTAGGTGCTATTAGCGGTCATTTTCAGTTGCGATATGGCCCTATATAGCCAAACGGAGTCTGAATCGGGCCAATCGTAAAACAATAGTGTCGCTTTTTGGCGAATTAATCCATTTGGACTGTCATAAAAGGTAAACGGGAGCTGAAACGGGGCCGGATTGGGAGGAATAGACATCATCCCTCATGAGTATAGTGAGTATACCTACCCCCTGTGGTTCATCAACCTCCTTCCAGATCCAAGATCACCTTTATTTCCCTTAACATCAATAGTTACAGACCCAAGCTCGGAGCCCTTAATCAAGGGACGGCATGGTGCAAAGATTATGGCAGAAGTGGTCGAGGTTTTAGTACCCGGCGGAAAGGCTACCGCTGGTCCCCCCCTGGGACCGTCGCTCGGACCACTCGGTATCAACGTGAAGGCAGTTGTTGACGAGATCAATAAAAAGACCGGTTCATTCAACGGAATGCAGGTCCCGGTCAGGATTGAAGTCGATGCAAAGAAGAACTTCACCGTCACAGTGGGTGTACCGCCCACTACGGCGCTCATCAAAAAAGAGGCGAATATCGAGAAAGGTTCCGCAGAGCCCAACGTCAAAGTGGTAGGTAATCTACCATTTGAGGCCGCTGTCAGGATTGCCAATATGAAACTCGAGGGCATGCTCGCGTATGAACTGAAGACCGCGGTAAAAGAGGTCATCGGAACCTGTGTGAGCATGGGAGTGAACGTTGACGGCAAGCGCCCGAAAGAAGTGCTCGCTGCCATCGCCGAAGGCAAGTATGACAGTGTTCTTTTGAAATAACATGAGAAAACCATAGGAGATCGGAAGGTCGCGAACTATGGAGGAATCTGATGGTTGATAAAGCCAAAATTTTACAAGCCGTGAAAACGGCAATTGAGAAAGCGCCAGAGCGTAAATTCTCTGAGAGCATCGATATTACCATCAATCTCAAGAATATCGATATGGCGCAGCCGAAAAATCGTATTGACGAGACAATTCTGCTTCCCCACGGTATCGGCGAGAAAATCGGGATCTGTGTGATCGGGAAAGGAGATATTGTCACTCAGGCAAAGGATGCCAAGGTTGATCTGATTATCGGCCCTGAAGAAGTTGAGCGGCTTGGCGGTGCACCCCGCGAAGCACGGAGAGTCGCCAGTACATACCGGTACTTCCTTGCAGAGATGGGTGTCATGCCACAGGTCGGAAGGTACCTGGGTCCACGGCTCGGTCCGCGGGGCAGGATGCCGATGCCGATTGCAGGCGGGACGGACATCCGCCCGATTGTCGAGCGCCTGCGCAGTTCGGTGAAGATCAGGACTAAGGATAAAACAGTCTTTTCTACAAAGGTCGGTTCAACTGCTATGAAGCCCGAACAGGTTGCAGAGAATATCGAAGCGATCGTCAAAAGGGTTGAAGCGGTTCTCGAACAGGGTCCGCTGAACATCCGCTCTGTTCTTGTCAAGACGACCATGGGTCCTGCAGTGAGGCTGGAATAATGGCGTTGTACACACACCACCTTCCCTCCTGGAAGAAGGACGAGGTTGCGGAGATCAAGGCAAATGCGAAAAAGTTCACGTTGATCGGGCTTGTTGATATATACGGGATCCCGGCACAGCAGGTGCAGCAGATCCGCAGGAACCTGCGGGGTAAGGCTGTCCTCAAGGTGACGAGGAATACGCTCATCAGGCACGCGTTCGAGGAGATCGGCGGAGATGTGAAGAACCTCTCTCAGTATATATCCGGTCATTCTGCGATTATCTTCACCAACGACAACCCGTTCAAGCTCTTCAAGCAGCTGGAAAAGACTAAGACCAAGATGGCGGCAAAGCCCGGCGAAAAAGCGCCGGAGGATATCGTCATCGAGAAAGGTCCGACCAGTTTCAAGCCAGGTCCAATCGTAGGCGAACTCCAGCAGGCTGGCATCCCCGCTGCTATCGAAGGCGGTAAGGTCAAAATCCGGGAGACCAAGACGGTCGTAAAGAAAGGTGCGGTCATCTCGGCAAAACTTGCAGCCATCCTGATCAAGCTTGATATCAAACCGATGGATGTTGGACTTTCACTCCAGGCAGTATACCATGAAGGCGGTATTTTTGAGCCGTCCGTGCTTGCGGTTGATGAGACAGTCATCCTCGGACAGATCCAGCTCGCAGGTCTTCAGGCATTCAACCTGTCGGTCAACGCATCGATCCCGACGAAAGATACGATGGGCGCAATCCTGGCTAAAGCCGTCAGGGAAGCACGCGGTCTTGCCGTTGAAGCCGCAATCTATGAAAAAGATGTTGTTGATGCGATTATCGGAAAAGCGTACAGAGAAAGCCAGGCAGTAAAAAGCCTGGTAAAATAATTAAAATATTGAGGTGAACAAGATGGAGTATATCTATGCAGCACTTCTCCTGCACAAGGCAGGAAAGAAGGTCGATGAGAACGGCGTCAAGGCAGTCCTTACCGCCGCAGGTGTAAAAGCAGACGAATCCCGTGTAAAGGCACTCATTGCAGCGCTCGATGGCGTAAACATTGAAGACGCCATCAGCAAGGCAGCTGTCGCACCCGTTGCCGCAGCCGCCGCAGCACCAGCAGCAGGCAAAGCAGCACCTGCAGCGAAGGAAGAAGCACCAGAAGAGCATAAGAAGGAAGACGAAGAGAGCGGTATGGCAGGGCTCGGTGCCCTGTTCGGATAATCTTTTCTTCTTCTTCTTCTTCTTTAAAAAAACAGGATCTTTTCAGACGGAAGTATCGGTTGTCTACACCGGTACCCCAACGTAGATGTTGTGCTTGGTCGCCACAATCTTCACCCGGACTTGTCCGGACTCTTTCGGGCAGTTGAACACCGACACCACCCGGTCGCGGGCTACCCCCAGTTTCTCACCATGTATCCACCCCGGTGCCCGGATCTCGACGGTTACTTTCTCGCCTTTGGAAAATGCCAGGGGGATGAAGGGACGCCTCACCGTTCCAAAATCTCTCACCGGATCGAGTTTCAGCGTTATCCCGAACTCTTTTTCCCATGGCCGTATGCTCCGGTTGAAAAACTGCCACCAGCTCTGGGCTTTCATGCCCTTAGGTGACCTCCCATACCGGTAGTGCTCGAACTTCTGGATACCCAGAGGCGGGAACCGTTTGCCGGCACCTGTTTCCTGTGCAAACCGGATCAGCCGGGGAATCTCATCATCATTGATTCCCGGCAGGTAAACCGGCGCGATAAGCAGGTCGATGTTGCTCCTGCAGACCTCTTTTGCCATTTCGGCAATCCTGTCGATATCGAACCATTCGACACCCGCGAGCATCCTTGCAATTGCCGGATCAAGAGCATGGAGGGAGAGGTTGATCCGGTCAAGTCCTGCCTTTTCAAGCGCTGCTATCTTCTTCCTGTCGAGAAAGGTCCCGTTGGTCTGGAGAGAAATGACACTCACTTCATTGATCTGCCTGAGGGCGGTGATGAGTTCGGGAAGCATACGATACATAAGGGGTTCGCCCGGCGAATCAATGTGGCATTCCACGCCATCCCCCTTGAACCGTGCGACATCCCGTACCGCATCCACCAGGTAGTCCATCTCAACATCATAGCTGGTAGCACGCGTTTTTGATTCTGGTCCGGCATCGACAGAACAGAACGGGCAGTTCAAGTTGCAGCCGCAACTCGGGCGTACCTGCAGGAGGCTGGTCCCCCGATCAATAATACCAAAATAGAGCGACCCGATGAGCGGGATCCCTGATTTCCGGGTAATTCTGAAGTGAGTCATGAAAAACGGGATAATTTTGGTGCGGCTGGTTATTCTCTCTCTGTCAGGAGCCGGCAGCCCTTCCATTCCCCCCGGTCAAAAACAGGGTTAGGATTCTCCATCCGGGCAAATACAAATTCAAACACTTCCTGCTCCACAGGAGATCCCCCTCTCTTTTTACAGTACCGCACGAAAGCTTCATACATTTCAGCATAGGAGATGTGTGCAGATGGATCGGGAATGAGGAGCTCCCTGTGGAACCTCCAGATCCCATTAAATTCCAGATCGTCATCGAACAGCGGCCTCACCATCACCTGTGTCAGGCTTATGGCAGCCTCCCGGTTTTCCGAGAAGCGTTCGAGGTCGTGATAATAGTCCTGCACGACTGCAAGGCCCTGACGAAGATCGTTAAGTTCCAGTTCGAGATGTCTAATCTTCTTTTCCTGCATGGAAATCCGGTCAGATGATTCCATCACGTGCAATTCCTTTTATCGTTTCAGCTGATAAACTGCCCGTCTCTGCGATATGGCACGCTGCCCGCACAGGGGTCAGTCCCTCCGATCCAGCAGCTTCCCTGCATACACACACTGCCCGAACGAGACACAACCATCCCCGAGAGGATAGTCCGCGTTCATAATGCATTCCAGGTTATGCTCTGTAATCTCTCTACGGATTGTTTCCCGGATTGCATAGTTATACGCAACGCCCCCGCTTATGGCGATCTTTTTCATTCCCTCGCGATCAGCCGCGTGAATGGCGAGCTGGGCAATACCCCGGGCAAGGTTGTTCTGGAAGGAAGCAGCGATATCGCGGATTACCCGCAGATCTCCTTCATGCGTTGCCTGTATCCGGGCAAACGCTTTCTCTATGAGGGATCGACCTGAAAGCATCTCACATCCCTCACCGGTGGTAAAGGTAAGCTCCCAGGGTTCAGCGCACCCGCCAGCTGCAATGGATTCCAGTTTCATTGCAGGTTCGCCGTCATATGTCCGCTCCCGGCACACCCCCAGCAGGGCAGAAGCGGCATCAAGTAACCTTCCCGTGCTTGTAGTTTGGGCGACATTAAAGCCACTCCCGACCTGTTTTTCAATTACACCCAGCTCAACATCAGACCAGCCGCGTGCAGAAAGGTACGAGAGTATCTTTTTTTCCGGAAGAATCCCGTAGAGCATCCGTTCGGGAAACCGTGTGGCAAGATCCCCCCCGGGCATGGCTGACGGCTCAAGGTGGGCGACTCGCATGAGATCAGGTGCCTGCCCGGAGAATATTTCGCACCCCCAGACCGTTCCGTCGTCGCCATAACCAACCCCGTCAATTGCGATGCCGATGCAGGGTTCAGGGGTTGTCGCGGCTATATGTGCACGATGGTGCTGTACCGGGATCAGTTCAAGCCCGAGATCTGACGCGATCTCGCGGGCAAAGCGGGTGGACAGGAACTGGGGATGAAGGTCATGAGCAATCACATCGAACTTCGCCCCGAGGAGCCGCTGAAGGTTCCTTACGGTTTCCTGCAGATACTCAAGGGTTGGCGGATTGCGGACATTCCCCACGTGAGGGGAAGTGACTGCAAAGCCGTTTTTGCATATAGTGGCATTTGCATTCAGTTCCGGTCCCACGCCGAGAATACAATGTTTTCCCAGCGCTATCGCTGTCCGTTTCGGAGCCATTCCCCGTGAGAGCCGGATTACATACCCGTCGCGCATCACGGAATCGTCACACCGGTTTATGATCTTCCGGTCATGTGTAAGGAAGAAGTCCACATCACGGTTGAGCTTCGCCATTGCCTGATCAATATCGGTAATCATCGGGTAGCCGGGCATATTGGCGCTGGTCATAATGAGCAGCGGGTGTTTCAGAAAGGAGAAGAGAAGGTGGTGAAGCCCGGTATACGGCAGCATGCAGCCGATTGTATGGAGATTGCTTATTACTGTGTGGGCAGTGGGATCGTGTTTTTTCAGGACGACGATGGGGTGGACCGGGCTGTTGAGCATCTGCCTTTCCTCTGGGGAGATACTTGCGAGCCGCTCAATATGATCCGGGCGCACCATGATGGCAAATGGTTGTTCGATCCTGCCCAGTCGCCGCTTCAGTTCATCCACGGAATCTTCAATGCAGGCGATATGGAATCCCCCCACCCCACGGATGGCAAGAATGCTCCCTGCATCGAGCAGTTCTGCCGTCTCCTTTACTGAGTCGAGGCCCTCGACTTTATTTCCCCGTGCATCGATCAGGGTGAGGCGTGGCCCGCAGGAACTGCATGCGATGGTTTGTGCATGGTGGCGCCGGCAACCGGGATCACTGTATTCCCGTGCGCAGTCCGGGCATCTGGTGAATTCTGCCATGGATGTGCGCTCGCGGTCGTACGGGATTTCCCGGACGATGCTGTACCGGGGTCCGCAGTTTACGCAGGAAGTTGCCCAGTAATTCCCGTATCTCCCGCCTTTCTGGAAAATATCGCCGACGCAGTCATCACATATCGCAACATCAGGCGGAATCATGCCGGTCAGCGAACCGGTACCGCTCGGAAGTATGAAAAACCCGTCCGGGATCTCCTGCAGGGTGCTCGAGACTTCCACCGAGTCGATACGGGAGAGCGGGGGACCTCGCGAGACCTCCGCAAGGAATTTCTCAAAATTATCCCCCCTCGCAAAGATCTCCACTTCGCTGCCGAGATTTTTCACCGTTCCTGAAATACCGAGCGCACAGGCCTGGGCATACACGAAAGGACGAAACCCGACACCCTGAACGATTCCGCGAACTGTGATCCTGCCCGTTCCCTGCATGAATTTCTCGCAAAATTTTATTGATTCGCGGGACGATATAATTATAGGGTTTTTACAGTGCCGGGCCATATTCGAATAGTAAACGATCCTGTAGAGCTTGTTCCTCTCCTGATGACGTTCAACGACCCCTCCTTTAAAAAGGTCTATGAACTTTTGAACAAATCTTGGCTGACAGAAGATGAGATCCGGGCGCACGTCGGAAATGACAATGTGTCGCTCTGCATCCAGATATTAAAGAAAGGAAACCTTGTGGAGGAGCAGTGGCGGATGCCAAAGCCCGGCGCAAAACCGGAAAAAGAGTTCCGTGCAACCTACAACAAGTTCCGGGCAAACTTCCAGTGTAACCTTTCCGATCTCTCTGATATCCTGTATATCTCACTCTCGAATGATGCGAATCTCCGCGAAGTCGTGGAGAAGATTGAAGGAGAACTCACCAAGGGTAATAATTCCATCAACGACCTCTCCCGAAAATTCAGTGTCAGTCCCATATTTATCAAGGGCCTGGCCAAACGGATCACCCACATGGATGTCAAGGGACAGGGACTGGTGCTGCTTGACACTGGGCGCTAAGGATCCCCTTTATTCTATTTTGCGCAGCAAACGCGAGGTCTCGCGACTGCAGATTCTCGTAGAGATTGCCGAGCACCAACCGGCGGTCCGGCAGCAGGAGATCGCTGAAAAGCTTGGCGTGACCCCGCAGGCAATATCCGAGTATATCCGTGAACTGGTCGATGAAGGAAAGGTTTCCGCGAGTGGCAGGGGTAATTACGAGGTGACCAAGACCGGCATCGAGTGGGTGCTGGAAAATGCCGAGTCACTTGAATCCTACGCACGGCATATAAGGCGCGACATTATCCAGCAAATCTCTGTCTGGACAGCGATTGCGGCAGAAGACCTGCAGGAAGGAGATGCTGTCGGCGTATACATGAAATCCGGATTTCTCTATGCGGGAAAAAAGCCGCTGGCAGCAACCGGGACTGTTATCGCTGATGCAAAAAAGGACGAGGATGTGGGTGTTGCACGCCTCAATGGGATCATCGATCACAAGGAAGGGATGCTTCATGTCTGCAAGGTACCACGGATCCAGTACGGGGGTTCTAAAAAGATCAGGCAGGACAAACTGCTGGAGGTCATAGGCCAGGCAGGTATAGTAGCAGCGGTAGGACTTGAGGCGTTCATCGCGCTGAAAAAGGCGGGGAAAAAACCTGATATGTTCTTTGGCGCCCGGGAAGGTGTCATTGAGGCCGCATTCCATGGGATTGATTGTGCGATTGTTATTGTCGATGAGGAGTTCACTGACTTTTTAAAGAGACTGGAGAGCGTTGAACTCGCGTATGTGATCCACGACCTGATCTCGCCATGAAGATCCTCGTCCAGCCCCAGAAAGGAAGCAGTTTCAAACTTCTCTTTTATGACGGCAGGCATGTGCTGGGTGCCGGATTTGTCGATCTGATGGAGACGCCGCGTGGACCCCGCCCGACAAAATACCGGCTCAAATGGGGCGGGAAAAAGGAGTACCGTCAAACGCCTTCAAAGGAACTAGTTGCCCAGCTCCGCGAGGCGGATGTGCGCCTTGTCAAATCCGATTCGCAGTTTGAAACATTTCTGGGAGATTTCCAGATAAAATCCAGCTGCGTTGATGCCTGTCGTATGTGCCTGCTGGACGAGCGGTTCACCCCGTTAACCGAAGAAAACTGCGTTACGTATGGCAAAGGTGAGAAGATCTGTCTCGAGTGCGGAAAGCGCGAATTGCGCCGTGAAGTATCCCACCTGGGCAGGCTGGGGTTAGAGGGGATTGCCCATCTTGAGAACCTTCTCGTTACCTTCCGCAATCTTGACCGCGTGCTCTCAACGCTGCAGCCCGATAAACTCACGATGAAAGCAGCGCTCTACGACAGGCTAGAACCGCATCCGGTGATGACCACTGCTGCAATCGAGGAACTGCCGCTTCCACGGCAGTTTATTGAAGCAAGCGGGGTATCCCAGCTCATGCCTGCCCAGCAGCTTG
This sequence comes from Methanoregulaceae archaeon, assembly GCA_015660885.1. Lineage (GTDB taxonomy): Archaea > Halobacteriota > Methanomicrobia > Methanomicrobiales > Methanospirillaceae > Methanoregula. Next base: position 16,886 of record JACTUB010000007.1, on the reverse strand, counting down.
CCGTAGAAGCGGGGCTGCTGCACGGCAAAGACCTGCTTGTTGTTGCTGCAACGGCGAGTGGCAAGACATTCATCGGGGAGATGGCAGGGATAAAAAACTATCTTGAGGGACGGGGACGGATGCTCTTCCTCGTGCCGCTCGTAGCCCTCGCAAACCAGAAATATGAACGGTTTACAGAGCGGTACGGGAAAATGGCAAAGACCGGGCTTTTAACCGGGGTAAGCCGCCTTAACCTTCCCGAGACCCGGAAGATCGGAGACCGGAACCCCCAGTCGCCGATCATTGTCGGTACCTATGAAGGTGTGGATAACATGATCCGCTGCGGGCAGAAGATGGCAAACATTGCGACCGTAGTGATCGATGAAGTCCAGATGCTCGAGGATGCAGACCGGGGGCACCGTCTTGATGGCATGATCGCACGGCTGAAGTACCTCGCCCCTCAGGCGCAGTTCCTGTACCTGTCGGCTACCATCGGCTCACCCAAGACGCTGGCAAAAAAACTGAACTGCAGTCTTGTGCGGTACGCCGAACGCCCGGTGGGGCTGGAGCGGTACCTTCTTTTTCTCGAGCGCAAACAAAAGATCCCGACCATCAAGCAGATGACAACCGAAGAGTACAAGCGGACGTCATCAAAGGGATTCCGGGGACAGACCATCATCTTTACCAATGCACGGGCACGGTGCCATACGGTTGCCGATGCACTGGGAATGAGGGCTGCGGCATACCATGCCGGTCTTTCGTCGCAGGAGCGGCGGGAGGTGGAGACAAAATTTTTGGGCGGGAAACTGATGGCAGTGGTCACAACCGCAGCACTGGGTGCCGGTGTAGATTTCCCTGCATCGCAGGTGATCTTTGACTCGCTGGCCATGGGAAGGGACTGGCTCTCGGTACAGGAGTTCAACCAGATGGCAGGGCGGGCAGGAAGACCGGACTTCCACGACCTCGGCCGTGTTGTGCTCCTTGCCGAGCCGGGAGGGACCTATTCCCGGGAGAACCCCTTTACGGAAGAGGAGGTCGCACTACGGCTTCTAAAAGGTGAAATGGAAGAGGTAGCGCCAGAACATGATTTTGAGAAGAGCTCCGAAGAGTACGTGGCAAATGCGGTCGCGTGTAATGGCGAGGAAGCAGATCTTGATCGGATCAACGGTATGATGGTCGGCAGCATGGAGCCCGTGCTCCCCGAGCTGATTGCCCACCGCCTCGTCGAAAAACGGGGGAGCAGGCTGGTCATGTCGCCTATGGCAAAGGTGATGGCGGAGCATTTTATCGGCATGGAGCGGCTTTTAGAAATCCTCCGCCTGACAAAATTCATGGATGACCCGGTTGACGTGATCGCGGAGCTCGAGAGCGAGGATGTTCACCAGGATAAAAAGACTGAACAGAAGAAAGCCGGGAAGAAACAGACGGGGCATAAAAGACGCTGAGAGCTGGTACTTCTACAGCGGTCATAATAATACCTGCCCGTATGTATGGAAAGAAAAATCATCTTCGCATTTCTTTGCATTCTTTTTATTTCCTGCACTCTTTGTTGTCCTTTCAGGAGATTTCACCTGGTCCGGGGACTGGATCTTCAGCATCCGTCCTGGATGAGGGAAACTACGAGTGAGCATATAAAAAGAGAGGAGAAACAAAAATACGCGGATAATGGTTATTTTTTTCATCAGGAACTTTCAATTACTAACTCCCCTCTAATTTATTTAAATGAACTATAGATTTTTAATAAAAATAACAATAACCGTCATGCTCCTGCTGCTCGCGATCACGCCGGCTTCTGCTCTCGCTTCCAGCAACTTAACAACCTATTCCATAGTCCATATTTCGGATACCCAGAACCTGGTCTCCTTCCCGGAAACCTATGACTACACATTCTCGTATCTCGATTCAATAAAGGAGCGCTATAATATTTCTGCCATCATCATTACCGGTGACCTTGTGAATACCTGGAATGATAAAAAGGAGTGGGATACATATTTCCATGCCGTACATGAAACGTCAATACCCGTTTATTTAATTGCCGGAAACCATGACACGAACGATGGGCAGAGTTACCAGTATTATACTCAGTATACCGGCAATGCGAAGAACAGCTATATGACTTCGTTTGAGAATTTCGATTTCGTGGGAATCAACTATGTGGCCGGATCACTTAAACCCCAGGAATTTGCTGTACTCCGGAAAACCTTATTAAATTCTCCGGAAAATTTCACCATCATTGCTACGCACTACTATATGGACCAAGTCGGCACGCTCTCTCGCCTAGGAACAGATATTGACCGGCAGTTAATCGTCAAACCCACCATAGTTTTATCGGGTCACATTCATGCTGAATTTTTAAGGGACAGGATGATCGGGCAGTATCCGGTAATCGAAGATCTGACGAACTATCAGGAAGGTATCCCGGGAGGTTCTTCATCTGAAAATGTTTCGGCGGGCACATTCTATACCGTCATAACCCGTGATGGCCAAGTGGAGAAAATATCGTCAAAAACCATCTGGATTTCCCCCCGGCAATCCTTTGACAGCGAGCGTGTGCTCTATGATGTTTCAGGACCATCCGCCGAGATGACGGGTTGCAACAGCACTTCAGGGACTTGTAATGTCTCGATTATCCCTACAGCTGTCTCTGTCAGTATCTGGGATTCTATCTGGGAATTTTTAAAAGGACTATTCCGGTTTTCGTGATTTTATCGGATAGAAAAATCCTGACCATTCCATATCTTTGCATACAGTATCCCAATTACAGGATATCCGATAATGCCGTAAAGAAACGTGCTAAGGTGAAATCCAAACGGGTAGGTCATGGACGTAAAGATTACAAAAATGCTTGGGATTGTCTGGAGCATAAAGAGCAAAAGCCCGAACGTGAGCCCTTTGGAAAGTACCGTTCCTTTCAGAGAATCCTTTATGGCATCAAAGAGGATAGCCGCAACAAATGAGAGGACAAACGGGTACAGGAAGAACAATGTCATAACGGGGTCATTCATTGCCCGCATACCCCCAGTGTGGCAATATTGAAAGGAGCTATCGCAGCTGCGATCCTACCGATGACAAACATAAAAACAAGGAGGACAACCCCCACTAAATCCGGCAAGCACAATATTTTTTGTGTTCATGCAATCAGAAAATCGGTTTAAGGAGGTAATATGTGTTCCGGCAATTATGGTATTTACCCTGAAGTATGGTCGGGGCACCCTGTCTAAAAAAGGGGTCCCGTCAGGATCTATTTGGGTGAATCCGGCAGACCCAGCGATCATAGATGGGATCGGCAGGATTCTCCTTCACGTTTACCGATCTGTCCAACGCTGATCCCCATTCCCGGATAAGCATCGTCTCCTTCTCTGTTCCGACGGTAATCACGGTATCGTGCGTAATCGAGCATAATTCGCCGACGATCCGTTCCCACATGTCCTGGTTGAAGGTGTTGAACTCCCCGGCCATGATAATTACACCTTTTGGTGCAGGTGCAACGTATCTTGATGCGATGGTTGCATCGATCCACATCATCTCACCGGGAAGCAGCCTGCCTTCCAGAAGCCCCCGCGAAAGGAGCGACTCATCGTTATCATACGATACCGGGGCAAATCCCAGATCCCGCAGCACCAGTGACCCGACACCCGACCCGCAGCAGCAGTCGATGCAGGTTTCGCCATGACCCTCTCCCCAGATGTTCCTGAGGAGGGTTGTCAGGATTCCCCGCCGCTTGGGGTTGAGATCATCGATTGACGGAGGTACTTCAGCCTTCAGGTCACTACAGTAGTATTCCCGTACTGCGTGTGTCCAGACGGCCCGGTCTTCCTGGAACAGCTCTCCGTTCACGCTCTCGAAGAGTTCGATAAGCGCAACCGACGGATTCCGGCACAGGAAGGAACCTGCAACCCATCCATCCGGTGAATGAAATGCCAATGCCACCGGGTTTTCATGCTCATCGAGAAGGAGTCGCCCTTCGTCAGCCCGGGTCTCAGCAAGCCCTGTGTTAAACCTGCTGTCAATGAGGGCAGCAAAATCCGGTTCGATGAACCTGACCGCATCAACCCCGAGGATCTCTGCGGCTCTCATGTACCCCGCTCGATCCGCATTCCATGCGGGGCCTCAATCGTCCCGTCTATCTTCGCATCTTCGTGAAGCACGATGGATTTTGCTATAACGTCACCCAGTATATGAGCCCCCTTCTTTACATAGACTGTGCTGCCGCTCTCCACATTCCCGTGAATGGTGACACCATCCACAACCGTGATACGGTATTTTGCCCGGAGACTCCCGAAGACAACTGAATTCTGCTGGACGTCAATCGAACCTGCCCGTATGTTGCCATGGAGGCGGCACCCTTTCCCGATCTTCATGGTGGACGGGACGGAAAAAAACTTCAGGTTCAGTTTCGAACGTGCGGGGATCATGAGCGGGATCTCCATTTTTTCCTCTTCCTCTGAGAACAGGTCATCGAGGATCCGATCCAGCTCCTTCTCGTTCTCGATCCTCAGCAGAGTCATCAGGTAGATGATGATGAACATGAATACCGGCATCGGATTCCTTATTTCTACATCACCTTTTGCTTCGAATCCCTCTTTGATCTCGACTTTCTCCCCAATGTCAAGAGCTCCGGAAACGACCAGTTTGCCGGCAATCTTCACACCTTCGCCGATATATGCATCCTGCCTGGCGATCACATCGTTCCCGACCTCGCACCAGTTTCCGATCCGTACATCCCCGTTTGCCCAGATATACTCGCGGATCTTCGAAGATTCACCGACATAGACATCCGCACCCCTCAGCCCAAAATCTATCTGGCAGAACTCACCGACGACTATGTTCCTGCCTGTCTTGATACTGTGTTCCTGCAGCTCTGTCCCGTCAGGAAGCAGGCAGTGCTTGTGCCAGTTTTTTACGGCTCTCTCTTTCATCGTTCCCCCGGAGTTCTCATCATGCCCCGAATTTATGTGCCTTATTAATCAGGTCGAGAGCTGTGGGCAGGAGTGCTGCGCCGGTTATCCGGTTGAGCCCACCTCCGGCACAGAGGTACTCGTCGAATCCTGCCACATCATCGATCCGGACCCCGTCGCCGTGAATCAGTACCGGTACAGGATCAGCACTGTGGTCTTTGATTGTACAGGGTGTGGAATGATCGGCACAGATGACAATAATGCAGTCAGGAAGATCCAGCAGCGGGGCAAGGGCAGTATCGGTTTTTTCGATAAAATTGCGTTTCTGCTCTGCCAGTCCGTCATGCCCGGACTCGTCTGCTCCCTTGATATTGACCAGTACAAAATCTCTGGTCTTCAACTCGGTTATCGCTGCGGCAATCTTCCCCGTGATATTGCTGTCCTGTGATCCGGTGATCCCCGTCACGGGCACACGGGTAAGCCCCAGGGCGCTGCCAATGCCCGAGATCAGGCTTGCAGCCGAGATTACACTCCCAGAAATGCCGTATCTTATTGAGAACGGTTCGAAATGTCCCATTTCACCGGCCCCCCGCATCAACACGATATTTGCCGGGTTCAACCCATTTTTTACCCGTTCTTTATTGAGGGGATGATCATAGAGTATCCCTGTGGACTGCCGGATAAACTCGTTGCAGACCACAGCCGTCTTTTCATCGGCTGCTACCGGTTTTAACGGTTTTACGGCAAGCGGGAATACGCCGTCTTTTTTCGGGTCATTGGAAGAGACGCAGTGGCCGAGCCCCTCCCCCCTGAGGGCAAGCGCTGCCCGGTGACCTGCGCCGGAGCGGAAAGCAAACTCCACACCATACCCTGAGAGGTCCACACCTTCCGTGAGAGCCATACTCAGGGCCGCAGTATCATGGATCCTTCCCGCACGGCGATCGGTAATGATCCCCTCCCGGGAAATGGTCGCGTAGTTGCACCGGAACCCGATCATTCCCGGTTCCATATGTATGCCAGTACCCTCACATTCGAGGGGACCTCTTCCGGTATAATATTTGTATGGGTCGTAACCCAGCAATGCAAGATGTGCTGTGTCTGAACCCGGGCGGACTCCGGCAGCAATAGTATCCATAATACCGCAGATCCCTTCCTTCGCGAGACGGTCAAGAACGGGTTTTCGTGCTGCTGCAAGCGGGGTGAGACCTCCGAGCGCGGGGGAGGGGCGATCGGAGATGCCGTCGAGTACGATAAAAAGGATCTTGTTGGCGGTCATTCGTATGGAATGGTTGGATCCCGGGACTAATTATGTTTCTTGGTAGGCTGACAAAAAACCAGGAATTGAACAATGAAAGACTGCCCTTTTATCAAAGGGGGGAGCCTGATACGGGAACGCAGGGATCCCCTGCTGCAGGATTCTGCCTTTTTAGATCAGACAAATTCCTGCACGTTGAATGCAGACCGTAAAAAAAGAAGATCCCTGTTCTTGAAAAAATAATTCTGCTTTATGACAGTCTGCTGAATGTTCACCGGGAAAAAAAGGAAAAAACGGTATTATGCGGTGGAGATCCGGGCTGCGATCGGCTCAACCTTGGACTTGATAATTTCGACTCTGCGGGTCGGGTAGATTGTCTTGACAGCCCTGAAGAGATCCCGGGAGATCTCTCCCGACACGATCCCGTTGAGGAGCGTGGTCAGGTCCCATGCTGCCGCCTCCGCTGCAATAGTGTCGGTGATTGCTTTCCTGATTGCGTGTTCCTGCATAATGTTTGCACGGGCAAACGTGTAGCAACTGATGGTCAGCCGCACTTTCTTGCCGTCTTTGGTCAGGATCGGGACCTGGCAGTCCACGCGGGAGCTCCGCCGCTTGACAAGCGAACGGAGATAGTCCCTGGTCACTTCGTGGCCGACAAATTCGGTGTATGCCGCATCACCGGTCACGGTTGCGATCTTAAAGCTCATCTTCATGTGCTGTTTTGCGTAATCATTGGTGATTTCGCCAAGCGTTGCCTGCATGATCCTGCCGACAACACTCTCAGCATCGTTTGCTATGGTGTCACCGATGTACGCCTTCCCGAGGTTGTCGGGGACGTGCACCTTGAACCAGCTCTTGGCTTTCCAGCCTTCTACTCTTCTTCCAACCTGTTTTTTCTTTGCCATGGTATCACCTGGAGAAATTTCTCTCCGGTATTTTTTCAGACAACGGTGTTTTCCGCTGTTGCCGGTATACGGGGTCCTGCCCCGTCCTGACCTGGGGATTTGCGGTCATTGCGAAATGACCGAACATGCATCTTCAGCTATTGTCAGGTTCATAAGATAATCGTCCACCGATGCAATGACCGACCTGATCTGTGTCCCGGTAAACGTTGTCGTTACGCGATCATCTTCAGCGGTTGTGGTCAGGCTGTTGAGGTTATCCGGTTTCAATGCCGCCGCAACACATGCTGCATTCCTGTGCATGGTAGTGATCCTCCCGTTGATCTGCATCATAGCGCAAACGCCTCCTGCCAGCTCCGGGAAAATATCCCGATCTTCCCTGAGGGAATGGTCGCCCCGCCCCTGCGGATGTGGCCGCCCCCGTTCCCCCCGCATGTTGCCGCAAGATCCCGTACCAGCGGTCCGATCTCCGCGTTTATGCCAACAGGGCACCGGATTGATATCCGGCAGGAGTTATCCGAATGCGCATATACCAGCACCGGCCGTGAGCTCACACGGTCGCGTGCCAGAATATCTGCGACATCGCTTGTAAGGGTGACGTCATGCACTTCGTAAACGCCGATTGAACCCTCGTCGGGACGGGCATTCCTGACCACATCGATCACTTTCACGCGGTGTTCCCGGGCAATTTCCCATGCCTGTTCAAGGTAATGGGATGATCGCAGGCAGATTGTTGCTCCCAGGTCGCCCTGTCCGGCTTTCCCGCAGGCATCAATAACTGCGGTGAGGGCATGAGCGTCCTCAATGACCTCCCGCTGGAGATGGTAGGTATCACCGTAGATCGCCAGAAGGCTTGCATATGTTGTGTCCGGGGCTGCTTCGAGCACTACTTGGGAAAGCAGGGTATCAAGCCTACTGCGGTTCTCCCCCAGCGCCTGATCCTGTGCCTGTCCGATGAAATCCGCGATAAGCTGTTCCCCGCCACTGATCCCGTCAAGGTACGGGTTGGTTGCCATGTACCACCGTTCAGCCATATCCCTCCCCGGGAGGGTAATTCCGCGGTCCGGGACAATGATGCCGTTTGCAACGCCATCATTGAAGATCTCGAGATTCTTGCCGGTTATTTCCTGGCCGTCGCCAATGATACCGGGTATCACAAGCCCGGAAAGGTCACGATTGTCTCCCATCTTCTGGGCGACGATGTATGCCATCCCTGCCGCAGACAGTTCGCGGTCGCCATCGGCTCCTGCCAGCCTCGGGTTTGCGTGGAACACCCCTTCAAACACCGGAAGATGGTGATCGACGACCATTGTGTCTTTGGGAAGGTCAGCCATTCCCGCCCCGAGATCGCAGAGCAGGTGAGGAGCATCACCGGTCAGATTAGCAGGGGTCACTTCCTGGCAGACCCTCATACGGAACCGGATACCCGCACGCATCATCGCATGGCAGAGAATCGAACCGGCAGCTATGCCGTCTGCGTCATTATGTGCATGGAGCTCGATATACTCCTGTCGCCGGATCTGTTCTGCGACGGTTTCTGCGGCGGTTTCAAGTGACATGGGTACGGGGACGACGAATTACTCTTACCGGGACAGCAGAATTTCTGTGGTCTCGGGTTTATAGATGAAATCCTGCTGCAGCTTTTTGCTTCTCTTGTAGTAATTTACGAGCCTGCGGATCTTTGACTCGATGAGCTGCAGCTGGCGCTTGTTGTGCAGGTCTTTCTTGTTCTCGCCCAGGTGCTTGCGCAGCCCGAGTGACTTTGCCATAAGATCGCGGAGATCTTCGGGGATCTCGGATGCAACCTTGTTCTCTTTCAAGATATCACCGATACGCTTACCGAGGGCAAGTTTCACGTCCGGGACGCCATAGCGATCCCGCAGGACCAGTCCAATCCTGCTGCTCGATGCGCCTTCCTTGCGGAGATCCAGGATCACTTTGGTGATGGCCTTTGCGTCCGTGTTGGACCACGCAGGTGCCTGTTTCCGGTAGGGGCGGACGGAGCTCGACTTGCCTCTTCTTCGAGCATGCATTCGTGCCATACTATAGCCTCCTATACTCTATGTAAGTCCAGAAAAGTCGAGTATTTTTACTGACTCCCTGTAATCCCAAAGCCTTGGTGAGGCCGTGCGGTGAAGCACGTCGGACTTACATCTGTCAGCACAATTGTAAAAGTGCTTGACTGTATTTGGGTGGAGGAATTATAAGGGTTGTGATGGTTTTTCCCGCTAATGTTTGCAATGCTATCATTCCGGAACTAGGGATAAAGATAATGGATGAATAGGAGGTTCGAATCCGGATGCACGCACTCTAAATGGGGGTTATATTTATCTAGCAAAATGCAACCCCTCATACGTGATATCAGTTTCTAAAATAGTGAGTGATAGTACATGGGTCTTAATTTTTTTATTTAAGACCTTGTGAAAAACGCCAGTATATTGCACACCCGCTATCTTCACCGGGACAGGTTTTTGGTATAAAATCCCGACAACCACTCCCACAGGGAGATTCCAGTTTTTCTGACTTTTCCGGTTGTTTTTTTGATTCTACTGCCATAAATCAATCTAATCCCTATTTGCTCCGCGTCTACATAAAAATAATTCATATCTTTCTTTTTGCAACCCATCGTTTCTGCTATCACTTTTACCAAATTCCAAATAATTGTAAGATTTTTTATATTTATCTATAATCTAAAAAAAACAGTGGACTCTTCCTGTTCAGTACCCGATAACTATCCGGATAACTGCAAATGTTACAAACCCGATAAGTGCACTGATGGGAATGGTGAGGATCCACACTAAGACGATACTCCTTGCAACGCCCCATTTCACTGCACTAGTTCCCATGGTTGTTCCAACACCCATGATGGATGAACAGATGACGTGGGTTGTACTTACCGGGATACCAAAGATGGATGCACCGATAATTGTCGCAGCACCTGCGGTTTCTGCGGCAAAACCGTGCACCGGTCGGAGTTTTGTAATCTTGTATCCCATGGTTTTGACAATACGCCAACCACCGGAAAGAGTGCCGAGACCGATCGATGCGTGGGCAGCCAAGATTACCCATAGTGGAACCGGTAGGGCATTCGGATTAACTCCTGCTCCAAAGTACCCGATAGAGAACAGGAGTGGGACGATAATTCCCATTGTTTTTTGTGCATCATTCGTGCCATGACTGAAGCTGAAGGCAGCAGCAGAAAAGAGCTGGAGTCTCTTGAAATAATTTTCAGCGGTCTGCTTGTTCGCCTTTTTCGTAACATTAAGGACAAGTACCATGAACAGGAACCCGCACGCAAGCCCGATTAGGGGAGAAAGGATCATGAACGTCGCAACCAGTTCGACTGTTGACAATTTGATAGCGGCAATCCCGGCTGCGCAGATCCCGGCCCCGGTAAGTCCACCGATAAGTGCATGGGAAGAGGAGGTGGGAAGACCAAAAAACCACGTGATGATATTCCATGCAATTGCTCCAACCAGAGCAGATAAAATAAGGTAGGGAATAATTTCGATCCGGACAGAATTCAGCTGGATAATCGTACTAATTGTGTTTGCCACGGCTACCCCGAAAGCGAAAGCAGCAATAAAATTGAAAAAAGCAGCAAATGCAACCGCACTACGTGGTGATAAGACCTTTGTTGAAACTACTGTTGATATCGAATTAGCCGAATCATGAAACCCATTAGTGAAATCGAAAATAAACGCAATTATGATGATAGCAATAATCAGAATTAATGGGGCCTCAATCATGCAATCCTCTCACCAGTAATCTATTCTGTATTCATGAATGCCTGATTGCAATATTGGATAGGACATTTGCGACGTCCTCGCAGTAATCAGTTGCAATTTCGAGATTCTCGTATATATCCTTGAGTTTGATAATTGTTATCGCATCATTTGTTTTGAAGAGATCGGTAACTGCATTGGCAAGTACATCATCTGCAAGATTTTCTAAACGGTTCACCTCAATACAACGCTCCTCAATATAACGCGGGTCTTTAATCGAACGGATATGCTTGACAGCGCTTTCAATCTCTATCGTTGACATGTGGATAAGTTTCGCAAGTTCGATCATATGCGAGTTGGTATTGGCAATAGTATATAAAAACATTTTTTCCGCCGAATCATCGATATAGTCCAGCACATTGTCAAGGGTAGATGCAAGGTGTGAGATCTCCTCAGGATCAAGGGGAGTGATGAATGTACGGTTCAATTGTTCATAAATATCATGAGTAATCTGGTCACCTTTTTGTTCAAGTTTCTCGATGGCATGGCGTTTCTCATTGACATTGGTAAAATCTTCAGTCATGAAGACAAGCTGCAACGCCGCCTCCTTTAAAAGTCCTGCTTGACGTTCGAAGAGATCAGAAAAGATGGCATCCTTAGGTAATAGAAACTCCTTGATGCCCATATGTTATCTTCCTTCCATCATGGTTTTTCGTTCAATCATATCATTCAACCTTAAATAATCGGCGTTAAATATACCCTTTTTCGACATAGAATATAGTGATATATATATCAATCATTGAGAAATAGAGACATAGTGATATTCTCGTGAGATGAGGATATATGGAAATACGGAGAGTTCAGATTACCGGCGGATTATCCTACATAATGACGCTGCCAAAGGAATGGATAGATGCACAGAAAATCAAGAAGAACGATTCGATCGGAATTGAGTTACAGCTAGACGGAACGCTGCTCATAACAAAGATTATTGAACAGGAGCCTCTGCAACGGAAAAAGGAATTTTCTGTTGATGGAATTACAGAACCGGAATATCTGTTCCGGCTTCTAATCGGTGCGTACATCTCGGGCATAACCACGATCGCTATCACATCAAAAGAAAGGTTACCCCCGTTTGTCAGAGCGGTGGTTCGGGATTTTACCCAGATGACGATCGGACAGGAAGCGGTCGAAGAGAACGATTTAATGATCATATTGAAAGACTTGCTCAATCCGTCAGAGATGCCATTTGTAAACTCCATTAAGCGGATGTTCGTGATCGTGAAAGCAATACACGAAGACGCGATCACTGCGATCAGGACACGAAATCCTTCGCTTGCTGCTGATGTGACCGCTCGCGACAACGACTTGGATCGACTCCACTGGCTTATCGCCCGACAGACTCACATGATCCTATCCAATGTCGTACTATCGAAAAAGATGGGAGTATCTCCAGGAATGGCAGTACACTACCTTCGTGATCAGCCGGATCATCGAGCGAATCGGTGATCATGCGAAGAGGTTTGTGGACAACGCAAACGTGATTCTCAAAAGAGACATCGACCCTTCAATCATGAGCACGATCTCCAAAGCAAGTGAGCTTTCCATTTGGTATCTTTGACCGTAGTATTATCTCACTCTTTGAGAACGATATGAAAAAAGCACACAAGACTATTGAATCCGTATATGCTCTCGAAGCAATCTGTGAGGAGATCAATAATCTAGTGCTCCAGCAAAAAACTTCTGATGCTATTGCGCTTGGTTATATTACTGAAAGTGTCAGGAGGGTGGGGAATCTGCAGCAGATATCTCAGAGAATGTTATCAATTATCTAGTAGAAGAAAAACAATTTCAGAAGAAAGAAAAAACTATCAAATAACTGAAAACAGTGAATGCCATTGTTTTCATCATTACATCTATTCTTTCATACTTTTTACCTTTGATCCCATTAGCTCAACCGTTATCGAACATTCTTGTACAGAGTAAACGGTTTATGATAGAGAAAATATTTCCAGATGGCGTTAAAAATTGCCATCGGTATTGGGATATTATTATATGGAAATTACCTGGTTATTCTGATACAGACAGTGAAAGGGATTGAACGACGATATCAAAACAAGGTTCTTTTCCCCAATCGGTAGTTATGGTTGATTAAGCAAGAGATCCGCCTTCCAAACTGCACCAAACAGGCTCATTTAAAACCCCTCAGTAGCGTATTTTGCCAGGAAAACTGCAATAATAACGTATTTTAATAAACATGTCTTTCATTCGGCATTTTTTGTAACTTAATACAGATTACCCCAAAAAAAGGGATAATCCGGGCCAGTATAGGGCTCCGTTTTGGATCTGGTACTTCATGTCGGTTGCACTATCGTACTTTAGGGCTATAATCAATCACACCAGTCTACATATCCTCCGGGCTACAGGGATTTCTCATCACAATCTGTATCGCCGTCCCTTTATTCCAGACCACTGACGCAAGAGACATCCTGACGGTTACGTGACTCCCGTCTTTTCTGGTGAGCTGGACTTTGTCAATAGTCATCTGTGCACCGAGTTCGGCCTGGGCAACCCGCTCCCGGAATATCTCCTGAAATTCCGGATCGATCATACCGACGATATCGCGGCCTATCAGGGTTTCCCCGCCATCCGTCCCGAGAAACCGGATGCCGACCGGATTTACGTACGCGATTCCACCCTGCTGATATACTATGATCCCGACAGGCGACCACTCGATGAGATGGCGGTACCGCTCTTCGCTCAGGGCGAGACCCACGACATTCGATACGTAATCCTCGATAAAAACTGATGCGATGACTAAGATCAGCGCGAAGAATGCCCGGTTAAGCAAGGCGTATTCTATCGGAATGTCACGCGGCGACAGGAAAAGACTGGCAGCCATCAGGAGAATAAACACACCGGTCATCACGAGGGGGGCATACTTCCAGCTGAGGTACACGGTTAAGAACAGGGGAATGAGATAGAGGATCCAGATCATCAGGCCGAGAGGTGTGATAATGTCGATGATGAATATGAATACCGTTGCGAGAGCGATATATACGATAATGCGGATGAAATCATCCCTCCGCTTCACCGGCCATGTAAGCGTTGCCGTGTCCACCATACATGATCCTCTCAGATCGTTGTATAAAAAGTTGGTGGAAACAAAGAGATACACCTAGCGAAATTCAGTGAGCGATATCTGCATTTTTTTCCAATATCACATCTGGTTTCCGTTTAAAATTTCCTCAACAGCAAGTTTTTTCGTACCGCTTGACGCAATCACGAACAAGTGATATCTCATGTCGCGTGTTGTGCATTTCGAGATCCCCGCGGATAACCCGGAACGGGTTGCAGATTTTTATAAAAAAGTGCTCGGCTGGTCCATTGAGAAATGGGAAGGCCCGGTGGATTACTGGCTGATTTCAACCGGAATGAACAGTGAACCGGGAATTAATGGTGGTATTGCAAGGAAAGAAGACCGCCCTGCTTCAAGAGTTCTGGTAACCGCACAGGTCGATTCTATTGATGAGTGTCTCAAAAAGATTACCAAAGCCGGGGGGAGCATCGTTGTCCCGAAACGACCAATACCCGGTGTGGGATACCAGGCGCATTTCAGGGATCCGGAGGGAAATGTAATCGGGATAATGGAAAATGATCCTTCGGCACACTGACAGGTTCCGGTGCTTTTTAAAAATCCATTACTTTTCATCACTTTCATATCGATGAACGTGGGTGACTCAACGAGCAACGGTATTGCGCATTTTGGAGGATTTGTCACCGGGTTAATCGTATTTTTATATATAATGTAATGACCGAAGAGAGAAAATATTTCGATACGACATCGGGAATTGCCACCGGCATGGGGATTCTCTGGTAGGGAAATTCCCTGGTTACCCTGGTAAAAACGATAAAAGGGGTATAACAGGAATATCCACAACAGGGGTCTTTCCCCTTATCGGTAGGTATGGCTGATCAACCATGAGATCTGCCATCCAATAGCGTCCATTAGCGAACATTTTAAAGCGATAATCTGCCATTGTTTGGGAGGTTCTCTTTGCCTCCCGGCATACTCGTCCCACCCTGGCGGGTTTTAGTGAAGGGTCTGATAGTATCCAGCTCTGAACAGAGCGGCTACGGTTTTGCAACCTTTGTCCGTGGTACGTAGTCTCCCCGCTCGTGACGCTGGAGGATGATGCCCGGGTCCGGCCAGGTTCGCATCGTTGTCATCACGGAACCCGGTTGATGAGCGCTGACCCAGATCCGGCCCACAGGCACGAGGGTCCGGAACTGTCCCAAATCTTATTATGACAGGCTGCAAACTTCCTGCATATGACAACAGTTGAAGAGCACGAGCACCCCCGACAACATGGCAGGCATTTCCTTGTACTGGCTGGCGCCCTTATTGGACTTGGTGCAGGACTGATTGCAGGCCACCCGGTACCCGGCATACTTATAGGTCTGGGTCTCGGTTTCATTGCCCAGGGATTTCTTAAGCCGGTTGTGGGTACGGCACCCGGTTCAGCGGCCCCCTGCTGCTCGCACGGCAGCCGGTGGATTTCCGTGGTGGTCGGATTATTCATGATCATCGTCGGTGTCGCCATCATCTGGGCTCCTCGAGGATTCTGGCCTTATATTATTGGAATTTTCCTTATCCTTATGGGTATTATGATTGCTGCAAAAAGCTGGTGGAAAACCGGCTGATTCAAGTCCTCTCTTTTTTGTCTTAAGTGGAGTACATTCAGAAAAATTTCACGAGGATAAACCATGAAAACCAGTATAATTTACCATTCCTATTCCGGGATTACCCGCGGGATTGCTGAGAAGATCCAGAAAGCATGCGGGGGAGATCTTGTTGAAGTCAAACTGAGACAGAATTACTCCTCACTCACTGCATACACTCTGGGGTGCTATCGTGCGATGAAGGAAGAGTGCGACCCGATTGAACCGGAGACTATCGACGTCTCCGCATCTGATCTGGTCGTCATCGGCACACCGGTCTGGGCATTCAAAGCCACGCCTGCGATCAACGCAGCGATTGCAGCGCTCAAAGGATGTGAGGGGAAAAAAGCTGTCATCTTCGCGACCTGCGGGGGTTCAGCAAAAGACACCCTTCTGATTCTGAAAAAAGCCCTCGAGGCAAAAGGCGTGACCGCTGTCGGGCAATTCGTGTTGACCAAAAAAGAGGTCGGGGACGAACAGAAGGTCAAGGTCCTCATCGACAGCATCAACGCAGTAAAAAACCGCTGAACCAGTCCTGTATCTTATGGATATCAGAAAACATCAACAGGACAACCATGAAAACCGTTACCGCCATGAACCCCCTCACCGGATTGGCTATGACCGACGATCACCCAAACCGGACCTGACTGAGTACCGCCGGCATCACGACCTGCTGACGGAAACGAACGGTGGCTGCGCCCTCTGGACGAACCGGGAATGGGTCAAGACCCTGATAACAAAATCGTAAATAAATCCGGTAGTGGGGAGGTATCCGGCCAGAGGAAAAGGAGGAGTTTCAGGCATCAGGTCAATGGTGTCTCCCCGCCTTTATCGGACAGCCCGGCATCTCCTGCCCCCCACGTTCCGATACCCAGACCAGCATCGGGATCAGGTGCTCCCGTAGTTCCCGGCCATCGGATGTGAGGGAGTACTTCACGGTCGGCGGGGAAGTCTTCAGAATTTTCTTGGCCACAAGCCCAATCCGTTCAAGGTTCTTTAACGTGTCGGAGAGCGGTTTCGGACTGATGCAGCCAAGCTCTTTTTTCAGTTCGTTGAACCCCCTCTCGCCTTCGTTACCGAGGATAGCGATGATCAGGAGTGCCCACTTCTTCGCTATCACATCAAGGATGCCAAACAACGGGCAGAAACATAAATCATTGGTCCCGGCTGGAGGTTTCTCCATGGATACTACCTACCTCTTGCGTTACTTTTCTGCTTATCAACTATTAAACGGATACTATCTATCAGAAAATTACCGGCTACTGTCCGAAGGATCACATCATGGATTATTCATATCCGGAAAAATGCGATGATGGCAAGGAGGGTGCGTATGATGGAGCATGGTATGGGCATCCCCCGCTCCGCAACGCACTTATAGCGGGAATAATTGCAGGATTAGGTTTGA
>JACTUB010000027.1 GCA_015660885.1 Methanoregulaceae archaeon | reverse complement strand
GCACACCCGGATGCATTTCCCGCACATGTTGCAGGAGCCGGCACAGGTCACCCGGGCTGGCATAGGAGGGCACAGACCAATCAGTAACCCGACCAAACCTCAGATCGTTTCAACCCTCCAATAATTTTTATTTGGTATGTTCAGACACTCACAGAAAATCCGCAGTCTTTTAGAAATATGGCAAGGAATAATAATCAGGTTCGTATAATACAATTCCGAGTCTTGGAGTTATTTCATAGTGTAGGTTGTTAACCAACAGGAGAAATTATGAAGAAAATATCAGGTTTATTCAGTATCATCTTACTCTTACTGCTTGCTGGAGCCGCGAGTGCCGCAGGTTCAGCAAGTACTACCACAGTAACCACTGCACAGACAGTATCCAGTGCACAGGACACTGCGGCATCAGTGTACATCTCGTCATACGATCTTAACCCCCAGGTTTTTTTCCCGTATGAAACCGGCACAGTTACCATTCATGTGACGAACCCCACCGATACATCCGTTGGCCTCTCCCAGCCGGACCTTATCGATCCACATATTCATGTAGTAAACCAGGGTGCTTTCACTACTATGACCACGGTCGGGCCGGGAGCAACAGTCGACTTTCCGTTTATCGTAACGATAGATCCACCGGATGGAACGTACTTCCCGTTATTCACCATTTCACCAAATACAGAGGGAGGATCTTCGATCCATGCACAGCTCCAAATTAAGGTAGATTCCACGGATATCCGGTCAAGTATAGCTATAAAACCGGATAATTTCGCCATCTCCCGGACAGATACAGTCAATGTAAGCATCACCAATCCCCGGAGCGGAGATGTTTCCAATGTCCTGATTGTTCCTGAAGGGACCGGTGTCGATATCACACCTTCAGAAGCGTGGGTCGGCACCCTGACTGCCAAGAGTTCAGTCCAGGTACCCTTCCAGGTCACTCCCAACCAGCAACAGCCGAACCTCACATTCCATGTCAGTTACAGCAACGGGGATAACAAACACACGCAGGACGTTGTCCTCCCCTTGAATATCGGTGTGGATAAAACCGCAGCCGTGCCTGTAGTCAACAACATTGCCGTTACAACCGTTGGGTCTTCCTACCAGATCACCGGTGATGTCAATAACGCTGGGGTTACCGATGCCAAGTCCATGATACTCACCGTGGCTCCTCCTGCAAAAGCGGTTGAACCCTACGCGGAATACTCCGTTGGATCATTAGCATCAGATGATTTTTCGAGTTTTGAGCTCACCTTTACCAGCAGCGATCTCTCATCGGTACCTCTCGTCGTCCAATGGAAAGATGCTGATGGCAACTCGTTCAGTACCACAACGAACCTCGATCTCCGTTCCCTCTCTGGCTCGACATCGAGCTCGACATCGAGTTCACGTACGGGCAGTTCAGGGAGTACAACGGGTCGAAACTTTACCGGCGGCGGTGGTCCAGGTGGCGGCGGTGGCATCTTCGGGTTCGGTGGCGGTAGCAGGGGCGGAGGCCTCAGTTCGTTCTATCCCATTATAGCCGGGGCTATCATCCTCGTTGTGGGTATTGTGGTGTGGAAAAAGCGGAAATGGATTGCTGCAAAGCTGAAGAAACGATGAGAGGATCGGAAATGACCGGTACCCCTCTTATCCGGCTCGCGGATGTATCGAAAGTATACCATCTCGAGTCTGGTGACTTCACCGCGCTCAATCATGTCACGCTTGATATCGCAGAGAACGAATTTGTGGCTATCATGGGACCATCGGGTTCGGGCAAATCTACCATGATGAACCAGTTGGGCATACTTGATGTCCCTACATCAGGAAATCTGTTCATAGACGGCAAGGATGTAGCTAAAATGACTCCCCTCGAACGTACGCACATGCGCCGCGATGTCATCGGGTATATCTTCCAGAAATTTTACCTGATCCCGCTTCTTTCTGCATATGAAAATGTGGAGTACCCGCTTATCCTCAAATATAAAAAGCGGGATACTACTGGCAAGGCTGCTGCCGTACTTAAATCCGTGGGATTTGACGAGCAGATGAGTTCGCATCGCCCGAACCAGCTCTCCGGCGGGCAGCAGCAGCGTGTTGCTATTGCGCGGGCACTGGTCAATGACCCGAAGATTCTCCTCTGCGATGAACCGACCGGGAACCTTGACCGGAAAACTGGATTCCAGATCATGGATATTCTGTGCGGCCTCCACAAAGAGGGAAAGACCGTTATACTCGTGACCCATGACCCGAAGATTGCCGAGTATGCACACAGGACTATTGAACTCGAGGACGGGAGGGTTGTTGAATCATGAGAGATATCTTCTTTGATCTGTCAGTCCGCAGCGTAAAGCTCAATTTCCTGCGTTCGATTCTTGCATCCATTGGTATCGTGATCGGGGTTGTTGCAATCTCTTCGATGGGAATGCTCGGAGCCAATATGCAACTCTCGGTAAAACAACAGCTCTCGTCAGATGTCAATACAATTATGATCTCGTCAGATGTTGTGAGGACCACTTCGACTGCCGGAACCCCGACAACTTCACAAGGGATAGACAAGAGTACGCTCAATGATATCACGACTGCTGCAGGACTGAATCAAGTCATCCCGATACATAATACACGCACTCAGTTTACGATAGGATCAACCGATGGGAGAGGGTCAATATACGGACTGGATCCGAACGATATCACCAAGTTCCTTACCATTGCTCAGGGAGAGAACATCAAGGGGGGGAGTGATGCACTCGTAGGAGCCAATATTGCAACCAATTTTAATATGAATATCGGCAGCAGGATCAAGATCGGTCAGGACAATGTTTCAATAACCCGCCCAACGGTACGGGTTGCCGGCATTCTCGCTGCACGAGGATTTGCTTCTGACGGTGTTAATACCGATAACGCAATTATCGTGCCCGATACCTGGTACACCGATCATTTCGGTAATAAAGACCTCTACGACCAGGTCAACGTGATCATGCAGAATATTGATACAATAAACCAGACGGAAGCAGCTATTGGTGACAAGGTCAACCGCAGAACAGACATTGTCCGTATCAGTGATGCCAGCTCCAGGCTTTCCAGCATCTCTTCGACCCTTGGTACTATCACCACGTTTATCCTTGCAATCGGCAGCATATCGCTTGTCGTCGCTGCAGTGAGCATCTTTAATGTCATGATGATGTCCGTCAACGAACGGATTCAGGAGATTGGCATTCTGCTGTCCATCGGGACGGAAAAAGGTGAGGTGCGGCGGATGTTCCTGTACGAAGCGTTCATCCTCGGCGTAATCGGGGCACTTGTCGGAGGGATCTGCAGCCTTATCATTGGCTATTCTGTGGTAAGCGCCATGATTGGTAATACCGCATATTTCTTCCTACCAGCAAGCATCATTTATGTCCCCTATGGTATGATCATTGGCGTGGTCGTCTGTATTCTGTCGGGTTTGTACCCGGCATGGCACGCTTCAAACATGGACCCGATCGATGCATTGAGGAATGAATGAGTAGTGTAGGGGTATCACTCTTACACTTCTAAATTCTTCATTTTAAGAGTGCCGTAACTTTTATGAACAGCATTCCCGTGACCTAATCAAGAGCAGGAAATTATCCGGAGGCATGAAAGTCCATGTCCGTGTTATTGAAATTCTACGTACAAAAAGTGATGTCAAGGATAATCCCGGAAAAAATAATGCTACAGAAGATCCGGAAAACCAGGAAAAACCGGAGAATCCATTAATATGATAATATAGGCTCTGCAGAATTCCTCAGTCACAATCAGAACAAAGAATGATTTCATGACTCTAGAGAGGTTGTAGAGGATCACCTTGATTTTGATCTCCTTGACCTGGAGCCGGAATTTTCTGGCCTTGAGGGATTCACCGAACTTTCTTTTCAGGACGGAGAATACCGTTTCGATCTTATTTCTCTGATGGTATTTTTCATCATCAAATGACTGCGCGATTCGTCTTCGATAATATCCGGAAATCCGTTTACGTTTTCGATTTCTGACCGGGATAAGAGAACATGAATTAAGCGTGTCCTGGATTAATTCATGGATCTCTCCGGAGTCGTAACCTTTGTCCATGATACAAAGGTCAGAATGTCTGGCCTTGTGACATTGTTTCAGGAGTGGTTCAGCGTGAAGAATATCATGGACCGGATGCTGGGAGATCTTTAAACCGGTAATGATCTGCCGGTCAGTGTCGACGGAGATCGAAGTTTTCAGGAAACGTTTTCGGGTTTTTTCGGTTCTCCAGGAATAATACGAACTGGCATAGGAACTGGTAAAACCTGACGAATCGATAGCGGTGCAAGCAATTCTCTCACCCCAATCGTAGAACTGTTTAATGAGCTGGTTCAATAACCGGCTCAACATCGCGGATCGGATCCGCTGACAGAACTTCTGGATGGTGGTGAAATAGGGTACTTCGTCGAGCTGGATCTTCTCTCGAAGAGAGTCCATGACCTCAGTAAGTTCTACCGCATCCCGGTAGTCTTCGGACAAGTACTCTTTCAGGAGAAGAAGAATGAGTAACTGGTGCTGAGTATAGGTCTTTTTGGAATATTTCGATGAGTAAAGGGGAATCCGGGAATCACGGATCAATCCTGAAGATAATTCAACAAACCTGATATACCGGTTTGCTGACATTATCCGTCTCCTCGCCGGTTGTCAGCATAAAGAGGTAAGGAGGCGCTGTACCTTAGATCTTTTGGTCAATCAGGTCGAGTCTTTCCTCGGAAAAATGATTTCCCATGAAACTCAACTAAGTTGGGTTAACCAATCTTACCAAAACAAAGTCTGAGTGTTTGATTTTCATGCTTTGGGTGTGAACTCCCGTTCATGTGCGTTTCTATAGAGCCAAAAAAGGAGTGTTCAAGTAAAGAGCATCATGTTCGTAATATCGTCTTTTAAGTCGCCGGAGCAGTGCTCTATTCCACCGACAAGTGATGTGACCAGCCGGGGATCAAAACTCCCTTGGGTATAATTGCAGGTCATGCCCTTTCCCTGAAGCATCGTCTTCATCTCCTGCATCTCGCTCTCATTCAACCGGACAAGGGTCTTGGTGAATGTGCAGCTATCAGATGAGGTGTAATGGAATGTCCCTACTTCGTCGGTAATAATTACATTTGTGTTGGTACAGTTATTGGCAGCCGCAATAAAGGCAGCTTTTTGCTGCATCACGGGGGTGTTTTGTGAAGTTGCCGAGTTATTCGAAGCGCAACCGGCAGAAAGTGCTGCAAGTGAGAGTATAATGAAGAGTGTAAGGGATGTTCCCCATCTCATCTTTTTTGATCTCGTTTCTTTCATAACAGTTTCACCTCCCGTAGGTTGCCTGGTTCACCAGGTTATCATAGAGCAAAGCAGTCTTTGAGCTTGCATATATCTCGAAATCCCGTAAGTTGGTGAGCAAGCCCCGTTCAGTCGACTGTGACTGGACATTTGTGCCAAAGACGTTCTGGTTTGCTACGGGAAGCTGGTTCTTGACCGTTGCAACAAAATTGCTGTTGTCCGGGCTGGGGTAAACCCGGAGATTGTATCCATCTGCAATACTGTTCTCAATCGCGCTCTCATATTTATCGGAATCCGGGTTCTTCAACGCGTTCTGTGCATATTCAATAGCAGCATCCATCTGATTCTCGCTCTTCTTCAGCTGCGCCATGTCCCAGTTTGCCTGGATATTAGTTGGATCTTTTACAAGCACTTCCTGATATTCCTTCTCGATTTCAGCACTCTTTGCAGCGATCTGGTCCTGGATTTGTTTTAGATCCGCCCGCGCTTGGGTGATTTCCGGGGGTTCCGGGAGATATTCCCCGGTATTCTGGTGATTTAGGTCGCTTTTGAATTGAAAAGAGCCGATTTTATTTCCTAGTTGGTCTCTTTGGTCAAAGAGCGGAAGCATATTGAGGAATTGTGAACGAGGGACGCTTACCTGCGATACAAAGTACTCTTCCTGAGTTGTGGCAACTGCAGGGGCGGTGGTAACCGTGGTAATAGCTGCAGCAGGGCACCCGTTGTTGTTTGCCCCGTTCAGTTTTGTTGTCCCCTTACACGACCCATCCGAACCGCTGTAATCCCAGCTGTATTGCGCTGTAAACGCAGAGCAGTCCGTTGTAAAGAAAACATCATAGGGAGACAATGTTGATTCGCCTGGGGGGTCGGCAACGGATCTTGATTGTATATGCAATACATTTCCGGACGTGAATGTCCCACCGGCAGATCCATGCCCTACATCTCCCATTACAGCACTATTACCACGGAACTGGATGGGGACCGTATATGTGTTTGTTAACACCGGCCCTTGACACCCTGTCTGATCCTCGACGACGGTCACCTGCCACATGACCGTCCCTTGGTAGGTGTTCCAGCTCCAGGTCGCCGGGGACATATCGGCGGTGACGAGGGTGATTATCACCATAAGAAGTATAACAGCCAAGACACACTTGGACATACACAGGCTGTGTGCGACGCGTTATATATTGGTTTCTTTTGGGGGTTCTGGTGCGTTAGCGAGACTTAGTAAAAATTATTCTCTCGTAGTCGATATAGACCAATATTTAAAGAGTCTCGAAGATGCACCAGAACCCTCCTCGCTCGCTATTCGCATAACAGGGTAAGGAAACGTCGTACCTTACCTTTTGCGGTCAGTTATTTACTTCGGAAACCGTGGGGTTTTCTACAGAGCCATAATATACTCAAATTTTCTCCAATCTTGGACGCGTTTAATAGTGGCCTTTGACCCTAATACCTCAGCAGGTTCAAAGAAAACATCGGAAGGTTACGATACCCGTCATGCTCGTAATCGCTGATGCCTGCGCAAACGTAATGCCGGAAGGGTTAGTCAAATTTCTTTTTGTCGGTAGACAGGACCCGGCTTCATGCCGTCATCTCGCGGCAAGCAAAATGTATATATATCGGTGCTGGTAAAACGCTCCGGCAGAACGGTGAGAAAGTCTGGTAACCTGGGATCTGCTTCGGGAACGATGGAAACCAGCCCGTCGCTATAAAACCGTGTTCCTTCTCGTTTTTCTCCTCGCATTTATTCTCGTGTTCCCCTTCTTTGAACAGTTCCGGATCGGTGATATCCTCCTCGTAGTCATCATGACAGGTCTGCTCATCTCGGCGGTATACAATGTCAGCGAGAATTCCCGTGAGGTCGCCATTACCCTCCTCCTTCTGATACCGACCGCCCTCACTTCATGGGCGAATTTCTTCATTCCTTCCCGCTGGGTATTTCTAGTACAGATTGTATCTGTCATTATCTTCCTGGTCTATACCCAGGGCATTATCCTCCGGCGGGTTATGCAGACCCGGCATGTAACCGAGAACGAGATCTTCAGTGCGGTGAGCGTATATATTATGATCGGCCTGGCCTACGCTTTTGTGTACCAGTTTGTGGAGCTGGTGATCCCGGGTTCATTCTTGTTCGGTTCCGTTGGCAGATCATTCTCCTCCTTTATGTTCTTCAGCTTCGAGACTCTTGCAACTGTCGGTTTCGGTGATATCACCGTGATTACACCGCTTGCCCGGTCTGTCGCGATCCTCGAGATGATCACCGGGGTTATGTACCTCGCTATCTTCATTGGGGTGCTCGTCAATGCACACTATCGTTTCCGGGATGAATCATGGGATGAAGAGTCCGGCGCGAAAACTGAGGAAAAGGGCCATGGCCTCTTCCGATCCGGAGGCCCGGTCTCACTGATCATTATCGCTGTTCTTGTCAACGTTGCATCTGCAATCACTATAATCTCGCTTAAGATTCCTCTCTATTTCGACACGTGGGGTACCTCGCTTGCGGTTATCCATAGCGGGTTTCCGGCAGGTGCCATAGCCGGCATCGTGTCCAACCTGATAATGGCCTTCACTGTGAAAACCCCAATCGCTGCGATCTGGAGCGCAGATGGCGTCCTGATAGCAGCCATGACATGGGGTTTCTGGCGTAAAGGCTGGATTGACCTGCGGTACCCGACCCGCATCATTACAACAGGGCTCCTGAGTGGAGCGGCGAGTGCCATCTTTGTGATCGTGATGACAACCGCCCTTAGTCTGACACCGTATTCCGGTACTCTGGTGGTTTCTCGATTTCTCACTGACGTTACCGGGAATCCTCTCCTTGGCAATCTGACCGAACAGTTCGCTGTCGAACTTGTGGACAAGACTCTCTCGCTATTCCTTGCTGTGGTTACAGCCTTTCTCATCTTCGGGACTCCTGGACCAGTACAGAAGACTCCGAAGTGATGAAAGTATCGTTGACGATATGCAATAATTTCCGGTTTTGATCGAATCACTCAGCTGATCATGAGCATGAATGCCGAGAACATCTCATACCCGATGAATGCACAGATAAATGCAAGAGGAATTGTGATGATCCATGCTCTCATCATCTCACGGACCACCTTCCACTGGACCGCATCCTTGCCTCTTGTTGCTCCAACACCAACTATTGCACCATTGATCGCATGAGTCGAGGATACCGGGATGCCATATAGCGTTTCCATGACCAGGATTCCACTGCTCGCAGAAGCAGCACAAAATCCCTGATATGGGCGGATCTTCGTGATCCCTTTTGCCATCTTGTCCACCACATCCCACCCACCAAAACAGGTGCCTAACCCGATGGCGGCGGCCGCAAGAAGAACAACCCAGAGGGGTATTGAAAATGTTGCAAGAAATCCGGATGCAACGAGGAGGGCTGTGATCAACCCGACAGCATTCTGGCCATCGTTTCCTCCATGGGCGGTCGCCTGAGCCAGGCATGCGAGTATGTGCAACGGCTGAAATATTCGTTTCGCCCTGTTTTGGTGAGAGTGTTTGATCAGCTGGCTGACAAGCACATTAAAGAGAAATGCACCTGCCATGCCGATGAGCGGCGAAATGAAGATGAAGAGTACGATGGCAAGGAGGCCATGGATTTGCAGAGCACCGGCAATCATTAGGATCGGGATGATTATTCCCGCTCCAAATACAGCACCCAGCAGGATACCAAGCCGGATATTCCCTTCGAATGCAGCACAGATGATCGCAAGGATTACAGCGCCAATAATCGCGCCAATGCACGCTGAGAAAAACACCCGGAGCACAAGGTCTGGACTGGGGAGAATAATAGCGGAAAAACCAACTGCCCCTACTCCTGCGCCCAGCAGCCCCCCGACCATTGCATTGGAACTGGAGATTGGGAGCCCTGCACGGGTAGCGACATAGATCAGGAGGATAGCCGTCCCCATTGCCACAATGATAGACTGGGAGGTTAAGGCATCTTTACTGATGATTGCAGTACCGATTGTTGCGGCGACAGCCGTAGTGAAGACAAACGGGCCCAGCATATTGCAGACTGCAGTGAGAAAAACCGCTTTTGCCGGTGAAAGGGCCCGCGTTGCAACGACCGTTGCGATCGAGTGCGATGCATCATTGAGCCCGTTCACAAACGCCAGCCCCAGCGCAAGGATGATACCAAAAATGATGAAAGATTCCATTCTGGTCACGGTGAAATTTTTATGCGAGCGATTCGGGCTATCACTCCACAGGTACCTGCCGACAGAGGAACAGGGTCTTGACGTGGAGCACAAGTATTCATGGCTTTCAGGTAGACAATTTGTCTTCGATCGTATTTATGGTGATATACGGAGAGATTGTAGACTGATTTTCCAGATTATCATTCAAATTCCTCTACTGCCTCGTTAAGAAAAGCGCGTATATTCTAGTTGTTCTATTCACTTAAAAATACATAGTTACTCCCCTTATAATTAGATGGGGTAACTTTCATCACCGGCCGCATCAGACCTGCTTTCCCGGTTCTCTTCTGTGAGGATAGAGATTTTTTTTGATTACGGTAATTTTCCTGGTATTCTTCCTGGTGATATATGAAGGTGATAGTGGTGTCAGCATACATCTTATCCGACAGTACGCAATCCTTTGATAGTCAGCTACAAAAATTGTAATCCCAGCAGTTCGATTCAGATGAAATTAATACCGATGGGGTAGAGGTGTAATACGATGAAAAAGAACCTGCTGATGTGGGATGAAACACTCTTCCGCGACCCTGAGGTACTGGAGATTGATTACGTTCCTGAGCAGTTTGAATTCCGGGATGCCCAGATGCGCGAACTGGCCTTCCAGATCCGGCCAGGGCTCCGCGGGGGAAGACCGCTCAATACCATCTGCAAAGGACTACCCGGGACGGGAAAGACCACCAGCATCCGCAAACTCTTTGCAGAGATAGAGGAATCGACAAAAAAACTCGTGCCGGTATATATTAACTGCCAGATCGATAATACCAAGTTTGCTATAATATCCCAGATCTACAGAAAACTTGTCGGGCACCTCCCGCCATCATCAGGTACATCCTTCAAACAGGTGTTTGACGCCGTCGCACGCATTCTCGTAAAAGAGGAGATTGTGCTGCTCGTCGCTCTTGATGATGCAAATTATCTACTCTATGAAAATGAGATAAACAAGGTGCTCTACACCCTGCTTCGGTCCCATGAGAGTTATGAGGGAACCCGCATCGGCGTGATTATCATTGTTAGCGATCTTGACATAGATCTTACTCGTGCAATCGATGCACGTGTTGCATCTGTATTCCGTCCTGCCGAAATCTATTTCCCACCGTATGAAAATGCGGAAATCCATGAAATCATGAGAGCGAGGGTGTTGCAAGGTCTTTTCCAGGGTGTTTTGAGCGAAGAAATGCTCGATCTTGTCGTTGAACAGACCCTTAAGAGTGGGGACTTGCGAGTGGGGATCGATCTTTTAAAACGGGCGACGCTCAGTGCAGAGCGTGCAGCCCGTCGCAGTATCGGTAGAGAGGATATCTGTGGTGCATATGAAGTCTCAAAGTACCTCCATCTCTCCTATACGATAAAAACACTCAAAGACGAGGAACGGTTGATACTCAAATCATTTGCTGAAAGAACCGCAAAGGAACATGAGATGAATGCAGGGGAGGTCTACAAATCGGTTAAGGAATCGCTGTCTATCGGCTACACCCGGTTCTATGAAATCATAAAAAAAATGGATGCGATGCGACTGATAAACCTGGAATACCGTGACGGGAAAGGGAGAACACGGATCATTACTCTCCGGTATGACCCGGCCAAGGTTCTTGAATACCTCGCGTAACGCCGGATCAGTTTGAAAAATATTATCTGTTCCCAAACCCTCCTTTATGATGCAGGGGTTTTGTAGATGCTGAGTGTTAACGAACTGGCACTAGAGATATTTGAAAATTTAGCCGAAATTCCAGAGGAATTCAATTGTACCTATCATGAACTGGACAACGGAGCACGTATCGTTGACTGCGGCGTGAGTACCCGTGGCGGATATGCAGCTGGCAGGGCTTTCACCGAGATCTGTATGGGGGGTCTGGGAGAGGTTAATTTCCGTATGGGACATATCAAGGAATTCCCCATGCCGTTTATTGACGTCATGACCGACTTCCCTTCTATTTCCTGTCTTGGTGCACAGAAAGCGGGGTGGACAGTTAAGGTAGGTAACTATTTTGCGATGGGAAGCGGTCCGGCACGGGCGCTCTCCCTCAAACCGAAACATACATTTGAAGTGATCGAATACGAAGACGATTACGATTGTGCTGTGATCTGTTTAGAGAGTGACCACCTTCCAAATGCAGAGGTAATGAAGAAGATTGCAGATGAATGTCATATTGACGTGGCCAATGTCTGTGCTGTTGTTGCTCCTACTTCCTCCATAGTCGGTTCAATCCAAGTGTCCGGACGCTGCGTCGAGACGGCGATTTACAAGCTCAATGAGCTTGGGTTTGACACCAGAAAAATCATTGCTGCCATGGGAACGGCACCTATCCCGCCGGTCAGGGGCGCGAAGCTTGCTATGGGTGTGACAAACGATGCAACCATTTACCATGGAAGGATCAACCTCACGATGAAGGCGCCCGAGATCAAGGACTATCTTGAGAAGATCCCGAGTAATAAGTCCAAGGGATACGGCAAACCGTTCAATGATATCTTCAAGGAAGCAAACTACGACTTTTACCAGATTGACACTTCTCTCTTCTCGCCCGCTGAGGTTGTCATCAACGAGTTGTCCACGGGAGATGTGTATCACGTCGGTACGGTCAATACAGACGTGACGCTGAAGTCGTTTGGGCTGGTGAAGTAAAACTATTTTTTAAAAGTAGTACATTTTAAACGTTTCAGGAAAATTACAAGGAATAGGTCTTTGTTCCTGCGCTATTTTTTAAAAAGTACTAAATAAGACGTTTGGATCCCATTCATATGCTGATTCCGCAATGCGGATCGATAATATCTGTTCATACTTTTTCGTTCAGGTATCGAAGGATTTTAAGCACAAACGTTCAATACACGATCATTCTTCGGACGGTATCGGGGATATGGTCCGTGATAAAACTGATGTATTGGTAAATGAGGCACATCTACATAAAAATCAAAGGAAGCATGACGGAAAAAAACCTCCTCGCGGCATTTTCAGGAGAGTCTCAGGCACGCACACGCTACAGTTACTTTGCGGGCGTTGCAAAGAAGGAAGGATATGAACAGATATCAGGAATCTTCCTGGAAACATCGGACAATGAAAAAGAACATGCAAAATTATTTTTCTCGTTTCTGAAAGGTGGAAATGTGGAGATCGTTGCTACTACCCGGCGGGAATTATCGCGAAAACAGCTCAAAATTTAAAAACTTCTGCGGACGGGGAGAAAATGGAATGGGGGACTCTTTATCCCGAGTTCGGGATGATTGCAGAAAAAGAAGGATTTCCCGAGGTTGCACAGACATTCTATCAGGTCGCGAAAGTTGAAGCATATCATGAGCGGCGGTACCGTGAACTACTTGGGAATCTTGAGAGCGGGACGGTTTTTAAAAAGGGGGATACGGAACCCTGGAAGTGCCGGAACTGCAGGTATGTATAAGAAAGTAAGGAATCTCCCCAAAAGTGCCCGGTATGTCATCATCCCAGAGCCTATTTCGAACTGTATAGCGAGAATTATTAAAGACTTTTTTTATCCTCATCAACATCTGTGGGTAGCTGATCAGGATAGTTTACCGTTCAGAGATTTCCCTGTCATACCTCCAATAATGAGGGGACTGTCGCTACGACAGCGGTTTCATGCATCGTTTGCCCCACAGGAAAGAATAAAAAGGGTCCTGTTTTTGGTACATCAGGATCGCATCATTGCCGGCTTCCAAAGACTAAGCACGCTGGATGAACGACGGTAAACTCAACAGATTCGATCATCATCTTTGGCATGATGATCTTTCCACCGAGTTTTTCTACCTCTGCAATGATCTTGTCAGGCTCCTCTACCATTAAGTACGGTGTGAACGGTGTCCCGGGCATCTGCCGTTTGTTCATTCCCACCATGTTCAGGGTTTTTCCTGCGGTTCACCGGTAATGACATCCCGGTAATCCACGATTTTCATGGCAGCACCCGGAGTTTTGGTTGACCCAATCTGCCATCCGAGCCGAGAGTGGCAGAACTTCCTTGCACGCCCGAAATTGTCTACAGGCACCTCGAAATACGCAATGTTTGCCATGGGAGCGCCTTCCACCAGAAAACGATATAGAATTCTTGATAGAGGCAATTATGAGGAGAGATTATCATCAAAAATTTTTTTAGTTAATTTTACCGGTTTTACACTAGTTTATCCGGATGATGCATTTCCATTCACCTTCACCCCGCTTACCGCGTTCAGTATAATACAGAAGCTACATATACTCATCAGGGGCTCCTCTTCCATGATAGTTATCGGGATCGATCCAGGGCTTGCACGACTGGGTTATGGGGTAATTGAAGTAACCAATGGGGAAATACGGGCTGTACGGTATGGATGTATAGAAACATCCGGCAAATATCTTCGTACATCAGAAAGATTATTAAAAATTTATAGTGAGGTTGAAGCACTTTTTGAAAACTATAAGCCTGTATATATCTCTCTTGAAAAATTATTCTTCACCAGGAATGTCTCCTCAGCCATGGGTGTGAGTGAAGTACGCGGGATTATCCTTCTTGCTGCCGAACAGCAAAATATCCCCGTCGCAGAGTACACCCCCAATCAAGTCAAGCAGGCAATCACCGGATCCGGACGAGCCGACAAGCGTCAGATGCAGGAGATGATCAAGCGACTGCTCCGGCTAACTGAAATTCCCACTCCTGATGATGCTGCTGATGCCCTTTCGATTGCCTTATGTCATATCCATATCATGAGATAGTACAATGATCGCACATCTCCGTGGTGAACCAGTTCTTACGGGAGACAGATGGGTAGTGATCGATGTTGGTGGCATCGGGTACCAGATCTTTGTTACCCAACCCGCGCTCCATCTGCTCGCACAAACAAAGCAACCAGTCAAGCTTTTCACTTATATGGCAGTCCGCGAGGATGCGATAACATTGTTTGGCTTCATGCACCAGAGCGAACTGGAGATGTTCAGAATATTGATCGGGGTTTCCGGTATTGGCCCTCAGACTGCCCTTAACCTTCTCTCCCAGATCGGGATCGAAGAGTTCGCAATGGCGATTTTAAACGAAGATGAGAGAGCCCTGACCCGGATCTCCGGGATTGGTGCTAAAAGTGCAAAACGGCTGATCCTTGAACTCCGGGACAAGATGAAGAAAGTAAGCCAGACAATAGTTTCAGGAGATCTCGGCAGGGCTGGCCCGGCGGTTCATGATGCAGTTAGTGCATTGGTCTCACTCGGGTTTGCAGAAAAGGAATCGCGGGATGCAGTCAACGATGCGGCTCGTGCGCTGAAATCTCCCACGGTGCAGGAGATCATCAAAGCTGCACTCGTAAAAATGAAGGACCGGTAAAAGCATCATGACCGAGAGGATTAACTCACCGGAACCGCTCACGGAAGAAGGAGACGATCTTACCATCCGGCCAGCGCGGATGGATGAATTCGTTGGACAGGTCCAGGTGAAAGAAACCCTGAAGATCGCAATCGAAGCGGCACAAAAACGTGGCGAACCCCTGGACCACATCCTGTTCTCCGGGCCACCGGGACTTGGCAAGACCACGCTTGCTCATATCATCGCCCATGAACTGGGTGCTGATATCCGGGCAACGACCGGTCCGGTACTGGAAAAACCGGGGGATATTGCTGCCCTCCTCACACCATTGAAACGGGGGGATATTTTGTTTATCGATGAAATCCACCGGATTAACCCGGTAGTTGAGGAAGTACTGTATCCGGCGATGGAGGATTTTTTTATCGACGTGATGATTGGTGAAGGCCCGAGTGCGCGCTCAATCAAGCTGACTCTCGAACAGTTTACTCTTATCGGGGCAACCACAAAACAAGGGCTCTTAAGCGCCCCGTTCCGGGACCGTTTTGGTATTATCTCCAGGCTCGACCTGTATGCACCCGGCGAACTGGTGAAGATCGTGATACGGAGTGCCTCCATCCTGAAGATACCGATCACTGCCGATGGTGCAGAGGAGATTGCAAAGCGGAGCAGAGGGACACCACGGATTGTCAACCGGCTGCTGCGGAGGGTGAGGGATTATGCCGTAGTCAAAGGTGATGGCACTATCACGCGGGAGATCACTTCAAGTGCGCTTTCTATGATGCAGATCGATGAGCTTGGTCTGGATGAACTGGACCGGAGGATACTCTCGGTTATTGCCAATGATTTTGACGGGGGTCCTGTTGGTGCAAAGACTATTGCCATCTCAGTCGGGGAAGAGGTTCGGACTATTGAGGATGTGTATGAACCCTACCTGATCCAGATCGGGTTTCTTAAACGCACACCACAGGGCAGGGAGGTTACACCAGCAGCTAAGAAGCATCTCAATAATCCGCAGAAGACGCTGGTATAAGCGTGTTCTTTCGAATTGCACCGTTAAAACCCGAGTATGTACCCGTATTTTGAGTAAACTTCTTTTATAAGTTCTCCTGTTTTCGGGTTCCCCCAGTCATGCATCCATTCTGAGATGAGCGACTCAACGGTTACCGGTTCCCCCCAAACCCCGGACTGTCCTCACAAAATCCTCAAGTGACGCGTGAGAACTCTCGGCGATACCATCAGCACCGAGCCGTCCGGCACATTCCTTACGTATCAGTGAACTCCGGTCAAATGAGTACACCTCGCAACAGCGGTGATCAGCTCCAGTGTATGGACATGGGAAAATCTGGCTTTAAATGTTACCTTATGGCTTTGGTACCGTCATCTCAGGGGAACCGCAGCCCGCTCTTTGCCGGGCAGAAGCTATCGAAAAGAACCCGGACATGATTAACGAAGGAATACTCCTCGTCCCGATAGTCGCATTCACCGTACCCTCCTCTTCGCTGTGCCAAGATCAAATCTGGTTACGGGAACTCCTGTTCTGGTATGCACAGTTATCGTCTATCCGGTTTATACGTCGTAATATTGATAGCGATGGAACCCTGCCAGCCGGGCACGATTCTGGAATTTGATACATGCAAATCCTGCGTAAAAATGTGTCTGAAAGTATCCCGGAATGATCCGTCGAAGTCTTTTACCTGCGAGGAGAAATGCTGAGAAAGATTATGGGCTTTGAGCCTGTAGTAAATAAAAAAGACCTTTTTAACAGGCAACACCCGCGATATTCTCTCTACAATTTACTTCTTCTTTCTCATTGTTATCAGGAACGGGAGCAGCATTACAACTGCGAGAATCCCCATGAACTGAAGGAAAAAATACAGAAGAGCTTCGCGGTCCATATCATAGAACCTGAGATCCGCTGACATGGTCCTGTTCCACTGGATCAGGGTAGTGTTATCCGCAAATCGCGTGACATTAGCGCCGGGACTGATGCCGGCAAGGAGCGGGTTTTGCACTGCAAATTCCTGGGGAAGTGTAATATTAACATGATAGGGATTCTTAAAGGATACCTGCAGGTGGTTATCATGAAGGGCTGAGACATACGACACGATATAATCCCCTCGTTCAAATGTAAGTGTCATGAGATTGCTGGTAAACGAGGGGCTGGTCGTATTGAACCGGCAGGGAGAACAATTTCCGGAGAGCTGAACCTCTCCAACAATAAGGGGCACGGGTTCACCAAGAATACCCGTGTCGACAAACTCATATTGTGAAGTATCCGTGATCTCTATCGATGCCCTGTACGCGGTCCCGTTGGGGAAGATCGTATAATCAGCGGAGAGCGCACCCGCGGGTGAGACTGCGATCAGCATGACTATAAGTGTAGCGCAGAGAGTAACGAAGGCAGATCTGCATTGATCTCTATCGGGGGTTCGCATTGTTTTATCACCGCATCCGGGTCTTTGAGGAGATGCCCGGTCACAACACAGATAATCCGCTCATTCCGGTCAATTAATCCCAGTTCTACCAGTTTTCGTATTCCTGCAACTGAAGCAGCCGATGCCGGTTCAACACCTATGCCTTCCTTGCGGGCGAGGTCCTGCTGCATCCTCAGGATCTCATCGTCGGTTACCGACTCGGCAAGCCCACCGGTCATCCGTATCGCCGTAAGAGCTTTTTCCGCGTTAACCGGTGCGCCGATACGTATGGCAGTTGCCACGGTTTCGGGATGCAACTCCGGGATCACTTCTGGGAGGTTCCCACGGATTGCACGTACGATAGGGCTGGATCCTTCGGCCTGGATTCCGGTCATCATCGGCAATCGCTCGATGAAACCAAGTTCCTGAAGTTCCAGAAATCCTTTGTAAACCGCTGATATATTTCCTGCGTTGCCTACAGGAAGTACAAACCGGTCCGGGATCTCACCGATCTGGTCGAGAGCTTCAAAACCGATGGTCTTCTGCCCTTCAAGACGGAATGGATTAATGGAATTTAACAGATACAGCCCATGTGATAAACAGAGATCGTGCACCATCTCAAGGGCGCGATCAAAGTTTCCGCGGATGGAGATTACCTTGGCTCCATGCATAAGCGCCTGTGCTACCTTGCCCATCGCAACTTTTCCGGCAGGGAGGAGAACAACAGCCGGTATCCCCGCTTTCGCTGCATAGACGGCGAGGCTTGCTGAGGTATTCCCCGTACTCGCACAGGCAACACTCTTTTTGCCCAGCTGGAGTGCCATTGAGACACCTACAGTCATGCCCCGGTCCTTGAATGAACCGGAGGGGTTCATGCCCTCATGCTTTGCATACAGATGCTTTAACCCCATCTCCTCGCCGAGCCGTTTCAAATGGTAAAGGGGAGTCCCTCCCTCCTGCAGGGTAACAGGATCGATTCTAACCGGGAGCAGCTCACGGTAGCGCCAGACCGAGAGCGGTCGCTTTTCCCACATTGCTTTGGTTATAGTTATTTCGTCCAGCGGGTACTTCACGGCAAGAAGGTGACCGCATTTTTTACAATTATAGATAATCTCGTCAGCGGGATACGTGGCTCCACAGTTGACGCACACGAGATGATACATGGAATAGTATTGGTCTGCCGGATACATATAGGCGTGCGGTTTCACCCATCAAACAGGTACATCCTATGGATTATTGTCGTAAATTATAAGGAACCAGACTAAGATACTGCAATCTGTTACAATTTTTTATCAAGGAGTGTGTGATAGAGTTCATCCTTGCAGTCTTTCCCTACGGGGAATGCATTCCGGGTCCTCTCCACGTCATCGGGATCAATATCTGAGAAGAGGAGTTGCTCAGCCTCATTTGCACGGCTGATAATCACCCCATGCGGGTCTGCAGTTATCGATGCACCGGAATACGTGTCAACCGGTGTCTTTCCGGTAGTATTCACCGCCACAACGTACATCTGGTTTTCCGCAGCCCGTGCGGTGACGAACAGCTCCCAGAACCTTATCCGGCTTTGCGGCCATGCCGAGGGAACAAAAACAGCCTGAACCCCCTTGTGTGCGTATACCCTGAACAGAGCCGGGAATCTGAGATCATAGCAGATTGCAATTCCGCAGATGAGTGAACCCAGGGAAAAAATACCCAGTTCAGTTCCCGAAATGAACATATTCTCCTCGTGCGATGGGGAGAACAGGTGAATTTTTGCGTACGACGCGAGAATCCCCCCGTCATTCCCTATTGCTATTGCTGTATTTTTCGGGAATGAGCCGGATCGTTCCCTAAACGATCCCAGAATTGCGATAGTGTATTCTTTTGCATATCCCTGTAGTGCTGTGATGATATTTCCGTCGATGGTCTGGATATTTTTGTGGGATTGCGGATCCCAGCCTGTTGCAAATTGTTCAGGAAAACAGATCAGTTTTGCACCACAACCAGCAGCATGCCGGACGAATATTTCTGCCCGGGCAAGTGTTTTTTCCGGATCTTCCCATGTGCTCGTAAACTGTGCACTGCACACTCTGATAGTATGTCTGTCATCCGGGCAGTTACGTCTATTGCTGGTCATGGATTATCAAATCCCCTATATCATCACATCGCATCTCTCTTTTAACAATTTCTTTTGCAGCGGTCAGGAAAGAACCAACCACATGATTCTTATCATCCACCGGCAAACAGGGGGAAGGCAAGTCTGATGCCATTGATGACAAACTGCACGGCGATCGCTATGAGCAGCATGCCCAGAAGACGATTGATCGCCCGGTACTCGCGCTGCCCGATCTTTTTTATGATATAATCTGAATTTCTCATCATAAAGTATGTGAGCGCGATGGAAATTATGATAGAGGAAAATAAAATACCAATCGCAATCGGTGTTATGGTGATAGCTTCATTCATCAGCACAATCGTGGTCGTAATTGCTCCTGGTCCCGCGATCATCGGTATGGCAAGGGGCATCATAGCAACGTCCTCCATATCCCGTGATTCGTACTTCTCAGTTGCAGTGAGTTTTGTGCGGGATGTTTTTGCATAGACCATTTCCATACCGATGCCAAAAAGCAGTATTCCACCCGCAATCCGGAATGCCTCAAGGGTAATACCAAAGAGTTGAAGGATCCATGTTCCAAGAACCGCGACGGAAAGCAGGATAATAAGGGCAAACCTGCAGGCATCTTTTGCAATAGCATCACGGGTGGTATGATCCATTGTCGTCGTAAAAGAAACATAAATAAGGGTTGCACCGAGTGGGTTGACAATAATGATGATGGACGAAAAGGATAACAGCGCAAAACTGAGGACATCGCCTGCCATTATGCATAGTGCAGTTTCAAAGAGTTATAGAGATTATGGTCCCGTTACGTGATTAGGTTAAAAGAGGTTAATATTCGTAGATGATGGATTCATCAATCCGTGTATAGGTAACCGGTTCATTTTGTCGGAAGTGGATCCCAATCTCCCGATCGGCACTCTGCAATGAGTCGGAACCATGAATGACGTTTCGCCCTATGTCAATACCGAAATCACCCCGTATTGTACCGGGCGTCGCTTCCTGAGGGTTGGTCGCGCCGATTAATGAACGGGCAATCGCGACCACATTCCTGCCTTCCCAGACCATAAGAAAACAGGGTCCGCTCATTATATAACTTTTAAGGGACGCGAAAAATGGTTTTGTAAGGTGTTCCTGGTACTGCTCGATCACCCGCCCTTCGGGTAGCCTCTCGAACCGTGCCGCAACAAGTTTCAATCCTTTCGCTTCGAACCGTGAAATAATCTCGCCCACCAGACCGCGTTGAATCCCATCGGGCTTGATCATAACAAAGGTGCGGTCCAAGGGATCTCACTCCTTGCTTGCAGCTTTTTTTCCCGCAGCAGTCCATGGAACACGCCGTGGGACCCGGCCGAGCTTGTGATTGTTCTCGCACTTTGTGCTGCAGAAGTAAAAGATTGTACCATCCTTTCTTACATACATCTTACCGGTTCCCGGTTCGATCTGAATGCCGCAGAAGCTGCAGGGATGTTGTTCTACCATCTCTTCACCGCCTTGACATTTTCTTGGCTTCGCGTTCGGTTTCAAGAAGCATGACAATATCTCCCTCTCGGATTGGACCAACCGTGTTGCGGGTTATAATCCGTCCCTTATTGTTGCCTTCGAGAATGCGGCACTTCACCTGCATTGCCTCACCGTGCATGCCGGTTGAGCCAACAACCTCGATCACTTCGGCTGGCGTTGCATCGTCTGCCATGGTTGAATCCTCAAGCCTTCAGCGCGGCAAGCTGCTTGGTAAGGTCTTCAACCGTTTCTTTTGCCTTGCCGGGCTTTACAATTGCTGCAGCAGCTGAGCCGACGTCAAGACCACTTGCAGCCCCAATATCATTCTGTTTGTTGATGAAAATATAGGGGACTTTCTTCTCATCACAGAGCGGTCCAAGGTGCATCACGATCTCTTCAGGTTCCACATCCGCACCAATCAGCACAAGCTGGGCGATGCTGCGTTCGATGGCTTTTGTTGCCTCATTGGATCCTTTCTTGATCTTACCTGTATCCCGTGCAACTTCAAGGGCTTCAAGCGCCTTGTTCTGAAGCTCTTCCGAAGCCTGTGTTTTAACGTAACCTTTTGCCATAACTCACCTCATTCAGGAGTAGAATGCTCCTTCATTACTCATCAGTCAGCAATGATGTAGCCATATCATTTCATCAGGAGCGGAAATAAAGGTTTGTGAAGGACTGGCCGGAGACCAGAAAATTTGTACCGTTATTTGTATAAGATTACCGGATGCCCGTCATCACAAAAGCCGGTAAATTTCAGTTCCTCCGGCAGAATAAATTCTTACCAGACCAGATGTGGGAATATGTATCTCGTAACGCTCACGCTCGGCATCGCCGACATAAAGAAGTGTGGCGTGGTATTTTTTCATGAGCATAACGGTCTTTTCCGGGTCTTCATAGATTGACTTTACATCAGCGAGTCGTGTACTGAACCACCCCGTATCATCGCCACGCCACATATATTCATGGAAGGGCATGCCGATTATTCCCGGAATGCCGGTAAACGATGAAATCCGCGAGAAGTAGGTATAGTCGCCACCTTCTGCCTCCACAATGATCTCGTTTCCTGTAAGGGTGCGGAGGTACGCAACCGCTACAGCGTCCCCCGGATGTGAATCATTAAGATACGCGAGCCCGTCCAGTGTCCCTGTTCCATAATTCTGATTGACCGGGATAACAAACGGGAGGATAAAGAGTACGCTGACCACGATAACGGTAATAATCGCAGTATACCTGGCTGAAATGAGCGGGGTCCTCCTGATTTCAGATAACCACTTCCCCGTCATTGAAAATGCGGCGGTACCGAGCATAAGCCACGAGGGAAGGTAAGCCTTGAAGACCGTATTCATCCGGAAGAACGTATCCCCCATGTTATCCTTCAGATAGAACAGTTCACAGAATATGAGGATCCCAAGTCCAAAGAAAGCGAGGAGATCGGTGAAATCAACTTCATTCCTTATAATGATCCGTGTTGCCATGTATACAGCCGGGACCACGATGATCGCCGCGGTGATATACCCGGTCAGGAGAAAAGGTAACGCGATGAGGAGCAGGTAGGGACGCCGGGCGATATCCTGCCAGAGAAACAGGATAAAAATGCCGATGAACAATCCGTTCACCAGCAGGAATTCACCCGGGTTTGATGGGATACTGACAATACCTATTCCACCGGTATGCGTCTGGAGCTGGAGATAAAAAGGCAGGTAACTCAGGATTGCCAGAAGGGGAACTGCAATCAGGAAGAATATGGAGGAATTCCTATTACCGGTATTCCATGTCCTCCGCATGACCAGTGCTGCCGTAAGGACCGTAAAAGGGGCGTATATTAATACATCCCAAGTGTTGATCAGCGGCATGGATCCAAGGCTGATTGCGGTGAGTATTCCCACAAGACATTTGTCACGGATTCCGAGAGATTCCCACCGCTTGTATGCGAAAAGGAGCAAGAAGATCAGGAAGACTTGGTTGAATAGCGAGATAACATGGGCGTGGACGTCGCCCCACAGGAATGAGAAGAGCGGGTATTCGTTGATGGTGTTGGAAATTGTCCTGGTACTATCCCACAGAATAGCGCTCCATGCTTTTCCCTGAATAATCTGGAAAAAAAACGAGGGGTTCGGAATAAATAATACGACAAGCGGGAGCCAGCGGTAACGATCAAGAACGAGAGTCCCGATTGCATACATCGAGACTGCAGCCATACCAAAAATTGTTGGGAGTGCGAGA
The DNA here is from genome assembly GCA_015660885.1 of Methanoregulaceae archaeon. Taxonomy (GTDB): domain Archaea; phylum Halobacteriota; class Methanomicrobia; order Methanomicrobiales; family Methanospirillaceae; genus Methanoregula. Next base: position 1,085 of record JACTUB010000027.1, on the reverse strand, counting down.
TTGAATGCGATGTTAGATGGCACCCCGGTAACAATACCAAGGCACCCGAACATCCAGTATCCGAGGTAATAGTATACGTTCATGAATCCCCCGGCAAACCAGGGATCAAGCGGTGGAACCACCGGATTTCTCATGACTGACGCAAGAAACGCGTGGTCCATAAATTTTTCTGCGTAAGATATAGTAGGATTGACAAACCGTACATCCAGCATGAGGAAAAAACAGATCACAAAGAGGGTCTCCCAGCGCCATGCTGCTTTCAGTTCATCAGGGGAATAGTGAAGGAAGAAAAGATGGTATGCGAGGAGTACAATGAAAGGAAGAAGGGCAAGCTGGACGGGAATATGCACCAGTCCGCAGTACCAGGAAAAAAGTGTGAATGCCAATAGTGAAGCAGGGAAAGCGACCGGAAATGCAAAGCTGCCAAACGTCTTTTTCAACGATGGATATAAGGAAATCTGCAATAGTGAAATAACAACGAGCCAGCTTACTACAGAAAAAATCTGCTGTTCAACGGTCAGACTCTTTTCCTCCACCCAGTTTTGTGTTCAGCGCCGATTTGATACTCGGGATTACCCAGTCGCCGAAGAAGTAGATAGAAACTATCCCCCCCGCGAGGGTAACAAGGTTCTTGATCAGGTGATCGATTACTGCTATGAGAGTTGCAATCGCCGGGGATACTCCTGCCAGACCGAAAATGATCGCAAGGGAAATCTCGTACGTGCCAATCCCTCCGGGAGTAATAGGTACCGCTTTGACCAGGTTACCGATGACAACTGCGAGAACGACAACTGCAAAAGGGATCAGCTGTTCGAACATCATGATGACCGAGACGCAGACGAATATATCGAGGAGCCAGATGATAATCGATGAAAATCCCAGAACGATTATTGAACGCAGCGAGAGAGAAGCACGTTTTATCTCGTGAAGCATCGTGAGCAGGATCTGGATGTATTTATTTTCTGCAGAACACCGGCCGAGACAGAATAAAACGATGAAAAAGATCACTCCGGCAACGAGGGGAAGCAAGATAATTGTGTAATATACCGGCGGGACATTAAGAATAAAAATTAATGCAATAGCAC